>JAEUQA010000049.1 GCA_016789845.1 Chromatiales bacterium
GCCGGAAAGGGGCGGGTTGACCGCGGCCCGGGGTTTGGCATCTGCAAATGGGGGGGCCACCCCCCCCCAAATGCCCAGTTGCCAAACCCGGTGCCTCTCAAAACGGGACCTGGGTTACAGCTTGGTAACCCCTTTCCGGGGCAAAATTCCCCCCGTACCGCCCCCCTAAGCGATAATGAACGAACATGTGCGGCATCGTTGGAGCCATCGCTGAACGCAACGTGGTCCCCATCCTCATGGAGGGCCTGCGCCGCCTGGAATACCGGGGCTACGACTCCGCCGGCCTCGCCGTCCTGACCAACGGCCACCTCCAGCGCCAGCGGCGCATGGGCAAGGTCGCCGAGCTCCAGTCCGCGCTGGACGCGGAGCCCCTCAAGTCGAACATCGGCATCGCCCACACCCGCTGGGCGACCCACGGGGTGCCCAGCGAGAAGAACGCCCACCCCCACATTTCCCACGACGGCCTCGCCATCGTCCACAACGGCATCATCGAGAACCACGAGCAGCTGCGTGACGAGCTCAAGTCCCTGGGCTACGCCTTTACGTCGGATACCGACACCGAGGTGATCGCCCACCGGATCCACTACCACCTGAAGAAGACCCCGAACCTCTTCGAGGCGGTGCAGGCCACCGTCCACGAGCTGGAAGGCGCCTACGCGCTCGTGGTGATGAGCGAGGCCAACCCCGGCCAGCTGATCCTCGCCCGCTGCGGCTGCCCCGTGGTGGTCGGCCTCGGCGAGAACGAGAACTTCGTGGCCTCCGACGTCTCCGCGCTGCTGCCGGTCACCCGCCGCTTCATCTTCCTGGAGGAAGGCGACGTGGCCGAGATCCACCGCAGCCACGTGCGGGTCCTCGACAAGGACGGCAAGGTTACCCACCGCCCGGTGAAGGAGAGCGAACTCTCCGCCGACGCGGCCGAGAAGGGCCAGTACCCCCACTACATGCTGAAGGAGATCCACGAGCAGCCCCGGGCAGTGGCCCAGACGCTCGAGGAGCGGGTCGCCAACGGCAAGCTGCTGGAGGCCGCCTTTGGCCCCAGCGCCACCGGGATCTTCCGCCGCGTCGAGGCCGTGCACATCGTGGCCTGCGGCACCAGCTTCCACGCGGGTTCCGTGGCCCGGTACCTCATCGAGCAGGTCTGCCGCCTGCCCTGCCACGTGGACATCGCCAGCGAGTACCGTTACCGGAACCCGGTGGTGCCGAAGAACACCCTGTTCGTCACCATCTCCCAGTCCGGCGAGACCGCCGACACCCTGGCGGCCCTGCGGCTGGCCCGGTCGGCGGGCTACCTGTCCTCACTGGCCATCTGCAACGTGCCGGAGAGCTCGCTGGTCCGCGAGTCCGAGCTGGTGATGCTCACCCGCGCCGGCCCCGAGATCGGCGTGGCCTCCACCAAGGCCTTCACCACCCAGATCGCGGCGCTGACCATGCTCGTGATTGCCCTCGCCAAGCACCGCACCGCCGACGCGGAGCGGGAGCGCGGGCTCGTGCAGCGCCTCATCGAGATCCCCGGCCTGATCGAGAAGACCCTCGTCCTCGATCCCGTCATGCAAAAGCTGGCGGAGCGCTTCGCCGACAAGCACCACGCCCTGTTCCTCGGCCGCGGCGTCCTCCACCCCATCGCCATGGAGGGTGCACTGAAGCTGAAGGAGATCTCCTACATCCACGCCGAGGCCTACCCGGCCGGCGAGCTGAAGCACGGCCCGCTGGCCCTGGTGGATGCGGACATGCCCGTGATCACCGTGGCGCCGAACAACGACCTGCTGGAGAAACTGAAGAGCAACCTCATGGAGGTCCGGGCCCGGGGCGGCGAGCTCTTCGTCTTCGCGGACCCCGATTCGGGCTTCGAGTCCAGCGACGGCGTGACCGTCATCAAGATGCCGAAGCACGTCTTCTACCTCCAGGCGCCCATCGTCTACACGATCCCGCTGCAGCTCCTGGCCTATCACGTGGCCATCCTGCGCGGGACAGACGTGGATCAGCCGCGGAACCTGGCGAAGTCGGTTACCGTCGAGTAGTTCCAGTGTAGGAGCGCCTTCAGGCGCGACCCCGGCCACTCCCCGCTCCCGCAGCAAGCCCGTCGACCCGGGTAGGCAAAAGCCCGTTGTCAGGGCGAAGATAGGGGTATGGCACCGCCATCAGCCCCCGGACGGGCTGTTCGAAGGAAGGCCTGAACCCATGCAGATCACCACCACCCCCGGCATCGAAGGCAGGCGCATCACCCGTTACTGCGGCATCGTGGCGGGCGAGGCGATCCTTGGCGCCAATATCTTCAAGGACCTGTTTGCGGGGATCCGCGATCTGGTGGGCGGCCGGTCGGCCACCTACGAGCGGGAGCTGCAGAGGGCCCGGGACATCGCGCTGCAGGAACTGCAGGAGAAGGCCCAGGCCCTGGGGGCCAACGCCGTGGTCGGCGTGGACCTGGATTACGAGGTGCTCGGCCGGGACAACGGCATGCTCATGGTGTCGGCCAGCGGGACGGCGGTCATCGTCGAGTAGCCATGTTCGCCTACCTCTGCCTCGGCACCAACGACCTGGAGCGCGCCATCCGCTTCTACGATCCCGTGATGGCCGCGCTGGCCCACCGGCGCTGTTTCGTCCAGGACGAGCCCGGCTGGGACGGCTGGGCGGGCTGGGGAATCTACGAGGACAAGGGCGCCCGGGAGCTGGCGCTCTGGGTCTGCCCGCCCTTCGACAAGCGGGCCGCCACGGCCGGCAACGGCTCCATGATCGCGCTGAAGGCCCGCAGCTGGCAGCAGGTGGACGACTTCCATGCGGCGGCGGTCCGGTTCGGCGGCAGCTCAGAAGGCGTCCCGGGCCTGCGGCCCCAGTATCAGCCTGACTTCTACGCCGCCTACGTGCGGGACCCCGATGGCCACAAGCTCGCGGCGGTGTGCCGGGGCTTCACCGTGAGAGTTGAATCATGAGCCTCGTGTTCCCGGATGACGAAACTGGCGAGCTGCTGCGGCTGATGCAGGAGCAGGGCGACGATCTCACCGTGGCCCGGGATGTGGACTTCTTCCTGATCTTCGACACGAAGGAGCAGGCCCAGGCTTTCGTCAACCAGGCCGACCTGGGACCCGAGATCCGCGCGAGCGCGGCCCGCTACGAGAAGACCAGCAAGTGGCAGGCCAGGCTGACGGTGAACATGGTGCCCCTGTATGCCGAGATCGTGGCGCTGGAGAAGCAGGTGGCGCGCCTGGGCCGCGAGCATGGCGGCCAGCCCGACGGCTGGGGCTGCGGAAAAGCCTGAAAAAGGTACCGGACACTTAGTTGTGGGGTTTGGTTTGTTTGTTTGGCCACCACAAACCAAAGAGCCCAACACATTGGCCGGGGCAGGTTTGTTGTTG
>JAEUQA010000056.1 GCA_016789845.1 Chromatiales bacterium
GTCGACATCGACCGGCTGAGCTACGGTTACACGGAGTAGGAGCGCCTGGAGGCGCTCCTACTTCGAGAACTGCCGGACGAGGTAGTCGTCGGACCAGGTCCGCAGGCTGTAATCGAGCAGGAAGCCGCAATGACCGCCCCACCGGGAGCGGTCGATGGTGAGTCCTGCGGGACGGGCAAGCCGGACCGCCGAGTCGGCGGGAATGACGGGGTCGTCGTCGGCCAGCAGGATGGATCCGGGGACACTGAGCCCGGCCAGGCGCTCGCCGGTGATCGCGTAACCCCGGAGGTAGCTCACGAGGTCGGGGAACTCCGTGTAGCGCGTGACGAAGAACTCGGTCATGTCGCGCAGCGAGCGGAAGCGGTTGAGCGGACCGAGGTCATACAGGTCCGGGAAGGCCTGGGCCTTCCGCTCCAGCGAGCGGCGCCACTTGCCGATGAAGTACTGCCGGTAGATCACCGACCCGGAGTCCAGCGCCTCCATGGTCTCCTCCGGGTCCAGCACGGGGCAGATGGCAACGACCCGCGCGAGCCCGAGGGCGGGGCCCTCGGCCGCCGCAATGCGCAGCGCGAAGTTGCCGCCGAGGGAATAGCCGCCCAGGTACAGCGGCTCGCCCGCGAAGCGGTCACGGACCCAGCGGACCGCGTCCAGCATTTCGTCGAGGCGGCAGGAGTGGAAGATGCCGCGGTTCAGGTGCTGGGAATCGCCGTGATCGCGCATGTTGATGCGGACGATCCGGAAGCCCTCCCGCCACAACCGGTCGGCGCCCGATACGACGTGGAGCGAACGCGAACTGCCCTCCCAGCCGTGCAGGAGGATCGCGACGCGGCCGTTCGGCCGCCGGGGCGGCGTGTGCTGGGCCGTGAGCCGGACGCCATCGCTGCACTCGATGATGAGGTCTTCGGCGGCTGCCAGCAGGCTGTCAGCCTCGCCCAGCACCAGCTTGCGGCGCCAAACGCTGTTGGCCAGCGCCGCCTGCACGTCAGCGTGCCGCAGCAGTCGCGGCGGGGTGAAACCGGTCGTCATCATGGAGCTGTGTTTCGCTGTCACTCGGCGGGCGGTTTCGCGGCAAGCCTCACTTCAACGCGATGGTTCTGGCGCGCCACGAGGTTCCACTCGCCCGCCTTCATGTCATCGGTGACGAGCGGATACGGCACCAGGGGACGGGAATTCCCCATTGGCTCGAGGTCCACGCGAATCGGCCCGCCCGTCACGGCCAGCTCGGCCAGGTAGTTCGCGAAGGCCACCGACTGCCGCGCCGACTCCGTGCGGGCCTCGTCCGGTGGCAGGCCGATGCGCTCGCAACGGGACATCGGCAGGTCATCGGCGGCCATCGCCCAAGAGCCGTCGGCCATGCGCCGCATGCAGAAATCGCCGACGTGGCCATCGAGCTGCACCGTGCCGCGAAAATCCAGCGCTCGCAGGCGGTCGAGCAGGCCGGTGAGCTTGCCGAGGCGCACGTCGTCGAAAGGGAGGGCATCCGGTGGATAGCTGGCGCCCTGGTTGACGCTCCACTCGAGAGCCGCCGCCACGCCGGAAGATACGGGACCCGCATTGCGGGCGTCGCCTTCCGCCGCGCCCTGAGCCGGCCGCGCCACGGCGCTGCTGGCCGCCAGCACGTCACCGGCCCGCAGGGCGTTCAGCTCCGAGAGCAGGCCCATGTTCTGCCGGGCAACCGCCCGCCACCTGGCTTCCGAATCCAGGTGCAGCCAGACGAATGTTGCGGCGACGATGGCCAGCGTCGCGATCAGCGCTCCGGCCGGCCAGAACGGCACGCGGGATGCCGGCCTCGCGGGTTCGCCAGCCGGCGGCAGGCGCTCGACCAGGACGCGGCTGACCGTGGTCTCGAGATCGGCGCGGAGCGCGCGGTTGTGGTCCGCCAGCATCTCCTGGAGCCAGCGATGGAGGTCGGACCAGTCGGCCGGCTCGTTGACCGACTCCACGCCGTACGTCCCGGGAAGGTCGCCGGCCCGCCTCGCGGGGATGGGCGCCACATCGCCCGGGAGCAGGTGCAGGGAATGCAGCACTTCCCGGACCTCGACGGGCTTGATCTGCTTGGGGAGGACACCCACGGCACCGAGCGCCCGCGCCTGCCCCACGTAGAGCTCGCCCGACTGGGACGTGTACATCATCACGGGAATGGTGGCGGTCGCGGGGTTCTCCTTGATGGCCTTCACCGCCTGGAAGCCATCCATGCCCGGCATCATGTGATCCATGAAGATCACGTCGGGCCGGTGGGCGGTCAGGTATTCCAGCGCCGCCTCGGCCGACTCGGCCGTCTCAACACGAAGCTCGTGATCCGCCAGCATGCGCCGGAGGCCCTCGCGGGCGGTCCGGGAATCGTCGACGATCAGCGCGCTTCTCTGGGCCACCCGGGCATTCTAAACCCCGCCCATACCCGGCCGGCCGTGCGCCCGCCCACAGTTGAACCCGGAACCGGGGGCCGGAGGCCTCGTCCGGCTTGTCCGGGCCCCCGTCCCTCGTCATGCTAGGGACCCTCGAGGGCCGAAAAACAAGAATGCAGCCCCGCACAAGCCTCGATCCAGCGATTTCCGGCCTGGCTATCGCAGCCACCAGCCCCGCACTGGCGGCCGACAGCGGCACCGTCACTCCCGTAAGCCTGGCCGCGGTGTTGCTCGGCCTGCTGGTTGCGCTCGTCATCCTGGCCCTCGTGCTGCGCACGCGGCTGGCCCGGAGCCAGCGGGCGATCAACGACCTGGCCCGGGCGGTGGAGCGGCTGACCCAGGGCGACCTCGGCGTCGCCATCAGCGGCGCGGGCACGGGCGATGCGGAGCCGCTCGCGGACGCCCTGGACCGGCTGCGCCTGAGCCTCCGGACCACCGCGAGTTCCAGGGACTACCTGAGCCAGGTGATCGCCAGCATCAGCGACGCCGTCCTGCTGACGCGCGCCGACGGCACGATCACGCGGGCAAATCCGGCGGCCGAGCGGCTGCTGGGCCAGGGCGCGAGCGAGCTGCGCGGCCAGCAGCTGGCGAGCCTGGTGGGCGAGGGCCAGCGCGCCGCATTCACGCTGGGTGACACCAAGGCCCGCACGCGGGAGACGTCACTGGTGAATGCGGCGGGCGAGGAGGTGCCCGTGTCGTACACCTGCGCCGAGATCACGGCGGACGATCCCGCCCTGCGCGGCTACGTGCTCACGGCCCGCAACATCAGCGAGCGCAAGATCGCGGAACAGCGCATCCGGTATCTCGCGCGCATCGACTCGCTGACCAAGGTGCCAAACCGGATGCAGTTCCAGCACCTGCTGCAGCGGGCGATTGCGCGGGCCCGACGCGGCAATCACCGGCTGGCGCTGATCTACCTCGACGTGGACAAGTTCAAGGAGATCAACGACACCTTCGGCCACACGGCCGGAGACGTCTGCCTGGAAACTCTGACCGACCGGCTTCGCGCGCTCCTGCCGGATTCGTCGGTGATCGGCCGGCTGGCCGGTGACGAGTTCGGCGTCATCCTCGACAACCTGGACCCGACCCGCAACCTGCGGGCCGAGGTGGTGGCCACCACGCGCCTCCTGCAGGAAACGATCACCGAGCCACTTCAGTACCAGGGGCATCAGCTGTACATCAGCACCAGCGCCGGCATCGCCCTCTACCCGACCGACGGCAACAACGTGATCGACCTCATCCGCAACGCCGATGCCGCGCTGTACCGGGCCAAGCGCCAGGGCGGTGGCGCCCTCGAGGTGTATCACGCAGACATGAATGCCGCCGCCGTCGAGCGCCTGATGCTGAAGAGCCGGCTTCGCAAGGCGTTTGAGAAGAACGAGTTGCGCGTGCACTACCAGCCCAAGGTAGACCTCCGGGACGGGAAGATCGCCGGCGCCGAGGCGCTCGTGCGCTGGGAACTGACCGACCGGGGCATCGTGCTGCCGTCCGAGTTCATTCCCCTGGCCGAGGAGAGCAACCTGATCCTGCAGATCGGCGAGTGGGTGCTGGACCGGGTCTGCACGGACTACCAGAAGTGGGCGCTGACGCCGGCGCGGCCGGGCCGCGTGTCGGTGAACCTGTCGCTGCGCCAGCTGAAGCAGCGGGACTTCATCGGTCGGGTCCAGGCGATCTACGCGAAGCACGGGGTCGCGCCTGACGCCCTGGAACTGGAGATCACCGAGACGACGCTGATGGAGGATCCCAAGCGCACCCTGCACCTGCTCCACGAGCTGCACCGGCTGGGCCTGCGCCTGGCCATCGACGACTTCGGCACCGGCTATTCCTCCCTGAGCGCGCTCCAGCAGTTCCCGATCAGCACGCTCAAGATCGACCAGTCCTTCGTCCAGAATGCGACCACCGACCACGACCAGGCGACGATCGTGGCGCTGATCATCGAGATGGGGCACAGCCTGAAGCTCGAGGTGGTCGCCGAGGGCGTGGAGTCCGAGGAGCAGCTGCGCTTCCTGCGGGCACTGAATTGCGATTATGCCCAGGGACTGCTCTTCGGCCGCGCCATGGCGGCGGACGATTTCCGGGACCTGGTCATCGACCAGGGGGGTGGCGCCGGCCGCTACCGGCCGCTGTTCGCCCGGGGCTGACCCTGCGGCATAATTCGGCCCTCATCACACCGGAGCCTTTCTCATGCGCCGCCCCAACCCGCTTGCCCTGATGGTCCTGGCCGCCTGCCTCTCGCCTGCGGCCCAGGCCGCCTGCGAGTACCCCGCGGAGGTGAAGATTCCCCAGGGCAAGAGCGCCACCCAGGAGGAGATCACCGCCGCCAGCGCCGCCGTGAAGCAGTACCTCGCCAACATGGAGGCCTACACGGCCTGCCTCGACGCCGACGCCGCTGCGCTGCCCGTCGACCAGCAGACTCCCGAGGCCAGGGCCCTCCACGTCAAGCGATACAACGCCGCCGTCGATGCCATGGAAGCCACCGCCAACGCCTTCAACGAGCAGCTGCGCGCCTTCAAGGCCGCCAAGAAGTAGGAGCGGCTTCAGCCGCGACCGGGAAAATGGGGACAGATTTATTTGGCTGGCCGTCGGGCCAAATAAATCTGTCCCCATTTTCCCGGTCGCGCGTCAAGGCGCTCCTGCCTTTGGGTGCTTTAAAGCCCAGTGCCGGTTAGAATCCGCGCCCCGAACCGAGGACCACCCATGACCAAAGCCGCGAGAGTCACCATCACGGGCGCCGCCGGGCAGATCGGCTACCAGCTCGCCTTCCGCATCGCCTCCGGGCAGCTGCTCGGGCCAAACCAGCCCGTGATCCTCCAGCTGCTGGAGATCACGCCGGCCCTCACGGCCCTGAACGGCGTGGTGATGGAGCTGGAGGACTGCGCTTTCCCGACCCTCCAGGGCGTGGTGGCGACCGACCAGGCGGACGTGGCCTTCAAGGACACCGACTACGCGCTGCTGGTGGGCGCCAAGCCCCGGGGCCCCGGCATGGAGCGGGCGGACCTCCTCCGGGACAACGCGAAGATCTTCTCGGTCCAGGGCAAGGCGCTGGACCAGCACGCCAGCCGCCAGGTGAAGGTGCTGGTGGTCGGCAACCCTGCCAACACCAATGCGCTGATCGCCCAGAGCAACGCCCCCAGCCTCAATCCCGCCAACTTCACGGCGATGACCCGCCTCGATCACAACCGGGCCCTGGCCCAGCTTGCCGCGAAGACCGGCACCCACGTGAGCCAGATCAGCCGCATGACGATCTGGGGCAATCACTCCGCCACCCAGTACCCCGACATCAGCCACGCCCTGGTGAACGAGCGGCGAGCCAGCGAGCTGGTGGACGCCAAGTGGGTGAAGGACGACTTCATCCCCACCGTGCAGCAGCGGGGCGCGGCCATCATCAAGGCCCGCGGTCTCTCGAGCGCGGCCTCGGCGGCCTCCTCCGCCATCGATCACATCCGCGACTGGGCGCTCGGCACGCCGGGCGACGACTGGGTCAGCATGGCCGTGCCCTCCGACGGCAGCTACGGCATCAAGGAAGGCATCATCTATTCCTATCCGGTGCGCTGCGCCAAGGGCAAGTACGAGATCGTCGAGGGCCTCGCCATCAGCGATTTCAGCCGGGAGCGGATGAAGGCCACGGAAGACGAGCTGCGCCAGGAACGGGACGCGATCGCCGCGTTGCTTTAAAACCACGCCAGAGGCACCGGGTTT
>JAEUQA010000080.1 GCA_016789845.1 Chromatiales bacterium
ATGCCAAACCCGGTGCCTCTGGCTACTGCAATTTCTTCTTCAGCAGTTCGTTTACCTGAGCGGGATTGGCCTTGCCGCCGCTCGCCTTCATTATCTGGCCGACCAGGAAGCCGAGCACCTTGCCCTGGCCGGCCCGGTACTGCTCCACCTGCGCCGGGTTCGCCGCCAGCACCTGGTCCACGATGGCCTCCAGGGCGCCGCTGTCACTGATCTGCGCGAGGCCCCGGTCCTTCACCAGCTGTCCGATGTCGGGAGCGGCCGCCACGAAGGCAAACTCCTCGACCAGCGCCTTGGCGCTGCTGCGGGCGATAACGCCCTCCGCCGCCAGGCGCAGGATGGCGGCGGTCGCGGCCACGTTGACGCCGGCCGGTGATCGTTCCGGGCCGAACAGGCTGAACAGCTGGCTCTGCAGCGTGTTGGCAGCCGCCACCGGCTGGCCCGACTCCCGGGCCAGCGCGTCGAACAGGGCCGCCACGTCGGGATCCGCGGCGAGCACCTCGGCCGCATCGGCCTTCAGGCCGTACTCCCGCACCCAGCGCTCCCGTTTCGCGTCCGGCAGCTCCGGCAGTGTCCGCCGGATCTCGCCGATGAAGGCCTCGTCCAGCTCCACGGGCAGCAGGTCCGGGTCGGGGAAGTAGCGGTAGTCGTTGGCCTCCTCCTTGCTCCGCATCGGGCGGGTCTCGTCCCGGTCCGGGTCATAGAGGCGCGTTTCCTGGACGACCGTGCCGCCACCCTCCAGCACCTCGATCTGCCGCTCCACCTCGAAGAGGATGGCGCGCTCCAGGAAGCGAAACGAATTCAGGTTCTTCGACTCGGTGCGGGTGCCGAGCTTCTCCGCGCCGGCGCGGCGCACGGACACGTTGGCGTCGCACCGGAACGAGCCTTCCTGCATGTTGCCGTCGCAGATGCCCAGGTAGCGCACCAGCTGGTGCACCTTCTTCATGTAGGCCACCGCTTCCTTCGCGGACCGCAGGTCCGGCGCCGACACGATCTCGAGCAGCGGCGTGCCGGCCCGGTTCAGGTCGATGCCGGAAAGCCCGGCGAAGTTCTCGTGGAGCGACTTGCCGGCGTCCTCCTCCAGGTGCGCCCGGATCACGTGCACGGACTTCGTGCCGCCGCCCTCCAGCGGGATGGTGACGCTGCCGTCGTGGACGATGGGGAGCTCGTACTGGCTGATCTGGTAGCCCTTGGGCAGGTCCGGGTAGAAGTAGTTCTTGCGGGCAAACACCGACCGGGGCGCCACCGTGGCGCCGATGGCCAGGCCGAAGCGCGCCGCCATGCGCACCGCCTCGGCGTTCAGCACGGGCAGCACGCCCGGGTAGCCCAGGTCCACCAGGCTGGCCTGGGTGTTGGGCGGCGCACCGTAGGCCGTGGGCGAACCGGAGAAGATCTTGCTGCGCGTGGCGAGCTGCGCATGGATCTCGAGCCCGATGACGACTTCCCAGGTCATGCGGGCGGCGCCTTCGTGTGCCAGTCCGTCTCGCGCTGGAACACGTGCGCGAAATTGAACAACGCGGCCTCGCCGAAATGGGGACCGATCAGCTGCAGGCCCACGGGGAGCCCGCCCGAGAAGCCGCAGGGCACTGACATGCCCGGCAGGCCGGCCAGGTTCACGGGAATGGTGTAGATGTCGTTCAGGTACATCTGCACCGGATCGTCCACCTTCTCCCCGAGGCGGAACGCGGGCGTCGGGGCGGTGGGGCCGGCGATCACGTCCACGTCCGCGAAGCACCGGCGGAAGTCGTCGGCGATCAGGCGCCGCGCCTTCTGGGCCTTCAGGTAGTACGCGTCGTAGTAGCCCGCCGACAGCACGTAGGTGCCAGTCAGGATGCGGCGCTTTACCTCCGCGCCGAAGCCCTCGCCCCGGGACTTCTTGTAGAGCTCCTCGAGGGTGGTGGCGCCGGCATGCCGGTGGCCGAAGCGCACGCCGTCGAAGCGCGACAGGTTGGACGAGCACTCGGCCGGCGCGACGATGTAGTAGGTGGGCACCGACAGGGCCAGGCTGGGCAGCGACAGCTCGACCAGCGTGGCGCCCAGGCGCTCGTAGACCTTCAGCGCCTCCCGGACGGCCGCGGCGGACTCGGCCTCCACCCCCGCATCGAAGAATTCCCTCGGCACCCCGATCCGTCGGCCCTTGAGCGGCGCACCCAGGGTCGCGGCATAGTCCGGCACCGGCAGGTCGGCGCTGGTGGAATCCCGGGGGTCGAAACCGGCCATGGCGCCCGTCAGCAGGGCGGCGTCCTCGGCCGTGAGGGTCAGCACCCCCGCCTGGTCCAGGCTGGAGGCGAAGGCGATCATGCCGTAGCGGGACACGCGGCCGTAGGTGGGCTTGAAGCCGGTGATGCCGGTCAGGGACGCCGGCTGGCGGATGGAGCCGCCCGTGTCGGTGCCCGTGGCTGCTGGCACCAGCCCGGCCGCGACCGCGGCGGCGGACCCGCCTGACGACCCGCCCGGCGAGCGCCCGCGGTCCCACGGGTTCCGGACGGGGCCGAACCAGCTGGTCTCGTTGGACGAGCCCATGGCGAACTCGTCCATGTTCGTCTTCCCCACCGTGACGATGCCGGCTGCAGCGAGCCGCTCGACCGCCGTCGCGTCGTAGGGCGAGACGAAGTCCGCCAGCATCCTCGAGCCGCAGGTGGTGCGGACGCCGGCCGTGCAGAAGATGTCCTTGTGGGCGAAGGGAATGCCGGTGAGCGGCCCGCCTTCGCCCCGGGCGAGCCGGGCGTCCGCCGCCCCAGCGGCTGCCAGGGCCAGCTCGGGGATCACGGTGATGAAGCTGTTCAGGGCCTGGTTGGCGGCATCGATGCGGTGGAGGGCCGCCTCCGTCAGTTCCCGGCTGCTGACCTGGCGGTCGTGCAGGGCCCGGGAGAGCTCGGCGATGGTGGGGCGTGGGGGGAGCATCGGGACAGGATCGCGGCGGTCGCCGCTCCTACTCCAGGACCCGGGGGACGGTGTACAGGCCGTCCTGTACGGCCTCGCTGTTCCGCTGGTAGAGGTCCCGGTGATCGGTTTCGGTGACCTCGTCGGGCCGCAGGCGCTGACTCATGTCCATGGGGTGCGCCATGGGTGAGACGGCACTCGTATCGGCGGCCTGCAGCTGATCCACGAAAGCGACGATCCGGCCCAGTTTCTCGACCACGCCGTCCATTTCCTCCGGGCCGATTTCGAGCCGGGCAAGGTGAGCGATGTGCTCGACGTTCTGGCGGGTGAGCTTCATGGCGGCGTGCTTGATCAACCCTTGAGCAGGTCCGGGCCGGACAACCCGTGAAAGTGTGAGTCAGGGCGCGGTTTTTCCGCGGCCGGAATCATACACCGCTGTTGTGGAATCTGACCCCCGTTGCTAGGCTACCGCGCTTCTACGGGGCACTCTCGCGGGCGCGGCCATTCATGAGTAAGCCATGCTGACACAGCCATGCTGAAACGGCTTCTGGGCTACTTTTCCCACGATCTTTCCATTGACCTGGGCACGGCGAACACGCTGATCTACCTGGCGGGCCAGGGCATCGTGCTCGACGAGCCCTCCGTGGTGGCCATCCGCGAGGAACCCGGCCGGGGCGGCAAGATCGTGGAAGCCGTGGGCCTGCAGGCCAAGAACATGCTGGGCCGCACGCCCGGCAACATCACGGCCATCCGCCCGCTCAAGGATGGCGTCATCGCCGACTTCACCGTGACGGAGAAGATGCTCCAGCACTTCATCCGCAAGGCGCTGCCCGGCCGCTACTTCCGCCCCAGCCCGCGGGTGATCGTCTGCGTGCCCTATGGCTCCACGCAGGTGGAGCGGCGGGCCATCCGGGAATCGGCCGAGGGCGCCGGCGCCCGCAAGGTGTGGCTGGTCGAGGAGCCCATGGCGGCCGCCGTCGGCGCCGGCATGCCGGTCCACGAGGCCCGGGGCTCCATGGTGCTCGATATCGGCGGCGGCACTTCCGAGGTGGCCGTGATCTCCCTGAACGGCATCGTCTACGCCGCCTCGGCGCGCATCGGCGGCGACAAGTTCGACGAAGCCATCATCAACTACGTGCGCCGGAACTACGGCATCCTGATCGGCGAGTCCACGGCCGAGCGCATCAAGAAGGAAATCGGCTCCGCTTTCCCCGGCGACGAGGTCAAGGAGATCTCCGTCAAGGGTCGCAACCTGTCGGAAGGCGTTCCCCGGAGCTTCAGCCTGAACAGCAACGAGATCCTGGAGGCGCTCCAGGAGCCCCTGCAGGGCATCGTCCAGGCCGTGAAGCAGGCACTGGAACAGACGCCACCGGAACTTGGCGCCGACGTGGCCGAGCGCGGCATCGTCCTCACGGGCGGTGGCGCACTGCTCCGGCACATCGACAAGCTGCTCATGGAAGAGACCGGCCTGCCCGTCGTGGTGGCCGACGAGCCGCTGACCTGCGTGGCGCGCGGCGGCGGCCGCATTCTCGAGCTGCTGGACGAGGTTCCGCCCTCCACTCTGGGACTTGAGTAGGAGCGGCTTCGGGAAATGGGGACATGCCTAATTTTGGCAGTGCACAGGTTGC
>JAEUQA010000013.1 GCA_016789845.1 Chromatiales bacterium
GAGCACTGCCGGCGAGAGACTCGCGGACTCGATTCTCGCCGGCAGTGCTCCCGGTCGCGGCGGAAGCCGCTCCTACAGGCCCCATTCAGGACCCGGTGCTACCATCTCCGCGTTCCCCCGGATGGATGACGGCGGTTGGCACGCAAGTCCCGGCGCGGGTTGCGCCATTACCTCTCGCGGCGTGTGCTGGTCGGGCTCGGCGTGGCTGCCGGGGCCATCCTGGCCGTCGCCGCCGGCTACGTCGCCCTCCTAGACCGCCAGATCGTCCGCCAGTTCGAGGGCCGGCGCTGGGACCTGCCCGCCCAGGTCTACGCCCGACCCCTGGAGATCTACGCGGGCCTGCGCCTGACCCCCGACGACCTGCAGCGCGAACTGACGTCCCTCGGCTACGCGGCGACGACAACCGCCGGGACGCAGGGGACATTCATCCGCACCGGCCAGCGCCTCGCCGTCCACACGCGACCCTTCCGGTTCTGGGACGGGCCGGAGCCGGCGCGGCGCGTGAGCATCAGCTTCAGCGGCGGCACGGTGTCGGCGCTGGCCGATGCCCGGGGTAACGACATCGCGCTGATCCGCCTCGACCCGCCCTTCATCGGCAACATCTTCACGACCCACGGCGAGGACCGGATCGTGCTCGGCCCGGACGACGTGCCGGCCATGCTCCTCGACGGCCTCAAGGTGGTGGAAGACCGCAACTTCGACAAGCACGGCGGAGTGTCGTTCAAGGCCATCGCGCGGGCCATGTGGGCCAACGTCCGCGCCGGCGAGATCGAGCAGGGCGGCAGCACCCTCACCCAGCAGCTGGTCCGCAGCTACTTCCTGGACAATCGCCGGACGCTCACGCGCAAGCTGCGCGAGGCGCTGATGTCCGTGCTGCTGGAACTCCACTTCGAGAAGGCCGACATCCTCAACGCCTACGTCAACGAGATCTACCTGGGCCAGGCGGGGGACCGGGCCATTCACGGCTTCGGCCTGGCCAGCCAGTTCTACTTCGGCCGGCCCCTCGCGGAGCTGCAGGCCCAGGACGTCGCGCTCCTCATCGCCGTGGTGCGGGGTCCGTCCTACTACGATCCCCGCCGCAACCCGGCGCGCGCCACCGAACGCCGCAACATGGTGCTGGACCTGATGGCCCAGTTCGGCGTGGTCGATGCCGAAGAGGCGCAGCGTGCCAGGCGCCGGGAACTGGGAGTGAAGGGCGCGGCGATCAACTTCGCCAGCTACAACCCCACGTTCATGGACCTGGTCCGGCGCGAGCTGCGTGCGGACTACAAGGAAGAAGACCTGCAGAACGCCGGCCTCCGCATCATGACCACGCTGGACCCGCGCATCCAGTCGCTGGCCGAGCGCCAACTGGCGGAAGGCCTCGCCGGGCTGGAACGCAACCGCAAGCAGCGCAACAAGGGCAGCGAACTGGACGGCGCGATCGTCGTCACCGGCACCCAGACGCCGGATGTGGTAGCCATCGTGGGCGGGCGCAATGCGCGCCTCAAGGGCTTCAATCGCGCGCTCGATGCGAAGCGGCCCATCGGCTCGCTGGTGAAGCCGGTGGTCTACCTGGCCGGCTTCGAATCCGGCCGCTACACGCCGGCGAGCATCCTCGAGGACGCGCCGATCACGCTCAAGCTGGACACGGGCAAGACCTGGTCGCCCCAGAACTACGACAAGACCTACCGCGGGCCGGTGCCGGCGGTGCGGGCGCTGGCGGAATCGCTGAACACGCCCACCGTGCGCCTCGGCATGGACGTGGGACCGAAGCGCGTGGCGGCGCTGCTGAAGGACCTGGGCCTGGAGCAGGCACCGCGCGCCCTGCCGTCCATGCTGCTCGGCTCCGTCGCCATGGCGCCGATCGAAGTGGCGCAGGTCTACAACAGCCTGGCGAACGGTGGCTTCCGCGCGCCGCTGAAGGCCGTGCGCGCCGTGCTCGACACGGACGGCAAGCCGCTGGAGCGCTACCGGCTGAAGATCAACCGCGCGGCCGAACCGGCCGCCGTACAGGAACTGAATGCGGCCCTGACCCAGGTCGTGGCACGGGGCACCGGCCGCGTGGCCCGCACCTGGCTGCCGCCGGGACTGGTGGTGGCGGGCAAGACGGGCACGTCGGACGACCTGCGGGACAGCTGGTTCGCGGGCTTCACCAACGATCACGTGACGGTGGTGTGGGTGGGAGCCGACGACAACTCCCCGACGGGTCTCACCGGGGCTTCGGGCGCGTTGCCGGTGTGGGCCCGCCTCGTGGCCGGCTACGGCGACGCGGGCTACGAGCCGATGCCGGCCGAGGGCCTGCAGGATGTGCCATTCGACTTCGCCACTGGCATGATGGCCGGGAACGGCTGCGGCGACCCGGTGACGCTGCCGCTGCCCGTCGGGACCGTCGTGCCGCCCAATCCCCTGTGCGGCTCCGGTCTCGACAGCCTGCAAGGCGTCGCGGAACAGGGCATGCAATGGTTGCGGGGACTGCTGAACTGAGAACCTGGGCGAGGGGCGGGCCGCTGCCTGCCTGGTTCGCCGCTGTTCTGGTGGCGATGCTGGCGTCGGGCTGCGTGCCGCCGGACATGGGACGCCCGCAGCCGTCGACCCGCGCGCCGGTGCCCTCCACCGCGCCGCCTGCCCCGCCGCCGACTGTCGCCGTGATTCGCCCGGTGCCGGATATCGAGACAACGCCCCCCGCGCCCGCGGAGCCGCTCCCGGCGCCGCGCACCGCACCACCCGTCAGTTCCGCAAGCCAGGCACTGCTCACCCAGAGCCGGGGCCACCAGGCCGCCGGGCGCTACGAGCAGGCCGCCGCGTCCATCGAGCGGGCGCTGCGCATCGAGCCCCGCCAGCCGGTGCTGTGGCTCGAGCTCGGCGACATCCGGCTGAAGGAAGGCGACTTCGCCCAGGCGGAGAGCATGGGGCGGAAGGCGCTGAGCCTGGCGACGGGCGACGCCGCGCTGACGGCGCGGGCGGAGCAGTTGATCGCCACGGCGAAGCGGCGCTAGGCATTACGAGGCACGATTACACCGACATCACTTCCCGAAGGACTTCCGGATGCCGGGCGACGATCCTCAGAAGGGTCTCCGCAGCTCCGGAAGGCTGCCGCCTGCCCTGCTCCCACTGTTGCAGGGTACGCGGTGAGATGTTCAGGGCCGCCGCAAACTCGCTTTGCGACAATCCGCTCTTCAGGCGAGCCGCGATGATCTCGTTGGCCCCGACTTGGTAGCGGGCACCGTGCCGGCCCGCCTTGACGTCGCGGATGGCCTGGAGCAACTCCTTGCCGATATTCCGCTTGGCATCCCTGGCCCGGAGCTGCCTGTCACTCAGTCGCATCACCCATCTCCTCTGCAATCCTGCGCAGCACATGTCCGGGAATGCTGTCGCGCGTACTCTTTGCGTATATGACCAGCAGAACCACCGCGCCGCGAGCCAGGCGCGTCGTGTAGATCACCCGAACGCCACCGCGCTTTCCGGAACCCGCGCGCGTCCAGCGGATCTTGCGGCAACCGCCGGAACCCGGGACGAGAGCGCCAGCCCCCGGATTTGAGGCCAGGTACAGAGCGAACTCGCCCCGTTCCTCCTCCGACCAGTACTCGGGCCAGAACTTCGAGAACAGCGGCGACTCGATGATCGTCAGCACGGCGACTATACGCCACTGGCGTACTCGAACGCAATGAACGCGCCGTGCATCCGTGACCGCCCGGGGCTGGTTGGGGAAGGCGCAGCATTGCCTGCTCCAGGCCGGGCGTCTTCAGGAGAAAGTCCCGACTCTGTGGGGAAACTGCGCGCGCGGCGGTGTCATCATTCACGGCGCGACAGATCGAACCGGAACGGGATGCACCCGCCCGGCCGGTCCTTCCCGGGCCCGGTCTGCGTGAACCCCAGGCGCCGGTAGAACGGGGCCGCCACGGTGGAGGAATTGACCAGGACAGCGCCACGCGGTGACCGCCCGCGGCACTCGTTCAATGCCTTCTCCAGCAGGCAACGCCCGATGCCCCTGCCCTGGTGGGCGGGGTCGACGAACAGGTTCGCGAGGTTCCAGTACTCCTTGACGAGAATGACCCCGAGGATTCCTGCCGGACTGCAGGCCTTCAGGTGCAATGCGTCCCCAGGGTGCTCGCGCCACCCGTCGAGACTCGAGCCGATATCCTCGACGAGAAACCGCGCCTCGGCCTCCGAGGCGGCGACAGACTGCCGGACAGCGGCCTCGATCAGTCTTCGGATTGCCGGCAGGTCGCCCTCAACGACAGGCTCCACGGCGCAATCCACCGTCACGTCACCGCTTCCGCCGGGCGGCGCCGGCGAGCAGGCGCCCGGTCGCCACGATCGCCCGCTGGTGCTCGCCATCGCCGATGCTGCCCGCCTCGTCGAAGGCCTCCACGCGAAAGCGGAAGAGCTTGTGGGCAGGACCGAGGTAGGTCGCGACGGCCCGCACCTCTGACCCCACGGGGGTCGGCGCCGTGTGCCGCACATTGAGCGACACGCCAACCGACAGTTCGCCCGCCTTCAACACCGGCTTCATCAGCCGGGCCGCCGCGAGTTCCATGAGCGCGATCATGCGGGAGGTGGCGAAGACCTCGGGGAACTCATCCCCTGGAGAAATCGCGAGGGCCCTGGCCGTGTCGGCAGACTCGACCGTGAATGCGGCTTCGGCGGTGTCTCCGACGTTCATGGCCTTGCTACCCCTCCTCGCTCAGGTGCGCCAGCGCCCCGGCGTTGGCCTCCCAGTGCCGGCCGTCGAAGGGCCGGACGATGACCTGCCTTGGCTGCGGCTCCAGGCACCGCACGTTCACGTCGTAGCCGCCCGGGTTGGACCGCGGGATGTAGAACACCTTGATGCCGCAGGTCCGGCAGAAGCGGTGCTTCGCCGTGCCGGTGTTGAAGGTGTAGGTGGTCAGCGCGTCCTCGCCCCTGACGAGCCGGAAGGCCGACCGGGGCACGATCAGGTGGAGATAGCCCGACTTGGCGCAGATGGAGCAGTTGCACTCCTCGCAGGTGATCGTCTCGGGTGCCTCGACCTCGATCCGGACGGCACCGCAATGGCACGAGCCCTGGTAGCGCATGACCCTTCCCCTCCCGCTGCCCTCATCCTGCCAGCTTCAGGATATCCGCGAGAAGGCCTTGGGATACCGGGCCGGTGACCCGGAACCGGGGACCGGCGTAGCCATCGAACAGGCGCTGGTGCCCCGCCAGCGACAGTTCGCCGTCCCGCGAGTAGTAGTCCCGCACCCAGTCGAGCAGGAATTCCAGCCGGGCGTCCTGCTCCTCCTTCGACGCGTACTTGTGGGGCTCCCAGGGCCGGCGGCGGCAGTTGGCCAGGCAGGCCTCCGGGCCCGGATCGACGAAGAGCAGCAGGGGCGAGTAGCCGAAAGTGGCCTGGATCAGGCTGGCGTAGCAGCCCTCGACGATCCACCCGTCGCGGGCGGCACAGAAGGCGCGCACGTCGCCGGCGGCGGCCGCGGCTTCGCGGGGCACCGCCACCTGGCCAGGCTCCCAGGCCACGGTGTCGAGATCGAGGATGCCCTCGGGCCGCTCGTCGGCGAGCTGGCGGGCCAGGGTGGACTTGCCGGAGCCGGAGTTGCCGATGATGGCGATGCGCACGGGGGCGCCCGCGGTAATGGCTGCGACCCCCACGGCCAGTTCAGCCCTTCGCCTCCACGTGCCGGCGGAAGTTATCCAGGATGGCCTGCCAGCCCGCACGCTGCATCTCGGCCGGATTCTCGGTCTCGGCATCGAAGGTGACCGTGACGGCGACGCCGCCACCGCGCCCGACGAACTCGTTCCTGACCTCCCGGCCGTCGCTCATCCGGTACTCGATGACACTGTGGGGCACGATCCGGGTGTAGGTACCCTCGAAATCGAAGCCCTCGCTGCCGTCCTTTGCTTCCATGCGCGAGAGGAACGTCCCGCCTTCGCGCAGGTCGACGGTGCTCCGGGTCGTGTGCCAGTCGTCCGAGGCCGCGTTCCAGCGCTGGATGTCGGCCGGGGTGTTCCAGGCGTCCCAGACTGCTTGCATGCTGGCATTGATGATCGTCTCAATGGTGATCTTCATGGGCTGGGTGGAAACTCCTCGAACTGGGGCGCATGCCCGCCAATGTGATCCCACGAGGCTTTGGAACCGACGAAGATGTGCATCTCGATCCCGACGCCAGGATCACCGTCCACGCTTCCCAGCGTCACGCCGTGCACCGCTCCGGAAGCCGTGCCACAAAGTGTAGTGCCGCAATGACGGCAGAAGCACAGGCCCCATCCGGGACCCGTCTCGAAATACGTCAGATCGTCTTCACCGGAAACCCAGGAGAACGACCCCGGCGTCACTTCCGCGTAGGCGGACCCGGCGCCACTGAACGCCTTTCGGCACCGGGAGCAGTGGCAGCTGCGGCCCGGCCCGAGCGCCGACGCGACCTGGTAGCGAACGCGTCCGCAGAAGCAGCCACCGGTGATCATGGTTAGTCCTGTTCTCGTCTCAGTGCTCAACGCCACAATTCAGCGGCGGCGCGCCGCCATAACCACCTATCCAGACCGGGCGGCCGGCCCCCGGCCGTCTCACAACCCCGGCCTGAACACCATCAGCCAGAAGATCCCCAGCACCCCCGCGAAGGAACCGACGGCGAGCCACGTCCAGCGACGGAACAGCGCGCCGAACTCATCGGGCAGCGCAGGAGACGCGCTGTGCGCGGCCGCCAGTCCCCGCAGCTTCAGCTCCGCCTTCACCAGATACACCCAGCACATGCCGGCGACGATGTAGAGCGTCGCCACGGCGTAGAACCACAGGGACTGCAGCGGATACCCGAACTGGAGCATGAGCAGGTAGCCGGTCGTGGGCTGGATCACGGCGACAGGAGCCGCGATGAACCACTCGGCGCGGACCGCATTGCGGGTGGTGACGGCAATCGCGGCCGGACTGCCCGAGCGGACGGTCGTCACCATGAACCAGAAGGCGCCCACCCCGACGCCGAACATCAGGGCGGAGCTGACGACGTGGAGGAGACGGATCATGGCGCGCCGGTGTGCGGGTCGCGCGTGAACGCGCTCCTACGAGGTCGGGGCGCCGGTGGACGAGGTGATCTGCACGTCCGTGATGTTGAAGAGCGACTTCCAGTCCTTCGCGATCAGCAGGTCCATCAGCTCGGAGGGCTTGCCCTCCTTCTTCCGGTCCATTTCCGCGTCCAGCGTGATCAGCGCCTGGTCCACTCCGGGGCCGAAGAGGTAGCGCAGGTACTCGGTGGGCACGCGCGGCTCGTCGCTGAAGCGTCCTTCCGCGTCGAAGGAGGCCGGCAGCATCGGCGGCACGTAGTAGACGTTCGGCTCGGTACCGAACTCGGGATGCAGCGGCAGCGCCACCTTCCACTGGTAGACGAGCTTCGCGATCGGGCCGTCCGCGTCCTCCAGGTAGCCCACGAAGCGCAGGCGGCCCGGGCACTGGCGGGCGCAGGCCGGGGCGACGCCCGCCTCCACGCGCGGGAAGCAGAAGATGCACTTCTGGGACTTCCGCTTCACGTAGTTGTAGTACACCTTGTCGTAGGGGCAGGCGCGGTTGCAGAGCCGGAAGCCCTGGCACTTGTCCTGGTCCACCAGCACGATGCCGTCCTGCTCGCGCTTGTAGATCGCGCGCACCGGGCAGGCCTCGAGGCAGGCGGGCTTCGTGCAGTGGTTGCACAGGCGCGGCAGGTAGAAGTGGTAGTTGTTCGGGTAGTCCCCGGAGCTCGTGTCCTCGTCCCAGTTCGCGCCGTAGGTCATGGGCTCCTTCTGCTGGAGCCGGTCCTCGGTGCCCTTGAAGTAGACCTCCTCGTGGTTCAGCTGCGGTACGCTGCCGAAGTCGTTCTGGTCGTGCAGGTCGCCGTACTGGAGCGCGCCGTTCTTCCAGCCCGACTTGGCGCCCTTCGCCTCCCACTCCTTCGGGTAGCCGCGCCCCGGCTTGGTCTCCACGTTGTTCCAGAGCATGTACTCCTGGCCTTCCTCGTCGGTCCAGAGCGACTTGCAGGCGGCCGTGCAGGCCTGGCAGCCGATGCACTTGTTGAGGTCGATGACCATGGCGATCTGACGGGACATTGCTCTTTTGCCTCTGTAGGAGCGCCTTAGGGCGCGACCTTCTCCAAATTACCGGTGGTGGACGCGGCGAGGATGTTGGTCGCGGCTGAAGCCGCTCCTACGGTGCCGGCGGCCGGTACGTGCTTCTCGAAATCGACCGTGTGGTCGTGGTAGGTCTGGTTGGGCACGTACTCCGGCGAGCGGTAGCCGATGTGGCCGTAGCCGCCCACCAGCGACGTGGGCTTCAGCAGGCCGGAGGTCGGGATGGCGCCGCTGAAGTTCTGGCGGCCCCGGAACATCATCGGGTCCCAGCCGTGGAACATGAACATGGAGCCCGACTGGATGCTGGAGCTCACATGGGCCATGGCGATGAAGGAGCCCAGTGAGTTGAAGGTGCGGATCAGGTCCCCGTCCTTCACGCCACGCTTCGCGGCGTCGCCGGGATTCACGAAGATGTCCGGCTCGCCGCGCTGCAGGCTGAGCAGCAGGGAATCGTCCCGCCACATGCTGTGGATGCCGTGCCGGGCATGCCCCATGGTGAGCCGCAGCGGGTAGCCCTTCACGGCCAGCGGGTCCACGTGCACGGGCAGCGCCTCGCCCTCGCTCAGGAACCAGTCGTGGTCGAAGTAGAACTGCTGCCGGCCGGTGAGCGTGGCGTAGGGCTTCTTGTCCCGGGTGCTGGCCAGCACCTGGTAGCTGTACGGCGAGTTCTTGCCGAACTGCACGTCGGCCGAGTCGTCGGCCCGCACGAAGCCCCGCTGCCGCAGCTCCTCGAAGGTGATCTTGGGGATTCCCTCGGAGTTGTCGATGAGGAACTGGACGATGTCCTTCGTGGTCCGGATCTTGCCGTTCAGCGTGAACAGCTCGCTGACCTTGCTGTAGTCGTGCTCGATAGGCTTGCCGTACAGCACGTCCTTCACCGGCGGCAGCTGGCGGGCGGCCGCCTTGGCGCTGATGGACTTCGCCAGGCGCGCCATGATGGACCAGTCGTCCTCGGACTCGCCGAGCGGGGCCACGGCCTGGTCCAGCACCTGGATGTAGGGCGTGCGGCCCTCCATGACGAAGTCGTGGCGCTCGTAGTGCTGCGGCACGGGGAGCACGTAGTCGGAGTACATGGCGGTGACGCTCATGTCGGGCGTCATCGTCACGATGGTCTCGATCTTCGACAGCACGTTCTCCCGGAAGCGCGTGCCGGCGGCCCGCCAGTTGGCCGTGTTGTGGCCGGCCATGAAGGCCATCTTCCAGGGCGTCTTCGCGTAGTCGGGCAGCCAGCCGTTGTTGATGGACTGGCGGTAGTGCTTGTCCAGGTGCTCCGCCATCTCCTGCCCGTAGGTCTTCGCGTTCAGGCCCTTGCCGTCGCCCTTCGCGTAGTCCCAGATGGAGATCGCCGCCACCTTCACCCGCGGGCCAACGCCGGCGAAGACGAACTTGGCGAAGCCGTCACTCTTCGACAGCTGGGTGGTCTGCATGCCGCCGCCCTCGCGGCCGGTGTTGCCCGTCAGGGCGCACATCAGCAGCCAGGCCCGTTGCAGCTTGTCCCCGTGCAGCCATTTGCAGGCCCGGTAGCCGGCGTAGATCATCCCGGCACCGGACTTCGCGAAAGTGCGGGCCACCGCGCGGATGTTGTCGGCGTGCACGCCCGTGATGGCCTGGGCCTTCTCCGGCGTGTAGTCGCGGTTGCACAGCTCCTTCACCCTGGCGAAGACAGTCGTGACTTCCACCCGCCCCGTCTTCGTCCTGACCTTCCAGCGGCCCTCGAGGGCGGGCTTCAGCCCGTTCAGGACCAGGGACGGCGGCGTGGCGGGCGCCGGCACGGGCGCGCCCGGCGGGTCGCCGAAGCCGGTGGCAGGCGCCTTCACCGGCTTCCTCGACTTCTCGTCCCAGACGTAGAAGGACTTGCCGGCCCGGTCCTCGCTTTCGCCATCCGCATTCGGGAAGTCGCTGGCGCGCAGGAACTTGCCGTTGTCGACCCGCACCAGGAACGGCAGGTCGGTCTGCTCGCGGACGTAGTCCCACTCGATCAGCCCGTCCTGGATGATGGTCTGCACCATCCCCATCGCGAGGGCCGTGTCGGTACCCGGCTTCGGGTTCAGCCACTTGGACGAATGGATCGCCGTGGCGCTGAAATCCGGGGCGATCGTCACGACCTCGGTGCCGTTGTACTTGGCTTCCCAGAAGAAGTGGGCGTCCGGGATCCGGGTGGCCGCCGGGTTGGCGGCCCAGACCAGCACGCACTTCGACTTGTACACGGCGGCCATGTTGTCGCCAGGCAGGTTGACGCCCAGGGTCATGTAGGCACCAACCGGCAGGTCGCCGACGCCGGCGAAGGTTTCGGGAATGACGATGCCGGTGACGTTGGCAAAGCGGAACAAGGCCGTGAACGAGGCCTTCTTCAGGATCATCTGGGTGCCCATGGCGAAGGTGATGGAGTCCGGGCCCGACCCGGTCGCGTGCTCCAGGAACTTGTCGGTGATCTCGTCGATCGCCTGGTCCCAGCTGATGCGTTCCCACTTGCCGTCGCCCCGCGCACCGACCCGCTTCATCGGGTAGAGCACGCGCTGCTTGCCGTACATGTACTTGGCGTGGCGCATGCCCTTCTGGCAGCCCCGCGGGCCGTAGTCCGGCGTGTCGTCGCCGGAGCGGCCGTATTCGCCCTGCTGCTCCTCGCGCCAGACGATGCCGTTCTTGACGTAGACATTGAAGGCGCAGTGGCCGGTGCAGTTGATGCCCCGGCTGCCCCGGACCACCCGGTCCCAGGTCCACTTGCGGCGCATCAGGTCTTCCCAGGCGCCGTAGACGGGCGCCGGTGCGGCGGCCTGGGCCAGCGCCTCGCCGGGCATGTACTTGAGCGACAGGGCCGCGGCGGCCGCGCCGGAGTGCTTGAGGAAGCTACGTCGGTCAGTCGTCATGGCAGACATTCAGTCGCACTCCCGCTCTGGTCCGGCGAGTTTACTGTAGGAGTGGCGACCGCCGCGACCGGGGCAGGGGAAATTGGGGACATGCCTGATTTCCCGAGACCATGTACGGTGACGTTACGGCGGCGGGAAATCAGGCATGTCCCCAATTTCCCCTCGCCGGGGGTACTCCGGTCGCGCCGGTCGGCGCTCCTACAGCTAGAGCAGCCCGGCCTTCACCAGCCGCTCGATGTTGTCCTCCTGGCGCTTCCGGAAGGCGTCCCGGGGCGGCGGCTCGATGACTTTGCCGTCCCGAAGCAGGAAGTTGGGCTGGTGGTACTGGGCGTCGGCGTAGCTCTTGGCGTAGATCCCGAAAGGCTGGCGGGACATGACGTTGGCCATCGCGGTGCGGCGCCGGGTACGGCGCAGGGCGCCAATGTCCATGACCGCGTTGGAGTTGAAGGCCTCGCCGCCCTGGGCCGCCTCGGCCAGGATGTGGCCGTTGAAGTCCACGATCTTGGACATGGCGCTGCAGGTGTAGGGCGGGATCGGGATGTCGTCGATGGTGGCGGTATTGGCCGACACCACGAAGACCTGGTTCTCGATGGCCCGGGCCAGCCGGCACGTCTCCTTGATGGTGCGCTCGGCGCTGCCCGGCTCGCTGGTGGGATGCAGGATCACCTCGGCGCCCCGCATGACCACGCAGCGGGTGATCTCGGGGTACAGGATCTCCTCGGACGCGATGGTTCCCAGGTTGCCGATCTCGGTCTTCACCACGGGGAAGATCGCGTCCTCGCCATAGACATCCAGGTACTTGTCCCAGACGTCGTGGGGCGTGGGCTCGAAGCAGGAAGTCAGCCGCCGGTAGCGCAGGATCACGTTGCCGTTGGGGCCGATGATGAAGCAGGTCTGGAAGTACAGTTCGGGGAAGTGCGGGTCGATCTCGTAGACGTTGCCCGACAGGTAGAGGTTGTTGGCCTGGGCCAGCTTGCCCAGCGCCTCGTACTCGGGGCCGTTCTGCTCCAGGCAGGCCCGGTCCCGCCACTCCTGGACCGACTCCTTCATCGGGAAGCCGGTCACCGCGTACTCGGGCAGGGCCACGAGCTTCACGGGCAGGCCGTAGAAGAAGCGCAGGAAGCTGGCCGCAGTGGTGGTGTACTCGCCGATCCGGCGGATGTTCTCGTTGATGCGCTCCCGGGAGGAAGCCCGGTCCTTGCAGCGGTTCACGCCCTTGACGGACACCTGCAGTGCCACGCCGATGTATTCGATGGTCTCGTTATTGTCCAACGTGCTGTCTCCCGACGGGTCGGCTGAAGTCATCGTTATCAGGCCGGTAGTATAAGTAGTGCCCCGCGCGTCGCCCGAAACCGCGTGGTGCACCGTCCGCGTGACAGCCGGCCCGGTGGCTGTTCCCTGCCGGAACCGGGGGTTAGGATCGACGCCATGGACAACCCGGCGGCCAGCCTCTTCCAAGCCCTGAAGTCCAGCGCCCGCCGCCTGGGAATCTGGCGGCCCGGGACCCGGCCCGGCTGGAGCGGCGGCGGCATGGTCGCCACGCTGAACGGCACGGGCTTCATGTTCGAGATCCGGGACCGGTTCGCCGACGCCTTCATCCGGGACGCCGGCGAGCTGGGGCAGCAGGGCAAGCACTCGCTGGAGGTGGGCTGCGCCTACGGCGTGTCCACCCTTCCCGCCCTGGAAGCCGGCGCCCTCATCACCGCCTCCGATATTGAACCTCGGCACCTGGAAATCCTGCGTGGCAAAGTGCCGCGGCGCCTGCTGCCCAACCTGGAGCTCGTGCCCGGCGCCCTGCCCCACATGGATCTTCCCCGGGAAAAGTACGGTGCCATCCTCTGCTCCCGGGTGCTCCACTTCCTCGCTGGCGACGACGTGGACGCGTCGGTGCGGAAGATGGCAGCCTGGCTGGCGCCCGGCGGCCGCCTCTACCTGGTGGCGGACACCCCCTACGGCGTCTGGCGGGGAAAGATCCCGGAATTCGAGGCCGGCAGGGCCCGCGGCGAGCGCTGGCCCGGCATGATGGTCGGGCTGCACAACTACCTGGCCGGCGGCAATCCGGGCAAGCCCATCGAGAAGCCGCCCTTCATGAACCTGCTGGACCCCGACCTCCTGGCCCGCGCATGCACCGAGGCGGGGCTGGCCGTGGTCGATGCGGCCTTCATCTCCCGGCCGGATTTCGCCGGCCTGGGCAGGATGGACGGGCGGGAGAATGCGGGCGTGCTGGCGCTGAAGCCGGCCTAGCGTTTGCCGGCGACTGCGGGACTGTGTAAAACCGGGGCACAAGAAGAACTTCATCCTGGTCCGGGGGGACAGTGAATGATGATGACGACGGCTCGCATCCGCGGCGGCTCCGTTGCCGCCACCTGCCTCGCGCTCCTGCTGGGGTTCCCTGCGCCCGCCGGCGCCCAGGAGCAGCTCGACGAGGTCGTGGTGTCGGCGCGGAAGCGCGAGGAGAGCCTGCAGGAGGTGCCCCTGTCGGTGGCGGTGTTCAACACCGAGGCGCTGCGCGAGCGGAACATCCAGTCTGTCTATGACGTGGCCACGTTCACGCCGAACTTCAGCTTCCAGCGCAATGCCGTCGGGCGGCGGCTCGATGCCCCCAGCATCCGCGGCCAGTTCACCCCGCTGCAGAATTTCGGCTCCGAGGGGAACGTGGCCTTCTACGTGGACGGGGCCTACGTCAGCGGCACCGCCGGCGGACTGACCGTGGACAACCTGGAGCGGGTCGAGGTGCTGCGCGGCCCCCAGGTGGCCCAGTTCGGACGGGGGGCGTTCGCCGGCGCGATCAACTACGTGACCAAGTCGCCGAACGACAAGGAGCTTGAGGGCGAGCTCTACCTGAAGGCCGGGGAAGAGAACGACTTCAAGGCCTCCGGCTACCTCAGCGGCCCGCTCGCGGGCGACAAGCTGCTCTTCGTTGCGTCCGCCAGCTGGGAGTCCTTCGACGGGGAGTGGCAGAACACGATGAATCCCTGCAAGGCAGGCCAGACGGCGGCCGACGGTTGCGTGTCCTTCCTCAACAACTACAAGGCCTTCTGGCCCAACGGGCAGCCGCCATCCACGGTGCTGGACGATTTCACGCCCCTGGGCGGTGAGAGCACCTGGAACGTCACGGGCAAGCTCAGCTGGCGGCCGACTGAAAACCTCACCTTCAACGTGAAGGGCGAGTATACGGAGGCCGACGACGAGCACTTCGCCTCGCTCTACCAGCCGGAGCTGAACTGCTACGTTGCGGGCGATCCGGACGATCCCCGCGCGGACATCACGGCCCCGACGTCGCCCGGCTGGCGCTGCGGCGAGATCACCGCGGACGGCCTGCGAGCCCTCATCGGCATTGCGGATCTCCGGGAGGGGGTGACGTCGAACTACGGGGCCTTCGGGGAGCCCACCATCTCCACCCCACCCGCACCCTTCATCGGCACCCGGACGTCGAGCCAGCGTTACCTTGCCGAGGCCCTGCTGGACCTGGGCGACTGGGACCTCGCGGTCGTGGGGACCATCAACCACCAGGAGCTGGAGAGCTACCGGGACCTGGACCGGACGCCCTGGCTGGGCCCGGTCTGGTCCAACGTCTTTGCCGCCGGCGAACTGCAGACCTGGGACGATTACTCAGGCGAGGTGCGCCTGACCTCGCCCCAGGACCAGCCCGTCCGCGGTACCACGGGCGTCTATTACTTCAAGGCGGATAACGAATCCTACCAGGCTGAGTACACCGGCTTCTGCAACCGCACCCGGTTCGGCGACCCCTACATCAACGGCCGGCCTTCCTGGACGCTGAAGGCCGAGAAGGAGAACCTCGGCTTCTTTGGCGGCCTCGACTACGACGTGGGCGAGGACGTCACGCTCTCGGTGGAGGCCCGCTACGCCAAGGACTCGCCGGTACAGAAGGCCCCCAATGGCGTCACCGCGAAGGAAAACTACTACAGCCTGACGCCCCGGTTCATCGCCAGCTGGCAGGCCACGGACGACGTGAACGTCTATGCCTCCGCGGCCAAGGGCAACAAGCCCGGCGGCTTCTTCTTCGGCTTCTTCGACGCCCCCGTCACGGCTGAACACACCAACGAGGCCATCGCCAACGGCAAGGCGATCATCAAGGAAGAGAAGGCCTGGACCTACGAGCTGGGCGCCAAGACCCAGTGGCTGGACCGGCGCCTGACCGCCAATGTGGCGGTTTACTACATCGACTGGACGAACCAGGCCATCAACGAGGTCCAGAATATCGACTGGACGTGCGCGGACACCGGCGCCAACTCGAGCATCCCGAATAACTTCATCAGGAACGCCGGCGAGTCCCAGGTGACCGGCACCGAGATCGAGCTGGCGCTGGCGGCCACCGACAACCTGTTCCTGACCCTGAACTACGGCCTCCAGGATACGAAGCTCGAGTCCTACAACTCCCTGATACTCGCCACGCTGGTTTCCGACGACCCGGACGTGCTCGCAACCGGCGTCAGCGTGGCAGGCAACGAGGCGCCCCGGGTACCGAAGCACACGGTGACGGCATCGGCCATGTACAAGCGGCCGCTCGGCGGCCTCGGCTCCGACTGGTTCCTGCGGGGCGACTACGTCTGGAACTCGAAGACCTGGCTTGAGGCCGAGAACGAGGCGTACGTCGGCGACGTTACCCTGGTCAACGCGCGAATCGGCGTGGAGTCAGTCAACTGGACGGCAGCGTTCTACGTGGACAACCTCCTGGAGGAGGACGCGCCGCTGCTGGTCTCGAATTTCCCGAGCTTCGAGCGCTTCCCGACGGTCGTCAACGCATTCCACATCGTCCCCCGCCGCGGCCGCAACGCCGGCATCACCCTGACGCGGCGCTTCTAGGCGACGCGAGAGGCGCAGGAGCGGCGTCAGCCGCCACCTAAATGGGGACAGATTTATTTTCCCCGGACTTGCACTCCGGGGAAAATAAATCTGTCCCCATTTAGGTGGCGGCTGACGCCGCTCCTACACCTCCCGGGGCACCTCGTTGGCGAACGCTTCCCAGGTGCCGTGGGGGTTCACGTTCGGCCAGTAGTCAGGCACCGTCAGGTACTCCGGCGCGTGCTTCTCGATGTAGGCCAGCACCTTGGGCGGGATGTCACCCGGGCCCTTCAGCCCCTTGTGGCTGAACATGCGACCGAACACGACGCCGCTCTCGGCCAGTTCGTGCCTGCCCATGCGCATCCAGGGCCACCACTGGCCGAGCCGCGAGAAGCCCGCCATGAAGCGCGATGACGGCACCGACCGGTCCCGCATCTCGGCCAGGGACATGCAGAAGGTGAAGTGCTCGGACGGACTGATGCGGGGCCCCGTCGAGGCCTCCGGCCACCCCTCCGGCGTCACCGGGTTCGTGTACTCGTGGGCGTAGTCCCAGGCGAGCAGCAGGTCGTCGCCGTAGGACTCGAAGGGCAGCAGGAATGGCACCTTGCCACCCATGTTCCGGTGCGTGCCGTCGTTCATGAGCGTGGCGCTGTCCTTGGCGGCGCCCATTGCGAAGCGGGGCATCTCGGCGGTCAGCCTGCCGCCCATGGCCGGGTTGTAGAAGTTGAAGACCTCCACGGTCTTGCCCGTCCAGGGGTTCTTCCAGGTCTCCAGGATCTCGCCGGTGGCCAGGTCGGTGAAGTACCCGGTTTCCTTGCCGCGGATCCAGACATTGCCGTCCTCGTCGATCTTCGACTGCATGCAGCCGGTGCCCGTGTAGCCGAACAGGGGGATCAGCCGCTGGGCGCCGATGCGCGCGTACATGAGGCCGTGGAAGCCGCTGAGCACCGGCTCGTCGTAGCCGCCCCAGATCTTCCCGAAGGCGTACAGGTTGTCGCGGGGATCGTCGAAATCGAGGGGCCTGCCGGCGGTGGACGCGGCGAGGGCCTCCGCGGCCGACGGCCGGCCCGCGAAGAGGCCGTTGACCAGCTCCGAGTTCATGCTGTCATCTCCTGAAGGCTGCCATGGCTAGATCCCGAGCGGCCCGAACACGTCCCGCTTGCGGACGACATTCATGAGGAACCGCCCCTGCACCTTGGCGGGCGTGAGCCAGCGCACCGCCGCCCCGTGCCGGCCGTGTTCCCGCAGCATGCCCTCGACCAGGAACGGCGTGACTGTCTCCACGGTGTCGGCCAGGATGTTGAGGATCTTCTTGGAGCGCTCCCAGTTCTTGTTCCGGCGCTCCGGCGGCGGCACCAGCAGCTCGGTGATGACGATGCCGGGGCTCAGGTAGCCGATCTTCACCGGCGACTTCTTCAGCTCCTGGATCATCGCCTTGGTGAAATACCGGACGGCGTACTTGGTGGCGCCGTAGGGCGCGATCGTCGGGCGTACGGCACCGTTGCTGCCGAAGCCCTCCATGTTCCAGATCATGCCGGAGCCCTGCTTGTACATGGCGGGGATCGCCACCCGGTTGCAGTTCAGCAGGCCGATGAGGTTGGTATTGATGGTCTTGACGTAGTCATCGGGCGGGATCATGAAGAACGGCACCTTGGTGGCGTCGCGGCCGGCGTTGTTCACCCAGATGTCCACGCTGCCGAGGCCCGCCACGGCGGCGTCCCAGAGGGCCTGGACCTGGGCGTAGTCCGCCACGTCGCAGACCTTGCCGACCACCTTCCGGCCCGGGAAGGTCCCCCGGAGCTCGGTGACGGCCTTGTCGACCGCGGCGGACCCGCGGCTCGAGACCACCACGTCGTGGCCCCGCCGGAGGAACTCCCGGGCCAGTCCCAGCCCTATTCCCTTGGTGCTCCCGGTAATGACGACGTGCATGCTTCAACGCCTCGAGGTTGGTGGCTGGCTGCCGCGGGTCCGGATTGTGCCCGATTCAGAGCCGGTTCAGAGAATTCCGCCAATACTCCCCACAGGCGCTGCATCCCACTAGAATGCGCGTCCAGCTGAAGGCCCTGGATCACTGGGTCGCAAGACACGGACAGCCATGCGTATTTCCGGCCTGCTCATCGCGGTGGCCTTCGGTGCCGCCACCGTAACCCTGTGGGGCCTCGCCAACCAGCCCGTGGCCGAGCCCCCCTGGCCCCGGGAAATCCAGGGCTTTGCCTTCTCTCCCTTCGGACCCGGCCAGGACGCCGTGGCGGGAGAATTCCCCACCGTCGAGCAGATCGACGCCGACCTGGCCCTGCTTAAGGGCCGCACCCGCTCGGTCCGGACCTACACCACGGAGGGCACCCTGGCCCAGGTGCCCGCCCTTGCCCGCAAGCATGGGATCAAGGTGGCCCTGGGCGCCTGGATCGATGCCCGCCGGTTCACCAACGCCGCCCAGGTCGAGCAGGCCATCCGGCTGGCGCGCCAGAACCCGAACGTCATCCGCCTGATCGTCGGCAACGAGGTGGTCCTGCGGGGCGACATCCCCATCTCGGAGCTCACCGCCTACCTCGACCGCGTGCGGACCGCCGTGAAGCAACCGGTGAGCACCGCCGAACCCTGGCACGTGTGGCTCCGCCACCCCGAGCTGGCCGATCACGTGGACTACCTCGCCGTCCACATGCTGCCCTACTGGGAAGGCATCTCCGCCGATGCCGCCATCGGCTATATCGACGCCAAGGTGGCCGAACTCGAGAAGGCCTTCCCCGGCAAGAAGATCGTGCTGGCCGAGGTGGGCTGGCCCAGTAACGGAAGAACCCGCGAGGCAGCGGTGGCTTCCGACGCGAACGAGGCGATGTTCCTGCGGCGCTTCCTGGACGGGGCCAGGAAGCAGGGTTACGTCTACTACCTGATGGAAGCCTTCGACCAGCCCTGGAAGGCCCAGAGCGAGGGATCCGTCGGCGCCTACTGGGGCGTCTATGACGTGCACCGGCAACCCAAGTTCCCCTTCAAGGCCGATATCGTCCGCATCCCGGAATGGCGGGTGCTCGCCACCGTGGCGGTTGGCCTGGCCATCCTCATGCTCGCCGCCTTCTCCGTGGACAGCCGCAAGCTGGCCAACTTCGGCCGCAGCTTCCTCGCCGTGGTCGCCTACGCGAGCGCCACGGCCGTGGTCTGGGTGATGTACGAGTACTCCCAGCAGTACATGACCGTCACCACGGTGCTGGTGGGGCTGCTGATGATCCTGGGCACGACGGGCGTGCTGGCCGTCCTGCTGGCCGAGGCCCACGAGTGGGCGGAGGCCCAGTGGGCCACGAGCTGGCGCCGCCTGCTGCGGGGGCCACCTGACCCCGCCTCCACGCCGGTGGAGCTGCCGAAGGTCTCGATCCACGTGCCCTGCTACAACGAGCCGCCCGACATGGTCATCGAGACCCTCGACGCGCTGGCCCGTCTCGACTATCCCGAGTTCGAGGTCCTGGTGATCGACAACAACACGCGCGACGAGGCCGTCTGGCGCCCGGTCGAGGCGCGCTGCACGGAGCTTGGGGCGCGCTTCCGCTTCTTCCACGTGGCGCCCCTCGCCGGCTTCAAGGCGGGCGCCCTCAATTTCGCGCTGGGGCAGACGGCACCCGATGCCGCGATCGTGGCGGTCATCGACAGCGACTACATCGTCACCAGCAACTGGCTGCGCGACCTGGTGCCGGCCTTTGCCAACCCGACGATGGCCATCGTGCAGGCGCCCCAGGACTACCGGGACCCGCTGGGCAGCGCCTTCAAGGCCAGCTGCTACGCCGAGTACGCGGGCTTTTTCCAGATCGGGATGGTCACGCGCAACGAGCGCAACGCCATCATCCAGCACGGCACCATGACGCTGGTGCGCCGCTCGGCGTTGCAGGCCTCGGGCGGCTGGGCCGAGTGGTGCATCACCGAGGACGCGGAGCTGGGCCTGCGGCTGTTCGAGCAGGGCTGGGACGCCACCTACATTCCCCGCTCCTACGGCCAGGGCCTGATGCCCGACACCTTCAACGACTTCCGCAAGCAGCGCTTCCGCTGGGCCTATGGCGCCATGCAGATCCTCAGGCGCCATGCGTCGGTGCTGTTCAACTGGCGCGACCCGGCGCTCACGCCGGGGCAGCGCTACCACTTCCTCGCGGGCTGGCTGCCCTGGGTGGCCGATGGCGCCAACCTGCTGTTCAACTTCGCGGCCCTCGCCTGGTCGACGGGCATGGTATTCGCGCCGGCCACCGTGGATCCCCCGCTAATGATCTTCTCGGTGCTGCCCCTGTCGCTGTTCGCCTTCAAGGCGGTGAAGCTCGTGGACCTGTACCGCACCTGCGTGGGCGCGGGGCCCCGGCAGATCGCCGCCGCGGCCCTCTCCGGGCTGGCGCTGTCCCACACCGTGGGCGTCGCCGTGATCTCCGGCCTCCTCACGAAGGACAAGCCCTTCTTCCGCACGCCGAAGCAGGCGCCCCGGCACGCACTGCTGCAAGCCCTCGTCTCGGCGCGGGAGGAGTGGCTGATGACCATCGCGCTGCTGCTGGCCGCCTGGGGCGTCAGCGAGATCGACCTGATGGGCAGCCCGGACCTCGCCGTCTGGATCGTCGTGCTGCTCATCCAGACCGTGCCGTACATCGCGGCCATCATCATGTCGCTGGTCAGCGCACTGCCGCTGCCGGCGAGCCTCGTCGGCCTGCCGTCCCCGACCCGCCACCAGGATGCACCGGCAGGAGCGGCGACCACCGCGCCGGGAAATTGGGGACATGCCTCAATTCCCGAGACTACGGTCAACGCAGGCTATCCTGATGGGAAATGAGGCATGTCCCCAATTTCCCGGCGCGGCGGTCGCCGCTCCTACGGAGTGAAGTAAGGCGGCGCGGCCAGGCGCTCGGGATGGCGCTGGTCCATCCAGCGCCGGAAGTGGGCCGGCAGCCTGTCCACCGATTCCAGCTTCACGCCGTCCGCGTGCCAGACCACGTGGCCCGGCTGGCCCTGCATCTCCATCCAGGCCGGCCAGGGCGCGAAGTAGGTGGAGGAGAAGCTGGCTGGCACGAAGGCCCGTTCCAGGTCGTGCAGGTCGGCCCGGCGTGCCCGGGACACGCTCGACTCGCCCATGGGCTGGGGCAGTCCCGGCGGGTAGGTGCGGTCGTTGGACAGCCAGATGTCGTCCCCGTAGGTATCCCAGCTCAGCTTCAGTCCGTCGGGGCGCCAGTCGGCTGCGGCCATGCGCCCGGGCCGCACGCCCCTGGCGGAGTAGTAGGCCGCTGCCGCACCGGGCGTGCCGCCGATCAGGTTGGCCTTAACCTGGTTGGTGCGCCCTGACACGGGGTTGGCGAAGGTATCGAGCACCGCCTTGGTCCGCCAGTCCATGAAGAAGGACGTGGTGACGCCCGTGGCCGCGTACTCGCCGGCCGGGGTGGCCGTGAGCCGCATGATCTCCAGCCCCTCGTAGCGCACGAGCGGAACCGGGGCCTGGCCCGGCAGCAGGCCGTAGATGCGGCCGAAGTACCACCAGGGCGCGTCCCTGCCGTCGAGCCGGCCCTGCAGGCGCAGCATGGCGGTGAGCGCGTCCCCGGGATCGTTGAGGTCCAGGTGGCCGGCCGGCACCGGGGTGCCGGACTGGGCGGCGACTCTTGCGGCAGCGGCCAGCGCCGTGCCGCTGTAGACGAAGGCGCCGGTGGCCGCCAGCAGAAAGGAACGTCGCTCCAGCATCGGGGACCTCCGGCAAACTGAACGGATTTTCGCTACGCTGATGGGGATTACCCGCAGGGTCAAGTGGAGACTTCGGATGTCGCCGGTCCACACGCTGTTCTTCGGAATGCTCATCGCTCTCGCGGCGCCGGCGGGCGCCCAGCAGTGGCAACACTACGGGGGCGACGCCGGCGGCCAGAAATTCTCGCCGCTGCGCCAGATCAACACCGGCAACGTCGGGCAGCTGGCGGTTGCCTGGCAGTACCGCACCGGCGAGCTGGAGCGCCACCCCGCGCTCCAGACGGCGACGGCCAAGGTGCAGGTCAACCCCATCCTGCTGCCGGCCGCCGCCGGCGGCCACCTGATGATCTGCACGCCCTTCGGCCGCGTCGTGGCGCTGGACCCCGCGCGGGGCACCGAGCGCTGGGTCTTCGACCCGGGTGCCCGCATCGGCGGCTACGCCACGCCAGAGGATCCGGAGGGACTGGCCAGCCCGGGCTTCGCCAACTGCCGGGGTGTGTCCTGGTGGGAGGACCGCGAGGCGCCCCCGGGGGCCCTCTGCAAGCACCGCATCTTCCTCGCCACCCACGACCTGCGCCTCGTGGCCCTGGACGCGCCCACCGGCAGGCTCTGCCCGGACTTCGGCGCGGGCGGCATCGTCAACGTGGAGCCCGAGGTGCTGACTGCGCAACCGCCGGCGGTGAAGGGCGAAGTGAAGTTCGCGGGCCCGCCCGCGGTGGTCAACGACGTGATTGCCCTCGGCACGACGGTGCGGGACTTCCACCGGGCCAACGCGCCCAACGGCGCCGTACGCGCCTTCGACGCCCGCACCGGCGCCCGGCGCTGGACCTTCGACCCGGTGCCGCGGACGGCGGATGATCCGGCTTACGCCGGCTGGACGCCCGGGGCCGCGCAGAGCACCGGCGCCGGGAACGTCTGGGGACTCATGAGTGCCGACGAGGCCCGGGACCTGCTGTTCCTGCCCACCTCCGGTCCCTCGCCGGACTTCTTCGGCGGCACCCGGCCGGGGGACAACCGGTACGCGGACTCCATCGTGGCGCTGCGCGGCGCCACCGGCGAGGTCGTCTGGCACTTCCAGACCGTCCACCACGACGTCTGGGACTACGACAACAGCGCCCAGCCGACCTTCGTGGAACTCACCCGCAACGGCCAGCCCTTCCCCGCCGTCATCCAGGCCACCAAGACCGGGATGCTCTACATCTTCCACCGGGAGACGGGCGAGCCATTCTTCCCCATCGAGGAGCGGCCGGTGCCCCAGGGCGGCGTCCCGGGCGAGGTGCTGTCGCCGACCCAGCCCTTCCCGGTGAAGCCGCCGGCGCTGGTCCCCCAGGAGTTCACCGAGGCGGATTTCTGGGGCATGACGCCCTGGGAGCGGAACGCCTGCCGGAAGGCCTACGGCGGCTACCGCTACGGCGGGATCTTCACGCCACCGTCCCTGGAGGGTTCGATCATGTGGCCCTCCAGCGCCGGCGGCGTGAACTGGGGCGGCGTGGCCGTCGATCCGGAGTCCCGGATCCTGGTCACCAACGTGATTCGCCTCGGCCACTACGCAAAGCTCATCCCGGCCGAAGAGGCCAGCGGCGTGAAGAGCAGTCCCCAGGAGAACATGCTGGGCGCGCCGGTCCGGCTGCTGGGCACGCCGTACGCCGTGAAGCAGGGCGCGCTGCTGTCGCCCACGAACCAGATGCCCTGCACTGCCCCACCCTACGCGCAGCTGGTGGCGGTGGACCTGCAGGCTGGCACCATCCTCTGGAAGTCGACGCTGGGTGTCTGGGATCACAGCCTGCCGCCGCCCATGGCCTCGCCGTTCTCGCTGCCGCTGCCGCTCCCCTGGGGCACGCCGACCTTCGGCGGCCCGATGGTCACGGCCGGCGGACTGGCATTCATCGGCGCCACGGGGGATGACCGCTTCCGGGCCTTCGAGGTGCAGACCGGCCGTGAGCTGTGGCAGGCGAAGCTGCCCACCGGGGCCTTCGCCGTGCCCATGAGCTACGAGGCCGAGGGCCGGCAGTTCGTGGTGATCGCCTCGGGCGGCCACGCCTTCGTTTACCAGAAGCCGGGGGACCAGATCACCGCGTTCGCCCTCCCTGCGGACAGGCCCTGAGACGGCCGCCGTCCGGTAGAGTGCCGGGACGAGAATGTCCCGGCATCCGTCCACCCCGCTGCGGCGAACCTGCAGCGGCCCCGACTCCATGGAACTTCAATGACCGACACTCCCGGCCAGGCTCCCGCCCAGGCCCGACTCCTCCTCGGGCTCGGCGTCCTGCTGTTCGCCATCGGCCAGTCCCTGACCTTCATCATCGTGACGCCGCTGGCCCGCCAGGTGGGCTTCACGCCCCAGGGCTTCGGCATCGCGCTGACGCTCGCGAGCCTGCCGCTGATCTTCGGGGCACCGTTCTGGGGCAAGCGCAGCGACGTGATCGGCCGCAAGCCGGTGTTCATCATCGGCGTCACCGGCGCGGCCACCGGGACGCTGCTCGTCGCGCTGGTGCTGCAGCTGGGCGTGAGCGGCATCCTCACCGGCTTCTGGCTACTGGTGCTCTTCGCCCTGGCCCGGGCGAGCTACGGCTCGGCCGCCTCGGCCATCTACCCGGCGGCCACCGCCTACATGGTGGACGTCACCGACGTGCAGAACCGGGGCAAGGGACTGGCCATCATCGGGGCCGCCAATGGCATGGGCTCCGTGCTGGGCCCGGTGATGGCGGGCGCCCTCGCCTTCTTCGGCCCCCTCGTGCCCATGTATGTGGCCTCGGCGATCGGCTTCGGCGGGGCGGTGATGGCCTGGCTCCTGCTCCGGGAACCGGTCCGGCACGCCGACCCGCGGAACAAGGTTGTCATGAAGCTCTCCGACCGCCGCCTGCGCCCGTTCCTCATCATGTGGTTCGTGTTCTTCCTGACGTTCATGGCGCTGCAGCTCGTCATCAGCTTCTACCTGCAGGACGAGTACGGTGTCACCGACCCGAAGGACCTGGTGCGCAAGGCGAGCCTGATGCTGATCAGCATGGCGTCCATGATCGTGATCGTGCAGATCGGCGTGCTCCAGGTGGTGAAGGCCCGGCCGAAGACGCTGCTCCGGTTGCTGGGGCCCTTCTTCGTCATTGCCCTGATCATCATTGGCACGGCGCCCAACCTGATCGTGATGGCGGTCGGCTTCGCCGTTCTGGGCATTTCCTTTGCCTGCGCGAACCCCGGGATCAACGGCAGCGCGAGCATGTGCGTCGAGCCCTGGGAACAGGGGGCCACCGCCGGCTTCCTCGGCGCTGGCAACACCCTGGGCGCGATCCTGGGCCCGATCGTCGGCACCCAGATCTACACCCACGTGGGCCACCACGGGCCGATGATCGTGGGGGCCATCGGGCTCACCGCGCTCAGCATCTACGCCTTCACCATCAAGGTGCCGGACCGGTGGGGCGGCGGCTCGAGCCGGCCCCGGCCGGCGCCAGCTGCGACGCAGGAAGCCGGCGCACCGGCGCCGCCCTGAGGCCCGGCCGCTGCCTGCTGGCGAATTCCCGGTAGTACCATTGCCCGACTGGCTGTCAGGAGGTAGCACCCATGACTGGCGGAGCAATCAGGCAATGGTCCCTGCAGGGCGAAGGCTACGAATTCTGTAACTGCGCCTTCGGGTGCGGGTGCAACTTCGCGGGATTCCCCAACTCGAAGGACGGCAGTTGCCGCGCGCTGGTCGGCATGCACATTCGCCGCGGCTCCTGCGGCAAGGTGAACCTGTCCGGCCTCAAGGCGGCGGCGCTGATCGACTGGCCGAAGGCGATCCACGAAGGCAACGGCAGGTGCGTGTTCGTCGTGGAGCCGTCCACAACGGACGAACAGGTCGAGGCCCTGTCCCAGATCTGCACGGGCCAGCTCGGCGGCCTGCCCTGGGAGCTGCTCGGCCCCACCTTCCAGGTGGTCGGCCTGGAGAAAGCCCGCATCACCATCGAGGGCCGGGGACTGAAGCGCGTGTTCCGGGTGGAGGGGATCGCGGAGGCCCGGGGCGACAACCTCAGGAATCCCGTGACCGGCGAAGACCACGTCGTCAACGTGGACCTGCCCGCCGGCTTCATCTGGACCCACGGCCAGTGCGGCCAGGGGACCTTCCGCGCGCAGGCCGGCGGCCTGTCGCTGGCGTTCGAGAACACCAACTGGATCCTCTACGACTTCGACTGGGGCAACGCGCCGGCGAAGGCCGCCTGATCAGCGCAGCAGCAGCCAGCCGGCGGTGGCGATCAACAGGACGCCGCTGACCCAGGCACTGCGCTCGCCGAAGGGCAGGAGTTTCTCGACCAGCACCCAGCCGGTCAGCGCGGCGATGACCGGCTGGCTCATCACGCCCCCGGCGAAGAGCAGTAGCATTAGCGCCCAGCAGCAGCCGAGGCAGTAGACCCCGTGGGTGATGCCGAGGCGGATGGCCCCGCGCCAGCCCGGTTGCTGGCGCCCCAGCAGGAACGAAAGCGGTGACCGGCACGCCCGCAGGCAGGCGTGCTTCAGGGGCGTCAACTGGTACAGGCCCGCAATGGCGAGCAGCCCGGCGCCCAGCGTGGGGCTGGCCGGTTCCATCATGGGCGACAGCAGGCCCCGCGTGGCGAGGAGCCACTGCAACAGTGTCGCGCCGACGCTGAACACCGCCCAGACCAGCAGGTAACCCCCCGCCAGCGCCATGACCCGGACCCCGGCGCCAGTGGCAGGCCCCTGGGCACGCGCCGCGCCCACGTGGAGCAGCAGCGTGGGCGACGCCGCCGGCAGCATCATGCCGGCCATCATCACCGCCCACATGGCCCAGAGCAGCAGCAGGTGCCTGGCGTCCCAGGTCGCCGACATCATCCAGGCCGCGGGCCCGGACATCGCCCCGTACATGTCCCGGGCCAGCGCCGCGATCCAGAGCCAGCACAGGCCGGTGACGAGCAGCAGGACGAGGCCCAGGGACAACGCCTCGCGCCGGAGCAGGAACTCCAGCACCTGGAACCGTCGTGAACGGGGAATCGGGGGCACGGCTGGCGCTACCACCCTGCGGCGAGGACATCCACGGCCCTGATTGTGCCCGACCGCGTTCCGTCCCGGGAGGCAGTGAGTGCATCGTCCGCCCGGTCGACATGCCCAGCCGATCTTGGCACGATCACGGCATGATGCCCGTCTCCCGCCTCGGTCAGCAGATTCAGGAAGTGATTCAGACGCTGGATCGCATCGGAGCATCGTTCGCGCTGATCGGAGGTCTTGCCCTCGCACCGTACCGAGTCATTCGCGCGACCCAGGACCTGGACCTGCTGGTTGATACCACCCTGGCGAACGAGATCGACCGGGAACTTCTTGCCCTGGGCTACGTTTGCCTGCATCGCAGCCCCGACGTCGCGAACTACGGCCGGGGTGACCAGAGGGTTGATTTCCTCTTCGCGAGTCGTCCCATCGCCCGTGAGTTGCTGGGTAAGGCACTCGTGCATAGCACCCCCTTCGGTAGTTTGCGCGTCATCGGTCTGGAGGGATTGATCGCCTTCAAGCTTCAGGGATTGGTCAATGACCCCCGACGCACCCAGGATCTGGAAGATATCCGGGCGCTGCTGCGCGCGAATCAGGACACTGTCAGACTCGAGATCGTGCGTGAGTACTTCCGGTTGTTTGAGAAGGAGAGCCTGCTCGATGACATACTCGCCGAACTATAGCGACCGGTTGTCCCCACTTGCGGGGATTCAGGCAGGCGAACACGTAAGGCCGGCCGAATATCGGCAGGTCGAACCCCTGGATGCATTTCGGTCCCTGGACGAACTGATGGCGGTTGTCGAAGCCTTGTGTCCCACATGGCCGGAACGGGATCTCACCGACCGGACGCCCGCACTGCGGCTTTGAGTGATATCCGCCAACTGAGCACACGGGTGGAGCCTGCCCTGGTGCTGATCGGCCGGACCTGATCAGCTAAACTGGCGCATGAAAATCCCCAAGGCCCTCCAGCCCCTCATCGACGACGGGGTCATCGACGAGGTCCTCCGCCCGCTGAAGAGCGGCAAGGAGGCCTCCGTCTACATCGTCCGCTCCGGCGACACCGTGCGCTGCGCCAAGGTCTACAAGGACATGGGGCAACGCAGCTTCCAGCAGCGGACGACCTACCAGGAAGGCCGCCAGGTGCGCGGCAGCCGCCAGGCGCGCGCCATGAACAAGAGCACCCGGTTCGGGCGCAAGGAGCAGGAGACTGCCTGGAAGAACGCCGAGGTGGACGCGCTCTACCAGCTGGCCGGCGCCGGCGTGCGCGTGCCCGAGCCCTACGGCTACTTCAACGGCGTGCTGGTCATGGAGATGATCACCGACGCCGAGGGCTTCTCCGCGCCGGGCCTCGGGGACGTCGAGCTGGCGCCCGAGCAGGCCCGCGAATACCACGCCTTCCTGATCGGCCAGATCGTGCGCATGCTCTGCGCCGGACTGATCCACGGCGACCTCTCGGAGTACAACGTCCTCATCGGCCCCGAGGGCCCCGTGATCATCGACCTCCCCCAGGTCGTGAGCGCCGCCGGCAACAACAACGCGCGGATGATGCTGATCCGGGACGTCAACAACATCTCCGCGACGCTCGGCCGCTTCGCGCCGGAACTCCCCGCAACGCGCTTCGGCGAGGAGATGTGGGCGTTGTTCGAGCAGGGGCTGCTGCTGCCGGAGACCGTCCTCACCGGCGTCTTCGTGAGCGACGAGACGGCCGCCGACGTCGAGGGCACGCTGCTCGCCATCGAGGACGCCCGGGAGGAAGCGATTCGCCGGGCGCTGGCGCGGCAGGCAGCCGAACTGTCGTGAAGGTCGAACTGACGCCCCTCGAGGCCCGGGTGATCGGCTGCCTGCTGGAGAAGGAAGTCACGACGCCGGAGCAGTACCCGCTGTCCATCAATGCACTGACCAACGCCTGCAACCAGAAGAGCAACCGGGACCCCGTCCTGAACCTCACGGAATCCGCCGTGCAGCAGATCGTCGACGGGCTGATGAAGAAGCACCTGGTCAGCGACCGGTCGTCGGGCTACGGCGGGCGGGTGACCAGGTACAAGCAGAGTTTCTGCAACTCGGAGTTTGGCCTCCTCAAATTCACCGACCTGGAGCGCGCCATCCTCTGCGAGCTGCTGGTGCGCGGCCCCCAGAGCGCGGGCGAGCTGCGCACCCGCTGCAACCGCATGGCGAGCGTCGCCGACGTGGCCGAGGTGGAAGTGGCGCTACGCAGCCTGGCGGAACACGCGAGCGGCCCCTTCGTGACCCGCCTGCCCCGCCTGCCCGGCACCCGGGACGCGCGCTACGGTCAGCTGCTGACCGGGGAGCATCCGGTTGCCGGGGCACAGGCGTTTCCTGCGGAAACAGAACCGGCGCCCGCCGCCCGGGCCGGGCTGGCGGAGCGCGTCCAGGCGCTGGAGGCCCAGGTGGCGGAACTGCAGCAGGCCCTGGCGGCACTGCAGGCCAGGGCGTCCTGAGCCCGGTCACCAGGATGCGGCTCTTCGACTTCGACCGGGCGCCGAATCCCCGGCGCGTCCGGATCTTCCTGGCGGAGAAGCGGCTCCATGTCCCGCGGGTGAACGTGAACCTGTACCGGATGGAGCAGCTGTCGCCCGAGTTCCTCGCCATCAACCCGGGCGGCACGGTGCCAGTGCTGGAGACCGACGACGGCACGTACCTCGCGGAGTGCGTGGCCATCTGCCGCTACCTGGAGCACCTGCAGCCGGAGCCGGCCCTCTTCGGCAACAACGCCCGCGAGGAGGCACTGACCCTGATGTGGTCGAACATCGTCGAGAACGAGGGCCTCCTCGCCATCGCCGAAGTCCTGCGCAACCTGTCGCCGGGCTTCCGTGACCACGTGCTCCCCGGAGCCGTACCGTATGCGCAAATTCCGGAACTCGTCGGCCGCGGGCGCCAGCGCACGGAGCAGTTCTTCGACCGGGTCGAGCAGCAGCTGCAGAAAAACGGACACCTGGCCGGCGGCGGCTTCTCCTTCGCCGACATCAGCCTGCTGGTGACGGTGGATTTTGCGGGCTGGGTGGAGATCAGTCCCACGCAGGGCCGGCCTGCGCTCCGGCGCTGGTACGAGCGGGTCAGCGCCCGGCCGAGCGTACGCGCCTGACGGGAATATTCCTGGCAGCCTACAGACCGGTTCTGCCCGTTCGAAGGTAAACGCCGGCATCTGACTGCCCGCGCTCGAAGGCCCGCGCCAGCTCGGGGCTATGCGGCTGCCCTAGCAGCACCCGGGAGAAGCGCGCCGCGTCGGCCTCCATGCCCTCCTGCAACAGGTAGGCGTACACCACCAGCTCGGCAAAGCCGCCGTCCAGGTTCAGCGCCTCGACGAGCGCGGCGATGAAGCCGCCAAGGTAGGACCGGTCTACCGAGTCCAGCGGCCGCCCCCGGGCGCCGGGAAGGCGGGCGCCGATGTGCACGGCGCGGGTCACGCGGTCCACCGCCTCGACCAGGGAAAGAGCAGGCAGGTCCTGGGTCTTCAGCATGGCGCGCAGCCTAGGGCGCGCAGCGCCGCGTCGCTTGTCATTTCAGGTCAGGCTGTATTCAATGGCCCGCGACCATGCTTCTGGAATCCACAACCCTCGCCACCTTGCTGCGTTATGTGGCGGACAGCCTCAGGCAGGACTACGGCCTCGATCCCGCGCCACTGTTCCAGCAGGCCGGCATCTCCCTGGCCCGGACGAGGGAATCCGGCAGCCGCGTTGCGCAGGGGGCGGCGCGCCAACTGTGGGAACTGGCGATAACCGCCACCGGCGACCCCGCCATCGGCCTCAAGGTCGGCCGGCGGATCCGGCCGGAGGGCATGCACGCCCTGGGCTACGCGTGGATGAGCAGCCGCACCCTGGCCGACGCCTTACAGCGCTTTGCGCGCTACGCGCAGGTCCTGGTCACGATCCCGGCGAATGTCACCGTCACGTCGGTCAATGGCAGCTGTCAGCTGACAGCGGTGTTCCCGGATCCCGCCCAGCGGCCCCACGAAGCCGGCATCGACACGACGCTGGTGGCCCTGCTGGCGCTCGGTAGCAAGGCAGCCGGCCACCCCGTCAGGCCGCGGGCGGTGTTCCTGGAGCACCCGTGCAGGACACAGCCGGCGGTGTACGCCGCAGCCTTTGGTATTCCGGTGGAATTCGGCGCCGCCATGAATGGCATCCGTTTCGACCACGCGACGGCGGAAGCCGTGCTACCGACGGACAATCCCGACATTGCCAGCGTGCTGGATCAGGTGGCCGACCGTTACGTGGCAAGCCTGCAGCCGCAACCGGTGGCGGCAACGGTGCGCACCCTGCTGCGCGAACTCCTGCCCACCGGCGAGGTGGGGCAGGCTACGGTAGCCAGCAGGCTGAACTGCAGCCTGAGTACGCTGCAGCGGCAGCTCCAGGCCGAGGGACTGAACTACCGGACGGTGCTCGACGAAACGCGCCGCAGCCTCGCCGAGGCATATCTGCGCGATGCGCGGTTCACCCAGGCGGAGATTGCGTACCTGCTGGGCTTTTCCGACCAGAGCAACTTCTCGCGCGCATACCGGCGCTGGACGGGCCGCAGTCCGGGACAGTTCAGTGCCAGTCAGATCCAGTAGAAGAACAGTACGGCGAGCCAGAATGCCAGGCACACGGCGGCCGCGATGGCGATACCCTTGAAGGCTTCGAAGTCACGCATGGGCGAGGTTAGCCTGCCGGGACGGGGAACCCGGAGATCCTAGCCAGCCGTCCGGTGGGATCCTGTCATTCCCGGTCAGAATTCGGGCTTTTTGCCTCACGGCACCGGGACCACGCCGGATACACACTGATACAAAGTGTTACCCCGCCGAAAGGAACCCCTGGCGGGACCGGCCTAACCTCTCAACCATCGAATTGGCCCTCACTGATGAGGACCAAGGTTAAGAGGAGACCCCGAAATGAACACCACGACCCACACTGAAGACACCGGCTTCCTGTACGAGTTCGGTGACCTGCTGCTGGCCGTGATTGCCGTCGCGATTCCTCTCGTTGCGCTGCCGCTCTTCCTGCTGTAACGCAGGAAGCCTCAGTCACCGGGCGGCCCGCGGCTCGTCACCCCCCCCCCTGCCATACCCCCCTCCAATCTGGCAGAGACGCCCCGGGTAGCCCCCGTGAAGCCCGCCACTCCGTTCCCCCCGGAGCTGGCGGGCATTTTTTTGCCCCCTATCTGGGTGGCGGCCACGCCAGTGACGGATCCCGCACGTGGAAGGTCTTCCCAAGGCAGTCCGCGTTGCCCAGGCACCGGACCGTAAGCACCGCCAGGTCCGCCCGGGTCATCGGGCCAATCACGGAGTCGTCCTCCGTGAACTCCGCCTTCCCCGTGGGCGGCGTGCCGTCCGGGTAGAGGCGCGTGTTGCGGATGATGGTGAAGGGCACGCCGCTGCCGCGCACGATGTCCTCGCCGACGCCCTGGTCCTTCAGCCGGTCGAGCAGCCCCGGGACCTTCTCCCAGCCCAGGTTGGCGAACTTCTCCGCATTCCGGCCGGCGCCCACGGCGCCGTGATGGATCAGCTGCGCCACGCCCGCCGCCTTCGCGCGGGCGGTAAGCCCGGGCAGGAACTTCGCGTAGAAGTGGGGGTCGCCGTCCAGGACGCGCACCGCCACGACGACGTACTGGAAGCGGTTGTTGTCGAAGGCCGCCGCCACGTCGGCCTCGTTCAGCAGGTCGCCCTCGGCGTAGCGCACCGCCAGCCCCGTGAGGCGAGACCGGTCGGAGCCGGGCCGGGTGAACACCGTGACCCGGTCGCCCTGGACCAGGAGGCGGCGCACAATCTCGGCACCCAGCTGGCCGGTGCCGCCCAGGACCAGGACCTCCCGCGGGACCGGCGCCGCCGCAGGAGCCAGGCCGGCCCCGAGGGTGGCGACCAGTGCGACGACACTGATCAAGAGAGTGCGGCGCAGGTGGTTCATCGGTTCAGCAACTCCTCGAGACTGGATCGTGCGTCGGCCCCGTGCCGGACGACGCGGGAGACCAATCCAAACAGCGGCAGGCCGGTGACGTCAAGCGCGCGGTTGCGGCCGATCACCGCCAGGGTGTGGATGGCCTCGCCGGTGAGGCCGGCCGGGCCGTTCCCGGCCTCCCCGCGGGCGAGCCGCCGCCCCAGTTCCCGATGGTGGGAGTGGTCGCTGGTCGCGGTCGTGATCAGGTCGCCGAGGCCCGCCAGCCCCTGCACCGTGCCGGGCGCGCCGCCCAGGCGCCGGACGAGGGTGTCCATCTCGGCCAGCGCCATCACTGCCAGCCAGCCCCGCACGTTGTCGCCGAGGCCAAGCTCGTCCGCCATGCCGAAGGCCAGCGTGTAGACGTTCTTGAGGATGACCGCCCAGTTGACGCCCGGCAGGTCCGCCACGGGCCTGACCTTCAGGCGCGTGCCGGCAAAGAGCGCCGCCACCCGGTCGACGACGCCCGGCCCCCTGTGTCCCAGCTGGGCGAAGGCCAGGCCGCCCGACTGGATCTCCTCGGCGATCATGGGCCCGTGCAGCACGCCGTAGGCGAACCGGTCGCCCAGCACGTCGGCGAAGATCTGCGCCACGGGCCGACCATCGTCATCGAGGCCCTTGGCCACGCTCAGGCAGATGCCGTCCGGGCGGAGCAGCGGCAGCAGGTCCTGCAACACCTGTGCGTGGGGGACCGTGGGCAGGCAGAAGATCACCACGTCGGCGCGAGGCGCTGCGTCCGCCAGCACCGCCGAACGGAAGCCCGGCTGCGGGTACCTGTCCCAGATGGCCAGGGCGACGCGCCCCACCAGCAGCCCCTCCACCGCCCTGCCCATCTCGCCGTGGCCCAGCACCAGCACATTGGTGCCCGTCGAATCGTTCACCAGTTCACCGAGTAGATGAGGTCGAGCGCCTGTTCCTGGCCGGAAGTGGCCTCGACACTGACGCGCCGGCCCAGCTTGTAGGTGGCCTGCACCTTCCCCAGCTTGTCGAAGATGCCGTAGGTGTAGCGGATGAACAGGTTCTTGCCCAGCTGCTCGCCGACGACGACGGCCGCATCGCCGGTATCGCTCGTGCCGAAGGCGACCTCGTCCACGCGGAGCGCCGAACCGAGCTGCTGCACCACCGGCAGGGCCTGGTTGAGGCCGAGGCTGATCGCGGAGCTGGCCACCAGCGAGCGGTCGCCGGCGCCGGCCGCCGACAGGGGCTTGCCGGTGGTCAGATAGGAAAGCGCGTCCAGCTCGCCCATGGCGGGCTCCGAGAACACGCGGGTCTGGATCGCCGAGAGAGTGCCCGACAGCAGCACACCCACCGTCACTTCCCGGCCCTCGTAGTCCACCTCGCGGCTGGCCTTCACGTCAAGCCCCGGATCGGTCACGACCCCGGAGAAGATCAGCGACCCGCGCTCGATTTCCAGCTTCTGGCCAAAGGCGGTGAACTCGCCATCGCGCAGGCTCACGACACCATCACCCGTGACCAGCGTGGGATCGGCGCCCAGCGACTGGTCCAGGCGCACGCTGCCCGTGAGCCCGGTCCGGAGACCAAAGCCCTCGAAGGTCACTCTCTCACCCAGGCGCACCTGGAGGTCGTCCAGAAGGAAGAGCGGCGGCGCCTTCTGCTCGGCCACCAGGTCGCGCCCGTGCACGATCGTGTCGGGGGACGGCTCCACGGCGCCTTCTTCGATCTTCTTCAGTTTGATCGTGGCCCTCGGCACCAGCATGTCGCCACTGACACGGAACTGGCCATCGCGCAGCACGACGCGCACGTCCGGCGACACCTGCACCACGCCCTCCGGGAGGTTGATCACGTCGATCACGCGCCCCTTCACCGTGGCCTCGGCGCTCGGCAGCAGCTGGTCGCGCCAGGCCAGTGCGCCGTCCAGCGCAACGAAGCCCTTGCCCGAGCGCGCGTTGCCCTTCAGCGCCACCTGGCCGTCCTCGCGACCCAGCGCCGACAGGCTGATGCGATCCACCCGGATGCCCGCGGCGGGCACCGTGAAGGCCCCATTCTCCAGCTCGAGGCCACCAGCAATGTCCGGCCGCCGCGCCTTTCCCGTTAGCGTCGCGTCCAGCTCGACGCGGCCCTGCACGTCGCCCACGTCCGCGAAACGCTCCAGCACGGGGCCGAGCGATGCCAGGTCGGGAACGCCGCCAGCAACGGTAGCCACGATGGCGGGAGAGTCGCCGAGGGGCTCGGTGACGCGGCCCTTCGCGGTCACGCGCAGGCCGAAGCTCTCCGCAACCGTCGCCTCGAAATCGAGCGCGTCGCTGGTGAGCGCGACGTCGACGCGGAACTCGGTGAGCTCGGTCCGCACATCCTCGTCGTCGGGCACCCGCCAGGTGACGACGGCATCCGTCAGGCTGCCCGCGAGGGAGCCACCGAGCACGCCCCGGTCGCGCGCCACCGTCATCGAGGCTGTCGCAGAGCCGGTCACGCCGATGTCGGCTGGCAGCCAGGGCGACAGCGTGGCCAGTGGCAGGCGCCGCAGGTCCAGTCCACCGCTGAAGCCGCGCGGACCATAGCTGCCATCGGCCAGGCACAGCTCCGCTTCCCGCATATCCCAGCAATGGGCCGTGACCCCGACCTCCGGGCCGGCGACGCGCACCGTCGCCGGATCGCGCAACACCCAGCGCTGGTCGTCCAGGATCCTGACCTGGCCTGTCGCCACGGTCTGGGTGAGGACCCCGTTGCCGTAGCTCCCCGTCCCGCGCAGCTCGGCATCCACCTCGCCGCCGGTCAACGCCAGCTGTACCGAGTACCCGGCGACCGGCCCCGCGACATCGAGCGAGAGATCCCCCACCTGCTGCCCCGCGTACACGATCCCGCCGGCCTGCGCATCGAGGTCCAGGCGCTGCCGGGCACCGAGGCCGCCCCGGGCCTGCAGCGACCGGATGCGGAGGTCGCCAGTGGCGAGGTCGCTGCCCGCCAGGTCGAGCGCCAGGAGCGGCTGCGCCGCCGTGCCGCCCAGCGTGCCGGTGCCGCGCAGCTGGCCGCCAGCATCGGGCCACAGCACGCCAAGCTCCGGCGCGTCGATGCGGAACTGGCCGGAAATCCTGTCGCCCCACTGGCCGCTGAACGCGACCCGGTTCGCGCCGGCATCGACCCGCACGTCGTCGAACGACAGCGCCTGGCGGTTGCGCGCCACCGTCCCGGAGGCGCGCAACGGCCGGTTGAACAGCGTGCCACGGGCGTCGGGGAGGACGATGCGGAAATTCCCGTCGCCGTCGAAGCTCACCTCGCTGCTGAAATCCACGCGGCCGGCAAAGCGCCGGTCCACGAACGCCGGATCGAGCCCCTGCCCCTGCAGCCGGAAGTTGCCCGCCACCTCGTCCCGGAGCACGATGGTTCCGGTGCCAGAGACCCGCCCGCCGAAACCATCCAGCCGGACCTCGGGAACCCGGACCTGGCGGGTGTCGCCCGCCAGCGTCGCCATGACCTCCGCCTCTGGCCGGTCACCGAGACGGAGGGCCGCGGCCAGGTCGGCCACGTAACGATCAACCCAGCCGCGCACGCGGAGGCGCCCGGACCCGCTCCGGAGAAGCAGTCCAGGGTCGGCGCCGAGGGGCTGCTGCAGGCCGGTCCAGCGGGCCTCGGCGAAGATGGCTGGCCGGGCCTGCAGGAGCTGCGCGACACCACCAACGCTCACCAGGGACGGGAGCCGCACCACCTGCTCGAAGCGCAGGGCGGCCAGGTCACCGGAGACCCTGCCGGCACCCGTGACCCCGGCCGAAGGCGCCTGCCACCCGACCTGCGCGTCGAGCGCGAACGGCTCGCCGGTCCCGAAGACTCCAGTGCCCTCCAGGTTGACGCCGTACAGCGCCGCCCGCAGGGACTCGAAGCGCAGCTTGCCCGCCACGAGCTGGCCGCGCAGCACGACGGGGCCGATGACCACCGGCTCGACCTCCGCCGTGGCCCCGCCGTCCTGGCTGACCCCGTTGCGGATGAGGAGCCGGCCGATCTCCAGGGAATCCGCGACGATCACGACCGGCAGGACCAGCGGCTGCACCACCGAGTCCGGCTCGTCCGCCGGCCGCGGCGCGATGTCGATGCGCACGGTGTCGGCGCGGGCGGTTACCAGGCGCAGGCGCCGGCGAAACAGGTCTGGCCAGCTCATGCTGAGTTCGGCGGGCGCAATCACGACCGTGGTGCGCCCCGCCGCCAGCTGCAGGCGGTCCACGGCGAGCCCCTCCAGCAGCGTCCCGCGCACGCCGGTCAGGGTCAGCCGGTCGCCCGCCAGGTCCGAGACTGACCCGACCAGCCAGGCACTGCCCGCGGGCGTGGCGAGCAGCAGGAGCCCCAGCGCCGCCAGGAGCATCAGGGCCACGACGACGGCAGCCAGGGCCCGCAGCGCGCTCACAGGTCCGGCCCCAGCGTGATGTGGATGCGGAAGGAATCGGGAGCATCGTCGAGCGGCACGCCCACGTCGAAGCGGATCGGGCCCAGCGGCGAGAACCACCGGATGCCGGCGCCGACGCCGGTCTTGAGGGACATCGACTTGAAGGAATCGAAGGCATTGCCCATGTCGACGAAGGCTGCGACGGACCAGTTGCCGACCACCTTCTGGTCGAACTCCACGCTGCCCACCAGCGTGTCCGCCCCGCCGGTCACGCTGCCGGTATCGTCGGTGGGACCCAGGGTCTTGTAGTCGTAGCCCCGCACGCTGCCATCACCACCCGCGAAATAGCGCACGGAGAACGGCAGGTCCTTGAACTCGTCCTTGATGGTCCAGCCCACGTCCCCGCGGACCAGCAGGCGCGCCGTGGTCCAGAGCGGCAGGATCAGCTTGCCTGCCGACTCCAGCTGCAGGAAGGCGGTATCCGAACCCAGGATCTCGTCCGTGCCGCTGACGGAGAAGCTCAAGCGGTGCGCCTTGCGGGGCCGGGGGGGCAGCAGGCGGGGCTGGTCGGACCAGCTGATGCCGGGCAGCACCAGGTCGCTGGTGCCCTTGTCCTCGCTGCCCACCTGGAACGTCTCCCGGACGTAGTCCAGGGACCGCGTCTCGCGCCAGTTGCCCCGGCGCCGCTTCACGTCCTTCACGCCCAGGCGAAATTCGTCGCTGCGGCTGTCCGCCGGGTCGTCGTACTTGTAGCCGGTCTCGAAGCTCAGCCACTCGTCGCGGGGGCTGCCCCGGGGCAGGCGATAGCTCAGGGTGGCCCCGCCCAGCACCTGGGATAAGGAGCTGTTGAACTCCAGCTTGTGGCCCTTCCGGTTCAGGCGCTCGTTCAGGTAATCCAGGCGGAACTTCGCCCCCGTGTCGGTGGCGTAGCCAATACCCGTCTTCCAGGTGCGGGGTGGGGCGGCGGTGAGCACGATGGTCACGGGCACGTCCAGGTCGGGTGCCGGGCGCGGCGTCGTGCGCAGCTCGACATTCTGGAAGTAGCCACCCGCCAGGAGATCGATGTAGAGCTCGTTCACCCGCTCCGCGTCGTAGGGCTCGCCGGGCCTGAAGTCCACGTAGCTCAGCGCCAGCTCCGGATTCACCACGTCCTGGTCCAGCGTCACGGCACCAAAGCGGTAGCGCTCGCCCGACACGTACTCGATGGTCACGTCGGCTGCCAGCTCGGCCGGATACACATCGATGCGGCTCGCGGCAAAGCGGCCGTCGAAGAACCCCCGGCGCTGGGCGGTGCTGGCGAGAGTGGCCTTGTACGCATCGTAGGCCCGCTGGTTGAGCCCCTCCCCCGGGGCGAGACCGTCGCGCTTCGCGAGCAGGCCGGCCAGGGCGGAATCGGACTGGCCGGCACCGGTCACGCCGATCCGCACGTCCCGCAGCTTCACCCGGGGCCCCCGGTTGATCGTGAAACGCGCGCGCCAGCAGTCCTGGTCCCTCTCGAGGGACTTGTCGATGGTCGGTGCGTAGTAGCCGTAGACCTCGAGAGCCTGGAGGATCTGCTGGTCGGCGCGCCGGTACAGCCGCCGGACCCGGGCATCCGGCGCCGCGCAGGGCTCGTCGACCAGGGCCACCGTGGCACGAACTACCTTTTCCGTGGTGCGGCTAAGGCCCTCGAACTTCACGTCCGCGCGCGCCGGCGTGATCATCAGGGCCAGAATCACCGCCAGGGCGGCACCAGACTGCGCAAGTCCCATCGAAGAGCCAGTTCATGCCCGGTATCGGGCGCGACGCTATTATCCAGTAATGAGCATTCCCACGCCGGCTTCCTCCTGGCCATTCACTGCGTTTCCCCTTGCCCTCGCACTGACCGCCCTGGCGCCCGCGGCGTCGGCCGCGGCTGCGGCCGCTGAGGCAGCGTTCGATCCGGCCCGGGTGGGCTGGTCCGAGATCCGGATGACCGCGAGCAAGCTCTTCCTCACGGCGGAGGCGCGGCTGACGCTGCGCACCATCCCGGGCGCCACGGTGGTCCCGGACCTGCTCGACGTGCCGGCCGGCCAGTTCACGGCGCTGACGCCGGGCACGGACGTGCTGGAGGTCCTGTATGACGCCCGCGGGGCGGGGCGCGTGTCCCGGCTGACGCTGCTGATGGACCCCCGGTCGGGCGCCGCGCTCCAGCGGACCCAGCACGACCAGCAGGGCAAGCAGCGCCTGCGCACCTACCGCTTCGGGATCGAAGGCGCCTACCAGCGCACCTTCTGGCCGGCAAACGCGGGCGAGAAGTCCCTGATGCCCGCCCGCTGGACCCGGACGACCGAGGGCCTCCGGGCCTACCCGATACCGCCCGGTGCGCAGCCGGTCGTGGAACCCACCGGCCTGCTCTACGCGGTCGCGGCGGCCCCGCTGGACAAGCCCGGCGACACGCAGGACGTGCTCGTGTTCCGGCGCCACGACACGCAGGTCGTGCGCATCGAGGTGCTGCCTCCCCGGGAAATCAGCGTGCAGTACGACGAGTTGTGGCCCCGGGGAGCCGTGCAGCGCAGCGGCAAGGTCCAGCCGCTGCGGCTGTCGCTGCAGGGGCTGCCGGTGCCCGGCGGCGACCCGGAGGATGACGACCTGGAGCTGCTCGGCCTGCGGGGCCGCCTCGAGCTGTTGCTGGACCCGGCCACCCGGGCGCCGCTCCAGCTCTCCGGGAATGTGAAGATCGTGGGTTCGGTGACCTTGCGGCTGTCGGCACTGCGGCCACGGTGACTGGCAGGCCCCGGGTTGCGCGCGGCGTGACAGGCGCCGCCTCGCCGCCGTACTCTAGTGACTGTTGCAGGCTGCCCCCGGGGACCAGGAGGTCCATCGTGAATCAGGTACTCGTCCGACGCCGTCGCTACGCCTTTTCGGGCGCGCTCGCCCTGTTGCTGCTCGCCGGCTGCGCGTCCGGGCCATCGATCTACGTCAACGCGGATCCGTCGGCCAGCTTTGCCGGCTACCGGACCTACAACTTCATGACGCCGCTCGGCACCGACCGCCCCGGCTACTCCTCGGTGCTCAGCGAGTACCTGCGCACCGCCGCGTCCAGGGAGCTCGAGGCCCGGGGCTACCAGAAGAGCGACAACCCCGACCTGCTCGTCAATTTCAACGTGCAGACCAAGGAAAAGATCCAGAGCACCAGCATGCCGTCCGGCCCGGCCTACGGGGGCTACTACGGCTACCGCTCCGGCTACTACGGGGTTTGGGGCGGCTATGAGACCCAGATAACCCAGTACACCGAGGGCACCCTCACGGTCGACGTGGTCGACGCGGCGCGCAAGCAGCTCGCCTGGGACGGCACGGCCGTGGGCCGCGTGCACGAGGAGGCGCGGAAGAACCTACAGCCCGCCGTCGACAAGGTGATGGCCCAGATCTTCGAGAAGTTCCCCTCCCGGAATCCACCGGCGCCCTGACGACCATCGCTGAGGGCCAGGGCTTGGGGGCCAGGGCCGACGGCATTCTGTGACCCGGGTCACGCCGGGTTACCCGCCAGCAGCCGATAAGATGGCTGACGCCGGATCCGCCGGCGGGAGACGGCTGATGCGGGTCCTCTTTGTCGACGACGAGCCCAACGTGCTGGCCAGCATCCGGCGCCAGCTGCGGAAGTCCGCGGACGTCCACACTGCTACCAGCGGTGACGAAGCGCTGCGGATCCTGGATGACCTGGACCCGGTGGCCCTGGTCGTCTCGGACATGCGCATGCCAGGGATGACCGGCGCCGAACTGCTGACACGGGTCCGGGAACTCTACCCGGCCACGGTGCGCATGATCCTGTCGGGCCAGGCGGACCTGGAGTCAGCGATCTCGGCCGTCAATGACGGCCACATCTTCCGGTTCCTCACCAAGCCCTGCGGGGAGGAGGCGCTGCGGGCGGCCGTCGCGGCGGGCATCGAGCAGTACCAGCTGGTGACGACTCGCCGGGACCTCTTGGAGAAGACGTTGCAGGGCCTGGTCGAGACGCTGAACGACATCCTGGGCCTCACCAACCCGATGGCCCGGCGCCGGACGGCGCGGGTCCGGCAGTACGCCGCCGCGATCGCCGGCGCCCTGAATTTCCCGATGCCCTGGGACCTGCGGCTCGCCACGCTGCTCTCCCAGCTGGGCTGCATTACCCTTCCCGGGTCCGTTCTCGACAAGCTCTACGCGGGGCAGGTGCTCACCGCCGACGAGCAGCGGCTCTACGCACGCCATCCGGAAGTCGCCGCCGCTCTCGTCGCGCGCATACCCCAGCTGGGTTCCGTGGCGGAAATGATCGGCAGCCAGCAACGGCTTGACTTCGCCACGCTGCCGCCCGACATGGCGGCCTGGGATCAGCGCACCACCGCGACGGTGATCCTCGCAGTGGCGACCGCGCTCGACGAGTTGCTGGCAACCGGGGACCAGCCGGCAACGGCCCTGCAACGCCTCGAACAGGCGCTGCCCGGCGTCCCCAAGGCCGTGATGACGGCGGTCCGCGCCGTGCACCTGCACAGCGCCTACATGGACATCCGCTTCGTGGGCTTCGGCGAGCTGGCGCCGGGCATGGTGCTGGACGAGGACGTGGTCACCGAAACCGGCGACACGCTGATGTTCCGCGGCGAAGAGGTCACGCGGAGCCTGCTGGCGCAGCTTCGTCCGGCCGTGCAGGCGCCGGACAGCGAGGGCAACACCGTCATTTCCCAGAAGCTGCGGGTGCTGATCCCGGCCTGAAGTGGCCGGCCTGGGCGGAGCCCAGCGGCAGCCGGATCGTGAAGGTCGTGCCCCGGCCCGGCTCGCTGTCCACCACAATGGTCCCGTGGTGCTTCTTCACGACGCTGTGGGCGATGGCGAGGCCCTGCCCCGTCCCCTGGCCGACCTGCTTGGTCGTGAAGAACGGGTCGAACACCCGCGCGCGGACCTCCCCGGACATCCCTGACCCGTTGTCGGTGATCCGGATCTCGGCGGCGTCGCCCGCCTGGCGGGTGGCCACCAGGATCCTGCCCGGCTGCCCCGGGCCGCGGGCCTCGATGGCATGGGCCGCATTCACCAGCATGTTGACGATCACCTGGTTGATGCCACCAGCCAGGCAGGGAACCAGTGGCAGGCCGGGATCCAGCTCGGTGCTGACCGCCGCAATGCCCTGCCATTCGCTGCCCGCCACCCGGACCGCGCTCTCCACCACCCGGTTCAGGTCCGTCAGCGCGGTGTCCCGGGCGGGATGCGTCAGCTCGCGCATGGATTTCACGATCTCGCCGACGCGCTCCACGCCCTCCAGGGACTGGCGGATCGCCACCGGCACCTCGGCCTGCAGGTAGTCCACGTCGGCGGCGGCCAGGATCTTCGCGAGGTCGGCTGAAGGCACCGCGCCACCGCCAGCCCCGCGCACCAGCCTGGCGATGTCGCCCAGCAGTGCCGTGACGCTCGTGAAGGCGTCGCGCAGGAAGCGGATGTTCCCGCCCACGTACTGGGTGGGCGTATTGATCTCATGGGCCACGCCGGCCGCCAGCTGGCCCACGGCCTCGAGCCGGTGTGCCTGGCTCAGCTGCCCCTCCAGCCGGAGGCGCTCCGTCACGTCGTGCATGACGGCGATGAAGCTGGCGATCTTCCCGCCGGCATCCGTGATGGGTGCCACGGTGACCTCCTCGTCGCACACCGCGCCATCCCGCCTGGTGGTCTGGAGCCTGCCGGACCAGATGCGGCCCGCCCTGACCGTCTGCCACAGCTCGTCATAGGTCCCCGGGGAACTCTGGCCGCGGGATGGCACGTGACCGATCACCTCAGCCGCGCTGAAGCCCGTCTGCCGCTCGTACTGGGGGTTCACGTAGGTGATCCGGCCATCGGCATCCATGATGCCGATGGCGTCCCCCGCGTGTTCCACCGCTGCCGCGAATATCTCCAGGCGAGCCTGGGCGCGCTGGCGCGCCGAAACCAGCTCGTCGAAACGCCGGGCCAGCGTGCCGATCTCGTCGTTTCGTCCGAGCCCCGGGGTCGGCTGCATCTCGCCGCCCTCGCGCAGTGCGAGCATGTGGTTCGTCAGCCGCCGGAGCGGCACCGAAACGAGCCCCCGGATCAGGGCGATCAGGATCAGGATCGTCAGCGCGGCGGTCACCAGCACGCCGACCAGCAGCAGTTGCGCCGTGGCGCGGCCGGTGGCCACGACCGAACGCGGCATGCGGGTCTCCAGCATGAAGGCCGGGTTGCCGGCCAGGTCACCAAAGATCTTGAAGTCCGACATGTCGTCCCGGCGCGTGACCAGCCGGGAGCCGGAAGGAGTCCCCACCAGGTCCCGGGCAATGACGTGCATGTCGTCGCTCATCGGCTCCCGGCCGCTGCCGTGGGGAATCACGTGGGACGGCAGCACGCTGAGTTCGGTGAACAGCTCCTCGGCGTGCAGGTAGCGACCCATCACCAGCGTTCCCGCCGCATCTCCCGAGCCATCGGTCCGGGACACCGCGCGCAGCGCGAGGACCATGGGGCCCCGGGGCGTATCCAGCAGGCCGGCGATGGTTTCCCGGCTGTGCCCCTTGGGCAGCAGCGATGCGCGAGGCGGGTGGGTCACGTCGCCGCGCACCGAGGTGCCGGTGAGCAGCGTGGCGAGCCCATCGGCGGAGTCGGGGCCGGAGGGAAGCGCGGCGCCGGTGCTGTCGGGCCGCAGGTCGCCGTAGTACAGGCCCCCGTCGGGCTCCAGGATCAGGATCACGTCCAGCTCGAGCCGGTCGAGCACCACGTTGCCCAGTTCAGTGGTCTGGAACTCCGGGTTCGTGCCCCGGACGAACTCGTAAAGGTCGTCCCACTGTCCCCAGTCGGTGGCAATCGCCTGCAGGTGCTCCACCTCCGAGGCAATGACCCGGTCAAGGATGGTCCGGTTCTGGAGTACCAGCTCCATCTCGGTCTCGGCAAACTTGTCGAGGACGACCTGCTGGCCGAACCAGCCAAGGCCGGCGGCCGACACGGCGATGACCGCAAGCAGGACCAGCGTGATGCGGGCGGCGAGTGGCAGCTGGATGGCAGGCTTCATCAGGGCTAGATACCGGAAACCGGCAGGACCCACCGGTGCCGCCGTCACACCTGGATCAGGTCAACCGGCGGTGAGACGCGCATCACAACCCTCCGCCGACTTAGAATGCCGGCATGACCACCCCCACCGACCTGGCGAACCTGCGGCGTGACTACCGCACCCGGCCGCTCGAACGGAGCGACCTGGCGGCGGACCCCGTGACCCAGTTCCAGCAGTGGTTCACCGAGGCCCTGGATGCCAACGTGCTCGACCCCAACGCCATGGGAGTCGCCACGGTCGGCCCGGACGGGCAGCCCTCCCTGCGCATGGTGCTGCTCAAGCACTTCGATGCGCAGGGCTTCGTGTTCTACACCAACCACGACAGCCGCAAGGCCCGGGAGATGGCGGGGAATCACCGGGTCGCACTGTTGCTCTACTGGGCGGAGATCAGCCGCCAGGTGCGCATCACCGGCACCGCCACCAGGGTCCCGGCCGCCGAGAGCCTCCGCTATTTCCTCTCCCGCCCCCGGGACAGCCAGATCGGCGCCTGGGTGTCCGAGCAGAGCCGGGTCATCGAGGGTCGCCAGCTCCTGGAAGCGAAGTTTGCCGAGATCAAGGGCCGCTTTGCCGCCGGGGACGTCCCCCTGCCCTCCTTCTGGGGCGGTTACCGGGTGGCGATGGACACCGTCGAGTTCTGGCAGGCCCGGGAAAACCGCCTCCACGACCGGTTCCTCTATAGTCGCGAGGGCGCCGGCTGGACGATCGAGCGCCTGGCGCCCTAGGAAGCGATTACGCAGGAAACCGGCAATGCCTCCTTCACCGTCACTCCCTCGACTGGTTGCGGCGGCCGCCATCACGGCGGTCGCGGCTGGCTGCGCCTCTCAACCCCCGCGGATCGCCGGCTCACCCCCGCTCCAGGAGTTCTGCCTGGAAGCCCAGCGCGTCATCGTGCGTACGGACGTGCAGCCGACGCTGATCGTGCACGCCGACTTCGACGCCTTCGTGAAGTCCAAGGCAGCCATCGAGCCGCTCACCATCCAGCAGTACATCTGGTACGAGGACGACGATCCCGGCCGGCCCGTGATGATCTCCTGCAAGCTGAAGAGCGCCGATCACCTTAACGAGGCCTTCGGGGCGGGCACGTCGGCCGGCAACGGCCGCTGCCAGGACATGAACCGGCTGACGTACGACCGGGTGCGCGCCGCGCTCGGCGCCGTCAGCGTGGAACCCGTGATTTTCGATCCGGCGGAAGAAGTCAGGAACACCGAGAATCCGGGCATGACCGGCCCGGACTGGCTGAAGCCCTATGAAATGACCTGGCGCGACCAGTCCGGCGTGCTCCACCTGCGCAGCAAGGGCTTCCGCGTGGACTGGACCGACCCGCAGTTCGCCGCCATGCCCGGGCGCTTCCGCGGCGTCCAGTATTGCCACCTGGTGGCGCCGGAATACCTGGCGCGGCTCGTCACCGGCCAGGCCAACGCGGGGGTGTTCGTCGGCCGGGACGTTACCGCGCTCGCACAGCCACCAGCCCGGTAGCCCCGGACAGCGTGCGCGATCTACACGTCCTCATCGCCGGCGCCGGCATCGGTGGCCTCGCGACCGCAATGGCCCTGCAGCGGGCCGGGATCCGGGTGTCCGTCTACGAGCAGGCCCCGGCACTGGGCGAGGTGGGCGCCGGACTGACGCTGGCCTCCAACGCCTCACGCATCCTCCGGCACCTCGGGCTCGGCGCCGTCCTCGACGACCTGGCCGTGATCCCGGGGCGCGGCGCCGTGAAGCACTACCGCACCGGCAGGACCCTGGTGGACATACCCCGGGGCCAGACCCAGGTAGACCGTTTCGGCGCCCCCTACTGCCAGATCCACCGGAACGACCTGCACCAGGCGCTCGTGGCGGCGGTGCAGAGCGCGGACCGGGACTGCCTGCACCTCGGCTGCACGCTGGAGGACTTCGGCCAGGACGCCCAGGCTGTCACCGCCGTTTTTGCCAATGCCGAGACGGCCCGGGGCGACCTGCTGGTCGGCTGCGACGGCATCCGCTCGACCGTGCGGGCGCGCCTCTTTGGCACCGAGGACCCCCGCTTCACGGGCTACGTGGCGTGGCGCGGGCTCGTGCCGATGGAACGGCTGTCCGCCTCCCTCGTGGTGCCCGACTCGGCGGTGTGGATCGGCCCCGGCCACTTCCTGACCCGCTACAAGATCCGCCGCGGCGAGCTCCTGAACTACATCGCCATCGCGCGAACCAACGGCTGGGTGGAGGAAGGCTGGTCGGTGCGCTCGACGGTGGAGGCCCTGCTCGCCGAGTTCCGGGACTTCGAGCCCACGGCCCGTTCGATCCTGATGGCGACGCCCCCGGACCAGTGCTTCAAGTGGGGCATCTTCGACAGGGATCCCCTGCCGGTCTGGTCCACGGGCCGGGTCACGCTGCTGGGCGACGCGGCCCACCCCACCACGCCGTTCCTCGGGCAGGGCGCCGCCATCGCACTGGAAGACGCCATGGTGCTCGCGCGGGCGATCGTCGCGGCAGGCTCGGTGGCCGAGGCCCTGGCCCGTTACGAGAAGGCCCGGGTCGCCCGGGCCAATGAGGTGCTGCTGGCATCCCGCGAGAACGGCCTGAACCTGACCACCACGGACCCCGACCGCTACGACGAGGAAACACACCGCAACGAGGAGTCCCTGGACCTCGCCAGCTATGACGCGATGACCGTCCCCGTCTGAGCGCCGCCCGCTACCAGGGCAGCGGCTGGGCGTCGTAGTTCAGGAACACGCCGGACTGGTCGAGGGTCCAGCTGTCGATCAGCGCGCGCATGCCCGTCACGCTGGCGGCGGGGCGGATCAGCGGCACGACCCCGGCCCGTACCAGCTTCACCAGGTGCTGCAGGTCCGGCGGGCCGGGATCCTCCGGCGCCAGGTCGAGGAGTCCGCGGGTGTCCACGAGCCCCGGGTTGACGAGCCCGACGACCAGTCCCCGTGGCTTGAGTTCGAGGGCGAGATTGCGGGCGATCAGGTGCAAGGCCGCCTTGCTGGCCCGGTAGGCATAGAGGTTGGCCGGCGGCTGCAGCAGGCCGATGGAGCCCGCGGCGCTGCCCAGGAAGATGATCTTCCTCTGGCTGCCCGCCTCGACCAGGGGCAGCAGGCGCTGGGTCAGCAGGGCGGGCCCGAGGGCGTTGGCCCGGAAGGCCTCCAGGAACGGCGCCTCTTCCCACGCCCCGAGCAGCTGGGAACCGCCGGGGCCCAGCAGCGCGGCGTTGTGCAGCAGGACGTCCAGGGGCAGGTCGCCGCCCAGGCGCCCGGCCAGGGCGTCGATGGAGGCCGGGCTCGCCAGGTCCAGCGCCTCGATCCGGATGCGGGGTTCGGCCCCGGCAAGCCCCCGGAGATTGGCGGCGGTGGCCGGGTCGCGGCAGGTGGCGATGACGCGCCACCCGCAGTCGGCGTACTGCCGCACGAATTCGAGGCCGATGCCCCGGTTGGCACCGGTGATGAGAATGGCAGGCATCTGCTCTCCCTGACGATCCTTAAGCGTTGAAGTCCGGCCCCGGCGCCTCCATATTGTATGGGTGACAGTGAGTGCAAATGGCTGATTCCGTTCCCGCGGCCCTCCGACCCGGCCCCCTCGACATCGTTGGCGACGTGCATGGCGAACTCGGGGCGCTCAATGCCCTGCTGAACGTGCTCGGCTACCGCGACGACGGCTCCCACCCCGACCGGCGCAGCCTGGTCTTCCTCGGCGACCTGTGCGACCGGGGCCCGGACAGCCCCGGCGTGATCCGTTATGTCGCGGACCTGGTTGCCGCCGGCCGCGCCCAGTGCCTGCTCGGCAACCACGAACTGAACCTCCTGCGCGGCTCGGCGAAGGCGGCCAACGGCTGGTTCTTCGCCGAGGACCACGACCGTGCCGGCGGGAAGTTCCTGCACAGCCGGCAGGCCAGCGCCGCGGAGCGCGAGGCGATCCCCCGGTTCCTGGCGAGCCTGCCGCTGGCCCTCGAGCGCGAGGACCTGCGCGTGGTCCACGCGGCCTGGCACGACGCATCACTGGCCAGCCTGCAGCGACAGTTGCCCGGGCGGTCTGTCGTCCAGGTCTACGAGGAGCACCACGCGGCGGCGGAGCGCTGGGCGGAGGGCCGCCGCGTCCGGCATGAAGCAGAGCAGGAATGGCAGGAATGGGGCCAGCACCTCGCCGAAGAAAGCGTCCAGGTGCCCCTCCTCGCCGCCATGGGCACCATGGACGAGCAGTTCCAGATGTCGAATCCCGTCCGGGTGCCCACGTCGGGCGTCGAGCGGCTGGCGAAAGAGCCGTTCTTTGCCAGCGGCAAGTGGCGCATGGTGGACCGGGTGCCCTGGTGGCACGGGTACGGGGACGACGTGCCCGTGCTGTTCGGCCACTACTGGCGCTGGTCAAGCCCGGCTGGCGCCGCACGGTACTCCCGCGGGGAGCGGGACCTCTTTGCGGGCGTCGCCCACAACGAGTGGCTCGGCCCCCGGCGTAACGCCTTCTGCGTGGACTTCTCGGTGGGCGTGCGCTACCGGGAGCGCGCCCACCATCCGGGCGCGTCATTCCTGGGGCGGCTCGGCGCCGTGCGCTGGCCCGAGCGCGAACTGGTCTACGACGACGGCGAGCGCCTGCCGCTGGTGGACTGAGGCCCCCGGGACCGGCGTCAGGGGCTGCCTTTGGGTGCGGCGATGGCCAGCAGTTCCACTTCGAACACCAGCGGCGAGCCTGGCGGAATCGGTCCTGCACCGCGATCGCCGTAGGCCAGGCCGGGCGGGCAGACCAGCTTCGCCTTCTCCCCGACGCGCATGCGCTGCACGCCCTCGGTCCAGCAGGGAATGACCTGGTCGAGGGCGAAACTGGCGGGCTGGCCGCGGTCCACCGAGCTGTCGAACACGCGGCCATCGGGCAAGGTGCCGTGATAGTGGACCTGCACCGTGTCGGTCGCGGCCGGTGACGGCCCGGTGCCGGGCGTGAGCATCGTGTAGACGAGACCGGTCCCGGTGACGGTCGCACCCTCCTCCTGTGCTGCGGTCGCGAGGTACTCCAGCGACCGTCTCTCTGCCTCCGGATCCTGCCGCTGGCAGCCGGCCGTCAGAAAGGCCGCGCTGGCCAGCAGGCTGGCCGCGGCGCAGGCCATTGCAACGGAATGGGTCATCGGTTTCATGTCATCCCCCATGGAACATGGAAAACAGCGGCTTCAGGCACCCGGCTCGCGCGCCGTCGGCACTGGGTCCAGCACCCAGCCCTTCACCGAGCGGCGCGCCGGACAGGGAATCGCGTAGATGCGCCGGTGGCGGCTGGCCTCGATCTCGTCGCTGTCGATGCGCCAGCCCCGTGCCGTCCACTCGCGCAGCAGCTCCCGGTAACGCCCTACCGGCTTGTCAGCCGGCACCAGGTACTCCTGCCGCGGCACCTCCGGCGACAGCAGCGGCCGGACCTTCCGGAGCACGTCCCTGTCCTGGAACACCACGTGCTCGTTCCGCCCGATCATCCGCTGGTCGTGCTCCGGGGCCAGGAGGAAGTTGCGCAGGGTGACGAAGTAGATGATGGTCCGATCCCTGGCGACCGGCTTCTCGAACAGGTACTGGTGGATCCAGAACTGCTCGGTGGGATGGATCCAGGTCCAGATGCTGGCGGCGCCCACGTGCCCCAGGCCGACCGAGACGAAGGCGTTCTCCTCCACCCTGCCCGAGGCTTCCCGCATCGCCTTGTCGGCCAGGGGCGGCGCGAACATCCGGTTCCACGCGCCGATGCCCCAGGGTGTCTCGATGAGCTCGAGGGGCGCCACCTCGTAGGTGTCCTCGTTCTGGTAGGAAAACCCGTGGGTCGGGTGCACGAACTCGTTGTGGGCGAAGTCGAGGCCGTTCTCCACGGAGCGCTGGTAGTTGATCGGGAAATCGAAGACCTGGATCGTCTGCCGCCAGCCCTCCCGGACACCGCCGTCCCCGTACTCCTCGATGCGCATGATCGGCGGTCGCTCCTCCCCGGGGAGGTCGCCGAGGAACGCGAAGACCAGCCCGTAGCGCTCCTCCGTCGGATAGGCATCGACCCGGACCCGCCCGGGCACGCGGCCATCGCGCCCGAGCGACGGGATACGGACGCACTGCCCGGCCTGGTCGAACCGCCAGCCGTGATAGGGACACTCGATGCAATCGCTGGTGGCGCGGCCAGCCGCCAGTGAGCCGCCCCGGTGAACGCAGGTGTCGCTGAGGCATGCGGCCCGCCCCGCCGAGTCCCTGAAGAGGACGAAGTCGAGGCCGAGCGCCGTCACGGCCACCGGGTCCTTCCCGAGTTCCGCGCTGGTGCACATCGGGTACCAGAAATTCATGAACATGGGGCAGTGTTCCTCGGTCAGCGGTCTCAGGCGACGTGAATGGGCGCGGTCGCGGGGTTGAAGGCGAAAATCCCCAGCGACTCCGCATCCCGGTGCCGGCCGGGGTCGTAGCCCCGGGTGTCGGGCGAGTGGAACTCGCGCACGGCGGCGCGGGACGCCTGGGTGACGAACGCGGTGCGCTCCCGCCGCAGCATTTCGTAGCGCTGGAATGCCGCCAGGGGATCCCCGACTGCTGCCACGGCGCGGGCCAGCACGACCGCGTCCTCCACCGCCATGGCCGCGCCCTGGCCGAGGAACGGCAGCATGGGGTGGGCCGCATCGCCGAGCAGCGTGGCCCGGCCCGCGGTCCACGCCGGCAGGGGGTCGCGATCGAACAAACCCCACTTGAAGCACTGGTCCGCCGGAGTCTGCTCGATGATCTCCCGGACGACCGGCGCGCAACCCGCGTACCTGTCGAGCAGGTCGGCAAGGCCGGAGCGGATCGACCAGCCCTCCTCCGCCCACTCGCTGCTCTCGGCGAACGCGGCGTAGTTGAGCAATTCGCCCTGCCGCACGCGATACCGGGCCAGCGACCGGCCGGGACCGATCAGGATGGCTGAGTCGGGAAAGAAGCGAACGTGCCCGAGCCGCGCCATCGGCACCAGGCCGCGCCATGCCACGTAGCCGGTGAAGACCGGCGGGTGGCCCGGAAACAGCACGTCCCGGACCACGGAACGGCTGCCGTCGGCGCCGATCAGGAACCCGCCCTGCACGGCGCGCCCGTTCGCGAAGTGCGCGGTGACCGACCCGCTCGCCTCGCTCAACCCGGTGAGGGCATGACCGGCATGCAGGGCGCTGCTGTCGTTCCGGCGGACGGCATCCAGCAGGACGCGTTGCAGGTCGGCGCGGTGAACCTGTGCGTAGGGCTGCCCGTAGCGCTGCGCAGGCACGGGCCCCCGCCGGTTCGAAACGAGCAACTCGCCGGTGGCGATGTCCATGACGCCACCGTGCTCGGGGATCATCATGTGGCGGGCCATCGGCTCCGCGAGCCCCAGCCAGGCCAGGCCGTGCAGCATGTTCGGGCCGACGGTCAGGCCCGCGCCCACTTCCCCGAAGACGGGGGAGCGTTCGAAGACGGCGACCTGGCGCCCGATGCGCTGCAGGGCGAGCGCCGCCGCCAGGCCGCCGATGCCCCCGCCAATGATCAGGAATTCCGCCATGTCCGATCCGTGCCCGCCGCCGGGACCACCCGGGAAGATCGCACGCTAGACAGCAGTTCGCGGGCCGTAAAGCGTGACCAGCAGCTGGTCACGCGGGCGGTACCGGCGTCAGGATGACCGTCTCTGGTCCAGCTCTCCGCCGAGCTGCCTGGCGGCCCGCGCGAGCACCGGGTGGAACCGCTTCACGGCCCGGGCGAGCGGCATGGCGGAATCCGAGTAGCGCAGCGTGAGTGAGCCGTACACGCGGGACTTCCCGACCACCGGCACGGCAATGCTGGTGGTCCGGCCGGGGTTGCGCCGCATCCTTGCCTTGACGTCCAGGGCATACCCTCTCTGGCGGACCTCCCGCAGGGTGCGTCCGAACTTCGCGGGCGACCGCGCCGGCGCATGGGCCGGGTCGGTGGATTTCGCCAGCATCCCGAGCAGGCTGCGCCGCTCCTCGTCGCCACAGAAGGCCAGGTAGGCCTTGCCCGCCCCGCTGGTCAGCAGGGGCACCAGCGTGCCCGGCGTGACGGCATCGATGGCGAGCGGGCTGGCGTAGGTCGTCGTGGCCCTGATCAGCATGGAGGTGCCGAACAGCGTGGACAGGTAGACGGGCCAGAGCAGGCTGCCGGCCAGCGCCGCGAGAACCGGCCCGGCGGTGTCAGTGACCCAGGCGTCATCCTCGAAGGCGCGGCTGAGATTCCTGACCTGGATGGTGACGAAGTAGCGGTGGTCCCTGTCATCGCGCTCCACGTAACCGGCGTCCCGCAGATTCTCCAGGAGCCGGAAGGTCGTCGTCCGCGGCAGGCCGGTCGCCAGCGCCACCTCGCTGACGAGGGCCCGGTTGTTCCCGTTCAGCGCCTCGAGTACCTGCAGCCCGCGGTGCAACGCGCGTATCGCATGAACTCTGGCCATGGCCTCTGCTATCGCCTCGACGGGATGGGGGGCTAGACTGCTGGTTCACGGTAATTTCAAGCGGCACAATCTGCAACGTGATCGGGCTCCGCAGGCACATTCCGGAACTGGCGATCGAGTGGCAGCTCGAGCACCCGGAAAGGCTGTGCAAGGTCGTCGACGGCACGCTCTGCTTCGCCGACATCTCCGGTTTCACCGCCCTCGCCGAGCGGCTTGCCCAGCAGGGCCGGATTGGCGGCGAGGAGCTCGTCGAGACGCTGAGCCGGGTCTTCGGCGCGATGCTCGACAGGGCGCGCGAGCGGGACGGAATGCTGCTCAAGTTCGGCGGCGACGCGCTGCTGTTCCTGTTCCGCGGCGAGGGACATGCGCTGCGCGCCGCGAGCACCGCCGTGGAGATGCGGACGGCGCTGCGCCAGGCCGCCCGGGTCCCGACCTCCGTGGGCCAGCTCCGGCTGTCCATGTCGGTTGGCCTGCATTCCGGGCCGATCCACTTCTTCCTGGTCGGTTCGTCCCACCGGGAGCTCATCCTTGCCGGCGAGGATGCCTCCATGGCGGCGCGCACCGAGGGCGCCGCCAGCGCGGGCGAGATCGCCGTGAGCGCGGCCACCGCCGCGCTGCTGCCCGCATCGGCCGTCCGCCCGCGGGACGACGGCACGCTGCTGCTCCGCTGGCGCCAGCCCCCGGGGCCGCCCGGTGCGCGCCGGATCGGGGCGCCCGCCAGCCGCGAGGTCCTGCGCAACCTGTTCCCCGCCCGGCTCGGCGAGGTGCTCGAGGCCGGCGCGCCCGAACCCGAGCACCGCATGGGTTGCATCGCCTTCGTGCGGTTCTCCGGCACCGACGAACTGCTGCGCGCCGCCGGCCCCGATGCGGTGGCGGAGGCGCTGCAGGCCACGGTTGCCGCGGTCCAGGAGGCGCTGGACGCCGAGGGCGTCACCCTGCTGACCATCGACCTCGACAACGACGGCGGCAAGCTTTTCCTCGGGTCGGGCGTACCGCGGGCCAGCGAGGATGACGAGGGCCTCATGCTCCGCGCGCTGTGCCGGATCCACGCGCGGGGCACGCCCCTGCCACTGCAGTCGGGCGTCAACCGCGGCCACGTCTTTGCCGCCGAGGTGGGCACGGACTGGCGCGCGGCCTACTCCGCCATGGGCGACACCACCAACACGGCGGCGCGCATCTGTGCCAGGGCGCCGCCCGGAGCGATCTACGCGCACCCGTCGGTGCTCGACAACTCCCGCACCCTGTTCGAGACCCGGCCCGAGGGGCCGTTCCGGTTCAAGGGGAAGAAGGTTCCCCAGGTCGTCTACCGGGTCGGCGAGGAAACGGGAACGCGCTCGCGGGAAGGGCGCGAGGAACTGCCGCTGACCGGGCGCGCCGGCGAGGTCGCCGTCCTGCGCCAAAAGATCGCGGACCTGGCGGCCGGCACGGGCGGCGTGCTGGCGGTCCGGAGCGCGATGGGGCTCGGCAAGTCGCGGCTCCTCAAGGAGGCAATCCGGGACGTCGATCCCGCGGCGGTGATCCGGCTGCGGGCCGAGCCCTACGGGGCGAACAGCCCCTACCGGGTGTTCCGTGACCCGGTGCGGAAGCTCCTCGGCGTGGAGCGCGGCAGCCCGGCAGCGATGGCCGCGCAGCTCGACGCCGGCGCGCGGCGCATCGATCCCGCGCTCGCGCCCTGGACTGCCCTCCTGGGCGACGTGGCCCACGTGCAGGTCCCCGCTTCGCCGGAGGTCGCGGCGCTGGAGCCGCGGTTCCGCCCGGAGCGCACCGCCGACACCATCGTCCGGTTGCTGGCCGCGGCCCGGCCGCTGCCCCTCGTGTTCCTGATGGACGACGCCCAGTGGACGGATGAGGCGTCGGAGCAGCTGCTGGCCCGCCTGGCCAACGAATGCCTGGCGCGCCCGTGGCTCCTGCTGGTCGCACGCCGCCCCGGCGACGAAGGCTTCACCCCGCAGGCTGCGGACACGATCGAGCTGGAACCCCTGGGCAGGGAAGCCAGCACCGCCCTGCTCACGGCAGCGACGGAGGCGGCGCCGCTCAGGCCCTTCGAGGCCGCGATGGTCGTGGACCGGGCGGGCGGCAATCCGCTGTTCATCGAGGAAATCGTGCAGGCGGCCCGGGAGGCAGGCTCGCTCGAATCCCTGCCGGGCTCCCTCGAAGCGGCCATCGCGGCGCAGATCGACGCGCTCGACCCGCTGGCGCGCCGCATCCTGCGGTACGCGTCGGTGCTCGGCAACAGCTTCCGGCGGCCGGTGCTTGCGGGCATCCTCGGCGCCGAAGGCGAAGAACTGGATGACGCGGCCCTGTCGCGGGCCGGCGCCTTCCTGGAGGACGGCGGCGACGACTACCTGCGTTTCCGCCGCGCCCTCGTCCGGGACACGGCCTACGAGGGCCTGGCCTACCGGGTGCGCCGGCGGCTGCACCAGCTTGCCGGCGAGGCCGCAGAGCGCGCGGGTGGCGATCTCGCCGGCAGCGCCGCGATCCTCGCCCGGCATTTCTCCCTCGCCGGCGACGCCGCCCGCACCTGGCATTACGCACGGCTGGGTGCCGACCGCGCGCGCGATGCCTATGCCAACCCGGAGGCCGCCAATCTCTACCGCCTGGCGCTGGACGCCGCCCGCCGGCTGCCGGGCATCGCATCCGGGGAGCGGGTCAGCGCCTGGACCAGCCTGGGTGACGTCTGCCGCCTGGCGGGGCTGTTCGAGGATTCGCTGGCGGCCTACCGCAGCGGCTACCGGCTCGCGGGCAACGACCCGGTGGCCCGGGCCGAGCTGCTCCGGCGGCGCGCCCTGGCCCGGGAGCGCGCGGGCTCGTTCCAGGCCGCGCTCCGGGAACTCGCGGCCGGCCGGCGGCTGCTCGCCGGGCTCGATAGCCTGGACGCGCGCCGGATGCGGGCGAAGCTCGGCTCCTTCGCCGCCATGATCCGCTTCGCCCAGCAGCGCTACGACGCGGCCGTGAAATCCGCCGAGGCTGCCGCCCGCGAGGCGCGCGATGCCGCCGAACCCGAGGCGCTCGCCGAGGCCCTGGTTGCCGGCGACTCGGCACGCCTGTCGCTGGGCGACGGCAGGACGGACGGCCTGCAGGAGGCACTGGCGATCTACCAGTCCCTCGGCGACCTCTCGAGCGAGGGGATGGTGAGCGGCAACATTGGCTGCGCGGCCTACCTGGGTGGACGGTGGGATGAGGCCCTCGACTGGTTCGCCCGGGACCGGGAAATTCGCCAGCGGGCCGGCAGCACGGTCGGGGCCGCCACGGCGGCGAGCAACATCGGGGAGATCCTCGTCAAGCGCGGCCAGCTGGCGGAAGCCGAGGTGCTCCTCCGGGACGCAAGTCGCGCCATGCGGGCAACGGGTTACAACGACGGCGCCGCCTACACCGAACTGCAACTCGCCCGCGCACTCGTCGGGCGCAACGCACTCGTCGAGGCGATCGCCCTGGTCGAGCGGATCAGCCGGGAGTTCGCCGCCTTCGGCCAGCCGGCGAGCGCGCTCGAGGCGGCCGTGGTCGGCGCACTGGCCCGGATCGCACAGGGCAATCCCGCGGCGGCACTGGAACTGCTGGCGCAGGCAGCCGCCGGAGCCGGCGGGGCCACCGCCATGCTGGCACCCCAGGTGGCGGAGGCGCGCGCGCGGGCGCTCGCAGCGCTCGGTGACACGGCCGCCGCCGCGCGGGAAATCGACAGCGGAATCGCCGCTGCCCGCGGACTCGGCATGCCCTACGAGGAGGCCATGCTGCTCGAGGTGCGCAGCGACATCGCCCGGGCCCACGGGCTCGCGCCCGACCCCCGCGACGTCGCGGAGTCCCTGCGGATACTGAAAGGCCTCGGGGCCGCGAAGCCCCGGGGCCTTCCGGAGGAACTGACTAGCGAAGCTGCCGGCTGAAGCTGATATCGCCCCAGAAGAGGATCGTCTGCCGGATCTGCATCAGGCCGGAGCCGACGAACTCCTGGGTGTTGTTCAGGATGCAGGCCCAGTCCTTCTGCGGCGTGCCCGGCACGATGTCGGGCACGAAACCCGGCACGCTCAGCACCTCCAGAATCGTCGGTTCGCCGTTGCGGTCGGGGACCACCGTGCCGATGCAGCGCTGGGGCGTGAAGGGCACGACCACGCCAGGAACAGCCGTGCTGAACCCGATCCGGGTCAGCGGCTCGGACCCCAGGGCCGTCGAAGTCTCCGGCGGGAAAAGGATGTCGATGCTCGCCGCCAGCTGCTCGCCGGGCGCCTTGATGAGCTCGCAACCCTCCGCCGTGCCGCCGATGTTGCGGAGCACGTAGCCAATGGCGGTGGTGCAGGAGCCGCCAAGGCCGGTCGGGTCCACCCGGGTGACGGCGCACTGGGCGGTGCTGCCACCGTCGCCTATCGGCACCGTGCCGGTGCCCTGGGGCACCTGGCTGCTGTTGCAGCCCAGGGCACCGATGGCAGCCTCGGTCAGGTAGACCAGGGTGTTGTTGGCATAGGCTGCAGCGCCGAAATCGCCGCCGCCCTCGAGGGAGCCCTCGCCTCTGACCGGGATCAGCCGGAACTCCTGGCCCAGCGCGTCAATGGTCCAGCGGCAGTTGTCGCGGGCGCCGGAATCCGGCCCCGAGTCGGACTGGGCGGCGCAATTGAGGATCTTGTCGGCGGACCCGGGGGCCGTGCTGCCCTGGCCTGCCACGATGCTGCCGCCGGTGCGCAGGCGGAACTCGTCGACGACGTTGCCCGCGATCAGGACCTGCAGCAGGAACTCGGCATTCTGCTTCACCTCCAGATCGAGCTCCAGGCGGTAGAAGGCATTGGCATCAATCGCCGCCAATGCCGCCACGTCCGCGCCCAGGCCAAACCTGATCTGCTCCTTGATGGTGGCGGTCAGCCGGTAGCAGGCAACGCCATTCGAGCCATCGTACACGCCGATGGAATCCGGGCCGAGGCCGAGCGTGCCCCTGCCGCCTGACGCGGTGAGCACCGCCAGCGACGTGGGCCCGCCAAGGGCCAGGCCGCACTTGCCGCTCTGGTTGATCGCCTGGGACAGTCCGGAGGGCTCATGCACGAATCGCCTCGGCGTGTGCAACCCGCCTTCCTTGACGGAGGTCCCCAGCTGCAGGCGCAGCACGCCCCGGTCCGGCAGCCCGAAGGGCGGCGTCTGGGCGGCGGCGGCAAACGCGAGAAGGGTGAGCCCCAGCGTCGCGGCGGTCCTGGCGACCACCGTGCCACTGAAGTGGATTCCGAACGTGGTGCGAGTGCCGCACATGACCATGGCGCTTCCCCTGTATTGAATAGGTGTATTGCGGGGCCGCCGCTGTTTCGTGTGCTTATGGCGACCAGGCGTAGACGCAGTCTAGCGTGAACTGCGTCACGGTTTGTCGCCGGGCGAGGCTTCCCCTGCGCCGGCGCCGTCGGTCCAGCGGATTATGTCGCCCGGGATCAGTCCCGGAGCAGCCCTGCCAGTCGTGCCTGGACCCGGGCAGCATCGAACGGGTGCGCCACGCCAGCCCGCATCCTCGCCGCCCACACCGGCCCGGGGAAATGCGCGTCATCAGCGAAGCGCGGGATCACGTGCCAGTGCACATGGGGCACCTGGTTGCCGAGGGAGGCGAGGTTGATCTTGTCGGGTCCCAGGGTGTCGCGCAGCGCCTGCTCCACGGCAAGCACCACCCGCAGGCAATGGGCCCGCCCGTCGGGCGGCAGGTCGGTCATCTCGCGCACGTGGTCCTGCCAGATCACGCGCAGGAACCCCGGGTAGTCCGGGTCGCCGGCGCTGACGACGCGCAGGCGGGAATCACGCCACAGGGCCGGGGCGTCCCGGGATGCGCAGAGCGGGCAGTCGGCAGCGGCTACCAGGGCAGTAACCCGCCGCGGGGCCGGGTGGCCGTTGGTCTCACGGAGCGTCTCCCCGATGCGTCGGCAACGAGGGGCAGTCTAATCAGTCAGCCTTGCCGGCGTCGATGAGCGCCTTGAAGTGACCGGAGTCCTCCGAGAACAGCGTCTCCGCAAAGCGCTCGTCCAGGTCCTCGAGGCGCAGCATGCCCGTCGCGCCGGTGTCGGTGTCGTCCATGGGCACGGGCGGCGGGGGCCGGGACTCGGCGGCTGGCGTCCGAGGTCCGGCGGCCGGCGCCGGGGCGGGCGCTTCGGCCGGCGGCGGGTTGACGGGCGCGCGGCCGAGTTGCAGCCGCCGCGTGATGTCGCTGGCCGGCAGGGGATCGGCCGGGGGCGGCGGCGCGGGCGCCGGCTCCGCCGCCGGGGACCGCGCCCCGCTCCGGTCGGCCGTGCGCTGGATGGCGGGGGCCACCGGCTTCTTCACCAGCTCGGCGGGCCCGAGGCTGCCAATCGGCTTCCAGCCCAGTTGTTCCGCGACCTGGCGGATCAGGTCGGCATCGATCTTCCCGCCCTGGCGCGCCCGGATCTCGCCGAGGGCCGCATCCATCAGCGTGTTGATCAGCCGCGGCACGCCGGCGACATAGAGGTACACGCTGGCGGCCGCGTTGACCGCCATGACGTCGTCGTGGTTGCCGCCACTCGCCGTGAGGCAGTGCCGCAGGTAACCGGAGGTCTCGAGCAGCGTCAGCGGGCGCAGCTTGAGGCGGAAGCTCTGCCGCTGCCGCAGCTGGATCAGCCCGGGCACGTCCAGCAGCTGGTGCAGCGTGTGGGGGCCCTGGAGGACGAGCGAGACCGGCGTCTGCTGCTCGCTGCACAGGTGCACGAAGCGCAGCAGGCGGCGGGCAAGGTCGACGTTGAGGCCGGCCACGTCCAGCGCAATGATCAGCTGGCGCCCGCTGGTGCGCTGGGCCAGCAATGCCTCGCGCAGCCGGGCGGTCGCCACGACACTGGTGGATCCGGTCGGCGTCGCACCGAGGCCATCGAGGACCGAATCCAGGAACTCGCCAGCCTCCGCGTTCCGCAGGTCCACGGGCAGCAGCTGGACGTCGCTGTCGGCGGGTGCCAGGGCGTGCCTCACGAAGGCGGACTTGCCGACGCCGGGGCCGCCCGAGAGCACGGCCACGCCGCCGGGGAAGGTCGCCGCCTGGCGGAGGCGCGCGAGCGCGTTCGCCTGCAGCGGATTGGCGACGAAGTACGGGCTGTCAGCGAAGGGACGCATGGCGGAAAGAGCATGACTTAATCGCCCGTCCCTGCCGTTGATGGCGGTCACACCCCCGCCGGGCGATCCCTAGAACCAGGCGCGCAGCCCCGCCACCCACCGTGCATCGCGCACACTTTCGCCCGCCTCCCGGGCCAGGTCGGCCGTGTCGCCGAGCTTGCCGGCCCACTCCAGGCCGACGTAGGGGGCAAATTCCCGCCGGACCTCGTAGCGCAGCCGCAGGCCGGCAGTGACCCGGCTCAGGCCATTGCCGATGCCGTTGGCCTCGTCGTCCCGGCCCCAGGCATCGAGCTCCAGCAGCGGCGCGAGGATCAGCCGGTTGGTCAGCAACAGGTCCGGGCCTGCCTTGAGCGTCACCCCGGACTGGCCGCGTTCGCCGAGGTACGCCGTCGCCTCCACGTGGACCCAGCCAGGCGCGAGGCCCTGGACGCCGAGCGCGGCGTAGCTCCGCGCCGCTGCCGGTTCCAGGTCCTGGCGCAGTCCGGCCACCAGGTCCCAGCGGCTGGTGATCGGCCGCCACCAGAGCAGCTCGAGCCGGTTCTCTTCCGTCTCGCCGTCCACGCGCTCCCCCTCGGCCCGGAGCAGGATCCTGTTGTCATCAGTCCCGGCCCAGGCCTCCAGGTCCCAGGCCAGCGCGTCACCCGCCTCCGCGTCCTGCCACTCGAGCTGGTCCAGCAGGACCATCCCGTGCCAGGGGTTGTCGTCCATGTGGACCGTGCTCCCCATGGGCGGCCCGGCAGCGAAGGCCAGCATCGGCACCGCGACGAGACCGGGCAACAACCTGCCGACGTTCTTCAGGCTAACCATGGTCGTGCTCCAGGGCGGTGGCAGCGTCACTCACGATGACGGTCCGGAACATGCCCGTGTCCATGTGCAGTGCCAGGTGGCAGTGGTAGGCCCAGGCGCCGGGCGCGTCGGCCGTCACGCGATAGCTCAGGCGATGACCCGCCTTGACGACGAGCGTGTGCTTGCGGACCTTGTATCTGCCCTCCTCGTCCTCCAGGTCGCTCCACATGCCGTGCAGGTGGACGGGGTGGTCCATCATGGTGTCGTTGACGAGCAGGAAGCGGACGCGCTCGCCGAGCGCGAGGCGGATCGGGCCGGCTTCGGACATCTTCTGGCCGTTGAAGGACCAGGTGTAGCGTTCCATGTTGCCCGTGAGGTGCAGCTCGATGGTGCGCCCCGGATCGCGGCCGTCGGGATCGGGCCCGACGCTGGCGAGATCCGCGTAGGTCAGCACGCGCCGGCCGTTGTCCCGCAGGCCCACGCCGGGATCGTCCAGCCGGGGCGACGGGTTCGTCGCGCGCATGTCCACGCCCGGCCCGAACTCGGTGGGCGCGTGGTGGATCGGCGCAGGTCCCCCCTCACCGGCCGGCATCGCGTGGCCCTCGTGGCCTGGCATGGCGTGGCCCGCATGGGAATCGCCGGCGCCGTGGCCCATGTCGGCCATCGTCAGGAGCACCCGGGCATCGGGTGCCGGCACGTCGGCGGCCATGCCGGGCCGGGGCGCGAGCGTGCCCCGCGCGAAACCGGTGCGGTCCATGGACTGGGCGAAGATCGTATAGGCCCGGTCGGCCTCCGGGGTGACGAGCACGTCGTAGGACTCGGCGTTGCCGATGCGGAACTCGTCCACGGTCACCGGCCGGACGGGCTGGCCGTCGCTGGCGACCACCGTCATCTCAAGCCCCGGGATGCGGACGTCGAACAGGGTCATGGCGCCCGCATTGACGAAGCGCAGCCGCACCCGCTCGCCGGGGTGGAACAGCGCCGTCCAGTTGCTGGCCGGCGGCTGGCCATTCATAAGGTAGGTATAGGTGTAGCCGCTCACGTCGGCCAGGTCCGTGGGGTTCATGCGCATGGACCCCCACATCGCCCGGTCGGCGACCGCCGCACGGAAGCCGTCCCGGCGCGCGTCGCGGATGAAGTCGCCCACCGTGCGCTGCCGGAAGTTGTAGTAGTCAGGCTGCTTCTTCAGGTTCGCGAGCACCCGGTGCGGGTTATCGTCCGTCCAGTCGGAGAGCACGATCACGTGGTCCCGGTCGGCCACCACCGGATCGGGACCGCGCGGTTCGATCACCAGCGCGCCGTAGAGACCACGCTGTTCCTGCAAGCCTGAGTGGCTGTGGTACCAGTAGGTGCCGCTCTGGAGGACGGGAAACCGGTAGACGAAGGTCTCGCCCGGCGCGATGCCCGGGAAGCTGAGCCCGGGCACGCCGTCCATGCCGGCGGGGACCAGGATGCCGTGCCAGTGGATGGAGGTGGTCTCGTCCAGCGTGTTCGTGACCCGCAGCGTCACGGTATCGCCCTCCCGCCAGTGGAGGACCGGCGCCGGAAGGGAACCATTGATGGTGATGGCCTGGCGCTCGCGGCCGGTGATGTTCACTGGCGACGCGCCGATGCGCAGGTCGAAGTCGTTGCCCGTCAGGACGGCAGCCGGGTCGGCGGCGCGGGCGGGCCGCCAGCCGGCCGCAAGGGCGGTCGCGCCGAGCGCGAGGCCCTGGACAAAACGTCGCCGCCCGGCATCGGGCGCGGAACTCGTGGACATGGACAGTCTCCTCAGGCTGGGCACCGGCCCGGATGGACCGGCGGGTCGCGGGAGGGACTGCCTAGTTCAGGAACTTCCCGTAGAGGACGTTGAACGGGGGATCGCCGGTGTGCCGCCCGGTCTCGCGGCCGATGCGCTCCGCCGGACCTGCCGGTGACCGGCCCACCAGCACCACCGGCATGGCCGGCAGCAGGACGATCACCCCCGGCGGCTCCGGGGGACGATACCTGCCGGGCGCGGGCGCACCGTCATCGTTGCCCGGGTCCGTGGCGGTCGTGGCGCAGGGCACGATGTCCCGGCTGGTGTCGCAATGCTCGCAGGGCTCGCTCCCGGCAGCTGTCGTCATCGCCATCACGCAGGGGGCCGCCACGAAATGCAGCGCCGCCAGGATGGCGAGGAACAGTCGCCGGTCAGTGATGCGGGTCATTTCAGGTGCCACGGACCTGACTATACTGCCGGCGCGGCGCCACGGAAACGGCAGCCATCAGGAATCGACGCCCAGGCAAACGGACCCGCAGTGAAGCAGATCGCAGCAATCCTCCTCACCCTGGCCCTGTCCGGCCCCGGCCTGTGTGCCGCGGAGCCCCTGCCCGGGTGGCGGGACACTCCCGTGCGCAAGCGGCTGCTGGACTTCGTCACCGCGGTGACCACGCCGGGCGGGCCCGGATACGTCACACCGGCCGCGCGCATCGCGGTGTTCGACGACGACGGCACCCTCTGGCCCGAGAAGCCCCGGGCCCAGGGCATGTTCGCCCTGCAGCGGCTGCGCGTCATGGCCCCCGGTCACCCGGAATGGCGGACCCGGATGCCCTACGCGGCGGCCCTGGAGCTTGGCAGCAAGTACCTGCAGGAGGCGACCGACGCCGACGTCCTGCAACTGGTCGCCACGGCCTCCGCCGGGCGCACCCAGGATGCCTTCCGCCAGGACGTTCGGGACTACTTCGCCACGGCCCGGCACCCCCGCTTCGGCCGGCCCTGGACGCAACTCACCTACGGACCGATGCGCGAGCTGATCGCCCTCCTCAAGGCGAATGGCTTCCGGGTGTTCATCAGCACCACCGGCAGCATCGACCTGGTGCGGGTCCTGGCGGAGGAGATGTACGGCATTCCCGCGGACGACGTGTTCGGCAGCAGCGTGGTCGCCACCCTGCGGGAGGAGGACGGGCAGCTCGTCCTCCGGCGCCTGGCCACGGTGCACGGGCTGAACGACGGGGCCATGAAGCCGCTGACGATCGACCTGCACGTGGGACGGCGCCCGATCCTCGCCGTGGGCAACGTGAACTCGGGAGGCGACATCGACATGCTCCGCTACAGCCAGCAGCCGGGCGTGCCGAACCTGCAGATCCTGATCCGGCATGACGACTTCGAGCGCGAGTACGCCTACGACGAGCCGGACGGCGCCTCCGTGAAGGCGGCGAATGCCAATGGCTGGCTGGTCGTGAGCATGCGTTACGACTGGCTGCGGATCTTCGGTGCGGAGTAGGTACGCGATCTCGGCCGGCACGCCCGGCCCGGCGGGGGCGCACCACGCGCCGGCGCGCACCAACTTCGCCGTCTATAGCCGCCAGGCCGCGGGCATGGCCCTGCTGCTGTACCGGGGCGCAGACGATGAGGCGCCCTTCCAGGAGATCACGCTCGCGCCGCCCGGCAACCGCCACTCGTTCTTCTGGCACGTGGCCGTCGAGAAGCTGCCGGCCGGCACCCACTACAACTGGCGCGTGGCGACGCGGAGCGCCGATGGCAGCGAAGTGGAGCTGGAGGTCCTGGATCCGTTCGCCCGGGCGGTCAGCATGGCGCGCTGGCGGCGCGGCGCCTGGCGCCCCGGGGAAGCCCTGGGCATGAGGGGCGTCGTCACGGCGCGGGCCGACGAGCCGCGCCCGCCGCCCATCGGGCTCGAGGGGGCGGTCATCTATGAGTTGCACGTGGGAGGTTTCACGCGCCACCCCTCCTCCGGCGTCCGCCAGCCAGGGACGTACAGCGGCCTCATCGAGAAGATTCCCTACCTGCGGGACCTGGGCGTCACGCACGTGCAGCTGCTGCCGGTCGCGGCCTTCGACGAGCAGGACGTGCCGGCCTCCGTGGCCGCCCTCGGCCTGGCGAACTACTGGGGCTACAGCCCCGTCGCGCTGGCCAGCCCGCACCCCGGCTATGCCGCCAGCGCGGATCCGGCGGCCCAGGAGGACGAGTTCCGGGCGATGGTGCGGGCCTTCCACGCCGCCGGCATCGGCGTGCTGCTGGACGTGGTACTGAACCACACGGCGGAAGGTGGCCAGAAAGGCCCGGTGCTGAACTACAAGGGACTCATGCCCGGCGAGTTCTACCACCGGGATGGCCAGGACTACCGGGACTACACCGGCTGCGGCAACACCATCAACACCAGTCACCCGCTGGTCACGCAAATGCTGGTGCAGACGCTGCGCATCTGGGCGGAGGAGCGGCACGTGGATGGCTTCCGCTTCGACCTGGCGAGCGTGTTCGTCCGCGGCAGCGATGGCGCGCCCCTCGAGCAGCCGCCCGCTCCCTGGGCCATCGAGGCTGCGCTGCCCGGCATGCCGCTGATCGCCGAACCCTGGGACGCGGCGGGCCTCTATCACGTCGGCAACTTTCCCGGGCACGGCTGGTGCGAGTGGAACGGCCGCTACCGGGACGCCCTCCGGCGCTTCCTCCGCGGCGAGCCCGGCCTGACCGGCGAGATCGCCACCTGCCTTGCCGGCAGCAGCGACCTGTACCAGGCGAGCGACCGGCGCCCCGTGCACAGCGTCAACTACATCACCTGCCACGACGGCTTCACGCTACATGACCTGGTGAGCTACCGGGACAAGCACAACGGGGCCAACGGCGAGGAGAACAGGGACGGCTGGGAGCACAACCTGAGCTGGAACTGCGGCACGGAAGGCGACACGCTGGACGAGGCCACGCTGCGCCTCCGCAACCAGCACGCGCGGAACGCCCTGGCGCTGCTGCTGCTGTCCCAGGGCACGCCGATGCTGCTGGCCGGCGACGAGGTGCTGCGCACCCAGCGCGGCAACAACAATGCCTGGTGCCAGGACAACGAGCTGTCCTGGTTCGACTGGCGCCTCACGGAGACCAACGGGAACATGCTGGAATTCGTGCGGCAGATGATCGCCCTGCGGCGCCGGCACCCGAGCCTGTCCCGGCCCGCCTTCCTCACCGGCCGGATCGAGCCCGCCCGGGGCATCCCGGACATCACCTGGCACGGCGCGGTGCCCGGCGAGTCGCCCTGGAACGACGGGTCCCGCTACCTGGCGTTCACCCTGGCGGGCTGCAGTGCGGAGGAAGAGGACCTGCACGTGCTCATCAACATGTCGGACCGGAGCGAGTCCGTTGACCTGCCCCCCATTCCCGGGCGGCGCTGGCACCTGGCCATGGACACGGCCCGAGAGCCCCCCGGGGACATCGTCGCCCGGGACGCGCAGATGACCTGGGCGGCGCCCCGCTACCTCAGCCAGCCCCGGAGCGTGGTGGTGCTGGAAGCGCGCTGAGCCGTTCGTTGACAGCCCGCACCAGCGGGCCTCGCCTCGGCTGGACGCGGTCTCCATAAGAACCACCAAGAGGAGAGCACACCATGTCCGTCGCCAAGGTCTCCGAAATCAGCAGCACGTCCGCGTCTCCAAGGGCAAGGTCGTCGAGTACCAGGTGAACATGCTGGTCACGTTCGTGCTCGACGACTGATCAGCGAGGGCGGGCGTCCTTCTTCGGCGAGACCCACATCCGGATCACCGCGCGGCACACCTCCTCCCCGTGGCTGTCGGTCACGCTGACGGGAACCGGCAGCTCGGCCGGCGGACCGAAAGCGGGCATCGCGGCCAGTTCGGCAACCGCGCGCAGGCTGGTGCCGGCCTTCTTCAGGTACTCGACCGTCATCCCCTTGGGAATCCACCGGTGGCTCGACGGCACCGTCGCCTCGCTCATGATCCCGGCCGCCAGCTCGGCCATGTTGCACATGGCGATGGCGTGGACGGTGCCCAGGTGGTTGGTCACGGCCCGGCGCTTGCGAATCGCGACCTCGCAGTAGCCGGGCCGGAGCGCGACGAAGCGCGGTCGCACGGACGAGAAATAGGGAGCCTTGAGGCAGATCAGGCGAGTGAAGAGCCACTTGCCGCCGGGCATCGCCGCGAGCCTGATCCACAGTTCCAGCACGGAATTTGGTTGAGTCGTCATTCCCGGGATCTCGCGGCGCCGACCTGCGGCTAGCTTAACGGCGTTTCCGTTGATTTCGGGCACTTTCTCGAGGCGACAAGGGGAACGCCAGCAGCCACTCTGGCTACCTTGCCGATTAGTAACACCTGTGGTACCAATATCGTGCCCGAAGTCCGTGAGTACCTGACCTCTGATGGCTTCAGTCCTTTTCGGAAGTGGTTTCAAGGCCTCGACCCGGTTCCCAGGGCGCGTATTGCAGCGGTGCTCCAGCGGCTCTCAGCCGGAAATCCCGGGGATCACTACGGTGTGGGTCTGGGCGTTGTGGAGATCCGACTGCACACCGGGCCCGGGTACCGGATCTACGTCGGCAGGGATGGTGGCGAGGTCGTCATCCTGCTAGCCGGCGGCACCAAACGCCGGCAAGCCTCGGACATCCGCATGGCCCATGAGCGCTGGCAGGACTATCAACGACGCAAGAATCTGGAGCCCTGAGTGATGCCGATTACACGAGCATTTCGCGAGACGCTCGGCGATGAACTCCGTAGTGACCGGGCCTTCCGCGTGGCGTATCTCGAGGAGGCAATCAGTTGCCTGCACTCCGGGGATATTGGCACGGGTAAGGCCATGCTGCGTGACCTTATAAATGGCACGCTGGGCTTCGGCAATCTCGGCAAGGCGGTGCAAACCTCGCCGAAGAGCCTGATGCGCATGCTCAGCGCCAGTGGCAATCCCCATGCCGAAAGGCTGTTCGCCATTCTCCATCACCTGCAGAAGCAGGAGCAGGTCGCGGTACGCGTGGTGCCCATTGGCCGCCGGGGCACGGGTCGCCGGAAGCGCAAGGCCGGCTGACGGTAGGGGTCGTTCGTACAAACCCTTATGTTCCTCCCCGCCCGGACCGGGCACTGTCCCCGGGGGAGGAAGTGACGATGCTGAACCTGACGGCCCAGACCACCATTCGCGAACTGCAGGAAGGCCCGCCGGCCCTGATGCAGGTACTCAGCTCCACCGGCATCTTCCGGGACGGGGACGACGCCTCGCTCACGATCGGCCAGCTTTGCCTCTCCTGGGGACTGAATCCCGGGATCCTGCTGATGATGCTCCGGCCGGCAAACGTGGTTAAGGCGGCTCCGCCCCTGGATATCGGTCCGTTCCTCCGCATGCCGCTGCCGGATTTCGTCACGCACATCGAAGAGGTCTACCACGCCGGCCTGCGGGGCCAGCTGCCGCGGCTCCAGGCCCTCACCGCCGAAGCCGCCGGCGCGGCGCCGGACGACCCGCGCCTCGCGGAACTCCGCGACGGGGTCGGGCAGCTGGCCGAAGAGCTCATCGCCCACCTGGCCCACGAGGAAGAGGCGCTGTTTCCCATGATCCGCGGCCTGGCCGCGGGCACGGTGGTCGCCACCCGCTGCGGCAGCGCCGTCGGCGGGCCCATTGCCTGCATGGAGAACGACCACGCGCTGGCGGAGCGCGCCCTGCTCCGGTTCCGCGAGCTGACGGATGACTACTCGGCGCCGTCGGGCGCTGGCGCGATGCTCGACCTCCTCAGGGAGTTCGACCGGGACCTCCGGGAGCACATGTACAAGGAGAACGAGGCGCTCTTCCCCCGCGCGGTGGAAGCCCAGCGGGAGGCCGCGCAACGGCAGCAGGCGGGCGCCGTCCCGTCCCGGCCCGCGCAGTTCGCTTAAGATCCCGTCCCATGAAGATCGACGTCCTGCTGGAGCCGGACCAGACGCCGGAGCAGCTGACCGCCCTCGCCCAACTCTGCGAGGAAGTCGGCGTGCAGACCATGTGGCTGCAGAACTACGTGTCCTGCCGGGACGCCTTCATGGCCCTGGTGCCGGCCGCCCTCGCCACCCGTCGCGTCGGCCTCGGCGTCTGCGTCATCAGCCCCTGGGAAATGCACCCGGTGAGGATGGCCAACGCGCTGCTCAGCCTGCAGGAGTACTCGAAGGGCCGCGCCAGCCTGGTGATCGGCGGCGGCGGCGAGTGGCTGGCGCGGCTCGCCATCAAGCCCGAGAAGCGGGTGCGTGCCGTGCGGGAGGCCATCGAGCTGGTCCGCGGCGGCTGCAGCGGCAAGCCGCTGACCTACCAGGGCGAGCTCTACAAGGTCTATGGCTACCGGCCCCAGTTCGGCGTCGGCTCCTCCCCGCCCCTGGTCTATGCCGGGGCCAACCAGCCCCAGATGCTGCGCGCCACGGTCCCGGCTGCCGACGGCGTGATGTACAGCGATATGGTGCGCCAGCTGGTCCACCGGGCCGTGGGCCAGACCACCGACGCCCTGGCGGCGAAGAACCGCGCGCCGGACGGCTACCGGATCAGCAACATCTGGGCCTGGCACATCAAGCCGGACCGGGCCACGGCCCGGCGCGAAGCGTGCCGCGAGATGCTCCTCCGGGGCCTGCTCGAGGCCTCGTACCTGGAGTCATTCCTGAGCCCCGACGACTGCGCGGTGGTGGCGCAGAAGAAGCAGGCCTTCTTCCAGGCCTACCGGGACAAGTCCGGCGTCATCAGGGACGTGCCGGATCGCATCGTCGACGCGCTGATCGCCAACTTCACCTTCACGGGCACGCCGGACGAGATCGAACACCGGCTGCCAGAGCTGCAGGCCTTCGCGAAGGCCGGCGTCACGGAACTGAACTTCCGGCTGCACGACGACCCGGCGGACGCGATCCGGCTGATCGGGGCGCGGGTGATCCCGGCGCTGGGCGGGTGATATCTTCGGCGCGGCAACCCATACCCGCGAGGTCCGGCACCATGAACACCGCTCATCACCTCTCCCGCTGCACGCTCGCTCTAGCCGCCGCGCTGCTCGCGACAGCCGCCGGCGCCCAGCAGCCCGACGCCATGTCCGGCGCCAGCCCCGTCGCCACGGCGGCCGAGAGCAGCAGGGAGCTGCCGGTGCGCCGGATCCCCAACATCCCGCCGGCGGCCGAGGCCTACTACGCCCCCGACGGCCAGACCCTGATCGCCCAGGTGCGCGACCCCGACGCGCAGCAGTCGGGCGACGCGCGCATCGGCAGCGCGCTGACCTACATCTTCACCGAGGACGGCAAGACGTTCCGGCGGATCAACGATCACGGCCAGGACGCCTGCTCCTTTTTCTTCCCGGACGGGAAGCGCGTGATCTGGACCTCCACGCGGGACAACATGGACATGCCGCTCGGCAACTGGTCCGATCCGAAGGACTACCCGCCGGGCGCGGAGCTCTACACCTCCGACCTCTACGGCAAGGACATCAGGCGGCTCACCCGCAACCAGTGGTACGACGCGGAGGTCACGGTCTCGCCGAACGGCGAATGGATCGTCTGGACGCGGGTGATCGACGGCAACGCGAACCTCTGGCGCATGCGAGCCGACGGGACCGGCGAGCAGCAGGTCACCTTCACCACGGACTGGCAGCCCGGCGCACCGTTCTACCTGCCCGACAACGACACGATCATCTTCCAGGCCTGGCGCGAGAGCGAATTCGGCAAGGTCGAGCCGACCCCCATGACGGTGTTCACCATCAAGGCCGACGGCACCGGGCTGACCCAGCGCACCTTCGACCGGGACATGACGTGGGGGCCGGGACCGGCCGCCGACGGACGCCACTACATCTTCACGCGCATCATCGACGGCAACAACCACGAACTGTTCCTGGGGGACCTGGCCGGCGGCGAGCCGCGGCGGCTCACCTGGAACCCCGGCTTCGACGGCATGAAGTCCTTCTCGAGGGACAGCAGCAAGATGGTGTTCGTGCGGATGGCGAGCAATGGCGCGCTGAAGGGCCTGTACTCGCACGTGATGGACCTGTCGTCGCTGAAGCTCGGCCCGGAGAACTACAGGGGCATTCCCGAGACGCCGGTGCCCGCCAACGCGGTGCTGGTGACGGATTTCACGACCGGCGTGGGTGACCGCACCAATTCGCGTTAGAGCCTGGACCGCGGCACTGCCGCCCGATGCCTCGAGCACCGGGCACTCTGGTTAGGCAGCAGCTACCTGCCGGAGTCACCTGAGCCATTGAATCGTGGCGCGCCCGGAGAGATTCGAACTCCCGACCCTCAGGTTCGAAGCCTCGACCTCGAACTACGCCGGGGCACCCTGCAGTACTCTACACCTTACCGTTCAATGCCTTATTTTATAGCACCTCTGCTGTTGTGCCCCCATATACGCCGAGGTACTCTTTGCCACGGTAACTCACTGGTCACTCAATCATGCCGATAGTGAGACTCAGGCAGGACAGCATTAGGTCCATACCCTACACGGGCAGCGACAACGCCCAGTGCATCTATTGGGACAATGGACTTGCATGCTTTGGTGTGCGGGTCTATCCGAATGGCCGCCGGAGCTACGTTTGCGCCTACCGCGTGAATGGCCGCAAGCGAATAGTAACTCTCGGGCGCGCGGATGTTCTTACCCTTGATAGAGCCCGAAAAAAGGCCCGCATATATCTCGGTCAAGCGGCTGACGGCGATGATCCACACGCCGCAGCGGACGCCCTGCATGCGTCTGGCACCGTGAAAACTCTTGCGGAGATCTATGTTGAACGCCACGCCAAAGCAAAAAAGCGGTCGTGGCGAAATGACGACAGCTACATGCGGCGATACGTCATCCCGAAGCTCGGCTCTCGGCTTGCAGGGAGCATCACGACTGCAGACATTGCGCGCATTCATTCTGAGATCGGCGAGAACCATCCGTATACGGCGAATCGTGTAATTGAGGTCGTGCGTAAGATGTACAACGCAGCGCGAACCTGGCACCTCATTCCGAGAGAGATGCAAAATCCTGCTGTGGGTATTGAGCGTTTTGCTGAAGCGAAGCGCCGCCGTTACGTTACTCCCGCCGAAATGCCGAACCTTGCGAAGGCGATTGATGCTGAACAGAATGAGTTCGCTAGGCACGCGATATGGCTGTTATTGCTAACGGGCCTACGTCGCAATGAGGTGCTCAACGCGAAGTGGTCGGATGTCGACTTGAAACAGCGCACGTTCTTCATTGGCCAGACGAAAAACGGCGAAGCCCTGCTGACACCGCTGAGCCGCGCGGCGGTTGCACTACTAAAGAACATTTCACGGATAGACGGCAATCCCTACATCATTTGTGGGAGTGTTTCGGGTCGACCACTTGTGAACCTTAGATCGGCGTGGAAGCGCGTTCGCGATGCTGCGGGACTCCAGGATGTCAGAATTCACGACTTGCGACGTACCGTTGGCTCTTGGCTCGTACGGGATGGAACATCGCTACACTTGGTAGGCGCGGTTCTCAATCACAGTGATCAGAAAACTACGGCCGGTTACGCGTATTTCCAGACGCAGGATCGACAACAGGCCCTCGATAGACATGGAAGGAACGTCACCAAACTGGCAAAAGGCCAGTTAACGAATCAGGGCAAGCGCGGCACACAAGCTGCCGGAAGCTCTGCGGGCGCACCCTCGCGCCCAGCGGTACATAGGTTTTCGCGTCAAAAGCTGCACAAACTCGTCTGGAGCGAGCCGGTGGCAACGGTTGCAGAGCGCATCGGTGTCTCCGATGTTGCCCTTTCGAAGGCATGTCGACGAGCAGGCGTTCCTGTGCCACCACGGGGTTATTGGGCGAAGGTTCAAACGGGAAAGCCGACGCGGAAAGTGGAACTGCCCCTACGCTCGGCCACTACTGAAGACAGTATCAAGATCAGAGTTAGGTCGCCCTCGGCCAGGGCCGCACTCAGTTCTGGTGCGCCCGTCGACGGCTAAGCGCTTCAATAGACTAGAAGTGGGTGCCCAAGGAACTGTAGCGCTCTTGGACGAAGGCCTGGATCGCGAGGCCTTGCCACTGCGTCGCCCCCTCTCACTCGCGACCTGAGGGGGCCTGGGGATCAGGAGTCAATCGCTCACCCGACGGCAACCAACCCCTGCGCGAAAGACACTTGGCGATGTGCTCCTCCGTTGCGGGAAGCGCAATGTTCCGATTTGTCGGTCCAGAATGCTGGAAGCGACAGACTGAGAGCGCATAGGGAAATGCTGTTTTGTCCCTGGGTTCTAACAGGGCACAACTCGAGACGCAGAAACTGACCACGTGGACCCCTACCAGGAATCGCGCGGACTGTTGGTGACTAAGGGCATCGTGAAGTTGCATTGTGAGGGCCTGCGACTAGGTTGCGTTTCTTGGATGACGGTTGCTACGTCCCGCAACCCGGCAATGTGAAAGACATGGCTTACTGGAACGTACTGAATCCGATTCGTTCACTCAGGTCGATACAACTTCTCGAAGAAGCCACTCAGCTTCACCGTTACAGTTACCGGCGCCTCACCTCGATTTCGCCAGTACCAACCGTGAGTCGCCCGCGATTCTGGCAACGCCTGGCGCCGGGAGCGGCATAGGACGCTGCTCCGCCGGCTGACCCGCTACGGTGATCACATGACGCCCGCCGTCCTGATCAGCCTGAACACGGGGTTGCGCCGCGGAGAGCTACTGGCACTGCGTTGGAACGACATCAACTTCCGGCTGGCCATGCTGTCCGTCCAGTCCACATCGGCCAAGACCGGGCAGACGCGCCACGTCCCTCTGAATAAGGAAGCCATTCAGACCCTTAAAGAGTGGCGGGCGCAGAACCCCGACGTTTCGGGGATCGACAAGGTTTTTTCGGCCACGACCTCATTCAAGACCGCCTGGTCCGGCATTCTGAAGGCAGCGAAGATCAAGAAGTTTCGCTGGCACGACCTCCGACACCACTTCGCCTCGCGACTGGTCCAGGCCGACGTCAATCTCAATACGGTGCGGGAACACCTTGGGCATGGCTCGCTGGCAATGACGGTGCGGTATGCCCACCTTGGCCCCGATCAGAAGCGGGAGGCTGTAGCCCTTCTCTGCGGGCAGCGGGAAGAAGCACCTGACACTCAGAGCACGATATCGGGTCTGCCGGGCTGGCGAACGGAGGAAATACCCCCGCCGGGGTATTTCCCACCGTGTGCATTTCAAAGTGAATTCAGTCACACGCACACCAAGGAGTCGGAAGCCTGCAGGTGACGGCGCCCGGCCTCTGTGCGATCGCGCACGAGCGCGCTGCGGCGGCCTAGTTGCAGATTACGGATCTCCGATCCTGAGCCCTCTACTGGGCCGCCATATCTCGGTGCATCTTCGCCATCTCTCGGGCCTCTGCCGCAGCATTGCTATACGCCTTCGACAAACGCTCACAGTGCTTGTACATACCGTGCTGCGCGTTGGACTGCTTGCCGCTCATGCCTTTCATCCTGGCCTTGTACCTCGCAGCCCGTTCCGCGTGACTAACGGCCTTTGCCTCGAGGTCGAGACTTTCCTTCTCGTACCTTGCAGCCTCGGCCGCGTGTTCGGTCGGCGTTTCGGGCAGGGTCATTTCGGCATCGGCCGCATTGCCAAGGGACGGCGTTAACACAACGAGTCCGGTGGTGAGTAGTGCGACAGTCGCCAGCGCTGCAATGCTGCTCTTCATTCGGTTCATGTTGGTCTCCTCAGTTGATTGCTGTACTTGCTAACCTTATGGGCGTTTCCGTTGACGTAGGTATCCTCGGAGGCAGCTGGTCATCACCTTCCGCCAACTGTATGGCGGACGTCGACCTGCCAGCGCCAAATCACATACACGGCGGGTATAGCGAGAAGGGTCAGGAGCATCGCCGAGAATACGCCCCCGACCATGGGAGCGGCCAGGCGTTTCATGACGTCCGCGCCCGTCCCCGTCGCCCACATCACGGGCAGCAGGCCAATGATGTTTGCCAGCCCCGCCATGGCCATTGGCCGTACCCGCTCCAGTGCACCCTGGTGGACAGTGTCCAGGAGGTCCGCCATGGATTCCAGTTTTCCGGCCGCTTTGCGCCGCTTACAGGCCTCGTTCAGATACGCCAGCATTACGGCACTGGTTTCGGCCGCTACCCCGGCCAGGGCTATGAGGCCCACCCACACCGCGATGCTCATGTTGTAGCCGAGAAAGACCAGGAGCCAGACCCCACCCACCAGTGACAGAGGCACGCCCAGCATCACCATGAGCGTCTGAGCGATCGAGCGGAACGTGAAGTAGAAGAGGACGAAGATGATCGCCAGTGTCAGGGGAATGAAGATCTGCAGCCGCCGTTCCACCCGCTCCATGAATTCGTACTGCCCGGACCAGGCAATCGTGTAGCCAGCGGGCAATGTGACTTTGGCTGCCACCGCACGCTTGAGTTCCTCCACGTATCCACCGAGGTCGCGCCCGGTCATATCCACGTAGACATAACCGGCCAGCATCCCTCCTTCGTTACGAATCATGGCCGGGCCACTGACGAGTTCCAGGTCAGCGAGCTGTCCGAGCGGCACTTGGGCACCGGTGGGTGTTGCGACCAGCACTCGCCTCAGTTCATCGGGGTCATCACGATATTCACGCAGGTAGCGGACATTGATGGGATATCGCTCGCGCCCTTCGATAGTCGTGGCGATGCTCTCACCCCCAATGGCGGACTCGATGATGCGGCCCACATCCATCACCGTAAGTCCATATCGGGCCAGTGCGTCCCGCTTGATGACGAAATCCAGGAAGAAGCCGCCAGCCACCTTCTCGGCGAACACGCTCCGGGTGCCGGGTACGGGCCCGGCCGCCATCTCGATCTGCTGGCCGATCGACTCAATTACTTTCAGGTCCGGCCCGAAGATCTTTATGCCGACCGGGGTTCGCACCCCCGTCGTGAGCATGTCGATGCGCGCCTTGATCGGCATGGTCCAGGCATTGGCGACCCCCGGGAACTGCAGGGCAGCGTCCATCTCGCCGATCAGATCCTCGTAGGTGACACCCGGCCGCCACGACTCCCGGGCCTTGAGTTCAACCACCACCTCCATCATGGAGAAGGGCGCCGAGTCTGTGGCAGTCTCGGCCCGCCCGGCCTTGCCGAACACCCGCTCCACCTCCGAAAACGACTTCAGCTTCTGGTCCATCTGCTGCAGCAGTTTCCCGGCCTCGGTGACCGACAGCCCGGGCTGTGTGACGGGCATGTACAGGAGGGTCCCCTCGTACAGAGGCGGCATGAACTCGGATCCGAGCCGCTGAAAGGCGGGAATGACGCTAGCCGTCATGAGGAGCGCCATGATCACGACGGCGAACCGGTGCTCCAGGGCAAGCCGCAGGGGCCAGCTGTACAGCCGTTGCAGTAGTCGCGTAACCGGATGCTCCTCCTCGGACCGGATTCGACCGCGAATCAGGAGCGTCAGAAGCGCTGGGATCAGGGTGATCGCGAGCAGTGCGCTCATGGCAATGGCCAGGTTCTTGGTCAGGGCCAGGGGCCTGAACAGGCGGCCCTCCTGACCCTCCAGGGTGAACACCGGCATGAAGGCCACCGCTATCACCAGCAAGGACGCGAAGATTGCCGGACCCACCTCCTTGGCGGAGTCGATCAGCACCTGGTTGCGATCACCCTTTCGCCCGTCGCGTTCCCATTCCGCCAGACGCTTGTGGGCGTTGTCGACCATGATGATCGCGCCGTCGACCATGTCGCCAATGGCCACGATGATCCCTCCGAGGGACATGATGTTCAGACCAACGCCGAGGTAGTACATCGGGATGAAGGCGATGAGAATTGCCAGGGGCACGGTGATGATGGGGATCAGCGCGGAGCGCATGTGCAGGAGAAACCCAATGATCAGCACACCGACCACGATCAGTTCCTCGGTGAGGTTTAGGCTGGCCGTCCTCACCGATTCACTGATGAGATCACTGCGATCGTAGGCAGTGACAATCTTGACCCCCTTGGGCAGCGACGGCTCGATCTCCTTCAGCCTCGCCTTGACTCGCTCGATGACCTTCTGGGCATCCTCGCCGAAGCGCATGACGACGATGCCCCCGGCCACCTCTCCCCGGCCATCCAGCTCCACCAGACCGCGCCGCATGTCGGGACCCAGCGTCACCCATGCCACATCGCGCAGGAGGATGGGCGTGCCGTTGTTGTTGACCCCGACGGCGATCATCTCAATGTCGGCAACCGACTTTATGTACCCCCGCCCGCGGATCATGTACTCGGCGCCGGAGAACTCGACGACCCGGCCGCCGACATCCATGTTGCTCATCCGGACCTTGTCGATGATCTCGGCGACGTTCAGTCCGTAGCCCGACAACCGACTGGGGTCCACATTGATCTGGTACTGCCGGACGAACCCACCAACGCTCGCGACCTCCGCCACGCCCTCAACGCCACGAAGCCAGTAGCGGAGATACCAGTCCTGGAAGGATCGCAGTGAGGCGAGATCCTGCTGCCCCGACTCGTCAACGAGGGCGTACTGGAATACCCAGCCGACGCCCGTCGCATCGGGCCCCAGCTGCGGCGAGATGCCTTCGGGCAGCCGGCCAGCCAGCTGGTTGAGGTACTCCAGCACCCGCGAACGGGCCCAGTAGATGTCAGTGCCGTCCTTGAACAGGACATAAACGTAGGAGTAGCCAAAGTCCGAGAAACCGCGAACCACCGTCACGTTCGGTGCCGACAGCAAGGCGGTAACTATGGGATAGGTGATCTGGTCCTCGACGAGGTCCGGTGAGCGCCCCATCCACGTTGTGTAGATGATCACCTGGGTATCGGAGAGATCTGGGATCGCATCAATCGGCGTGCTGCGCATGGCCCACAACCCGCCGCTCGCCAGCGCGAACACCAGCAGAAACACGATGGTCCGGTTCCGGGCGCAGAACTCGATAATATTCTCAACCATGTGGGGCGACGTCGCTCAGGGATCGGGTTTCGGCATGTTTTGCATGCCGCTGGGCTCTGGATCGGCACCACCAGGGGCGTCCATTCCGGCCATACCCGCCATCGCCCCCTTCACCTGACTCTCGGAATCAATCAGGAAGTTCGCCGATGTAACGACCTCCTCGCCCTCACTCAATCCCTCGACGATCTCGACCCAATCCCCTGCCCTGGCCCCGATCCTCACCTGGCGCCAGGCCAGCTTCCCGCCGCTCCGCCGGACGAAGATGATCTGCCGCTGACCCGACTCCAGGACCGCATCTTTAGGAACGATCAGACGGTCGCCCAGCGGGACCGCCAGCGAGACATTGACGAACATCTCGGGCTTGAGCCTCCCCTCAGGGTTGTCCAGCTCGAACCGCGCCGTGGCGGTTCGGGTCTCGCGGTCAATCGTGGGATAGATAAAGGAAAGTCGGCCGGTCAGACGCGCCGCAGGGTCGTAGGACGACGTGATCAGGGCCGACTGGCCCACCTGGATATATGGCAGTTCGTACTCGTAGACGTCGGCCAGGACCCAGACGTGGCTCAGATCAGCAATCACGTAGAGGTCCTCGCCGGGCATCACTTTCATGCCGGCGACTGCCATCTTCTCAATGACAGTGCCACTGAGTGGGGTATGAATAGGCAACGTCCTCTGAATTTTCCCGGACTGCTCCAGCGCGCGAACGTGGCTGTCGGCAATGTCCCAGAGCTGAAAGCGTCGCCGGGCAGCCTCCAGCATCGATTTAGCCCCCTCGGCCACCTCGGGAAACTCACTGGTGCCGAGTGTCCGCGCACTGCGCAGGGCCAGCAGGTACTCCTCCTGGGTCGCCACCAGTTCCGGACTGTAGAGCGTCAATAGCGGCTGCCCGCGTGTGACCACCTGCCCGGTGCTGTTCACGTAGAGCTGGTCGATCCAGCCCTCGATTTTGACGTTGACTCGGGCAAGGCGCGTTTCATCGATCGCCACCCGCCCCACCGTCCGGATCTCGCGATCCAGCGAGCGACGGGTTACCCGTTCATACCTGACACCAATGCTTTGCAGGCGCTCGGGCGCCACGTCCAGCTCGCCCCCGGTCCCGGCCACCGGCGTGGGGGCCGGCATCTGCGCCATCTCCTCGGGGGTCATGCCGTCACCCGAGGCGGGCTCGGTGGCCGGGCCCGCTGAACCCATCGTCGCCATCTCTGCCGGGGTCATGGCCTCGTCGCGGTCCTCGCACCCGGCCAGCATAACCAGGGCGATGGCGAGCCCCGCGAGCTGCAGGCCGGGGGTCTCGCGTCGCGGCCGCCGCGGGCGGAACCGGCCATTCATGGCTCTTCTCCAATGATCGCTTCAAGGCGCGCTCGCGCCTTTTCGTGCTCGGCGGTCTCCGTCACCAGCTCGAGCTCGTTCTCCTGGAGCGCGTAGAGGCTGTTCAACAGGGTCAGGAAATCCACTCGCCCCACCGCGTAGGCGGACCGGGCCGAAGCCAGCGTGAGCTGGACCTGAGGCACGATGGCGCCCTCCAACAGGGCAATCAGCTTTTCGGCGCGCTCGATCTGCGCCACTTCGTCCCGGACCTGCATCGTGAGCTCCTGCCGGACTGCCTCCAGGTCGCTGGCCGCTCCCGCCCGCGCGGCCCGAGCCTCCCGCTCCGCGTAGCGCTGCTTGTTGGCGAAGTAGAGCGGCACCGTGACGTTGAGCATCAGCTGGTAGCCGCTGTCGCCCATGGGCTCCTCCCGGATTCCCTGCACGCCGACCTCGAAATCCGGCAGATATTCGCGCCGGGCGAGTGCGACTGACGCGTCGCCCCGCTCCACCACCTTCCCCGTGGCGCGCACCATTGGCGCATCATCAAGGCGCTCGAGAAGATCGTTGAGACTCAAGCGCAACGGCGTCGGCCGCACTTCGCCTCGCGTCTCCACCGGCACGGCGGAACTCCGGTTGAGGAGGCGCGACATTTCCGCGCCCAGGGACTGCTCCCGCTGTCGCAACGTGGCGAGCCGGGCAAGGCCCCGGGAAACTTCCGCCTGGGCGCGGAACACATCCGCCTGGGCCATCGTTCCAACCTCGTAGCCGGCCTCCGAAACCGCCGCAAACTGCTTCAGGAGTTGCTGGTTCCTCTCGATGATTGCTGTCGCCCGACGAGTCAGGTACAGGTCGTAGTACGTCTCCTTCAGGCGCGCGATCACCCGAAGACGTACCGCCACGTAGTCCTGCTCCATGGCCTCGGCGCCCCGGGCGGCAACCTCGCCTTTCAGCCGGAGCTTGCCGGGAAACGGGATTTCCTGACTGACTCCATACATGGTTTCGCGCACGGGCATGTCTTCGTAGCTGAGGCTCAACATCGGATCGGGCAAGGTGCGCGCCTGGGGAATCATCGCCTTGCCGGCTTCGACGCGCTGGGCGGCCGCCCTGATCTCGGGATTGCTCTCGATAGCCTCCTGGATCAGTGCCGGTAGGTCATCGGCTTCCGGCCGCGGGCCAACGTCGACAGCGGGTGAAGGCGTCGCCCAGGCAGCGGCACCCAGCAGCGTGGCAATCAGCCCCCACTCTGCGCGGCCGAGTGCCGCCGGGCGTGCCATCACGCGCCCGGGCGACGTCAGGACCTCTCCCATCAGCGCTTCAGCTCGACCATATTGTTGACCTGAACGCTCCCGCTGGTGACTTTCGCCCGGGCAAAGTGTTCGTCGACCACCTGCTCAATTCGCACCGTTCCCACCGGGATCTTCTCCCAGCGCGTGGGGTTCTTCGGTCCCCCGACATTGCTCGACACCATCTTGTAGGCTGTCAGCTCCTGGCTGACCTTGGCGCCATCCCCGGACCCGACACACAGCACCACCTCGCTGCCATTCGCCTCAACGACCTGGCCACGCATCAGGTATTGGTGACCGGCACCCTGGAGCGTTGAACAGGCGGCGGAACTCAGTACGATCGCCGTAAGGACGGCGGCAAGCGGCAAGCGGATATTCACAGGCTTCTCCTTTGTGGTTGACAGACAACTACGCGATTAGCGTTCTCGGCCCGGCGTCCTCGTGCTCCCGCATTTGACGAAGCAGCTTCCTGCCCTCCAATGCCAGCAGCGGGACCAATCCCAGCGCCGTCCAGGCCAGGCACTGCTCGACGGTAATCGGGACCGTTCCAAACACCGCCTGCAGAACTCCGATGTGGTGAATTGCCAGCTGAAAACCGAAGCTCACCATCACGATCATCAGCAGGCGAATGTTGGACAGCAGCCCGACCTGCCAGACCGTCCGTGTGCTGCTGCGCGCGCCAAAAGACCGCAGCAACTCGGCAATCACCAGGACGGTAAAGGCGGCATCGCGGGCCCGTTCGGGACTCCCATCGACATAGAGTTCGTAGGCAAAGGCCGCCAGGGTCACGGCCGCCGTCAACAGCCCCGTCATGGCCGTCAGCTTCAGGAACCCGGCATCCATGAGCTGAACGTCCGGCCGGCGGGGTGGCCGGTTGAGGACCCCCGGCTCGACGGGATCCGTGGCCAGTGCCAGTGCCGGCAGGCCGTCGGTGACGAGATTGATCCACAGCAGGTGCAGCGGGAGCAGTGGCAGTGGCCAGCCCACCAGCACGGCGATCAGCATGACCATCAGCTCTCCGGCATTACCTGCCAGCAGATAGGCCAGGGTCTTGGCGATGTTGTCGTAGATGCCGCGGCCCTCCTCCACGGCGGCAACGATGGAGGCGAAGTTGTCGTCCGTGATGATGATGTCGGCCGCCTGCTTCGTCACCTCGGTGCCAGTGAGCCCCATGGCGATACCGACCGACGCCTCCTTGAGTGCCGGGGCGTCATTGACCCCGTCACCGGTCATCGCCACGATCGCCCCGCGGGCCTTCCAGGCCCGAACGATGCGGAGCTTGTGCTCCGCGGTGACCCGGGCGTACACGCCAATGTCGGCCACCCGTTCGACCAGGGCACCATCGGTCATCCGCTCGAGGTCAACTCCCAGCAGCAGCCCATCCCCAGAACCGAGGATGCCCAGCTCCCGGGCTATGGCCCGGGCAGTGTCCGGATGATCACCGGTGATCATCACCGTCTTGATGCCGGCACGCCGGCACTTGGCCACTGCCTCGCGCGCCTCGGGTCGGGGCGGGTCCTGCAGGCCGAGGAGACCGATCAGCACCAACCCTTTCTCGACGGAGTCGCTGTCGTCTGCTGGCAATGGCGGCGTGACCGGCCGTCGGGCCAGCGCCAGGACCCGCAGGGCGTCGTTGGCCAACAGGGCGCTGGCCTGTGCCAGCCGTGCGCGGTCGGTACCCGACAAGTCGACCGGGCCGTGCTCGGTCAGCAGATGGGTGCAGCGTTCGAGGATCACCTCCGGTGCACCCTTGACGTAGGCCATCGCACCGTCCGGCAACTGACGCACGACGGTCATGCGCTTGCGGTCGGAATCGAATGGCAGGGTCCGCAACCGTGGCATCCCGGACTCGATCGCCCCTCGCCCCAGCCCGCCCTTCGCCGCCGCCACCAGCAGTGCTCCCTCGGTGGGGTCACCGACCACGACGGGCCGGCCGCGCTGATCCTGAAGCTCGGCGTCGTTGCAGGCCGCAGCCACTTGCAGCAGGGCAAACAGCAGCGGCTCAGCACTGACCGCGCGCTCAATACCGTCCGACAGAAACACGCCCTCGGAGGCGTAGCCCTCCCCGCTGATCTGGTACAGCCGGTCTGCGGTCACGGCCTTCCGGGCCGTCATCTCGCCCACGGTCAGAGTGCCCGTCTTGTCCGTGCAGATCACCTGGGCACAACCGAGGGTTTCAACCGCAGGCAGGCGCCTCACCAGCGCATTCCGGCGGACCATCCGCTGCACTCCGAGCGCCAGGGCCACCGTAACCACCGCCGGCAGACCCTCAGGCACCGCGGCGATGGCGAGACTGACTGCCGTCAGGAACAGCTCGAACGGTGCGCTGCCGCGCAGGGCGCCGAGGGCAAAGACCACGGCCACGATGGCGAGGCAGGTCCACAGCAGGCGACGCGCCACCTGGTCGAGGCGCCGCTGCAGGGGCGTGGCATCGTCGGCGGCACCTTCGAGCAGCTGCGCGATGCGGCCAATCTCCGTATTCATTCCCGTTGCGACCACCAGCGCTCGACCGGCTCCGGCCGCCACACCGGTTCCCACAAAGACCATGTTCCGGCGATCCGCGATGGCGGTTTCCCGGGGGAACAGTCCCGTGCGCTTGTCGGACGGCTCGGACTCGCCGGTCAGGGCCGCTTCCGTCGTACGGAGGGCGGATGCCTCGATCAAGCGGGCATCGGCCGCCACCAGGTCGCCGGCTTCGAGAAGAAGGACATCCCCCCGCACCACTTCCCTGGCCGGCACTACCCGTGCCAAGCCGTCCCGGACGACCCGAGCCCGGGGGGCTGTCAGTTGCGCCAGAGCCGCGGCCGCCGTCTCGGCGCGGTATTCTTGGAAGAATCCGATGAGCGCGTTCACGGCGACGATCGCGATGATCGCCACGCCATCGACCACCTCTCCCAGCGACACCGATGCCGCGGCAGCGGCAATCAGGACCCAGATCACTAGGCTGTCGAACTGCGCCACCAGAATCGCGAGGGCTGAAATGCCGCTGCCACGGCGTAGCTCGTTGGGTCCGTCGGCGGCCAGGCGCAGGGCCGCCTCGGCTGCCACAAGTCCCGTCGACAGGTGCGACCTCAGCTCACGAACGGCTTCATCCAGCGCCCGGTCGTGCCAGCTGTCCGTGGGCACCCGCTGTGCGGGCCGGGAGTGTCCGCCGACGGCCCCACGGTCCGCGTTTCTGGCTTGCAACTGACTGTTCATTTGAGTGAGGAAACACTATCTCGCCACCCCGTTGAATATGTCTCGGAAAGGTCTCGATCGGTTCGCCTACGTACAAGTGCCTATCCCGGGACTGTCGGGCTATCATCGCCATGCAATACTCAAAGGACGGCATCGAGTGGATTCCACGAAGCGGCGCGTGCTGATCATCGAGGACGAGCAGGAACTCGCCGGGCTCCTGAAACGCCATCTGGAGGACAACGGCTTTGCCGCCCAGACCGTCGGCCGGGGTGATGACGGCGTGCGGCTGGCCGAGGCCGACGCCTTCGACCTGATCCTGCTGGACCTCATGCTGCCAGGAATGGACGGCATCGAAGTGTGCCGACGGCTCCGCGCCCGGTCTCTCCGAACCCCGATTGTCATGGTCACGGCGCGCTCGACCGAGGTCGAAAAAGTTCTGGGCCTCGAGATGGGCGCTGACGACTACATCGCCAAGCCCTTCGGACTGGCCGAACTGACGGCCCGCGTGAAGGCCATCCTCCGCCGCGTCGACACATTGCAGACGACTGGCGACGCCGACGCGGTGCCGATCAGCCTGAGTAACAGCGTAAGGATCGACCCGCCAACGCGGCAGGTACTGGTGCGCGGCCAGGCCGTGAGCCTGACCCCGAAGGAGTACGACCTCCTGCTGCACTTCGCGCGAAATCCCGGGCGGGTCTACAGCCGCTCGCAACTCCTCGACGCGGTGTGGGGCTACAGTCACGACGGCTACGAACATGCCGTTAACTGCCACATCAACCGGCTGCGGAGCAAGATCGAGAAAAATCATGCCCGGCCCGAACTCCTCCTCACGGTGTGGGGAGTCGGCTACAAGCTTGCCGAGCCGTCCGCGGGTGAGCCGTAGCCGTGTTCCGGACCCTCTATCGGCGCCTGCTGGTCGTCGTCCTGGGATTCGGCATGGCGATGACTGCGATCTTTGCCGTCATCCTGCTGGGTTATCACGAGGCCTATCACACCGAGGCCGACCAGACCGTAAACCGGCGAATCGCACAGCAGTATGCCGACGCACGGCTCCTCATCACCGACGAGCCATTGACCGTCCTCAACTTTCATCAAGGCATACAGAAGCTGGCCGAACTCAATCCCGACGTCGATATCTACCTGCTGGATGACAGCGGCGCGATCGTGGCCTCGTCCGTCCCGGCCGAACAGTGGGCGCGAAGGCGCGTGGATCCGGCACCCCTGCGAGCGTTCCTGAGCGGCTCCGCCCAACTCCCCATACTGGGCGATGATCCGCGATTCGCCAGTGGCACGGAGATCTTCTCGGTCGCGCCCGTGGACATTCGGGACTGCCCGGCCCGCCTCCTGTACGTCGTCCTGCACCGTGAGCGCTACGAAAGCGCGGTGCGACAGCTGCGCCGGACCTACGCCATCAACGAAAGCCTCAGTCTGCTGATTTCCTGCGGGATTCTGGCGATCGCCACAACCCTAATACTCATCCGCTCGATCACCCGGCGACTGAGCACTCTGAAGGGCGAGATGGAGACGTTCTACGCCACTGCCCTTTCGGGCAGCAGTAACCTGGGTGGCCAGGGCGCCACGCAGGGCGACGAAATCGAGCGCCTTGCTGCCCTTTTCAGTGATCTCTCGGGTCGGGTCCGCAGCCAGATGGCCACCTTGCGGGAAACCGACGACATGCGGCGCAGCATGGTCGCGAATATTTCCCATGACCTGCGGACGCCGTTGACGACGCTGCAGGCCCACCTGGACACCTTGTCGATGAAGGACGGCGAGCTGACACCCGTCGAGCGCCGTCAGTATCTGGCAACCGCCATCTCGCAGTGCCGACGCCTGACGCGCCTGATCGCTCAACTACTCGAACTGGCCAAGCTGGACGCGGGCCAGGTGGAGCCGCTGCCGGAGCCCTTCCAGCTGACTGAGCTGGTTCAGGACATTGTCCAGAAGTTTTCCCTCACGGCGTCGACTAGGGAAGTCTCGCTGCGCGCCGAGTGCGACGACGCGCTGCCGCTAGTCACGGGCGACATCAGCCTGATCGAACGCGTCATCGACAATCTCATGGACAACGCCGTTCAACATTCCCCGCCCGGTGGAACGGTGGTGCTGAGGGCAACCCCGGGCAACCCCGGCCACGTTCGCCTGGAGGTCGAAGATGGCGGCCCTGGCATTGCGCCAGAGGACCGCGACAGAATCTTCGACCGCTTCTTTCGCGGTGACCGGAGCCGATCCGGGAGCCAGGCCAATGCCGGACTCGGCCTGGCCATTGTCAAGAGCATCCTGGACCTGCACGGCATCGCCATCACCGTGCGCAGCGAGCCCGGGGCTGGAGCCTGCTTCAGCTTCGAACTGCCACTGTACGAGCCTCAAGTGCCGCCGTAGAGGCGTTACCGCGAATCCTTCCGGTCGCTACCGTGTCGGCCCGAATCGCAGCAGCAGGTTCGTCGTATCCGGGACGCGCAGAGAGCAAGGCCAACAGAGACGAATTCAGTTCGTCGAACAGGAGGGCCACGCCATCGGGTGTTACGCGAACGATCATGGCAGCTGCCACGCAAACGCAAATGCCCTCGGACGTGGCACGCTCGGCACTCACTTCAACGGTCGTGAGAGGCCGCCACCCGTGGCCCGATATCTCCACGAAGGCGCCACTGATGCTCGCTGAGCGGACCGTCGCAGTGATCGAGCCCCCGGGGCCGCTCAGGCATATCGATGCCCCTGAATATCGCCGTACGCCACAGCGGTGATCCATTCCTCCCGACGAACGCCCGGTTGCGTTGGGTTCGGCGCTACTCGATGCCATCACCGGACTCCTGACGGGCTCCCTGCGCACTCCCGGTCTGTACCGAACTGTGGAGCCCGGCGTCCACCTCCTGCTCCGCCTGCAACCAGTCGTCAAGTTCGCGACCGGGGGTAAAGTGACGCTCGAGCGCGAGGAAGTAGGCTCGTTCAGCGATGCGGCAAACGCGTTGCTCGCCATCGGGCAATTCGCTCCCGGCACACTCCCGATCCTCGGAACCCTCAGCGTGGTATGCAGCCGCGGTTCCCTTGGATGTCCGGCCTTCACGGATCTTGGTTCCAAATTTGTTCATGCGCATCTCCTTTGGATCAGATCACAGAGCCACCACTTGGAACGAAATTTTTACGCGCACACAGTCCCCAATGCATCTCTGAAAGATCGCGATTCGGCCGTGTACGTATAAGTCCGTAACTGCGGCGATCTGGGCGGCGCTCGTTTCGCCAGGTTCTAGACGTTCAGTCCGCGACTGTTTCGCGAGAATCGACTGCTATTAAGTGGTCACAACCTGCGATAAGCGGTGACAACATGCGATCTGATGCAACTATCGCCTACTTCTCCATGGAGATTGCGCTGCGCAACGAGATTCCGACCTACAGTGGCGGGCTCGGGATCCTCGCCGGCGACACGGTTCGTGCGGCTGCCGACCTCGGCCTGCCCCTGGTCGGCGTCACGCTGGCGAGCCGCGCCGGCTACTTCCGGCAGGAACTGCGCGACGGAAACCAGCACGAACTGCCCGATCCCTGGGATCCCTCCCGTTGGGGGTCGCGCCTCGAGGCCAAGGTGGCCGTTCCGGTGGAAGGCCGCCCGGTGTGGGTCGGCGGCTGGGCGTACGTCCACGAGGGGCACATGGGGGGCCGGCTCCCGGTCATCCTGCTCGACACGGACCTCGATGAGAATTCACCCGATGACCGGCGCCTGACCGACCATTTGTACGGTGGTGATGAGGCGTACCGGCTCAAGCAGGAGATCGTCCTGGGTATCGGCGGCGCGCGCATGCTGCAGGCCCTGGGATTCAGTATCCGCCAGTACCACATGAATGAAGGCCACGCCGCGCTCCTTGCACTCGAACTGATGCGGCGCCGGGCCTACGCACCGGAGCACGTTCAGCCGGGGGACCCGGCCTTTGACCTGCAGGGCGTACGCGCTCGGTGCTGCTTTACAACCCACACCCCGGTCGACGCCGGGCAGGACAAGTTCCGCTACGAGCTTGCCCAGCGGGTCCTTGGCGATTTCGTCGACCTGCCCGCCCTGAAACGCGTGGCTGGCGATGACTGCCTCAATATGACCCGGCTGGCCCTCAATCTGAGCGACTATGTCAACGGAGTGGCCAAGCGGCACGCCGAGACCTCGCGGGGGCTATTCCCCGGCTATCGCGTGCACGCGATTACCAACGGCGTGCATCCCTTCACCTGGACGGCACCGAGCTTCATCCAGCTGTACAACCGCGCCCTGGCCGGCTGGTGTCACGAGCCCGAACTTCTCGTGCGTGCCGAGTGCTGCATTTCTGATCAGGCCATCTGGTCGGCGCACGAGACGGCCAAGCGACACCTGATTGATACCGTCCAGGCCAGGTCCGGGGTGGAGCTGGACGCCGGTGTGGCCACCATCGGCTTCGCCAGGCGCATGACAGCATACAAGCGGCCCGACCTGCTGTTCTCCGATCTCGCGCGCCTGCGTGAGTTGTCGGCCGACACGCCCCTGCAGGTCGTCCTGGCGGGCAAGGCCCACCCGCGGGACGAGGACGGGAAGCGCCTGATAAAGCTCCTGCACGATCACATGCAAGCCCTGGCGCCGGCGGTCCGGCTGGCCTACCTGCCGAACTACGACATGGCCACGGCCCTCGCCATGGTGTCGGGAGTCGACCTCTGGTTGAACACGCCCCTCCCGCCTCTGGAGGCGTCCGGCACCAGCGGGATGAAGGCGGCCTTCAATGGGGTGCCGAGCTTCAGTGTGCTGGACGGCTGGTGGCTCGAAGGCTGCATCGAGGGTGTTACCGGCTGGGCCATTGGCCAAGCGGATGCCGCCAGTGACGGCCATGCCGAGGCACTTTACGGCAAGCTGGCCACCACCATTCTCCCCCTGTACTACAGCGACCGGCCCGGGTGGATCGCAGTGATGAAGGGCGCCATCAGCCGCAATGCCTCCTTCTTCAACTCGCACCGGATGATGAGGCGCTACGTGGCTGAGGCCTATGTCCGCTAGCGAACTCTTGCCCGGCAACGTCGACCTGCTCCGGCTCGACGCCTACTGGCGCGCCTGCAACTACCTGGCTGCCGGCATGATCTACCTGCAAGACAACCCACTGCTGCGCGAGCCGCTGCGGCGGGACCACATCAAGCAACGACTGCTCGGGCATTGGGGCACGAGTCCGGGCCTGGCCTTCATGTACGTGCACCTGAACCGGCTGATCCTGCGCCATGACGTCAACGCGATCTTTCTCGCCGGACCGGGGCACGGGGCGCCGGGCGTCCTCGCTCCCGTCTATCTGGAAGGGACCTACAGCGAGGTCTATCCGCACAAGAGTGAGACCGTCGCGGGGATGGGCCGATTCTTCCACGACTTCTCGTTCCCCGGGGGCATCGGCAGCCACTGCACACCGGAGCTGCCCGGCTCGATTCACGAGGGTGGCGAACTCGGGTACAGCCTGTCCCACGGGTTCGGCGCGGCCTTCGACAACCCGGATCTGCTCGTGGCCGTCGCGGTGGGCGACGGCGAGGCCGAGACGGGGCCTCTCGCCACCGCCTGGCACTCGAACAAGTTCCTCAATCCCGCCCGTGACGGCGCGGTGCTGCCCATCCTGCACCTCAACGGCTACAAGATTAACAACCCAACGATACTGGCGCGCATTCCGCACGAGGAACTGGATGCCCTGCTCCGGGGCTACGGGTGGTCACCCCGGTTTGTCGAGGGCGAAGACCCCCTGACCATGCACCGGCTGATGGCGGCAACGCTGGACCGGTGCCTGAAGGACATCCGGCGGCTCCAGCAGGACGCGCGCACCCGCGGGGACGCGCCGCGGCCGCGCTGGCCAATGATTGTGCTCCGCAGCCCCAAGGGGTGGACAGGCCCGGCCGAAGTCGACGGACACCGCATCGTGAATTCCTGGCGGGCACATCAGGTGCCGCTGACCGCCGTGCGGGAGAATCCGGCGCAGCTCGCGACACTGGAGGCCTGGCTGCGGAGTTATCGGCCCGAAGAACTGTTCGACAGTTCGGGCCGGCTGATCGCCGACTTGCGTCGGCTCGCGCCAACCGGCCAGCGGCGGATGAGTGCGAATCCCCACGCCAATGGCGGACTGCTCCGGCACCCACTGCGCCTGCCCGACGTTCGCACCTACGCCGTGCCGGTTGATGGGCCGGGCCGCAGCGAAGCCGAAAGCACCCGCCCCCTCGCCGCGTATCTCCGGGACATCCTGCGGCAGAATCCCCACGGCTTCCGGGTCTTCGGCCCGGACGAAACGACGTCGAACAGGCTCGATGCAGTCTACGCGGTCAGCGGGAAGACCTGGATGGCGGATCTGCTTCCGGCCGATGCCGACGGCGGCCACCTGGCGCGGGACGGCCGGGTGATGGAAATGCTGTCCGAGCACACCATCGAGGGCTGGCTGGAGGGCTACCTGCTCACGGGCCGTCACGGCCTCCTGGCCACCTACGAGGCCTTCGTGCACGTCATCGATTCCATGTTCAACCAGTACGCCAAATGGCTTGACACCTGCCAGGACATCGCCTGGCGGGCGCCCGTCTCATCGCTCAACCTGCTGATCACGTCGACGGTCTGGCGGCAGGATCACAACGGCTTCACTCACCAGGACCCCGGCTTCCTCGACATCGTCGTCAACAAGAGCCCCCGGGTCACGCGGATTTACCTGCCGCCGGACGCGAACTGCCTCCTGGCCGTGGGCGATCATTGCCTGAAGAGTACCGGACACATCAACGTGGTCGTCGCGGACAAGCAACGGCACCTCCAGTACCTGGACATGGACAGCGCCCTTCGTCACTGCGAGAAGGGCATCGGGACCTGGGACTGGGCGGGCAGCGAGCGGGCCGGTGAACCAGACGTCGTGCTGGCCGGCTGCGGGGATGTAGCCACCCGGGAGGCGCTGGGGGCGGCCGCGCTCCTGCGGGAGTTCGTTCCCGACCTGCGGGTCCGCTTTGTCAACGTCGTTGATCTCTACACGCTGACCCCACCGCGGGAGCACCCCCACGGCCTGCCGGACGCCGACTTCGATGCGTTGTTCACGACCGACAAGCCGATCGTCTTCAACTTTCACGGCTACCCGTGGCTCATTCATCGCCTTGCCTACCGGCGCACGAACCACGGCAACCTCCACGTCCGGGGCTACAAGGAAAAGGGCAACATCAACACGCCCCTCGAACTGGCCATCCGGAATGAGGTGGACCGCTTCAGCCTGGCCCTCGACGTCATCGGCCGGGTGCCGCGGCTGCGAACGTCTACAGGAATGGCTCAGAACACCCTCAGGAGTCTCCAGGCCGATTGTCTCCGTCATGCCCGCGAACACGGGATTGACCACGCGCGGTACCGGGACTGGCGATGGCCCGGCTGACCGGTCGGGTCCCGGAGCACTCCCTGGGCAGCCGAGTGTGATGCGACCAGTGCCCTGGCAAGGTCGAGCGGTGCTCGGTATGGGCTGGGGCGGCTTCGCGGGGCTCACCGGCGATAACGTGCAGCACTCCCACCACGCGCTGCAGATTTGCGTGGCCGACACGGGATGCATCGTGGAGGACGAGCCCGGTCGCCGGACCGGCGGTCCGGTGCTGGTCGTCAACGCCCGGGCAACGCACCGGCTGTTGCCCAGCGCCAGGCCGGTCACCCTGTGGTACCTGGATCCGCAAACCCGTTTGGCGCGCACGCTGATGACGACCCGGCAAGCGTCGAACCGGGTGTGGCCAGCGACCGTGCCCCCGGAACGGCTGTCGCTGGACGCCATTTTGGGGGCGCTGCAACCACCCACCGAGGCGCTTGCAGAAGCCCTGGGCCTGACCCTGGGCCCAGCCCCGGTTGATGCCCGTATGGCCGACGCCGTCGCCTGGCTGCACGCGCGCGGCGGCGAGGCGATCAGCGCTTCGGCCGCTGCGCACGCGACCGGCCTGTCCGTTAGCCGCTACCTGCACCGCCTGCGCGCCTACACCGGGCTGCCATTCCGGCCCTACGTGCGGTGGCTGCGGATCCTGTTGGCCATCGAGTCGGTCCTGGCCGGGAGCAGCCTGACCGAGGCGGCCCATGCCGCCGGCTTTGCCGACGCGGCACACTTCTCCCGGACCTTTCGCCGCCACTTCGGCGCGGCGCCGCTCACCGTTCTTGGCCAGGTCCAGCCCGTCAGCAGCCGCAGCCAGATTGTTCAAGCGCCCGGGCTCACCCGCCAGGTACGGTAGTGACGAACTGCGATACCGAGGCGAACGTCCACATGCCAACACTTTGCCGCTACACCGCCTATCCGCTCATCTTCGGGGGCGCCACGACCGCCATCCTCGTGCTCGGCCCCCGGGACTTCTGGCCCGCTGTTCCGCTGGTGGTGGCAGTTGCCCTGCTGTCCGTCGCGCTCCTGGAACGGGTGCAGCCCTACCGGCGTGCGTGGAATCAGGACCACGGCGATACGATGACGGACGTCGTCCACAACATCGTGAACCTGGCCCTCATGGCGGCGGCCGTCACCGGGCTGGCGCTCCTTGACGAGTCCCGCGGGTCCCTGCGCGGCTGGCCGGACAGCTGGCCCATCGGGCTTCAGGTGTTGCTCGCGGGCACCGTCCTCGACGTCAGCCTGTACGCAATGCATCGCCTGAGCCACCACGCCCGGCCCCTGTGGCGACTGCACACGCCCCATCACAGCCCGCGGCGCCTCTACTTTCTGAATGGCGAACGGCGCCATCCGTTGAGTGCTGTCGTTCTGGCCGCCCCGGGCCTCGCCATCCTCGCGGCACTGGGAGCGGAGCCGCTGGCGGTCCAGCTGTGGTTTGCCGTGCTGACGGTGCACCTGGCGTTCCAGCACGCCAACATCGACTACAGCCTTGGTCCATTCGCGGGGCTCCTGGGCGTGGCTGAAACCCATCGGTGGCACCACCTCCGGGCCCTCGAAACATCCCAGGTCAACTTTGGCGAGTTCTGGATGTTGTGGGACCACCTTGGCGGCACCTACCACGGCGGGACCGAGGCTGACGATGAGGTGGGTCTGCGCCGGAACGACGTGCCGCCGGAGTACCTGGCGCAGCTGAGCTATCCGTTCCGCACGACATCGGGATAGTCACGCCACGCGGTGCCGTTCGCGCGTCGCCACACCTCAGTCTTGAATGCGGCAGTAAACCACGGGCGTCGACTCATGATGCAACTTCGTAATCATCGCTCTTTTGGGTTGTTGCATCGACTGATTGAGAGCGCCGAGCAATGGGATTTCTAAACCGCCTCGCCCAGAGAATTACGGATAATCCCGTTGCAATGGCCCAATTGGGTCCCCCCAATTAATAGTTAGCTGTGTCACAAACGGAGCAGTTATGCAGCAATATTCCAAATCAAAATACGTCCCAGCGTTGAGCTTTTACTGGCTTACTCCCTATTACGATACGGTCGTAGGCACAACCACGCGACAGCGTTCGTTCAAGCACGCCCTCATCTTGCAAGCTGCCTTCAAGGCAGGGCACGAGGTTTTAGACCTTGCCTCTGGCACGGGCACGCTGGCCATTTGGGTCAAACAAAACCAGCCATTAGCCACTGTTACGGGCGTTGACGGCGACCCCGCTATATTGTCCATCGCTACGCGCAAAGCCCAAAACGCCAATGTCGCGGTGCAGTTTGACCACGCACTTTCATACAGCCTGCCCTATCCAGCAGCGCACTTCGACCGCGTAGTTTCAAGCCTGTTTTTCCATCACCTCACTTGGGAAAGCAAACAACGAACAGCACAGGAACTGTTCCGCGTTCTCAAGCCCGGTGCAGAGCTGCACGTCGCTGATTGGGGCTATCCCACAAACGCCCTGATGCGTTGTCTGTTCCTATCCGTCCAGCTTCTCGATGGGTTCACAAACACACAAGACAATGTATCGGGCAAGCTCATCGAGCTATTCCAGCAGGCTGGGTTTTCTGAGGTTGCACAACGGCAAACCTTCAGCACTATCTTCGGCACCATGGCTTTATACAGCGCGGTCAAACCCAGCTAACAAGGCGCTCCTCGCCTCGTTGCAGGTTGCGCCGCTGTCCGATATCGAGGCACTCTGGGACCGGGAGATTGAGGCGCGCGTGGCCGCCTACGATCGCGGCGAGACCCAGACCTACGCGGCTGAGGATGTATTCGCCGAAGCACGGCGCTTGGCTCGGTGACATCTGCTCGGTTCGTACCGGCAGCGCGGCGTGAGTTCCTCGCCGAGATCGTCTACTACAACCAGGAGCAGGCGGGCCTTGGCGCTCGCTTTACCGCCGCCGTCGAAGAGGCAGCAGCCCGGGCGCTGGCATTCCCTCATGCCGGATCGCCGGCAGCCGGAAATACCCGGCGGGTGTTGCTTCAGGGCTTTCCCTTTTCCGTCGTCTACCGCGAAGTCCCCGCTGGCATTCTGGACCTGCCGGCCGGGTCATTGCCCGGAACGGGCGATGAGATGAAGAAACTGCTGGACCGGGTCAGCCGGTGGCCGAATCCGGAACCGGTCGCACCTTAAGTCAGGCGCTCGTGCCCCGTCACTACAGAGCTGCCGGCTGACTGCCGGGGTGGGGCTTCGGGTGGGGTGGAGGCCAGCAGCGCCGACAGCAGAATCACGAGGAGCATGACTGCCGCCTCGACGCGAATTCCCCAGCGCATGTGCCTGGCCGCACGCGCATCGCCGGCTGCCAGCCGAGGCGCCAGTCGCAGCTTGTGATACGCCGCAATGCCCATCAGCACCGTGAACCAGGTGAACTTCATGATGAGCAGCTGCCCGTACCAGGTCTTGAGCAGCGCAGCCGGGGCTTCCGCGTGAATCAGTGCGGTGATGATGCCGGCGGCTGCCAGGGTGCCGACGGCGGCAAGCGCCAGTCTTGAGAATCGGGCCACCGCGGGCGCCGAGATCGCGGGCGTCTCCCTGCCCAGCAGCCGGTGCAGCGGCCAGAGGGAGCCCGCCCAGTAAGCGGCGCAGGTCACGTGCAGGACCATCAGCGGCATCAGCAGGACGCCAGGGTCCAGGTTGGCCGGGTGGCCGATGAGAGAGCGGCTGATCGCCAGCGCCAGGGCCCCACCCAACAGCAGGCCGCGCTGACCTCGCCAGCCGCCGATCAGCAGCGCGATAAAACCCGCCAATGCCACGGCATTCAGCTGGGGCAGGTTGAGCGCCCCCACCAGCAATCCGCCGGCCGCAAACAGGGCCAGGCCCCGGCGCAGGGTAGCTGGCATCGGCTCGGGCACCGGGACCAGCAACAGGAACCAGGCGGTGCCCACAGCCAGGAGCAGCAGGCCGACGTAAATGGCTCGACTGAATATCAGCGCATCCACGGGCGGCGCCGCCGCGGCGAGCGCCGGCAGCGCGGCCAGCATGAGGCTGGCCAGCGCGGCGGCCAACCACGACCGCCGGGAAGATTTACCACTGAAATTCATGGAGACCAAGATCTTAGTGTGGGGAGGTTTGACTATGGGTAGGTTTGATAGTGGGGAGGCTACTGATAAGGTAGCCCGGTGTCCTAGCGTCATCCAGAGTCAATGTTGAACGTGAGCAGGCGGAACCCAATGATGCTGGCGGCCGTCTATGCACTGGCCCTGGCCAGCATCCTGTGCACACGGGTCCTCAAGGCGTTTACCCTGGCCGAGGGGCTCGCCGTTGCCGCCTTTATCTGCGGCCTCCTCCTGCTCTGGCGCCATCGACGCCAGCACCCCGGGATCCCACTGGCCTGGCCCGAGCGATTGATCGTGACCGGCTCCCTGGTCGGCCTGGCCGGAGTGCCACTGAAACTGCTGTTCAGCCTGCTCGGCATCGGTGCGCCGGCCCATGACATGGCCGATCACGCGAACACTGCAGGGAACCCGTTATTGCTCCACATCAACCACCTGTTTTTCAATTTCGGCTTCCTGGTGTTGCTGTTCTCAGCCATCGCCTGGATAGCCGCCGCGATCCGGCGCGAGGATCGGCGGGCCACCTAAATCGAAGCAGCTCGCCTGCGTCGATCCGGCGGCTCTTCACAGTTCCCGGCGCGGAATATTGAACGCACCGTTCTCGATGACGGTGACCCGGTCGTCGAGGACCCAGAGGGGCTCCATCGCGTACAGGTCACCGGCTTCGAACGCCCGGGGCATGGCGCGAATCGTCATGCCGGGCCCCGGGGTGTCCGCTACCGAAGGCCAGGGCACACCGAAGGCCATTTGCCGTGACGGCGATCAGACGCCAACGATAAAGCCAGGCACGGCTCTCCAGCGTCTTCATGACTTCCTCTCCTCAATGAAACGTGGCAACGCCGGCCAGGCTCCGCCGGGGGGCCGAGTAGCCGGTGTCGATCAGGCCGACGATCTGCCCGGACTCCAGGTCGAGCTTGGCGACAACGCCGGTCCAGATACTGGCCACGAGCACAAACCGCGGGTCGGGACACACGGCGATCTCCGCCCAGCCGTAGCCGCCGCCGAGGTCATACTCCCGGAGCACCCGCCCCGCCTCGTCCAGCAAATCCATGGTCTTGCCCCGGGTCACCAGCAGGCGTCCGTCCGGGAGATAGCGCAAGGCAATGCCCCAGACGCCGTCGGTGATGTCGGTGCCGGGATAGCGCACCAGATCCTCCATCTGCCGGCCCGCGAGCACGTCGAAGCGACAGATACGCTTGCTGGTTTCTGCCATGTAGGTGATGAAACGGTCGCTGGGGTGCAGGGTGGAGTGGGTCACGCCCTTGAAGCCGGTGGGCTCGGGACAATGATCCACCTCGAACGTCTTCACCAGATTCCAGTCCCGGTCGTACTGGTAGATGTTCCCGTGGCCGAGTACGCCCGTGTCCGGGGTGCGCGGAAACTTGATGGTCGTGCGCTTCTCGATGCCCGGGGGTGGATCCTTCGCGAGCATGTGCTCACCCAGATAGACCGTGCCGTCCCGGGCGAAACTGGCGCTGCGGCAGACCCGCGGCAGAAACTTGTCGGACAGCGGCAGCTGCCGACCGGTCCGCGGATCAACATGGATCACCGACAAGTCATTGAAGGCCCACAGCAGGCCATTGCGATCGAACGTCAGACCACCAACCAGGTGGCTGCCACCCTGAGTCCACAGCGTACCCTTGAGCCGCATCTGGCCGTCGTACTGGAGAATTCGTCCCCGGCCGGCGTGGTCGTCCGACGGGTCGTCCAGTTCCGTCAAGCCAAGAAAGATGTCGCCGCGGGTGAACGGCTGCAGGGTGTCGTCCTTACTCACTACGCAAATCTCCATTTAATGAACTTGAGCACGCCCAGGCCGGTGCGATCCCTCCCCGCATGGCGGTATCGGTCTTCCCGAGCGCCGGATCAGTGCTCGTGCGCGTGGTGGTCGTCGCCTTCATGGTCAGCGGCGACGGGCTTCTCGCCGCCGGGCTCCTCGCGAGCGTCTTCGTGGCCGGCTGACGGTGACGGGGCGTCACTGCCATCACCGTGAGAGTGCCCGCTGCTGGCGGCCACCGCGGTCGTGTATCCCTCCCGGCTCTGGGCGGGAAGGGTGCGGAGAAAGGCGACCATGCCCCAGATGGCCTCGTCCTCCATGCTGCGGCCCCAAGCCGGCATGCCGGTTGCCTTCAGGCCGTGCTTGATGATCCAGAAATCACGGGCCGGGTCGCTGGCTGTGCGCATCGCGAGCGCGGGCGGCTGCGGATACAGGCCTCGCCGCAGCTCACTGTCGCCAACGCCCGGGCGAAGATGACACCCCTCGCACATGGCGGCGTAATTGCCGGCGCCCTGGCTCACGAGTTCAGGACGGTCCAGCGCGGGCACCCGGACGCGGGCGGCCCGTACGGCCACCGAGCGCTCGCGGCCCAGTTCCAGCAACCGGTGCAGCGTTCGACTGTGGGGCTCGTCCGCCGCCACGCTCAGTGTTCCGGACCACAGCACCCCCAGCCCAGCCAAACCGGCGGCCAGCACCAGGACCAGCAGTGACAAGGCGACCTTCTTCATTACCGCTCTCCTCAGAACCAGAACCGCAGACCGGCAACCAGACGCACATCGCGCACGTCCTCATCCGCCGCGCGGGCGAGATCGGCGGTGTCGCCCACCACGCCGCTCCACTCCACGCCCAGATAGGGGGCAAACTCCCGCCGAATCTCGTAGCGCAACCGCAGGCCGAACTCGGCACTGCTCAGGCCACTGCCGACTCCGGTGTCATCGTCGTCCTTGCCCCAGGCCTGAATCTCCGCCCGCGGCTGCAGGATCAGGCGGTTGGTCAGGAGGACGTCGTACTGGGCCTCGGCCCGTGCGCCCACCTGGCCGCGCTCCCCGGCGAACAGGTCCGCCTCCACGTGGAACCAGTAGGGCGCAAGGCCCTGGACCCCAATCAGTCCGTAGGTGCGGCCCGGCCCGGTCCCGGCGTCCTGGCGGACCCCCCCCACCACTTCCCACCAGGGAGAGAAGTAGCGGGCCCAGAGCAGCTCGCTGCGGCTGCTTTCGACGTCCCCGTCGGGCATTTCCCCCTCGGACCGGAACCAGACGCGCTGGGTGTCATTGCCGAGACGGGCGGAAACGTTCCAGACCAGCGGGTCGCCGGAAGCCTTCTGCCACTCGAGCTGATCGACGAGGAACATGCCAACCCGCGGGTTGTCGTTCATGTGGACGTGACCCGGGTCAGCTTCGCTGGCGCCGCCGTAACGCGAAACCGCCAAGAGAAGCAGACCCACTGCCATCACCGCTTCCGTTCGACACTGCCTACTCATCGACCCGAACCTCGCGGAACATCCCCGACTCCATGTGCATCAGGAGATGGCAGTGGTACGCCCAGCGGCCCAGCGCGTCGGCGCTGACCCGGTAGGTCACTCTTTCACCGGGCTTGACGCTGATCGTGTGTTTGCGCACCAGGAACCGGCCCTGTTCGTCCTCCAGGTCGCTCCACATCCCGTGGAGATGGATCGGGTGGCTCATCATTCCGTCGTTCACCAGCACGAAACGCACGCGCTCGCCGTATTTGAGGCGGACGGGCGCGGCGTCGGATGACCTGACCCCGTCGAACGACCAGATGTACCGCTCCATGTGCCCCGTCAGATGCAACTCGATCGTGCTCGTGGGTTCCCGGCCGTCCGGGTCGGGGAATGCGCTCCGCAGGTCGGCGTAGGTGAGAACCCGTCGACCGTTGTCCCGGAGCCCGATACCCGGATCCCCGAGCCGCGCAACGGGGCTCATGGCACGCATGTCCACGGCGGGGCCGAATTCGGTTGGGGCATGCCGGACCGATGGGGTGGCAGACTCAGTCGTGGCCATGCCCGGCATGTCCGCCATGCCAGCCATGTCGTGCCCTGCATGGGGATCCGCGGCGGCCGCCGGCGCGGCGTTCATGTCACGGCCGGCGTGTGCGTCCGCCGTAGGCATGGCGGCCATGTCGTGCCCCGCCATGTCGTGGCCCATGTCAGCCATCGTCAGCGCTACGGGTGCATCCAGCGCCGGCACGGGCGCGTTTAGCCCGGACCGGGTGGCCAGGGTGCCGCGGGCAAAGCCGGTGCGGTCCATGGACTGCGCGAAGATGGTGTAAGACTCTTCGCCTTCCGGAGTGACGAGCACGTCAAAAGTCTCCGCGACGGCGATGCGGAACTCGTCGACGTTCACCGGGTTTACCGGTTGCCCATCGGCGGCAATCACGGTCATCTTCAGGCCCGGGATCCTGACGTCGAAGTAAGTCATTCCGGAGCCGTTGATGAAGCGCAACCGGATGCGCTCGCCGGGCCGGAACAAGCCGGTCCAGTTTTCCTCCGGCCCCTGCCCGTTAATCAGGTAGGTGTAGGTGTAGCCGCTGACGTCCGCGAGGTCGGTGCGATTCATGCGCATCTCGCCCCACATGGCGCGCTCGGCGACGGCGGCCCGCCAGCCCAGCCGCCGAACTTCGCTGATCAGGTCACCCACGGTGGGCTGATTGAAGTTGTAGTAGTCCGCCTGCTTCTTCAGCTTCGCGAGGACGCGGGCCGGATTCTCGTCGGTCCAGTCGGAGAGCAGTACGACGTAGTCCTGGTCGAACGTTGCGCCGTCGGGCTCCCGCGGGTGAATGACCAGTGCCCCGTAGAGCCCCAGCTGCTCCTGGAATCCGGAATGGCTGTGGTACCAATAAGTGCCGCTCTGGCGCACCGGGAACTGGTAGGTGAAGGTCTCGCCGGGCGCAATGCCGGGAAAGCTCAGGCCGGGAACGCCGTCCATTCCGCTCGGCAGCAGGATGCCGTGCCAGTGGATGGAGGTGGGCTCCGGGAGTTCATTCGTAACTCGCAAGGTCACCGTGTCGCCTTCCTGCCAGTGTAGGACGGGGGCCGGCAACGAGCCGTTCACGGTGACGGCGCGGCGCTCACGGCCGGTGATGTTCACGGCGGTGTGACCGATAGTGAGGGCGAAGTCGGAGCCGCTGAGGTGGGCCGCACTGCGGGAACGGTCCGTGGCCCAGGACCGCGCGCCCACGCTGCCAAGGAGACCAACAGCGCCAGCACCCATCACAAACTGACGCCGGCTGTGGTCAGCGGCGCTGAGAGCGCCGGTAGTCGATCGGGCATTCCGCCCGCTTCGGATGGTCATGCAGAATTCCTTGCTTGTCTTGTTGCCCGAGGCTAGCGCAATGCTGCGACCCCTTACGACAAGACTGGTGATCCACTTCCTGGGGGAGCTTTCCTCGTGACGTTGCTATCCGGCGGCAACCGCACTCCCGCCGGCGACCATCCACGAGGCGCAAGGCAACGCGCAATGCCTTCATGAGTGGGTTTCAACCGCATCTTCCGGTTCGTCCGCCCCGGATGCTGGAATCGGCAGACGGACAAGTCGTGCGCAAACGTCTGGCGGTCGGCCTCCGTTGTTGGCGCATCCAACATCGCGCAGGCGGCGACCAGAAATACAATTGGTGCCAGCGCGAAAGGTCGACAAGCCATGACCGCAACGGTACCGTGCGGCGCCCGGAATGGTATCTTGGAATTATCTCAACGCTGGTGGACTGGCGTTCAGCCACGCCGAAGCGTGCAGTCCCCGGGCGGTAATGCCGCCTTCAATTCAGGGACGGCATTTGTTTACCTCCTTTATCGGTGGCCCCGCTCAAATCGCACGTCAATGACGGACGTGACGCGGGGACGCTCCACCCGTACCCGGACCTCAGCGCAATTCGTCACGCCCCACCCTCAATTGCTCACCTCACCCGATTTGACGCCGGCACGGGTTTGCACGACTCTTGCGCCTGACTCGTGTCACCGGCGGTACCTCATGGCACAAACTGGGCCCACGCACGCGGCATTCTGGCATCGCCGGCCGGTGATCGGTCTTCTCGCTCTCGTCGCCGGCCTGCTCGGACAGTGGTTTCGCCACGCGGCATTCCCGGTGGCCGAAGCCGCCTTCGGCGACTACTACTACGGCAGCCTCATCGTTCTTGGCCTCGTCGGCGTGGTGCTGGTCTGGCGCGGCCTCCAGGAGGCCGAGATTCCCGCGACATGGAAGGGCTATCTGGGCGGTCTGTTCATCTGGGTCGGCTGGTTCGAGTTTGGCTTCCACTACTTCGCTGAAACCTTCAACGTGCCATCCTTCCAGGCCACGCCGCGCCTCGTGTCTACTCCCGATCTGAATTTGGTCCAGGCCAGCTTTCCAAGCTTCCTCGGGATATTCGTGCTCTTCGGCCTGTTCAATCGGCAGACCAAATGCAACATGATGCGGTGGATCCACCGGAACCTGCGCCTCAGTCCAGGCATGCCAGTTCCGGGTGTGCAACGGAGTTTCGCCCGCATCACGGCTCTGGAGACCGTGTTTGTGGTCTGGTTCTGTTACACCGTCTGGCTGTTCATCACGTACTTTGGCGCGTCCATGCCCATCCTCCTGGGAGCCTATAGCCTTTGGGCGGCATGGTTTGTCTACCTGCTCGTTCGCCTGCTCCGGATCCCCAACGCGGGCTACGCTTTCCGCTACGGCATTCCGGTGGGCATTATCGGCTGGGTGCTCATTGCGACACCGTCGCACATGGGACTGTTCCCCGTGATTTGGCTGCACCCCTTCGACTTCCCGCTAAGTTCGCTGGCCGCTCTGGTGGCCTTTGTAGGCGCCGTACTGCTGTTCGCCCGGTCACCAGGGACGGGAAGCGCGGTGGCGCCGGAGTAGCCCCCAAGTCGATCGATTGCCATTCGGGTGAGTGACTGCAAGGGCCCGCAAGAGCCATACACTCACTACAACCAAGGAACGCGCACGCGTCCACAAGGGCCGGTCAGGAGGGCTACCGGAGGCTCTGCCCAGTCAGTACATGGCGGCATGATCATGCTTCGACGGTCGCCGACTTCCATCGCCGCTTCTAGATCAAATTGCTGCTGACGCCGCCGGTACTGGGCGGACCGTCGAAGGATAAGTTGACCTTACCACGGTGGTAAGGCTGAGGATCAGCATCCCATCACACCGGGTGGATGTTGAAGTGGGCTTTCATGGGCTTGGGACCTGCACTGCCTGCTCGGCGCGCGTACGACATCCACTTGTTCAGGGGGCGCGAGTCAGCTGCTGTTCCCACTATTGTTCCCCAACGGCCAAATGTATGGCGGGCTCCCGTGCGCCTCGGCTAAGCTATTTTTGTGCCCCGCAGCCGCAGCGAGTTCGCAATCACGCTCACCGACGACAACGCCATCGCCGCTGCGGCCACCACCGGCGACAACAGCCATCCGAACAGCGGATATAGCACGCCCGCGGCCAGCGGGATTCCGGCGACGTTGTAGGCAAAGCTCAGGAAAAGATTCTGGCGGATATTGCGCATGGTCGCGCGAGACAGCGTCCTGGCGCGCACGATGCCCATCAGGTCGCCCTTGAGCAGGGTGATGCCGGCGCTCTCCATCGCAACGTCGGTGCCCGTGCCCATCGCCACGCCAACCGTCGCCTGCGCCAGTGCGGGCGCGTCGTTCACGCCGTCGCCGGCCATCGCAACGACGCGGCCTTCAGCCTGCAACCGCTTGACCACCGCCGCCTTGTCCTCGGGCAGCACGTCCGCCACCACCTCGTCGATGCCGAGTTCGCGGCCAACGGCTTCGGCCGTCGTCTTGCCGTCGCCGGTCAGCATCACGACACGCACCCCGGCGGCCCGTAGTGACTGTAGGGCCTGGGGCGTCGTCGCCTTGATGGGGTCGGCAATTGCCACGAAGCCCGCCAACTGGCCGCCAATGGCAACGAAGATGACCGTGGCCGCCTTCTGGCGCTGCGCCTCGGCCGAAGCAGCCAGGCCAGCCGTGTCGATGCCGTGCTCGAACAGGAACTTGGCGCTGCCCGAGACGACGAGCTGTCCTTCGACCGTTCCGATGACGCCCTTGCCGACAGGTGAGTCGAAGTCGCTCACCGCCGAGAGCGGGAGTTTGCGCTCCTGAGCGTCCATCACAATGGCCATGGCCAGCGGGTGTTCGCTTGCACGCTCGACGCTTGCGAGCTTCCGCAGCACCTCGTCGCTCGGGAAGCCCGGTGCCGGCTCGATGTGCACGACCTTCGGCCGGCCCTCCGTGAGGGTCCCGGTCTTGTCGACGACGAGCGTGTCGACTTTCTCCATCTTCTCGAGCGCCTCGGCATCGCGGATCAGCACGCCATGCTGCGCACCCTTGCCGACGCCGACCATGATCGACATCGGCGTGGCCAGGCCCAAGGCACAGGGGCAGGCGATGATGAGAACCGCGACCGCGGTGATGAGCGCATAGCTGAACGCCGGCGACGGCCCCCACAGCAGCCACGCTGCAAAGGTGAGTGCCGCCGCGGCGATGACCACCGGCACGAACCACCCGGCCACTTGGTCCGCCATGCGCTGAATGGGGGCCCGGCTGCGCTGCGCGGCCGCAACCATGTGCACGATCTGCGCAAGCAGCGTGTCGGCGCCGACCTTCTCAGCGCGCATCACGAAGCCGCCGGTCTGGTTCAGCGTTCCTGCCGTTACTTTCGACCCAACCGACTTGGCCACCGGAATGGGCTCGCCTGTCACCATGGACTCGTCCACGTTACCCTTGCCCTCGGTGAGCTCGCCATCCACTGCCACCTTCTCGCCTGGCCGCACGCGCAGCAGGTCACCAACCTGGATGGCCTCGACCTGGACCGTCTCGTCTGCCTCGCCTGCATTGACCTTCACCGCCGTCTTGGGCGCGAGTCCGAGCAGGGCCTTGATGGCGCCGGAGGTCTTCTCGCGGGCGCGCAGCTCGAGGACCTGCCCGAGCAGTACCAGCACGGTGATCACTGCCGCAGCCTCGAAATAGATGGGCACGGCGCCGTCGGCCAATCGCAGCGCCGCCGGGAAGAGTTGGGGGGCTACTGTGCCGACTATGCTGTACAGCCAAGCGGCGCCGGTGCCCAGAGCGATGAGCGAGAACATGTTCAGGCTGCGGTTCTTCACCGAGCCCACCGCGCGCACGAAGAACGGCCAGCCCGCCCACAGCACCACGGGCGTGCCCAGCACGAGCTGAAGCCAATTCGACAACTGCTGCCCCATCAGGTGACTCAGGTTTGTGAGGTGGCCACCCATCTCCATCGCGAACACCGGCAGCGTCAGCAAGGTGCCGATCCAGAACCGCCGGGTCATGTCCCGCAGTTCGGGGCTCTCGCCTTGTTCGGCTGTGGCGATAACCGGCTCCAGCGCCATGCCGCAGATGGGGCAGTTGCCGGGTCCCATCTGGCGCACCTGCGGGTGCATTGGGCAGGTGTACTCGACTTGGGCCGGGTCACCCTTGTGCGCCGAGGACGCGGGCGCGTGATGGCCGTGGGCCGAATTGTCGTGTTGGGCGCCCTTCATCACCGAGCCGTCCGGCATCACGTGCGTGCCTTCGGACTCGTCACGATAATGTTTATGCCTCGATTCAGACGCCGCGGAAACACCTTGGTGGTGATGCGAGGGGTCGTGTGTCTCTGGGGTTCTGTTCGGCATCGCGCTCTCCTGTTCGTGTTGTGCAGTCTCGACTCTCCCATCGTTGGGAGGTCAAGGGGGGCGCGCTATCGAGCGGTGGCGAAGGCGACGGAAGCCAGAGGCCGAGCGCGGCCAGGCAGGCCCAGAATAGCCAGAACAAGAGGCTCCTACCAGCGGGTCCCGCCACCAAGTCAGCCTGTTCAACCAAGGTAAGCTGCTGAACCTCCGCGAGCGTGACCGGACTGAGATCGGCAGTCGCAATCGCAATCGCAATCGCAATCGCAATCGCGGGGATTGGGGCGCCGAGGGGAACGAGCAGCACGCTTAAGCGCCTCGCGACCACACTCCGGTGCGGCACCGGGCAACAGGCATGACGCATCTTCACGTCGAAGCGAGGAACGGCAACCCGCCGGGAAGGCCGGATTCAACTCGAGCGCGGGAGAAGGCAGGTGGTCTGAAGGGAGACCCGAGGCGAGAACCGAACAGGACACAGGACATTAGGCGTTCGTCAACACCACCGCACCGACATCGTGTGGAACGCCTACTCCGATGGAGTACGACTGAGCCCGTTGTGCCAGACCCTTCGGCCTGCCATAAAGCGGCACATGGAATTGCGCCACCTGCGACACTTCGTCGCCGTTGCCGAGGAGCGGCACTTCGGCCGAGCTGCCGCTCGGCTTGGCATCGAGCAATCACCGCTTTCACGGTCGATTCGCCACCTGGAGGCGCAGCTCCGCACCGCTCTCCTGGAGCGCCGCTCGCGGGGCAGTCAACTGACCCAGGCCGGCACTGTGCTCCTCCCGCAAGCGCGCGCGATCCTGGCCCAGGTGGCGCGTCTGAAGTCCCTCAGTGTTGCTACTCAGGCGAGTAGCACGCCTCGGTTGCGTATTGGTGTCTGCGATGCGGTCGCCACAAGTCGTCTGAGCATGTGCCTGTCGGCCTTACGCGAACGGCATCCCGACCTCGCGGTCGAGGTCTTGCCATTGGGTCCGACAGAGGCAATCAATGCCGTCGAAGCTGGTGCGGTCGAGGTGAGCGTCGCACTTGATCCGGTGGCCTCGACAGCGATTGCCCGGGTGCACTGCTGGACTGAGCGGTTCGTGGTCGCCATGACCAACGAGTGGAACTTCTCTCGGCGGACCCAAATTCCCGTTGCTGACCTCCTCGAGGTGGACGAAGTCCTGGTGGCGGAAGCCTGGGCCCCAGCGGCCGAGCGTTGGCTCCATGAAGTGGCGGCCGGGACTACGGGGGGTATACCGCCGGTGCGGCACCTCCCCTCTTGCCTGGGGTTATTCACCTCGATCGGCATGGACTTTGGCATCGGTCTGGTGCCGTCCGGATTCGAGGACGGGCTGGACTGGGCAGCCGTGTCCACCCGCGCCGTCGAAGGCCGTAACCCGCGCCTTCCCGTCGTACTCCTGTATAGCGACGACAATCAACACCCCGGCATTGCCGCACTAAGAAGTGTCATCGGCACGCGCCCATGGCGTTGCGACACTATGGTTTCTGTCGCCGCGCCTGCTGAAATCCCCGATCATTCACCATGAAGTTCTGCAGCATCACCGGAATGAGGGTTTCCGGCGTGACGGGCTGGCCGTGCATGTCGGTGTGTAGCCTGGCGTAATCGTCCAGGGCCTCCTTGAGTTCCACGGAGACCGCCACGGTGAGGCGCACTGGCTTGGCCGCAGGCAGCGGTCCGAGGCGCAGTTTCACAGTAATGCCTCCTTCGCTTCAGTTGGTCCGTAGGGCCGCAGCACCAGATCCCGATTGACGATCACCCGCACTGGATATCCCGGGCGAATAGTCAGCGTCGGCTGCTGATTCAGATTGCGGCGCGTGAGCTGCTGGCCGATCTGGTTGATCGTGTCCTGGGCGCTATCGCGCGTAGCGATGATGATTGAACCCGAGTCGCCCGACCGATTCGGGGTGGCCAGCTCGGTGTTGATGCCAATCAGTGTGGCGAGGACCGCCCCGGTAAAGATCTGTTTCCAGTGCTGGTCAACCCCGTCTTCCAGTCCGGCGTAGCCGGCGAGGTCCACGCCAGGCAGTCGGTCCAGGACCAGCGACGAGCCGTCCGGAAGGAGTAGACGGGTCCAGACCAGTAGCACGCGTCGCTGGCCCCCGGCCACCTGGCTGTCGTACTGGCCGAGCAGCCTTGATCCCTGTGGAATCAGCAGGTGATCGCCGCTGACCGTGTCGAACACGTTGCCGGTCACCGTGGCAATGATCTGGCCGGGCAGGTCCGAGTTAATCCCCGTCAGCAACGCCGCGGGGATGACCGTGCCCGCCATGACCTCGTAGGGCGAGCGCGGCACCTGCAGCGTGCCGGTCGCGTAGATGGAAGGGTCCACGGCCTTGTCCAGGAACGCCTGCTTGGCGGACTGGCCGTTCCCGGGCGACCCGACATCGCCTTCTGATGGCGGACGATTAAGCCCGCTCACCTCCAAGGGTGCATCCGCATGGCGGGCCGCGGTCCCCTCACTGGGGTTCACGGCGCGCCGTTGGGCCAATGGAAAAAACACCTGAGCCTTGGCCGCCGCCACTTCTTCGTCGTGCTGTTGCAGACGTCCCGAGCGGGCCGCGTCCTCCGCCGGATCCGGAAAGTAAGAGTCCCCGGCGGTGGCCCGATCAAAGCCGGCCTCCTCCTCTGCCCGCACCACCGGCCGACCGAGTTCGCCGACCGGCGCGCCGAGCACCGGGATTTTGGGGAGACTTCCATAGTCCCGCGGCAGAGCGCTTAAGCCCTCCGGCCGCGGAACCCGCTCCGCTCGCGGGGCCGCGGCGGCCTCCACGGCTCGCGGCGTTTGCGGCCGCAGCGCCCACCATGTCGCGCCGAAAACCCCGAGACCCACGAGGCCCGTCGCAATCATCAAATTGCGGCGATTCAAGCGCACCACCGGTCGCGGCGGCGCGCGCAAGGCGAGGTGGTCGGCCGGCTCCTTAGCCTGATCGCCCCCCGAATTCAGCGCCGGTTCGCTCGCCTGGGGCGCCCCCGAACTGGGCTCGCTCATCGCCGGCGCTCCGCGGCCGGCAGGCGGCTGATCCGCACCGCCTGCTGGGAATCCGCGCCGAGCCGCAACTCCGCCGCCTCAAACAGCCGGTCGACCAGGTAGTACGGGGGCCGACTGCGGTAGTTCACCAACTCGACTTGGCCTTTCGGACCGACCGTGAAGAGCGGCGGGAGATCGCTGACCCCCGCCGGAAACTGGATATAGACCTTCTCCCCGTCATCGAAGGCCCGCAGCGGCCGCCAGGCGGGGCTGTCGCCGCTGATGCTGTAGCGAAAGTTCAGCCGCTCCAATGCCACGCCAGTGGCGACCGGCGCCACGGCCTGCGCGCTGGCCGTACTGGTCTTGAGCATCGCCAGTCGGTCCAGCGGGTAGCGCCAGGCCACCGCGGCAATCCAGGTGTCCGGGGTGGCGGTCAGCTCCAGGTGATAACTGCGGCGGTTGGTGTGAATGACCAGGTTGGTGGTCAGATCCGGGCGAACCGGTTTGACGAGCACGTGGACCCGCTCCTCGGCACCCGAGCCACTTAAGGTGTCGCCAATGACCCACCGGACCGTGTCGCCAGCCGACACGGAGATCAAGGTCTCGCCGGCCTCGAGCGCGATGTCCGTCACCCGCTCGGGGCTTAAGTAGACCTGGTACAAGGCATCCGGGCTGTAAGGCCACAGCTGCGTGGCGTTGACGTAGTTGTCGAGGGTCGGCTCGACTCGGGCCGCCTCGTGGGCCACGCCCACCGCGCCGCGCGGATCGACAGCACCGGGTTCGGCCGGTTTTAGTTTGAGCTGGCCGGGCAGTGGTAGCAGCTTCGGGACCTCCACCACTTCCACCGGCTTCGGCGGTTCCGGGAGCCGCGCGGCCAGTACCAGCTCGTCGGGCGGCGCTTCCAACGGGGGCGGCGTCGCACACGCGACCAGGGCACCGGACAGGGTCAGCAACACCAATAGATTTCGCACAGACATACTCCTTCAACCGGTCGCGTTCAGCTCCCGGCTCCAGTTCAGACCATCGACATAAATTCCTAAGGGGTTCTGACGCAGCCGCTGCTCGTCCCGCGGCGGATTGAGCAGGACAGTGAGAATGGCCGTCCAGCGCTCGGTGGTGGCCAGCGCCCCGTTGGCGTACGCGCGCTCGAGCCACCGCACCTGAAACGAGTTCTCCGAGGCCCGGACCACACTGGTGACCTCAACCGCCACCGACGTTTGCCCGACCCGGGCGAAGGGGTCGTTGGTGCGGGCGTAGTCGTTGAGCGTGGCCGCGCCGCGATCCGTGACCGTGTCATAGGCGGCCAGCCAGTTGTCCCGGAGCACGATCGGATCGATGGAGCGGGACCGCACGCGGCGAATGAACTGCTCCAGGTGGTAGGCGAGTTGCGCTTCGCTGGGCCGGTAGGTCTCGGTGGCGGGCCCCACCGCCCGCACGGCACCCAGCCGGTCGACCTCCACCACGTAGGGCGTGATGGTCGAGCGGCCGAGCTGGGCCAGCAGCCCGCCCGCGATGAATCCCGAGAGGATCAGACAGCCAAAGGCCATCCGCCGCCAGTTCAGCGCCTGGACGCGGGCGCCGCCGATGCGCTCGTCCCAGAGCTGCTGAGCAGACTGATAGGGCGTCGCCGGTGGCGGCGTGGTCGAGTAACGGACACTGGGTCGTCGAAAGCGCACGGTTCAGTCCTCCTGGCGTAGTGAAGGGTTGGCACCGGCACCGCCGGCGTCCGCGCCGCGCACGGTGTGGGCGGCGGTTGCAATTCCGTGAGTCATGGTCTGGCGGGACGCGAACTGGCGCGCCCAGCCCGGTGCCGCGCTGCTGCTGGCACTGGCTGGCGGCCCGCCGCCCGTGGCTGCCCTCGATGCGCCGGCCAGGGCGCTGCCGGCGCCAGACGCGGGTGCCGCTCGGCCACCACCGGTCATGGCCGCCACGGCGTTGGCCGCGCGCGCTTTCAGCCCGCTGGCGGCCTGCAGGCCGGCACTCGCCCCACCGGCAGCCAGGCGCGATCCGCCTGCCACGGCAGCGCCACCCGCCACCGCGAGGCCCGTGGCCGCCAGCGCCGTGCCGGCCGCCGCGCCGGCGCCCAGTTGCGGGGCACCAGACACGAGGCCAGCAGCGATGCCCGGACCGTAGATGCCGAGCCCGAACAGGGCCAGGGCGCCGAGCATGGTGGCCAGCGCCACGTCGAGGCTCGGGTCGGCGCCGGTGGGCGCCGTGAACTCACCAAAGATCCCACTGCCGATGCCAACAATCACCGCCAGCACGAGCACCTTGATCCCGGAGGCCACCACGTTGCCGAGCACCCGCTCGGCGAGGAACGCCGTCCGGTTCCACAGGGCAAAGGGCACCAGAATGAAGCCTGCGAGGGTCGTCAACTTGAACTCGATGAGCGTCACGAACAGCTGCACCGCCAGAACAAAGAAACTGACGATCACCACCAGCCAGGCGAGGAACAGCACGGCGATACTGTCGATGTTCAGGAACACCTCCGGGAAACCGGCGAGAGTCCCGATCTGGGCGAGCAGCGGCCGACCCGCCTCGACACCCACCGCGGCGAGGCGCCCCGGCTGCAGCAGCTCCGCTTCCGTCAGCGCAGACCCGGTCGCGGTGAGCCCGAGTCCGGCAAAGGAGTGAAAGAGGATGCCGGACAGCTGGTTGAAGTTATTGAGAATGAAAGCGAAGGCCCCGACGTAGAGAATCTTCTTCAGCAGCTTCGCGATGACGTCATCGGTACCCCCCATCGCCCAGAACAGGCCGGCGAGCGTCACGTCGAGGGCCACCAGGATGCCGGTCAGCCAGGCCACCTCCCCGCCCAGCAGGCCAAACCCTGAGTCGATGTACTGGGTGAAGATCGCCAGGAAGCGGTCGATGACGCCGAGATTGTCCATGGATCAGAACCGAGTGAGTGCGGGTCAGTGAAGGGCTACGGCGCGAACATTTCGACGGTGGCGGGCGTGTAACGCGTGCCGTCACCGAGAAACTTCACGCGCACGGCCCGGGCCCGCTCGGCCGCGGCCACGGTCCGCGCCGATTCGGTCGCGACCGCCCGCCCTTCGCTGATCGCGAGCTGCTGGGCCTGCAGCTGCTGGCGGATGGACAGCGCTAACAACTGATTGCCGGCCTGAGTCGCCTCCAGGGCGCCGGCGGCGCCCTGACTGCGGGTGACGAGATCCCCCAGCACCGACTCGTCGGTCCGGAAGTTCTCCTGCACCTGAGCCTGAACCCGCACCGCGGTGCGCAGGGCTTCAAGCGAGTTGCGCCAGTGCTCGCGAGCATCGGTGAGCAACTGCGAACCCGTGACCGTGCGGGCGTAGGTGTCGGGATAGAGGGTGGCAAACTGCGTTTCCACCTGCGTGACCTGGAACGCCAGACCCCGCGCTTCGGCGATGAGCCGGTCGGTGGCAGCCAGCGCGACCCGCAAGTCATTCAGCGCATTGAAATCCAGCGCGCGGAGATTGCGCGCCTGGTTCTGCAGCATCAGTGCCTCGTTCTGCAGCTGATGGATCTGGTTGTTCACCTGTTGCAAGGTGCGAGTCGCGGTCAACAGGTTCTGCGTGAAGTTCGACGCGTCGAAGACGGGGAATGCGTGGGCCGGTCCGGCCGTCAGGCCGACCAGCACCATGAGGGCAACGGTGTTTTTGATGGCGTTCATGAGGATCTCCCGGTTGAGGTGATGGAGGGAAAGTTCTCGGCGAGCACCGCGGCCCAGGCCAGGCCCCGGTGGCGCAGCCACGCCGCGGCAAACTGCGCTGCGGCAGGCGGCGTGTGGAATGACTCACATATAGAGTCGATGGCCCGCTGGTCGGCGGGGGTCGAGGCGCCGGCGAATGCCAGGGCGATGGGCCCGAGGTCCAGGTCGAAGAGCCGGGCGCCGAGCGCTGACTGGTAGTAGTACTCGCGCTTGGGTGTGGCCCGGGCAATGATCCCGATCTGCCGGTCGTTGAGCCCGAAGCCCTGGTAGATCGTCTTGAGCTGGGGCTCGGTGGCCTGGGGCGAGGGCAGAAAGATCCGGCTCGGGCAGCTCTCGATCAGCGCCGGCGCAATCGACGAGCGCCCGATGTCCGCCAGGGACTGGGTGGCGAAGATCACTGATACGTTGCGCTTGCGGAGCGTCTTCAACCACTCGCGGATCCGCCCGGCGAAGGCCGGGTCGTCCAGAAACACCCAGGCCTCGTCGAGGATCAGCAAGGTCGGCGCGCCGTCGAAGCGCGCCTCCAGCCGATGAAAAAGATACGTCAACACCGGCAGCACGGCGCTCTTGCCGTGCATGAGGGCTTCCATCTCGAAGCCCTGCACGTCGGATGCACCCAGCCGGTCCTGATCCGCGTCGAGCAACCGCCCGTGGGCACCGCTCAGCGTGTAGGGCTGGAGCGCCTGGCGCAGGTCATGGGACTGCAGCAGGATCGAGAGCCCGGTCAGCGTGCGTTCCGCCGGTGGGGCGGACGAGAGGCTGCCGAGGGCCGACCACACGGCGTCCTTGACGGCGGGGGTCAGTTCCACACCTTCGTGGACCAGCAGCGTGGCCAGCCACTCGGCCGCCCAGGCACGCTCGGTGGAGTCATCAATGCGAGCGAGCGGCTGAAAGGCGATCGCGCCCTCCGCGCCCAAGTCATAGTGCTCGCCACCGAGCCCGAGGACCGTGGCGCGCACCGAACCGCCCTTGTCGAAGATGAAGAGTCGCGCACCCGGGTAGCGGCGGAACTGCAGGGCGAGCATGGCGAGCAGCACGGACTTGCCGGCGCCGGTGGGGCCCACTACCAGGGTGTGCCCCACGTCGCCCACGTGGGTCACCAGCCGAAACGGCGTGGCCCCGCCGGTGCGGGTGACCATGAGCGGCGCGCCGTTGAGGTGCGCGTTGCGCTCTGGCCCGGCCCAGACCGCGGAAAACGGCATGAGGTGGGCCAGATTAAGCGTCGAGATCAGCGGCTGACGGACGTTGGCGTAGACCTGTCCCGGTATTGACGAGAGCCAGGCTTCCACCGCGTTGAAGGACTCGGGGACCGTCACAAAGCCCCGGCCCTGAATCACCCGCTCCACGGCTTTGCGCTGCTCGTCGGCCGCGGCTGGGTCGGGATCGCTCACCACCACGGTGGCCGTCACGTAGCCGTAAGCGACCGCATCACTGCCCAGCTCCTGGAGCGCCCGGTCCGCGTCGGCCGCCTGGTTGTCGGCGTCCGAGTCCACCAGGGGACTCGCCTCCTGAGTCAGCGTCTCGCGCAGCATCGCCACCAGACCCTTGCGCTTGCTGAACCAGTGGCGGCGGAGCGTGGTGAGTTCGTGCTCGGCGGCCGCCTTGTCCAGGCACAGAAAGCGCGTGGTCCAGCGGTACGCAAAGCCGAGGTGATTGAGGTCATCGAGCAATCCCGGCCAGGTGGTCGCCGGAAAGCCCCGCACGGTCAGCACCCGCAGGTGCGCGTTCCCCAGCATCGGGCTCAAGCCCCCGGCCAACGGCGCGTCCGCCAGTAGCGCATCCAGATGAAACGGCACGTCGGGCACCGCCACCGGGTGACGAGTGCTTGAGACGCAGGCGTGCAGGTAGGTCAGCGTCTCCCCGTCGGTGAGCCACTGCACTTCGGGCAGCGCACTCTCCAGGAGCGACAACAACCGGTCGGTGGCGGTCACGAAGGCGGCCAGCTGCTCCCGCCAGTCAACGCTGGCCCGCGCCGGCTGCTCGAACAGCCACTGGGTGGCTCGCGCCCGAGACTCGGGCGGCGGCAGCCAAACCAGGGTCAGGTGGTAAGCGCTCTCGAAGTGCGACCCTGCCGACTCGAAGGCGGCCCGGCGCTCTTCGTCCACCATCAGGGACAGCGCGTCTGGAAAATCCTCCACCGGGTAAGCCGCCGCCGGTCGCCGGGCGGCCTCCACGCCCAAGGCCCAGCCGGAGCCGAGACGCTTCAGGGCGTTGTTGAGACGCGCGGTCGCGGCCAGTAGTTCGCTCTCACTGGCACTGTCCAGGTCCGGCCCGCGAAACTTGGCCGTGCGCTGGAAGGCGCCGTCCTTGTTCAAGACGACCCCCGGGGCCACCAGCCCCGCCCAGGGCAGGTAGTCGGCCAAAGCGCGCGGTCGCCTCTGATACTCAGCTAAAGACAACACCGGTCAGACCTCCAGGTGTGTCGGGTACTTGAGGTGCCGGGCAAACACCTCCAGAAACTGCGGGTCGGTTTTCGCCCCCCAGACCGCCAGCGTGTGTCCGACCACCGCCAGCACGGCGCCCAGGACCCAGAACTGCAGCCCGATGCCCACCGCGGCGGCCAGCGTGCCGCTGACAATCGCCAGCGGCCGTGGCGCCCCGCCGAGCAGGATCGGCTCGGTCAGTGAGCGGTGCAGCGGCACTTCAAAGCCGTCGGTTAGGTCCGTCACGCGACCAGCGCCCCGCCGGCGAAGCTGAAGAAGCTCAGGAAGAACGTCGAGGCGGCAAAGGCGATCGACAGGCCGAAGACAATCTGAATCAGCCGTCGGAAACCGCCACTGGTGTCGCCAAACGCGAGCGTCAACCCCGTGACGATGATGACCATGACGGCGATGATTCGGGCCACCGGCCCCTGGACGGAGTCGAGCACCGCCTGCAGTGGTGCCTCCCAGGGCATATTGGAGCCGGCCGCCTGAGCCTGGGCGACGACCAGAAGGGACAGGGGCAGGAACAGCGCCCGCCGCACGAACGGCTGCAGTCCACAGTCAATTTTCAGCATGAGCATCTCCCGGGGGTGTTTCGATAGGCTCCAGGTGATAACCGTCCGGGGTGAGCCCAACGACCCGGACAATATCTTCGATGCGCCGGCGCTGGCCGCGCCCGGCGATGAACACCACGACATCAACGGCCTCGGCGATCAGGGCGCGGGGCACGGTGATGACAGTTTCCTGAATGAGTTGTTCGAGGCGGGTCAGGGCGCCGCGCGCGGAGCCCGCGTGCAACGTGGCAATGCCGCCCGGATGACCGGTGCCCCAGGACTTGAGCAGGTCGAGCGCCTCACTGCCCCGCACCTCCCCGACCACAATCCGATCGGGACGCAGGCGCAGCGTGGATCGGACCAGGTCGGCCATGGAAACCACGCCCGGGCGCGTGCGCAACGGCACGTGGTCGTCCGCCAGACACTGCAATTCAACAGTGTCTTCCAGGACAATGACCCGGTCGCCCGTTCTCGCCACTTCCTGCAGCAGCGCATTCGCGAGCGTGGTCTTGCCGGTGGAGGTGCCGCCGGCGATGACAATGTTGGCGCGACTCCAGACGGCACCCTGTAGGAACGTGGCCTGCGCCTCGGTGAGGACGCCGGTCGTGACGTATCGGCTTAGGGGAATCACCCCAGCCGACCGTTTCCGAATTGCGAAGGTGGGCGCGCGCACGATCGGGGGCAGCACGCCCTCAAAACGCTCGCCCGTCTCGGGCAGTTCGGCCGAGACCAGCGGCGCCCCGGCGTGCACCTCCTGGTGCACGTGGGAGGCCACCAACCGGATGATCCGTTCGGCCGCAGCCGCCGGCATGGTGATTCCCGAGGGCGTGCGACCCGCACCCAGCCGGTCAAACCACAGCAAACCGTCTGGGTTAAGGAGAATCTCCACGATGTCCGGATCGGCCAGCGCGCCGGCAATGACCGGCCCCAGCGCGCTGCGGAGCATGCGACTCTGCCGGTCCAGCACCTGAGCGGCGGACGTGAGCGGCGAAATCAGCGGCCCGGTCATGGCACGTCCTCCGGTGGGCTCGGGTCCGGCGCGAAGAACTCCGCGTCCTCCGGCCGGATCTCGGCGTGGACGGCCTTGACCAGGCTCCCGCCCCGCTGCAGATGCCGGCCAAGCTGCTCGACGAACTGGGCAAAGCGCGCCGCGCCCTGGGCCCGGGCCCGCTCCTGATGTTCGGTCGGAATGGGGAGATTCGCCGCCAGCGTGTAGCGCACGAAGAGCGCCAGCGTCTCGAGCCCGATCTGCTGGTCGCGCTCCAGCCGTTCAAACTGGCGAGTCAGTCGGTCCAGGCGCGTGGCGATGGCCGCCTCCCGGCGGTCGGCACCCTCCGGCGACAGAAAGGCGGCCAGTGCGGCGGCAACGATGCTCGACTTGGACAAGCCCCGCATGGTCGCCAGCTCGGCCAGCCGGCGCTCGTGCTCCCGCTCAAGAAAGATGTTGAGGCGGGCCCGACTCACAGGGCGATCTCATCGACAGGATTACGGGCCGACTGTCGAGGGGCTCGCCTGAATGGAAGTGCCGGCGACGGACGGACGTGAGGGGTTTCAGGCAACGTGCCCACGTCCATGCCCGGCTCGATCTCGGGAGACTGCCCGGGTTGGCCATCGTCGTCCCCACCGACCGGCCCGGGAGGTGGCAGGCTGGATTCGGTGGGAACGACGACAGCGCGTTCGGTCCAGTCGTCGGCCCGGGGTGCGGGCCGATCGGTATAGCCAGCGGCAGACAGCACCGGAGGCGGCAACAGCCGTCGCGTGAAATTGGCGTCCTCGTAATAGCGGAGCTTCTGCGCCCGCACCGGCGCGTGGCCAGCGACCATGACGATCTCTTCGTCCGGTGGCAGCTGCATGACCTCGCCCGGCGTCAGCAGCGCGCGCGCCGACTCCTGGCGGGAGACCATCAGGTGCCCAAGCCAGGGCGCCAGCCGGTGACCGGCGTAGTTGCGCTGGGCGCGGAGTTCAGTGGCCGTGCCCAAAGCGTCCGAGATTCGGCGGGCCGTGCGCTCGTCGTTGGTGGCGAAAGCGACCCGCACGTGGCAGTTGTCCAGGATCGCGTGGTTCGGCCCGTAGGCCTTCTCGATCTGGTTCAACGACTGGGCGATCAGGACCGCGCGCAGGCCGTACCCCGCCATAAAAGCCAGTGCCGACTCGAAGAAATCCAGCCGCCCGAGTGCCGGAAACTCATCCAGCATCAGCAGCAGCGTTCGGCCCGATCGCCCCCGATCCTCTAGCGACTCGGTCAGGCGCCGCCCGATCTGGTTCAGGAGCAGTCGAATGAGTGGCTTGGTGCGGGAGATGTCTGAAGGCGGCACCACGAGGTACAGCGAGACCGGGTGCGAACCCTCCGCCAAATCCGCAATCCGCCAGTCACACCGGGCCGTCACGGCAGCGACCGTCGGGTCCCGGTAGAGCCCCAGGAAACTCATCGCCGTGGACAGCACGCCGGAGCGCTCGTTGTCGCTCTTGTTCAGCACCTCCCGGGCGGCGGAGGCGACCACCGGGTGGGGTGCGCCCGCCACGTGCGGCGTGGCCATCATCGCCCACAGCGTTTGATCGAACGTCCGGGCCGGATCCGACAGAAAGTTCACGACGCCCCGCAGGGTCTTGTCGGGTTCCGCGTAGAGCACGTGGAGGATGGCGCCCACCAGCAGGGCGTGGGAGGTCTTCTCCCAGTGGTTGCGCCGCTCCAGTGCACCCTCCGGGTCCACCAGGATGTCCGCAATGTTCTGCACGTCGCGGACTTCGTGGACACCCTGGCGAACTTCCAGTAGCGGGTTGTAGGCGGCCGAGCGCGCGTCGGTCGGGTTGAACAGCAGGCAGTGCGAACTCTTGGACCGCCAGCCCGCCGTCAGCTGCCAGTTCTCGCCCTTGATGTCGTGGATAACCGCGGACCCGGGCCAGGTGAGAAGCGTCGGCACCACCAGCCCCACGCCCTTGCCGGAGCGCGTCGGCGCAAAGGCCATCACGTGCTCCGGTCCGTCGTGGCGCAGGTAGCTCTGCCCCACCCTGCCCAGAAAAACCCCCGCCGGTCGCGTCAGGCCGGCCTGCGCGACTTCGCGGGGTGTCGCCCAACGGGCGGAACCAAAAGTGGTGACCAGGCGAGACTGGCGGGCCCGCCACACCGAACCGAGGATGGCCGATAGAGCACCGAGCATGCCGCTGCCCCCGGCGATCAGGCCGCCCGTGTTGAACACGCGGGGCGCGTAGGCCTCGTAGACAAACCACCACTCGAAGAGCCGCCAGGGGTAGTAGACCGGCAGGCCCTGCAGCCGAAACCAGGGCGCGCCCAGCCGGCGCTGGAATCCCAACTGCCACGCGGTCCACTCGGTCGCCGTCCACGTCCCAAGCACGACGATGGCCAGCACCAGGAGCATTTGGCCGATGAGGATCTTGCCCGCCGTCATTACCGTCCCGCCTCCCTGCCCTGTCGTGCCGCGCTCGTGTAGCGCGGGCGGAGAATTGGGCTGGCGGCCGGGGGTGTCAAAGACGAATTGGGTCAGCCGTCAGACCCAAAAGGTCCGAAGTCGCAGGGTGACGAAGTGAGGGGTACTCAGTCGCGCTCAGAAAGGCGGGATTTCGTAGAGAAATGAAAATTGCCGGAGGCCCAGTGCTGGGACCGGCTCAGGGGTAGAACGACGACAGTTGCGCAACGGGGAGAACTCCCCGGAGCCCACGGCGGGCTTTTCGCCCGAGTTTGGTATGGATGGGCTATCTCGGCGCTCGCCACCCCGCCTGCCGAGCCTCGTCCTCACTGCAGAACCAGCGCTCGCCTGCCCCTTCGTTGATCTCCGTCTGCGCATAAGAGCCGCGACCGGGCACGTGGTATATCCGCTCGCCTTTGGAATTGATGTTTCCCTTAATCAAGCAGCCCGACTTGGGCGCTACTGAAGGTGCCACCGTGGGCGAGCGCACCGCTCGCGGTCCCTGGCTCATCGCCGCGATACAGTTCTCGGCCGTCTCGTCCGAGTAGTCTGTGAATCTACCCCCGCCGTTGCGCTTGTCTGCCCGATATTCCCATGGTGGCAGTCTTTCACTGACGGGGAGGGACCAAAGTCCGAACCCCGCATCTCGAGCTTGATCCTCCAGACGACAGTAGTCCGCGTCACCCGCCAGTGCTCCTAGGTATTTGCGGTATGCCCATGCGTAACCGGTGCGGACCATCTCGGCATTGACGTTGGTCTCACCGAGATACAGGACACCAACGATGCGATCGTAGGCGTCCTGATCGACGGGCAATACTTCCACCAACCTGCCTTGGATCATGGTGGCCAGATGCGCGCCTGCTGCCTTGCCGAGAGGCTGAGACTTCTCGGGGGCATCAACGCCGTGGAAGCGGACGCGAATGGGCCCGCTGTCGAGCTGAACGTCCGCCGTGTCTCCGTCCAGAACGCGGATGACAGTCCCGGGTAGGACCAGGTCCGGCTGGGTACTGCCGGTGTCGGGCGGAAGTCGATCGGGGCGGGAATGGGTGGAAGGACCAGAGACCGTGGGAGGTGGGGCAACTGACGAGCCCGGCTTCTGATCGACCGGCGGGGGTAGGGTAATCCCCGAACATCCGGCCAGGATGCTCACGAGCGTCAGGCAGCCGATTGCCAAACGTTGGGGATTGTGCACGGTCCCGAGTAGAAGGTCGTGGCCGACCAGAGGCCGCGGTCGCCTCAGGCGGTGACAGAATCCGCTCTGCCACGTGCGCCTCAGATTCCGCACTCGCAGTCGCAGAGCTTGCGCCGATAGACTTTTCCCCAGGGTAACTGTCCGTTTCGTGTTCAGGTCGGTCAGATTACGGTACCTTTCCCTATCTAGCGATACGCCATGTTTGACGGGTCTAAAGACTTACTTTGGCTATAAAGAACCAGGGTATTTCCGGATGAATGTGGTGAACATAGACAACCAGCCCGACGAGTCCATTCCAGACAAGAAATGGCAGTGCAAAGGACAAGAGAATCGCAGCCCAGACTCCCGTGCCATTTGAGAAGCCGACATAGGCCGACAGACCGATTCAGACCGATCTACTTGGGTTGATACGCCAAGAGTCGGAGGGCGTTGAAAACCACTAAGAGCGTTGAACCCTCATGGAACACGACCGCGGCGCCCATTTGCAATCCGAGTACGGTTGCGGGAATAAGGAATGCGACAATGCCGAGGCTGAACCAGAGATTCTGCCGAATGATACGGCTCGTTTGCCGGCTCAGGCCGACGGCGAAGGGGAGATGGTTCAAGTCGTCAGCCATCAACGCCACATCGGCGGTTTCCAAGGCAACGTCTGAACCAGCCGCGCCCATCGCGATCCCGACCGTGGCATTTGCCATCGCGGGAGCGTCGTTCACGCCGTCGCCAACCATTGCCACGCCCTCTTGTCGGGCGAGTTTCTTGATCGCCTCGAATTTGTCGTGGGGCATCAAGTCACCCAGGGCTTCGTCGATACCGACTTCTTTGGCGACCGTATTGGCTACCTGTTGATTGTCACCCGAGAGCATAATCATTCGCCGGACGCCTAGCTCTCTCAAGCGGGTAATTACGTCTTTGGCCGCCTCACGCGGCGTGTCCATCAAGCCCAGCACACCGAGGTAGGTGTCACCACGCCGGACGATCATCGTTGTGCGTCCGCCGGCTTTCAGCTTCTCAACCGACTCGCGCAACGCGTCCGGGAGCGGCGGTCCCTCAACTTCCGCGAACAGGCTGTCTTTGCCGATGTAAACCGGCTGACCGTCAACGGTGGCTTTGACCCCGCGGCCGATGATGCTTTGCACGTCGTGGGCCTGCAGGCCCGCATCGCTCTTCAGTCGTTCTTTGGCACCCAGCACCACGGCGGCGGCCAGCGGATGGTCGCTGAGTTTTTCGACGGCCACGGCAACTCGCAACAACTCGTCTTCGGCGACGCGATCTGCACCGACCACGTCGGTCAGCCGCGGTTTTCCTTGCGTCAATGTGCCGGTCTTGTCGAAGGCGATGGCGCCGAGTGTTCCCAGGTGTTCCAGCGGGCCGCCGCCTTTGACGAGCACTCCGCCGCGTGCCGCGCGAGCCACGCCGCTCAACACCGCGCTCGGCGTCGAAATCGCCAGGGCGCAGGGGCTGGCCGCCACCAACACCGCCATCGCGCGGTAGAACGACTCGCTGAACGGTTCATCGATGACAACCCCGGCGAACAACAGCAGGGTGACTAATGCCAGCGCTGCGGGGACGAAATAGCGCTCGAACTTGTCGGTGAAAAGCTGAGTCGGGGACTTTTGCGTCTCGGCCTCATTCACCATTTTCACGACGCGGGCCAGCGTGGATTCGCTGGCAAGCTTGGTCACCTGTATCTCCAGAGCGCCGCTGCCATTGATCGTGCCGGCGAACACGCGATACTCCGGATCGAGTTGATCAGCATTCGCGGCCGCCTTATGCGGATCATCCACTGCCCGCTTGTCCACGGGGACGCTTTCGCCGGTGATCGGGGCCTGATTGACACTCCCCTCCCCCTTGATCACGAACCCATCCGCGGGAAGCCGCTCGTTCGGTTTAACGATCACGACATCCCCAGGCCGCAGCTGCTCCACCGGTAATTCCGTGGTGTTTCCCGCGCGCCGGATGACTGCGGTCTGGGGCGCAAGTTCGGCGAGGGCTTCGATGGCCCGTTTGGCGCGGCCCATCGCATAGTGTTCCAGCGCGTGTCCGAGGCTGAATAGAAACAGCAGAAGAGCACCTTCGGCCCATTTTCCGAGCGTGGCGGCGCCTATGGCTGCCACCAGCATCAGAAAGTCAATTTCAAACCGGCCGGCGCGAATGTTCTGGATCGCTTCTCGAAACGTGAAAAAGCCGCCGAACCCGTACGCCGTTAGATACAGGCTCCAAGGCATCCACGGTGGGATCCTGGTCAATCCTGACAGCAGCCAGCCGCTGAGGAGTAGTCCGCCGGAGAGCGCGGCGAAAACCAACTCCGTCCGCTCGCCAAATAGGCCGCCATGTTCCTGTTCCTCCTGTGCTCGCTTGCCTCCGACTTCAGATGGTTCGACTTCGGTCCGCGGGGTTGCCAGTTGGATGATTCGCACACCGATCTTTTGCACCCCCGCCACTATGGCTTCTCCGTCGGCTGCTTGGCGATCAAACTCGATGCGCAGCACGCCGGCGGGAGACGCGGCGGCTTCCAGCACTCCGGCGATTTTTCTCGCTCGCGCCTCGACGGTCCGCGCCTGCCGAGCGTGCATCGGTTCCGTCTTCAGCAACAGGTGCCCGAACCGGTTGGCGAGTTTCACTCCGGCTCGGTGGGCCAAAGCGCGAACTTCACCGATCGACAGCCGCGCGGGATCATAGTGAATGCAGATTTGGTCGGGTCCCTCGTTTTTTATGTCTGCAAGGTGTGCGTCATCGATTCCTTCCGTCGCTTTCAGCAAGTCGCCGAGTCGCCGAATGCATGTGTCGCGCGCATCCGGCACCTCGGGCAACAACAGAGCGATTGCGATACGCGCCTTCTCAGTCATACGTTTCTTTCTGACCCATTTTCGACACTGCCGCGCACTTGGGTACTGCTACCCCCCTCCCTGATCAGGGGCCGGCGCACCTGCCTCCTGATCGTGACGCGCCGCGGCCGTGAAGTGGGATGGGATGGGTTGGGTTGGACCTCTCTGGCCGGCAGGAGCCGTCGATGCGCCAGCTGATGGCGACGGCGATGAGGGGGTCGACCCATATTGACGTTGAGACCTCCGAACTTGCCCGCGGAGAGCATCCCATCGCGACCAGGGTGACCACCAGCGCCACAACAGCCACGCCGAGCATTTCCAGCGGTTCGATCTCCTGCGGCGGCCGAGCCGTCGCCGGGCCTCATACATGAAGTAGAGGGCAACCAGAAACAAGGGCGTTGCACGCTAAGCTCGGCGTTCAAGTCTTTCGGTCCAACGCACGACCCGGATTCATCGCCGCCGGCATCGTTAAACAAGTCCGACTTCTAGCTACTGCTACCTTCACGCACCGTATTGCTAATCCATCCCTGGAACGCCGGATGTTCGATGAGGCCCTTGTTGGCAAATTTATAGTTCAGCCCGGCGAGGTCCTTCTGCAAACGAGCGTGAAAGCCGCCCTTAGTGAGAATCATCGGCACAATGACCACGTCGAGACCTTTGTCAGTCGCTTCCTTGATGAGGCCGCGAAGCTCCGCCACGTGGGCAGCGCGAATGGGCGGCACCGCGTCGTCTTCAAGGGAAACCACCTTGATGTCCTTGAAATTGCTCGTATTGCGAATACTGGTCGCGTGATTCTCCAGAAGCTTCAGCTCTGCAGGATTATCCTTCGGATCCTCTGGGCCGTGAGAAACGAGGATCAACCGATCCTTATCGGGATGTGCGCTGGCTTCAATGGCATAGTCCCTCATGATGGTAGAGATACGCGAGTCCGCGGCTGGCGACTTCGTAAACACGACTTTGGCTTCCGTCCTGACACGAGGCACCGCGAGGTAGGGCGCCTCCTCCCGCAGACCGAAAATATACTGCCATTGATGGATCAGGGAGGTATCGTCACCCGGTTCCATCGGCACGACCACGATGGTCTTGACGCCGTGCTTGCTGGTGAGCTCGTCGACGGCTTGCTGGATATGCGCCGATGACATCATCGCCATGCCTGGCGCCACAGCCGTGGGATATTCCTTTGATATGGGCTGCGCATAGTTCTCGAATTGCTCATTGCCGCCCAACTTGTAGCCGTGCCCCAGCGCCAGCACGCCAATATTGCCTTGCATATCCTTGGTGCTGATGAGACCCCAGAAATCGGGCGGCATGCGCGTCATGTTCGTCATAATGTCTTCGTCAGACATTACTTCGTAGAGCGGAATTTTTTCCCTCAGCTCGGCCATCTGTGCGGGCGTCATCATCTTTGAATGATCCATCCCTGCCATGTCGGGCATCCCTTCCATGGACTTGGCAGCGGCGGCTGCGGCGTCCTCTTTCGCCGGCGTTCGACTGGGCGCCGCGGTGGACGCTGGGGTGTTCGGATTGCAGGCTGCAACGCTGAGTGCAAATATGCTCGAGACCAAAGCGGTCCTAGCCCAGCGCAAGCCATCCGTACTGGTAGGTATGATACGTTTCATCGCCTATCTCCTCTTTGCCTTCAGTTGGGGTTCGGTGGTTACACGATATCGTCGGAGGCAGATACGCGCCCACGGCTGGATCGATCTCCAGCCAAATCGTCGCGTGGCCGATAGTCAACAGCTTGCCTTGCTCGGGATCGGACCATTAGTTGGATGACTCCTGATCCGGCTCGGACGCCGAGAGTGGCTCACCGGTCGGTGTCCACCCCCGACGTGCCAGGCACTTCGCTACGTGCTCTTCAGTCGCCTTCAGGGCAATGCGCTGATTCATAGCGCCCGTGTGTTGGAAACGACACACGGATAAAGCCTTCCGGAATTGGCTGTCGGGACTGGCCGCAGATTGTTCTTGCAGGGTGCAACTGGCGACACCGATGAGGATGGCAGTTACCAATGGAAACCAAATGGAGCGGAGCTGCATCGCATTCCTCCTCGATGGGTTACTCCCTATCACCAATGGGCAGTGCCTGTTCCACCGCACTGACATACACCCAGCCGGAAACCTGGGGACCAATTCGGGCGGTGGTCCGGATGATCGCCGTCGCCGCCTCCACTTCATGGTCGTCGCAGACCAGCTCAAGCTGGGTCTCGGCGATCAGCAGCCCGCCCGCTTCAAGCGAGAAATCCATTTCCGTATCACTGATAGCGCGGAGCGTCCCCTTCGACTCGATCAGGGATATCCGGCGGAAGCCGCCGGCGGACAGCGCCTGGATTACTTCCGGGGCGCGAACATGGTGGATAAAGGCCTTGATGAGCTTCATGCGACGGACTCCCCTGTGGCAACGGCGGCAGGTATGGGTTCGGGTCTCGCCCGCCAGGCCATGCGGTACAACCCCGGCAGTACCAGTAGCGTGAGAATGGTGGAAGAAATGATGCCGCCGATTACGACCGTCGCCAGGGGCCGCTGGACCTCGGCACCGGTGCTGGTATTGAGAGCCATCGGCAGGAATCCCAGGGCCGCCACGAGGGCCACCATGAGGATCGGTCGGAGACGCAGCATCGCGCCCTCGCGAATCGCATCGTCAATCGTTTGCCCCTGGGCCAGCCGGTCCCTGAAAGCCGCCACCATGACGACTCCGGTGAGGACTGACACCCCGCAAAGTGTGATGAAGCCCACACCCGCGGTGATGGACAGGGGGATGCCCCGGAGCCAGAGCCCGATGACACCTCCGGTGAGGGCGAGCGGCACGCCGCTGAACACGAGCGCCGCGTCCCTGGCGGAGCCGAACGTCATGAGCAACAACGCAAAGATCATGACGAGAGTTACCGGCACCAGAAGCGTCAGGCGCTCGGTAGCCGACTGCAGCTGCTCGAACGTGCCACCGTAGGTCAGCCAATAGCCGGGTGGAAGCCGCACTTCGCTGTCAATCTTCGCCTGCGCCTCCGCGACGAAGCCACCGAGATCCCGCCCGCGCACGTTGGCTGACACCACGAGCCGGCGCTTGCCGTTCTCCCGGCTGATCTGGTTGGGGCCAGGCGCCAGATTGAGAGTGGCTACCTCTGCAAGCGGGACATAGCCACCAGCCGGGAGTGGTATGGCCAGCCGCTCCAGGGCATCCAGGTCGCTGCGCAGTTCCTCCGGCAAGCGCACAACCAGGCTGAAGCGCTGGTCACCCTCGAAGATCTGTCCGGCCTCCTCGCCGCCTGTGGCCGCCGCCAGCACGTCCTGAACATCGGCCACATTCAGGCCATAGCGGTAGAGTGCAGCCCGATTCGGCTCTACGGCAAGAACGGGCAAGCCCTCAACCTGCTCGACCTTCACGCCCTCCGCGCCGGGGACCTCGTTCAGTGCTTCGGCAATCTGGTTACCCGCTATCAGCAACTGGCCCAGATCATCGCCGTAGACCTTGACGCCGAGATCGGAACGCACGCCCGAGATCAGCTCATTGAACCGAAGCTGGATAGGCTGGCTGATTTCGAAGGCGTTGCCGGGCACCGCCTCCAGGCGTTCCTCGATCTCCAAGGCCAACTCCGCCTTGGTCTTGTCGGGATCCGGCCAGTCCTTGCGCTCATGGAGCATGACGTAGCCGTCGGAGATACTTGGCGGCATGGGGTCCGTCGCCACCTCGGCCGTGCCCACCCGAGAGAAGAAAGTCTTCACCTCCGGGACGTCGGCCAGTGCACGTTCGAGCTGGAATTGCATCTCCAGGGACTGGGTCAGGCTGGTGCCCGGGATGCGCAGCGCCTGCACGGCAAGGTCCCCTTCGTCCAGGCTCGGGATGAATTCGGACCCCAGCCGGGAACCAAGCCACCCGCACAGGATCACGAAGGCCACGGCACCCGCCAGGATCGGCACGCGGAAGCGCAACGCCCCGTCCAGAACCGGGGTATACGCCTGACGCGCTACCCGCATGATGCGGTTCTCCTTCTCCTCGATGTGCCCCGTAAGGAGAAGGGCAACCGCCGCGGGAACGAAGGTGAGCGAGAGGGCCAGCGCCGCCAGAAGCGCAATAATTACGGCGAAGGCCATGGGCTGAAACATCTTGCCTTCGACCCCTGCTAGGGCAAGGATGGGCAGGTTGACCAGAATCACGACCAGGACACTGACGAGACTCGGCGTGAACACCTCCCGGGTGGAGTTGAAGACGGTGTTGAGACGCTCGTCGAGAGTGAGCAGACGCCCCATTTGGTGCTGGCGCTCGCCGAGCCGCAGGATGCAGTTCTCCACGATGATCACCGCCCCATCGACAATGAGGCCAAAATCGAGGGCGCCGAGACTCATGAGGTTGGCGGACACCTTGGTTGCAACCATGCCGGTCATCAGCATCAGCATCGACAACGGAATGACCAGGGCTGTAATAAGGGCCGCGCGGACATTGCCGAGCATCAGCAGCAACACCGCCACCACCAGGACGGCCCCTTCAAGCAGGTTATTGCGCACCGTCGCGATAGTCTTATCCACGAGCACCGTCCGGTCATAGACGGGCTCGGCCGTCACGCCCTCGGGAAGGGTTTTCGCGACCTCGGCCAAGCGCGCCGCGACCGCGGCGGAAACCGTGCGGCTGTTTTCCCCGATCAGCATGACGGCAGTACCGAGCACGGTTTCCTTGCCGTCATGAGTGGCAGCCCCACTGCGCAGCTGCTTGCCCAGGCCCACGTCGGCAAGGTCCCGGATGCTGATGGGGATGCCATCGCGGTGGGTCACGATGATCTGCTCGACGGCCGCGATGTCCCCCACCTGGCCGGGTGAACGAATGAGGTACTGCTCGCCGTTCTGCTCGACGTAGCCGGCCCCAACACTGGCATTGTTGTTCTCCAGCGCGGCCACAACGTCGTCGAAGGTCAGGCCAAAAGCCAGCAGGCGGGCTGGATCCGGCGTCACATGGAATTGCTTCTCGTAGCCACCGATAGTGTTGACCTCGGTGACTCCCGGCACTAGCCGCAGCTGAGGGCGAATCACCCAGTCCTGAAGGGTGCGGAGCGCCGTGGCATCCCAGGGCTGGCCATCCGCCTGCTTAGCGCCGGGCTTGGCGTCGACGCTGTAGAGAAAGATCTCACCGAGGCCGGTCGCAATGGGACCCATTCCCGGTTCTATGCCCGCAGGCATCTGGGTCTTGGCCTGTTGCAGGCGCTCGTTGATGAGATTGCGGGCAAAATAGATGTCGGTGCCATCGGCAAACACCACCGTGACCTGCGACAGGCCGTAGCGGGACAGCGAACGGGTGTATTCCACGGCGGGCAGGCCAGCGATGGCCGTCTCCACCAGGTACGTAATCCGCTGTTCAACCTCCAGTGGTGAGTAGCCTGGCGCACTCGTGTTGATCTGCACCTGGACATTGGTAATGTCGGGGACAGCGTCGATCGGCAGGCGCTGGTAGCTCCAGATGCCAGCGCCGGCGACGACCAGCACCAGGAATAGCACCACCCAGCGACGGGCGATGGAGAAACGCAGCAGGGCGTCAATCATGGCGGGGACCTCTAGTGCTCGTGCTCGGCTTCGCCCTTGCCGAGCTCGGCCTTCAAAATGAAACTGTTGCCGGCGACATAGCGGTCGCCGGCTTTCAGGCCGCCGAGGATTTCGGTGGCCTCGTTGTCGCTGCGCCCGACTTCCACGGGCTGCGGCCGGAAGCCCTCCGGTCCCTGGGTAAACACGACGGTTCGCTCGTCAAGGGTCTGCAGGGCGACGTTGCGCACGGCCACGCGCACCGGGGTCTCGGCCAGAGTGACGTCGACGGCTACGTACAGACCCGGCGCCCAGCGTCCGTCAGTGTTATCGAGCAACACCCGGGCCGTGAGCGTCTGGTTGCTCGCAATCCCGAAGGGCGCGACGTACACCACCTTCCCGTCCGCGGCCTGTCCGGTCTCGCCACTCTTGACCCGCACAGCCTGCCCAACCTGCACGCGGCTCCGATCCCGCGGAAACAGCGACACCTCCACCCAAACCGTCGAGAGGTCCGCGACTGTGAACAAGACCCGCTCCCCCGTCTGCTCGCCCGGATTGGCATTGCGGGCGGTAACTACCCCGGAAAGCGGTGCCGTCAGGGTGTAGATCTGCAAGCTCTCGTTGCTCTCAACCTTGGCCAAGGCTTCGCCCTGCCGGACTCGATCACCCACCCGCTTCGTCACGCTGCGGATCACCCCTGGAAACCGTGGCGTGATCTCGAGGACATGCTCAGCATTCGGAGCCACCACACCGTACAGGGGTAGACGCTCGCGGATGGTGGTGGGACCCGCGGCCGCCACCTCGATCGCGGCCGACTGGAGCTGCTGCGGCGTCAGCTTGATGGCGCCAGAAGACTCCTCCTCGTCGTGATCCGCATGCCCGTCTTCGTCATGCTCACCCTTCTCCTCGCCAAGTTTTTCGTCATGACCAGCCTCCTGCACCGCCGTGCCGTCAGTGGCCGGGGATCCCGTTTCACCGCACCCGGCAGCCAGGGTAAGGAGGGCGGCAGTCAGCAAGAGTCTCGCTATTTTTATGGGCATGGTCTTCATGGGTGCTCCAGGGGATTCTGAGTAACCAGGACGTGGGTCATGGCCGCAAGGAAGGAGATCATTGGCCCGGCGCCGGCGCAGAGCCGCTGGACACTGGTGAGGCGGGTCTCTCGCCGTCGACCAGAGGCTCGCCCGTCAGCCGTTCGATTTCGGCCAGAATCTCCTGGCCATCGGTAGCCGAGTCTATGGCGGCGGCACGGGCGTCAAGGAACGAGCGTTGTGCGTCGACGAGTTCAAGGTAGCCGTAGCGGCCGCGCTCGTAGGCGTATTTCGTCGCCTTCAACGCCTCCTCCAATTGCGGCATGACGTCCCGCTGGAGGGTTTCCGTTTCACGGATCGCCTGCCGAAGTTGCTCGTACAGGCCGTACAGCTGGGTCCGGGCCTGGATTCGCGCGGCATCACGTTCGACATCCACCAACTCTCGGAGGGCCGTAGCCTCTGCGATGGCCGGCGCAGCCCGTCGACCGGAAAACAGGGGCACCGAAATGCCCATTACCAGGGCCTGATCTTCTGTCGCCTCAAGTCGACGTATGCCGCCCGAAACCGATAAGTCGGGCCTCCGCAGGCTGCTGACCAGCCTGAGTTCCGCGTCGCGCAGCCGCGCTGCTGAAACGAAGCGCAGGAAGTCGGGATTGCCGTCAAGGCGCGCGGCAAGGTTATCGAAGTCCTGCAAGGGCGGGAACCGGTACAGATCGGCCCTGACCGCGATGTAGTCCGGCCGGGCGCTGGCCCACATGGCAGCCAATCGCTGCCGGGCTGCACGCAGGTCGGCCATCGCGCGTTGTTCGTCGATTCCGGACCGGCTGAATGCCGCGCGGGAGCGCAGTAATTCACCCTCCGGGGACTTCGCCGCCCGGACGCGCAGCGCCACATCGTCCACGGTGCTCTTCGCCAGGGTCGTCCCCTGTTGGGCCAGGGCGAGCTGTTCCTGAGCGGCGGCAACGGCGATGAACCGCCGCGTGACTTCCGCCAGGACATCCAGCTGGGCAGCCTGGCGTTCCACGGACAAAATCTCGCGCCCTGACTGGGCAGCGGCCTTGCGCAGCTGACGCTTGTCACCCAGCTCGATGACTTGCGACAAGGCCATGGTCGCTTCAACCGCGTCCAGCCCCCGGTAGTCACCGCTGCCCAGAACGTTTTCGAGTTCGAAGGAGGCTTCCGTTACTGGCCGCTGGTCAGCCTGCGCGATGCGGGCCTCCTGCGCCTTCAGGGAAAAGGCGAAGCCCTGCAAGGCCGGGTTAGCGGCAAGGGCACGCTCGATGGCCTGGCCCAGGGTCAGGGGGGCAACACTATCAGCTTGCTCCGCATGGCCAACGAGCGGTGACAGCCCGACAATCAGCAGGCACGCACTGAGTGTGCGTGCTCGAATCAGAAACATGGTGGTCTCCCGGCTCATGAACTGCACGGCTGTGCAGCCCGACGATGGCGACGATCCGCGGGGAGACTAGGTGGGAGGACCTCGAAGCGGGGGCCGCAGGAACAGGGGCGATCCTGGCACTCGAATCGTTCGAAGCACGGGAAGCAGGGAGGTCTGGTGTGAAATGACCAGCAATAACGCGAACATCAGGACTAGCGCCCCATCCAGTGAGGGCGGCCAGACCTTACCGAAGACCGGATTGGTCACTTGGACCGTCTGGTCCTGATGGCTGTCGTCAATGCCGGAATCCTCGCCGTCCCCGTCAGACATGTGGAGGGCGACGGCCGGCCCTGCGCCGTCCAGACAGAGGTGCAGGTGCGGACCACCCAATCGTGGGAGCAGCACGATGGCACAGAGCACCACAAAAAGAGCGAGTCTTGCTCGGGATCGGATCATCGACTGTGACAAGTTGCAATGACGCTCGTTTGATTAGCGCTGGAGACTACGCCGGCACCGGCGGGTGTGTCCAGTGACGGAAAGCCGCACCCGGGGGACTTGTGACCTGTTCCTCATGTCACGGTCCCCAGCCCGTAGGAGTTCGGGCAACTGCAGCAGAGCACAGCACTGTGAGCTGAGCGACAACCAGATCAGGGCTTGGCCTTTAGCGCGTGCGTGCCCAGATACGCCGTGATCGTATCGAGTTCTGATGCGCTCGGGACCTTCACGCCCGCACCCGCGCCCACTGTTTGGGCCTGGTCAGCAATGTGCGCACGCATTCGCGTCGTGACGTCGCTCCATTCCTTCGCGGTGTGAATCGAAGGCGACGGCGGCGCATGACACTGGGAACAGTACTTCGATTCGAGATTCGCTCCCTTCGAGTCTGGATCGGGCAACGAAGCTGCGGCGTTCGGCGCCCACATCCACCCCATTCCCCGCATCGTCTGCATGTCGCGGTACATCGTGTCGTAGTGCTTCTTCATTAACGCCTGGCGCTTTGCCGGGTCGGTCTCGGCAGAGATAGCCGCCATCTGCGAGCGCATCGCCTGCATGTGCTCGTTCATCTGCTTCTGATAGGCGTTCGGCGTCACACCGGGGGGCATGGCCCACCCCATCATTCCGGATCCCATACCCATACCGGGCCCCATTCCCATGCCGTGGCCCATCATCGGACAGCCCGCCGTCGTGCCCGAGCCCATCATCCCGGGGCCCATCATCCCGGGTCCCATGAGGCTGGGGTCCATCATTTGCCAATTGGCACAGCCGCCAGCATTCATCCCGGGCATTTGCCGCATGGAGCGCATGTGGTCCTGCATCATTCCCCAGTGGCGCTGCATGGCCTGGTTCTGCGCCTCCGGGCCGGCCGCCCCCTTCAGTTGGGCGAGTTCATTGCTGAGATCATCCACCTGCTTCTGAAGTGTCTGAATGGTCTGCTGATCCGAGGGTGTGGTGGGCGCAGCCTGGACTCCGGCGACGAGCAAGAAAGCGGCGCACAGGGAGAAGGCAAATTTCGTTCGCGGGCTGCTGCTCATGGCAATAATCCTCGTTGGGATCCCCAGGGTTCCGTAGTTAAGTAGCATCAACCCTATAGCTACTAGAGAGTCAAGGTCGACGAACTCGCGCGACGCGTTAACCCCCGATGCTTCCGAGTTCTTTGAGAATCTGGCAATCCGCGACGCGGCGCCCGTCACAGGAGGTAATGAGGCGCCCAAGAGTCCGCTCAAGGCGACGCAGACCGGCCAGCTTGCTGCGGACCTCCGACAGGTGTGCCTCGGCGAGCGCCGTAATCTCTGCGCAGGATTGCCTGGGGTCGTGCGCCAGTGCCTGGAGACTCCGGATCTCGCCGATCGAGAATCCCAGGTCCCGGCAGTGACGCACAAACATCAACTGGCGGAGGTGGTCCTGACCGTACTGACGGTATCCGGAAGGACTGCGAGGCGGTGCGGCCAGCAAGCCGATTCGCTCGTAATAGCGGATCGTTTCGACTTTGGTCTCGGTCCGGGTCGCGAGCTGTCCAATTTGCATGGCCGATCCCTCGCGTCTGGCTTGACTCTCTAGTCAGTATAGGCTTGACCATGAACCGGCCGCCATAACGGGGCATGGATTCACTATGGGCGACTGTGCGTGCCATGACACCGCTGCGGAAACGGCGGATCAGCGGCGCGCGATTGCGATCGCTCTCGCCCTCAATCTCGCGATGTTTGTGATCGGCACCGTCGCAGGGCTCCTGGCTGAATCGGCCAGTCTGTTGGCCGACGCCCTCGATATGCTGGCCGACGCGTCCGCTTACGGTATTGCGCTGCTGGCGATCGGGCGGACAGCAACGTTCAAGCAGCGGGCCGCCACAGCCAGTGGACTGATCCTGGCAGCTCTCGGATCGGGTGTGGTGCTTGAGACCATCCATCGCGCAGTGGCGGGTAGCGAACCGGAAGGCTGGATCATCGTTGGCGGGGCAATGCTGTCGCTGGTCATCAACGCGAGCGTGCTGCGACTCCTCCATCGCTACCGGAACGGCGAGGCACATCTGCGGGCCTCGTGGATTTTCACCCGCGCCGACGTCGTCGCCAATGTCGGCGTCATCGCAGCCGGCATGCTGGTGCTCGTCACCGGTAGTCGAGTGCCTGACCTCGTCGTCGGTTGCCTGATCGGGGCATACGTCATCAAAGAGGCCTTTGAGATCCTGCGGGATGCTCGGCGAGCCTGACCCACCGTTGAGCGGTCCTAGCGAGACAGCGTCCTCTGTCGACCCAGCTGCCAAGTGACACTGTCCCCGCGGACGATGGCACTCATCGCCTGCCCCTCGCGTCCGGCGAGCACCGGCCGCCAGGGCACCAGGGAGAACCCACGGCCGTCGTCGAGCACGGCGAACTGGCCGCTGGCGAACCACATTGCCCGGCGGTACGTCCCGCTGATCGCCTGCCCCTCTCGGAAAGGTCGGTAGGTACGGCCCGTCTCTGCCGCAATCTTGGCCGCCCCTGCCGCCAAGTCGCGCTGGCGGAGCCTGGCGATTGCATCTCGGGCGAATACCACATGTCCATCCCGGGACTCTGCCAGCTGATGTTCCACGAGGAACGCGCCACGCGTCGCGAGCAGGCTGCGAACCTCTCCCCCGAACCCTTGCGTGCCGATCCCGGCACCACCGGTGACGAGCTGCTGATCGAGCCAGGTGGCGCCGATCACCCGGACCTGCCGCTCGACCGGAAGTACTGACTTCAGCTCGACCTCCAGGTTGTTGCCGTCACGCAGATCGAACAGCCGGCCGCGCTCTGGCAGATCCGGCGGGACGCGCCACACCCCATCCGCAACTCGCTCGACCACGCCGGCACGGCGGAGCGCCTCCAGGCGCCGGACGTGCGCGGTGACGAAGGCGTCCGGATCCTGACCGGGACGCGCTGACAACCGGGCCACCGTGAGGTGGCGAGCCGTGCGGTAGTGGCCGTCCGTGGCGAGTGCCGCGATCGTCTGATCTGAGCTGCGGACACCGTCCCGCACTCGGACCGCCACGATGCCCCCGACCGGCAACTCACTCAGATCGATCCGGGCGGGCAGCGCCACGTGGTGTGCCCGCCCCTCCAGCCCATCCACGATCAGGTAACCCCGGTCCTGGAGCTCGTCGGCCAGCCCCTTGGCCGCGATGCGACCCACCACCGGCTGGGCCGCTGCCGCGGCGTCGAAGAATGCGAACTGGCGCCGCTCAGTGCCGAAGGCACGCTGCATCGTGCGGATGATGTCGCCGCGCTCCCCCAGGTCCCGCAGGGTCTGCTCTGCCCGCGGATCGATTGTCCAGACACTGGGAGCTGCTTCGCGGGCCATACCCATCTGCCTGAGCTGCTGCAGGCGACCGATCATCAACGAGCGTCGAAATCGCCCAACAGCCTCGGCCGGCACGATGCGGAGGTCAACGTGACCGTCCTGGGCCAGCCGCTGGAGCGAGCGATCCAGACTGGTCCAACGGTCCTGACTGATCTCGCGGGTCAGGCTGGCCTGAATCTCGCGCTCGGAGCGCGGCCCCAACCACTCGGTGGCCAGCTCGGCCGCCCTCAGCCGCATCCCGTGAGAAATGTAGTCACGGGCAATCACCAGATCGCGTCCCGACTCATCACGGCCGCGAATGACGACGTGGGTGTGCGGGTCGTCCGTGTCCCAGTGGTCGACCGCGATCCACTCCAGCCGTGTGCCCAAGTCCTGCTCGAGGCGGCCCATCAGCCGGCGCGTGTACGATCGCAAGTCGCCAATCTCAGTCGCATCCTCCGGCGAGACGATCACGCGGAACTGGTGGCGATCCCCTGCACCCGCGGCAACGAACGCTGCTGCATCGGCAGTCTCGGCCTGGGGGCCATAGGCTTGACCGGGACCACCCTCGCGGCTGACTCCCGCCCGTTCCAGATAGCGGAGGTGATTTCCAATGGACTTGAGGCCAGTCGACCCAAGTCGCACGACACGGATCTTTACAGCCACCCGACGATTCGTAGCCTTGCCATGGCCCATCGCCAGCCGAGCCGCTACGAGCCCCCGGCCCTTCTGCGCGCCAGGCCTGCTCCCAGACTGGCCCGCGCGAGAGACGGCCTTTTGGACGCGACTAACGAACCGAACCGGCTCTGCATGCCCGCGCCCCCGGGGCGGTCCGAGCCTTGGACGGAATTGGTCGTCTTCCCAGTCAGCCATGACTGCCGGTCATCATCGCCCGTCGTGGTCCAGCGTAGACGGCACTGGTGGACGCCCGCCAGCTCCACCAATCCTGAAAACTTCCGGCACCGATCCCTGCGCGCGGCGTGCCGCGTCTCCCAATGTGCAGACATAGAATGTTGGCCCGGCGTGAGCCGTGGCCTTTTATCTTGCTAAGCACCCGATCCTCCCCCTGTCGCTCTTCACTCCCGGCATCGTCTCGGGCCACTACTGCGAGTGAACCTGTCACCAATCTGTCAGCGCGTTGTACAGCGACCGTGCGATGACCTGTCATCCACCCTGTCAGTGACCTGTTGATCACCAGGTCCACAGCGCCACCGCCCGACCGATCACCAGCCGTCTGGGAATCGGTCCGAAATACCGACTGTCGAAGGACGCGGGACTGTCGTGACTGAGCAGGAACAGCTCCTCGACCTTGAGTGCGCGACAGCCTCGCCAAGGCGTCAGCGGACGACCGAGGCCGTCCCGCTCCAGCAGTCGGACTGGCAGCTCACGATCGACCCTGAGGACCCTGTCCCGCACGCATACTTTCTGCCCGGCCACCGCTCCGACACGCTTCAGGATGGGTACGGACTCGGGCAGGTAGTGGCGTTCGTCGGCAATCCTGGCAGCGCTGCTCGGCAGGTGGGCCAACACCACGTCGCCGACGCCTGACTCTTGCACCGACACCACCACGTACCAACCCAGGGGCGCACTGGCCGTGGCGTTGTAGACCAGGCGTACTGGCAAGGTCATTGCCACCGGCAGTGCGATCACGGCAACGCCCAAGGCAGCGCAGATGACCGTCCGTAACGCTGTCACGGTCATGGCTGGATGTCGTGCCATTGCCGGTACGCCTCGTGCTGGGCCGGTTCGTACTCTGGCAACGGTTGACGAGCCGCCAGCCGGTTGTGGACCGTGCGCCAGTAGTGCGGGCTGACAGCAAGGGGAACGATGCCCTGCTGCTCGATTCGACGGATGAGCTGGAGCATCGCTTGCACCCGCTCTCGACCGTCCACCTTGAGCAGGATCTCAGCACCCGGTGTTACGTGGGGAATGGTTTGTGCGACGTCACCCGGACGGACCGTGCGCAGGACGGCCAGCCACCAGACCACGGTGCCGTAGCGATTGGCCTGCCAGTGCACGAGCGCCAGGGAGGCCTGCGGCGTGAACCAGACCTCGCGCCGGAATCGATCGATTCGGCGCTCCTGGATGGGTCTCCCGAAGCGCAGCCGGACGCTTACACGCTCCGCTACAAACACCAGACGAACCTGGGTCAGCGTGCCCACGACGTAAGTCCCTCGCTCCGTGTGGGCTCACCTGGGTGCGTCGTTGCCGGCTGCGCGCTGCTCGGGGTTCTCTCCGGTTCCCTTTCGAATAACTCTTCCGAGTTCTGAGTTCTATCGGTCTCGGTGTCCGGCCGGAGTCCAAATCTGCCGCCCAGAGATCTCTTTAGGGGTTCAAGATATTTAGAAGATTTACGGGCGCGAATTCCGCATTCAGAACAACGGGTTAAACCCCCTCCGCACGCCTGATAGCACGATAGTCGCACGCCTGATAGCACGATAGTTGCCACGCCTGATAGCACGAGGCTGTTCACAACTTATCCACAGACCGCAGCGCCTGGACGAGGTCCTGCATCCGGGTGCGGAACGCGGTTGGCATCGGGGCAAACGCCAGCGATTCCCGACCCGCTCCGCTGCGACTCACTGCGAGCGTGTACCCAGGCAGGCGGCCCTGACGGGCAATCCGCCGCAAGTCGCCCGCGAAGTCGGCGTACTGCGCACTGCTGCCGGACTTCCGGTACAGGTACTCAAAGTCGAAACGCCAGCCGGCGGGCTGACGGCCGCCGTGTTTACGCACCAGGCGATACAGCCAGCGCTCAATGCCGCCGGTGAGATGGAAGTACCGCGGGTCGATGCGCAGCGCCTGATGGGGCTCAAGCAGCGTCTGGTACAACCAATCCGGCAGGATCAACTCCACGCCGAGCGGCTTGCCGTTCCGATCACTGCCGCCGCGCCACTCATTCAGCCACGAGAACCGGTGCAGCCGCTGCGCGTCGGCCTGTCGCAGAGACGTCGCCACGCTGGTTGACTGCAGGCGGTCCAAGGCACCCCGCAACCGTTCGTAATCGTGTCGGGAGGTGCCCCGGCCGATGTACGTCAGGATGTCGTAGGGCGTGGCAACCACCAGACGAGAGGTCGGCAATCCTGCGTTCCGGGCACCGACAATCTGCGAGGTCACCCAGATCAGGATGTCGGCATCCCAGATGGTAGCCATGCCGTGAGCCAGCGTCCCCGCCACCCGGGTCGTGACGGTCCCGGACTGGAACCGGATCGGCGTTACCCGCGGCGTCTTGGCGAGCGAAAAGAACGGGTAGGCCATCAGCATCTGCAGGTCACAGGGCGGTGGCGGACGCGTCAACGGCCGGAACGGCCACAGCGAATGGGGTTGACCGGGAGATGGCACGAGTCAGGCGCCCTCGCGTCCGACGGCACGTTCGTACGGCAAGTCCGACGTGCTCGCGCAGCGCCGCTCGTCGGCCCACGCATCCAGGTCGGCCGGGGCGTAGACCACCCGGCGGCCGAACTTCCGAAACCGCGGGCCACCGCCGATCACGCGCTGCTTCTCCAGCGTGCGGGGCGAGAGGTTGAGATAGGCCGCGGCCTGAGTGTTGTTCAGGTAGTGCAGGTTGGGGGTGGGTTCGGTGGCGCGCACGGGTCGGGACTCCAGCGGGGGCGGCGCAAGTGCCGCCAACTCGGTGGAGTCTCAGACGACACCGGCGCACTGGGCAGGGAGAATCGGTGCGTCTGGCAAAGTCTCCCTGTCAGGCGGACGGCGTGAGCAGGGACCGATAGCCGCCATCGCGGAGTTCTCGCGCACGACGCACCAGGTAGCGCACCTGGGCACGCAGCTCGCCGTCTGCGGTCCAACGGCGGGTCACCTCCTCCGCGCCGAACAGCACACGCGCAAGCGTCCGCTGCGAGGCACCGGCGGTGATCCCGTCCAGCGCTTGGAGGGCGCGCAGATGGACGAGCGCCGTTCGGCTGACTGGCGATGAGGATGCGGCCGCTGACGAGGCAGCGCCCTGCATGGCCGAGCGCACGCCAACCATGACCCGCACCGCCTCCTCGGGCTCTGTCGTCGCCGGCACCCGAAACGCGTACGCGTCGCCGAGCAGCAGGCCGGCGTCCACCGTCAGCACGAGCGCCCCGCCGCCGACGCCGGTGGCCAGCACCAGGTCGTGCCGTGCGTGCACGGACAGCAGCTTGGGGCCCGGCAACCGCCACACACTGAACGACGGCGCCGTTGCGCTCGCCACGCCCGCCGGCACGATGGCCAGCGCGGTCGCGGGCGAGAGCCACTCGGGCCGCGCCTGGCGGGCGTCTCGGTCAGGATCGATTAGGTCGATGCAACCCCCAGAGGTGTCCGACGCCGTCGGACGCGCGGCGGACGCGCCAGTCGTCCCGGTAGCGCGCGTTCCGCCGCAGGTATTCCCAGGCTAACGCCGCGGGCGGCAGCGCGAGGGTGTACAGATAGGCCGCCGTGGCCTGCCACGGTTGGTCGCCGTGCGTGAGTGTCATGGGGAGTTGTCCTGCGATGGGGTTGGCACCCGAGCATCGCGAGCTCGCTCCCCCACCACGACACCGCGAAACCCCGGCCATCGCCGGGAAACACCGGCCACCGTCAAATCTGTACAAAAACACCAGATTCTCGGTTTGACATAAGGTTGGCCGAAGCCAGAAGAGAAGGACGCCCCGCCTCAGTAGCGGAGCGCCCTGTCGGCCTAGGCTAGAGCAACCCGCGAGAGGCCAGTGACACCACATCCTCCCCGCCCACGACCAGGTGATCGAGGAGTCGCACGTCGAGCAGCTCGAGCGCGTCCCGGACTCGTCGGGTGATTAGTCGGTCTGCTTCACTCGGTTCGGCCACCCCGGACGGGTGGTTGTGCGCCAGGATGACGGCTGCTGCGTTCAGCGCCAGGGCCTCCTTGGCCACTTCCCGCGGGTACACCGTGGTGTTATCGATCGTGCCCCGGAACAGCTCCCGGTACTCGATCAACCGGTGCCGGTTGTCCAGGAAGACCACCGCGAACACTTCGTGCTCCAGCGTTCCCAGCTTCAGCCTCAGAAAATCACCGGTGTCCGCCGGTGACGTGAATGCCGTCCCTCGCCGAACCCGGAGCGCCCGGCGGGCGGCGGCGAGAATCTCCGGGGCCGTGGCCGGCCGCCACTGCCCGTTGTCGTCCCGGATGGCCAGCTCCGGCTCGGTACCCTTGTTGATCTGATTGCTGTCGCTCATGGAAGTCTCCTGTGCGGGCGGGATTGCCCGCGACCGGAGGGGCACGGCGCAGCGCAAGCGGTCAGGGGTCGGAGACGGCCGCAGGACGCCAGCGAACGCTGGTTCGCGCAGCCCTTGACGGCGAGAACGGCGTGCTAGTCTGAAACTTCTCGGCAAGCCCACCGCTCCCCTTCCCCTCCCAGCGTCCCGCACTTCCACTCCCCGCGGCAGCGACAAATGCCGCGCGAATCAATGGAAATTCCTTCATTGGGAATTTCTCGGCGAAATCCACAGATTCGGAAAAGCAGCTCGACGGGAAAACGGGCCGCCAGCTTCGGCTGGCGGCCCGCGACTGGGCTTACGCCCGGATCCGGCAGCGCACCTGGGCGTCCGCCGCGTAGGCCGAGAGCGTGCGGTCGGCGGTGAAGTGGTGGTCGCGCTCGATCTTCAGGCCGAGTGGACCGCGTGCGGTCTCAAGCTCGGACAGACGGACGTACCCGAGTTCCGGGCAACCGAGGCCGAGGTCGCAGAGGCCAAAAGCCAAATCCGGATCGGCCGGATCCAGCTCCGTCAGCAGCCAGGTGGCATTGGCGTCCGGGGTGAAGAGTTTCACCACGGGCAGGGGATCCCGACTTTCACCGGCCGACTGACGTTCGCCGTTGGCGAGCAGCTGAGATCGAAGAGATTCAGGGATGAGTGACATGGCAGTTTCCTTTGTGGGTCGCTCCCCAGCGGAGCCCGTTCTCATGGGCAGGCCGCACACAGCGCAGCCGTCACACCCCCACACGGCGGTGGGGCGGGCCGGGGTTGACGGCAAGCGGCGGCCTGCCAGGTCTTGAGGGATCCGCGGAGCGACCCAGAAAGGGCCATGGCGCCAGAATTCGCACGAGCGGCTCCGGGTCAGAGACGTGATGCGAGAAGCGGCTGTGGGACGCTTCCAACCTCTCAAGAAAAAAAGAGAGCCCCCGTGAGGGGGCTCGGAAAGCGAGACGCCGGAGTTTACTGGCGGCGAGTCTGGTCCTTCGCGACACGGTCGCCGTTAGCGACCTCCTCGTAGGCCCGCAGCTGCAGGGTGTTGCTCCAGTCCGTCGGTACCGCTTCGAACCGCAGGTTGAAGCTGCCGTCGCTGTTCGGCCAGGCAACACCGATTTCCCGCCAGTAGGCGCGACTGTTGTCGCCGCGGGGCGAGATCTGGAAGATGCGGAAGGCAGGGGTTTTCTTGGCTTGGTCGGTCATGATCGAGTCTCCTGTTATGCGCGATGTGCGCGAGACTCAAAAGGACCCCGGATACGAGCGGCACGCGCCAGCCCACCGTGGAATAGATGGAGGCAGGCCGTAGGCGGACCCGTCTTATGCCGCGAAAGGGGCTTGCGCGTGCCGCGCCGGGGTCTAGAGTTCGAGACCCTACACAGCGCCATTCAGGAGATGCTGACCGACGAGGAGATCACCTCAGGGAACGATCCTCCCAAGAATCAGCTGGTCCGAAAATCGCCGAGCAGGTCAATCAAGCCAATGACAAGGAAGGTATTTACTGCCCCTGCCTGTCGCCCACTCTAGATATGCACAATCGTGAATATATGCACAATCGTGAATACGCATTAGCGTTCTTGTGTGCCGCGGAAGTAGCGCATAGTCAGAATCATCAGCGACACTTAGCTCGCCACTCGCCTTGGCGAGCTACTTGCCTCGCATGCACGTGTCTCGCATGCGCCCATGTTCGTGTCTCCGGTAACTCACGGCCCTGGACGTTTGGGCGCCTTCTTGCTCCGCTTGGTGGCGCGGCCTTTCCTTGATCCCTTTGCGGTCGCCTTGGTCTTCGCTGTTCGGAGAGCCTCGTCGGCCAACCGGCCGAGGAGTCGCTCCACTAGTGCCCCAGCTGCAATGCGGTTGGCACTACATTCGTAAATGAGCGAGATGACGTGCTGATAGGCGTTCCTTCTTGGATTCGGGAGCGACGCCAACGGGTCACTTGCTGTCGCACCTTCGCCCAAGAGCTTACGGATACGAGCCTCCACTATCTTGGCCTGATCAGTCAAATTATTCCGGACCTCGTCGTCGATATGACGTGTTTGCAGCACCTTTGTCATCCCATTCAAGGACTTCAGGGCCGCATCGATATGTGTCTGCCGAGACGTCCGAGTTATACCCCCGCGAGCAACAGTCTTCGCCCGCTCCAAGGCAGCTTCCTTGTGGAGGGCGAACTCCCTCTGCCATTTCCGGGAGATCGAACTCTGGCGGCAACGCCGCGCGACGTCTCGAGCGAGGGGAGCTAGCTGATTCAGGACATTGTCGAGATGAACGCTATGTTCGAAGTTGTCCCGACGTCCATTAGCTAGGATCCTTGGGTCAATAATGTGGATTTCCCCGACAGCCCAGCTGTTGAACCGTGGCTCTGGAAACAGACCGTCCAAAAGCGCGTGATCCCCTACTTGGACATTCCCGGAGCGCAGGCGCAGACCCTTCACAAGTGCCCTATTGGGGAGAGCGCCGCTGTACTCGTGGTGAAGCACCCATGCGATGGCGGCAACCCCACTGTCGGTCCCCGTCATCTCCAGGACTTCCAGCGTCCTGAATTTGGCCTCCACTTTGCCGTCAACATTCATACAGTCTTCGTGTGGCCGGTATAGGGGGCGTTCGGCGTCGTTAATGACTACCACGATGTGCCCAAGGCTTACGTGTGGCTTGAGCGCGGCCGTGATCTCCTTGCCGAACCCAAATTCAGGCGAGAAGGGTAACGGGGCAACCTGCGACAAATAGTCGGCAACTGCCGCCTCATTGAGAAGCCGGTCGTCGCGATGGCGAATAACGCCGCGCATCTCTACTTCAAAGAAACGTTTAGGCTCATCCTTTGCCTTCACTCGGCGCACGGTGACAACGTCCTTCACGAGCGCCCGAAGATTCTTGCTGTGATCCGCCGCGCGCAAGATGGTTTTCAGGGCGCGGCCATCCCAGCGCAACTCGGAAACCAGCGCCTCGCCATCGGCTCGGCCGCGGAACAACAGTTCCTGGCAGTAGCCGAGCCCAGAAAGGCGTCCCACACCTCGGAATCCCCGCGCCGAAGTGCCCCGCTTGCGGCTCCCTCCTAGGTTGCTCAGACGTTCCACAAAGTCCGGCCAAGAGATCGAACTCCCGTCATCCCTTATACGGATGCTGCGCGCATTCCCGTCGATCCATATCTGCACCCGGCCACCCGTGGCAGGTAGAACCCCGTTGACTCGCGCGTCATCAATCGAGTCCGCGGCATTCTGTATGTACTCTCGATAGACGGTCATTGGGTCGACATACATCGAGGTGCTAAGCAGCTCCAGAATATCCTTGCCGATGACAACGTCGTGGGAGCTGCTGCTCCAGGCGTTCTCTAAGGCGGGCACGGCCTTCAGGCGAACTTGTTCACTCACGCGACTGCCCTCTTGCTCTTGAGGGTGACCGCTGGAAGCTGCTCTGCAACTTGTGCGTTGTCGTCGAATTCTAGTCCCGCATCTTCAACGCGCTCGTCCTCGGCTAGGGCATCGAAGGGCGACTTCTGGGCGGCAAGCTTTTCACGCTGCTTGCGCCAGATATCAAATAATTCGTCCTTCGGCTTCGGTACGTAGTACCGCAGGATGTCTCCTACCTTCTTGTTTTCTGTCCTTTGGGAGAGGCTCACGACGTCCCGGGGGTCTACCGATGAGAGCAAGCTCAAGAGCTCGGCCCGATCGCTGGCGTCTAGCGTCTTGGCGATATCCTGGTATTGATACAGCTCCTGCTTCTTATCGAATCGCTCGTACCAATCGCGATTGAACGTAAAGTGATGCGGAAGGAGGAGGATCTTCTGGAAGTCGTCCGCCGTGTCTCCAAACGCTCGCTTGAAGAACTCGGGCGCACCACTGACGACGCCATGTGTGGCTTGCAGGACGATCTGCATCGATCGCAACTGGTAGCGAGTCCACTTTGCACCGACATGGCTGCGCTCTGGCAAATCAGTAGGTTGATAACGCATTGGAAATGACCAGATCCGAATCCCTAACTCCTCATTGAGATGGACATTGAGGCGCATGCGCTCAAACAGATCCTCCGGGGAGTCCTTGAAGTTGTAGAGCATGTAGTTCGAGAGCTCTGTAAGTCCATGCTGGTGCGCGTACCGAATCGCCTGCTCGTACGGCCCCTTCAAGCCCAAATGGTCGAAGGCAATTCGAAGAGGCTTCAGACAAATTGTGGCCAGCTCCCGCAGGTACATCGGGTCTTTACAGAGAATTCGCGCATCGACGCCCTGGTTGAAGTCCACACGGCGTTGGACCGCGACCTTCTCATGGGGTCGCCGGATTTTGGCGCCACGCTCAAAACCCAGGTCTCTAATCTCAGCGATTATCTCCTTGAACCTTGGTGACGCCACGACGTTGTTGTCCATGAGGATCAGATCCTTCTTGGGGCCGTAGCGCTCGCTGATCGAGTTGACCAGGCCCGTCAGCGAATCTGTGTCGCGCTGGGCGCCTTCCAGCTTTGGCACGCCACAGAAGGTACACTTCCGGATGCAGCCGCGGGACGTATAGGCAAAGTAGGCGTCAATTACCGGATACTTGTAGGTAACTTGATTAAGTATCTCGTAGTCTGGAACTAGGTCTTCGATCGCCGTGCCGGTGTGATCGTCCGAGTACATCTCCTCCGAGAAGTCATCAAGTCGCAGTGAGTCGGCTGGCGGCGTGGTGAGTAGACCCTTGATGAAGCGGATACCGCGCCAACGGGGCTCCTGCTGGAACCGATCGTGCATGAGCGAGGCAGCTATGCCACCGACAAACACCTTATCCGCATGTCCATTTGCAGCCTGAAGGGCGAAGTCAATTGACTCCGAGATTTTCGCGTACTCGAACGAAAAGAGCGTCGTGACGTAGATGCGGTCCCAGGCGGCCCCGAGGACGGAACGATCCTGCCCCTTAATGAAGCGCACATTGTCCCGCTTGCCATGTGGTCCGTGATACTGAGCGATCTTCATTAGACCCAGCGGCGGGTATTTGTTCTTGTAGCCTGGCTCTATCAGCAGGATGTTCTTATTTGCCATTTCCAACCACCCTTAGGCGCGAGGTGCGTCGCGCCGCACGAATAAGCTCTACTGCCTTCTTCACCCCACCCTGGCCACCAAGGCCCTTTAACGGGCCCCTAGTTTCCCAGTCGAAGTCGGGTGCGAAGTCTGATAACGCTGTAACAAAATACTTACGGTCGCACACCCGGCCCTTGGGGGTTTCGACAAAAAGATCTGCCGCTATTTCCATGAGCGCATAGACACCAACGCCTTTCGTGAGCATGTGTTTGCGCGGGTTTTGCCACTGCTCGGGCAAGACGGTAACCAGTGCGCCCCAGAAATCCAGGATCAGATGGGCCGCGTCATCGATCGATCGGGCATCAAGGACTTTTGTCCGATTCAAAAACTGGTGGACCGCCTTCTGGAAAGTCCGAAGCGATGCGCGCCGCCCCATACCGGAGGTAGTGGTGCCGCCGAGATCCAACTGGTTGTGCCACGGGGAAGTAGCCTCACGCCTCATGAAAAGGGAAATGTAGAGCTCTGGCCGGTCTGCTCCGAGATCAGTGGCCAGCTGTGCGTCGTGAAAGTCGAGCAGGCTGCTGCTAAGTCCCCGGGCCTTGCCATTGATGACGTTGAAGACTTCCATCTCTTCCCGCTCGGTCAGGCCGATGAAGCACATAAAGGGGAGCTCAATATCGAGATCCTCCATGTGCGCGAGCCGATGTTGGCAATCGACCTGGGCCATCGGCTTATGGTCGGCTGAAATCGCGAGCGTGACGCACCCTGAATTGCCCTGCTCTATGTGCCAAGCCCCGGCAGGTTGCGGCCGGAGATTAAAGGTCAGCGGGATTGTCGAGCTGCCGCTCTGCTGGATGTAGCGCCGAAAGTCCAGGCTGTGCTGCGAATTGATTCTTCGCTGATATCCGCGGCTCGTATCCTCATTGAGGACGTCGGCAAAGCTCAGGCTGTGAAGCAGCGAGGCAGGCGCAAACCCCAACAAAACCTCCCTGCCGGCTGAGCTGCCGCGTATGCATAGAAGCTCCTTAAAGCCGGGGGTCTTCGCTGCCAACTTACGCCCTCCCAATGCATAACCTGCACTCCAGGAATGCAGATTACACATCTTTTGTCCAAATGTGGATCCCCCGTTGACTGCACGGATCTGGCGTGCGTAGTATCCGTTGGTACAGGCCCAGTATCAACTCATTATGTGATACTGTTACTCAATCGGAGGAACTGCGGTGGCAAAGTCAAAGGGCTCGGAACAGGTATTGGTGGTAGCCGGAAAGGACGTCCGAGTCACGCACGAGACTGTTCCGATCGGGGCGCTGCGCCTGGACCCGGACAACCCGCGCATTCGCTTCCAGCTGGAGCGCTCGGGCAACAAAAAGCCCTCGCAGGACGACCTGCAGAAGTTCATCAAGGATCAATCCGGGTACGACGGGCTCCAGAAGACCATTCGACTCGCTGGCGGGATACACGACCCGGTCATTGTTCGCCATGACGGGTCGGTGGTGGAAGGCAACACACGGGTTACGGTGGTTTCCACCCTCCACAAGGGTCAGCCATCCAGTCCTAGGTGGAAGACTATCCCGGTCATGCGCCTGCCAAAAGACGTGCCGGAGCAGGCCATTGCGATGTTGATGGCCTCCTACCATGTTGCAGGAAAGAACAAGTGGGCCGCCTTCGCCAAGGCAGACCAGGTCTATCGGTTGGTACACAAGTACAAGTGCACCCCCGAGCAAATCGCAGACGAGACTCGCAACATGTCCAAGCGCGAGGTCGAGCAGACTCTGGATGCCTACGAATACTTGATTAAAGAAGTGATGCCCGCAGCGGGGAAGCGCACCGACGAAACGTTTCTGGAGAGCAAGTGGAGCCACGCCTTGGAGTTCGTGAAGAACAGAGAACTGGGCACGATGAGAACCGACCCGAGTGTACGGAAGGCGTTCGCTAAACTCTTGACTAACAACCAGATCAAAGGCGCCGAGGTCAGGAGGCTCCCCAAGATTCTAAAGAATAAGCGGGCCACCAAGGTCCTAAAGGCTTCTGGCTTCAAGGCCGCCGAAGCCGTTCTCAAGAAGGCCGATCCTACCTTGGAATCCCTAGAGCTCCGGCAGCTCAAGAAGCTCACCGCCCGCATTGGAAAGATGAAGGCGTCCGCAGTCGATGCCTTCAAGACGGACGTGAAGGCACAGAAGATTCTGATTGACCATGCAAATGCGTTGCACAACCTAATGAAGTCGATTGGCATGAAGGTGGCGAAGATAAATGGCTAGTCGACTGAAGGAAAAGACCCGGTCTCGGGCCCGAGCAAAGGGCCTGGAGCATGTTGACGAGCTGGTACTGGCGGGTACTCGCGTGCAGGTGCGTTCACTCGACCTGCCGCTCGACGAAGCGGAACTCGACTCCACGAATCCTCGCATCGCCAACACGGTCGCACTAAACCATCTCTCCGAGGGCCCTGCCATGCAGCGGCACCTGGAAAATACTCTATGGGGTGACCCTGACGTACGGCAGCTTTACCAGTCCATCCGGGAGAACAAGGGGCTGGTCGAGCGCATTATTGTTCGAGCAGACGGCGTTGTCGCGGAGGGCAATTGCCGCACGGTGGTCTATCGCAAGCTACGCACGAATTTCCCGAACGACCCAACGTGGAAGTCGATTCCTGCACGGATCCTGCCCGAAAATATCTCGCAGAAACAAATCGACATTCTGCTTGGCGAGCTGCATGTCGGTGGAAAGAACGAATGGAGTCCGTTCGAAAAGGCCGGGCATATTCACGCTTTGTTCTCAAAGCATGGGTTAACGCAGGACGAGATTGCCAAGCTCCTGCACACGTCGAAGACGTCAGTCAACCACAACATCCGTGCCTTCGGCGCGATGAAGGACAACTACCTGCCTGCTTACCCGAATCCGAGCTCGGTCAGGAAGTTCAGCTACTTCCTGGAGCTTTACAAGAAGCCGACTCTGCGGGACTGGGTGACAAACGACGCTAGTGCGCTGGACCGATTCGTCAAGTGGGTTGGAACGGACAAGATTGGCAAGGGCGCATCGGTGCGGCATCTGGACGCCATCATTCAGAACACCGCAGCACTGAAAGCATTTGATAAGGGCGGAATGCCGGCCGCACAGCCGATCCTCATGCGCGACAGCCCCGAGCTGTCATCTCCACTCTTTAAATCTATGGTTGAGATGACAAAAACACTTGAGGATGCCCGCCTCGATGACATCGCTCGCGTACGCGGAGACAAGGCGGGAGGCGCCAGGGTCATCGTGCAGGACCTGAAAGGGGCACTCGACAAGTTTGTGGACCTTTGTGGGGGTTTCGAATGAGCAAGTCACGTACGAATGCCGTTTACACTCGAAATATCCAGAACACGCGGGTCCCGCTCCAGTTGATCGAAGTGGACCCTGACAAGGTCAAGCTGGATGCGACCAACCCACGGGTCAGCTTCTCTATGGGCCAGCTGAGCAAGTCGGAGCGCAATGATCCGGCCGCCACCCTGATCCTTACCAGCCAGGAAGATACGGAAGGCCTGATGCGTTCCATCATCAACTCCGGAGGAGTGCAGGAGCCCATATATCTACGCCACGATTACACCGTCGCCGAGGGCAATCGCCGGGTAGTCGCGATGCGAGCGGCAAAGGAGGAGCACCCCGACGACGCCCGCTTCAAGCAGATGCCAGCTTGGCTTATCCCCAAGGGCACTCCGGAGGAGACGATCCAAGACCTCCTCAACGAGATTCACCTAGGATCGGTTCGCGGCTGGGCACCCTATGAGAAGGCCCTGCAGATGCGTGGCCTAATCAAGGTCGGCTTGGTCCCGGAAGAAGTGGCGGAGCGCTATCGCATGACGGCGACGGAGGTGATCAATCAGATTGCCGCCGCAGATATGATGGACAAACAATTTCTTCCGATCACCAAAGACCCCACCGATCCGCAGCACCGTGCCAAGTTCTCCTACTTCCTGGAGTTCCGAAAGAACGGCCGAATACAAGCGCATTGTGAGTCGATCAAAGACTTGCCTGTCCGTTTTTCGAAGTGGGTGCGTGACAATAAGATCCCAACCGGCGCCAAGGTCCGTCGGCTACCGAAAATCCTCGACGTCGAGGAAGCGATCAAGCTCCTGGACGTTTCGGGATTCGATGCCGCAGACCAGTACATCACCAAGCAGAACCCGAAGGAGCAGGAGCTGTACCTGGTCCTGGAACGGGCTCGCACTCGCCTTCACGACATGCCCCTCAACGAGCTGACGGAGCTCGCCAGCAGCACTGACCGCCTGAGCATCCTCCGTGCCCTGCAGGCCCAGATAGAACGGACGGTCGACGGTGTGTCCCGCTTGTCTGACAGGCCAGTAAGACCTATTCGCAATCGCGTCAAGTCCACTGTGCGCGCTCGCACCAAGGGCCGGTCGCGTGCCTAGTTCAACTCACCAATGGCTCTTGGTTTGGGCGGCCCGCCGGATGATGAAAGACGGCTTTATCGTTTCCGGGTTCGATGGTCGCGCACCTCGTGGCAACGAATGGAGTGCGCTGCCTATCCCTTTCAACATCAATGGTGTCCGCCCCGATGCCTGGGGGCAGCGCGCGTCCGATCAGACAATCGCCTTCGCTGAAGCCAAGACGTTTCACGACGTTGACACAGCCCATACCCGTCAGCAGTTGGACATTCTGGGTAATGTGCGTTTGAAGGCCACAAACGCAGTCTGCCCTATCTACATCGCTGTACCGCGTTCCGCTGTATACGAGCTCGACCGTGTGCTGATCGATGTTGGGCTGCTCCGGGCACAGCACCTAGTTCGGCTACATATCCCTGACGTTTTCGTAGAGGACCCTTTGCATGGCTCAAGCCAAGCACTCCGTACTCCAGCTTGATCACCAGAAGAAGGGCACGCAGTTTCTTCGTCAGAAGAAGCGTGCGGGCCTATTTGACGAGCAGGGCCTCGGCAAGAGCAAACAACTTATCGACGCCATCTCAGCAGAGATCGTCGCCGGCTCAATCCGCGGTGCAGTCATTGTCTGCCCCAATGGGCTGAAGTCCAACTGGGCGGCGGAAGTTGAGAAGTTCTCGTCTCTGCCCTGCAAGGTATTTGGCTCCGGCCGTGCAGCACGTCGGAGCGCATTCACGGCCATGCGCGCCGCCGTCTACGTCATCAACTACGAGGCCATCCCTACGGAGTTGGCATCGCTCAAGGCGCTACTCCAATTCAAGCCTATGGCCCTCGTCCTGGATGAGAGCCATCGCATCAAGACGCCGGCGGCCAAGGTGACAAAGGCGATCCATAAGCTTAGAGCCTATGCGGCGCGCCGCTACATCCTCACTGGTACACCAGTGGCCAACAAGCCAGATGACCTCTGGAGTCAAATGTTCTTCCTGGACGACGGCGAAGCATTAGGGGATTCATTCGAAGGTTTCGAGCGCACCTTCAAGTCAGGGCGCGCCGGATATCAGCGGATGGACGAGTTGCGAGAGCGTATCGCCCCCAACACTCTCCGTCGCACCAAGGACAAGTCGCTGAAGCTGCCGCCGAAGACTTATCTCAGAGTTTCTGTTTCCCTTGCCCCCAAGCAGCACACCATGTACCAAACGATGCGCAAGGATTTGGAACTATCGGTACGCAAAATGTCTGGGGCGCAGGTCGTCGAGCAGGCGGACGCCATCTTGGCGCGGATGGTCCGTCTTGCCCAGTTGGCATCCAATCCTAAGTTGCTTGACGCGGATTACCGCGAGGTGCCAGCCAAGATTGCGACGCTAGACGATCTTCTTGCAAAGAGGCTGGGTGTACAGGGGCGCAAGGTCATTGTCTGGACGTCCTTCGTAGAGAATATTCGTGGCCTGGCCACCAGATACAAGAAATACAAACCGGTCGTCATTTACGGGGAAATGGATAACAGTGCGCGAGACAAGTCCGTACATGCGTTCAGAGGTGATCCAGGGGTTCGGCTTCTAATCGCAAATCCGGCCGCAGCACGGGAGGGGCTTACGTTGACTGAGGCGAACGTTGCAGTCTATCTGGATAGAACATTCAACCTGGTTGACTACCTCCAGTCGCAGGATCGAATCCACCGTATTTCACAAACAAAGCCGTGCGAGATAGTGCTGCTAATTGCCAAAGACACGGTGGATGAATTTATCGACTTCAGCCTCGAGCAGAAGCACAGGCTTGCGCAATTCGCGCAAAAGGATGTGGACCAGATCAGCGCTCAGGACTTAGCACTAGAGAAGCCCGACATTTTGCGCGCTCTGCTCGCGCCAGACTCTGCCGAATCCCAAAAGGTAGGGCCTCCAAGGCACCACCGTTAATTTCAACCGGGGTTGACCCGGCTTATTGGTCCTAGTTACTTGGTTCTAAGCCACATACGGGCGTTGTCGGGTCAGCCCTCGGACGCACGGGCCGCAACGCCGCGTTGCCATGGAATCCGCAATCACCCAGCCGTTACGTTCTAGGGAAGCCATCGATGGATGCCAACAGGTGGTCAGCCATTCACTCAGCGATACAGTTGCACTTAGCCATGCACTTACGGGAGTCGGGTCGAAAACGGGCGCTTCGTAAGTGATTGATTGGATGGTGGTGATGGGTAGAGTTGAACTACCGACCTCAGCATTATGAGGGGCGCGCCAGCGCGGATGAATCTGGGTACTGGCGGGTATTCACCCGTATTGGCACTTAGGAACGTCCGGTGCGACGGAGGCCGCGTAGTCGTTCTTTATTGCCGTGAAGGTGGCGGAGGATTAGGGGGCGGCGTCGGCTTCACATTAGACGGCGGAGGATTGTTGCCCTGGTTCCTGCGCCCGCCCGGAGCGCTCGGAGGAGGAGGGTTTGATCCCTTTCGAGGAGTTGGATTGGTCACCTTTGTCAGCGCCTTGCATAGAGAGGAATTCTACCCATCGTACATCTTTCGCCGCCACGAGTATCCCGTCTAACTCAGGCAGCTCAAGCTGCCCACCGTCCTCTTTAATCCAACTAGGCAGCATGATGTAGAACTGCCCCTTATCTGGTTCGATCGGCCACTCCTTGGGCCATCCGTAAAGTCGCCTGCCATCACAAAGATGCAGAATTACAAACGTTACCTTCTCAGCAAGTATGCAATACCATTCCGATGGATGAGACGTGCGGGTCGTAAGGCTCCATTTCCTAAGCCATTTGTGCGCGGAATCTGTATTGGTGAAGTAAGCCAGCACTGATCCCAATACGAGTGCGAGTAACACTGACGTTAAGCGCTCCGCTGTACTGTCCCACGGACGAATCGGCCATGCGTTGCCTATCGCTTCAAGACCCCAGCGACACGGTGAGACCATTGTTTGAATAATCAGAGTGAATATAAACGCTTGCACCACTCTCTCGAACTGCGGAGGCTTCGGATGCGATGTAAGGCCGTAAAAAACCCATGCAGCCAAAAACCCTGGCAAGAGGTTTATAAGTAGTAGTACGAAATCCTTCGCGAATTCCTCAGACATTTTCGGAGCCACTATCGTTTACGGTACGCAATTGGAATACCTCGACTCGGATACTTAACGTTCGACAGTACGTGATACTGGATTGACGCGAACAATAGGTACGCCAACACGTAAAGCATACGCAACGACGTCAGCGGTACCCCCTTTCCCCCGCGACGGCATGCCATTCCAAACGGCTAAAACAATATCGGACAATGTCACGACCCGAATACCTGCAGCCAAATAGGCGTCCTCGTCGGTTCCAGAAGTGGTCAACACTTCAATGGTTGCGTGTTTCGCAAGTTCACGGTACGAATCCAAGTCTGACGGCAAAAAGGATCGCTCAATATCGGGATATGGGAGCACCGCGTGAATTGACCCGCCACGCTCAAGTACCAATTTGGCCAATAGCTGATCGGCACCAATCGCCAGCGAGGTAACGGCGACCAGCGGTGGAGGCAATCTAGAGAGTTCCTCCTGCAGAGTTAGCTCGACCCACTTCCAGGCGCCTCGGTGGTGTAACCGCTGGTGACCAGTAATGCCAATGTGAGTCACGGAGCGACTATATCTTGTCGTTTACCAGCAGCCACCAGTATTCACGTCCGCGCGCTGTAAGTTCAACAGTCCCCGACTGGCGTGCCACCCAGTAGAACTGGAGAGCAGGGTTCGAGGACCGGACTAGTCCTGCATCTCGGTACGATTTGAATAGCTTGGCTATCGCTACCTTTTCGGTATCAATTGGCTCCTTCACATTGCCGAATTCGTCTTCCGGCTCGTACTCGGGGTCAAGTGGGTACTTATGATCCGCTGTGGGAAATATAGTATTCAACTGCCGAAGCTGTAGGCGATCAATTAACGGTTCGCACTCTCGCACGCATAGTACGTCGGATGCGTTTGTCTTAAACACTGGGCGTTGATCCCAAGCGGTGAATCGACGTCGTGCATACATGTATAGCGCGGGTGCGGTGACAAATCCCATATGGTCTGCGGCGCCGCCTTCAAGACCGTCCAACAATGCGCTAGTAAAGAGTCCATGTCCGCCCGCTTCCACAGCGGCCTCAGTTGCGTGCGACGCGGCTATAACGGTCATGTTCTCGCGGATAGTCGAAAGTGGGTTCTTTCCCGCAACGGCACTTAGTGCGGATGGGTTTCCAAAGTTGCCGCTGTGGCAGCAGTCCAAGATCAGTAGGATTTGATGCGCCTGGGATTTGACCGCGAGATCCACAACCTCTTGCATGGGGATCCCCCAGTCGTCCTGGATCCCATCTGACGTGCATAAGAGGCCGCCAGTCTCGCTGAGAAAACCGTGTCCGGAAAAATGTAGAAGCACGTCGCCATCAAACCGAAACAGTTCGAGTAACGCTGCTCGTAGACTAGGGCGAGTTATATGGCCGTTATCACTTGTTCGGTCGGCCCAAGTTATGCAGTCGAAGTTCTTGCGCCCGTCTTTGTGGCGAGATAGGGCGTGTTCAAGTGCGCGCGCGTCAGCTGCGCAAGCATGGAGATCATTGTCCCCCGTGCCTCCGTAAGTGTTTATTCCTACAAGTAGCGCTCGTCTAGGCAAAGGGCTGCTCCGCCGAGACGCCGACAACACGCAGATAGGTTGTACCGTGGGATTTGATAGGAAAAGTCGTCATGTATATTCCGGCTTAGTCAGCGGCCACCCCCAATCAGGATCTTCAGATTGTCCCAAGTCCAACTATAGAGTTTTTCATCTGATTTGGCCGAGGTGGGTCGCGTACAAACCTTGTCCTTGTATGCCCTCAATAGAAAGTAGTCTTTCCCCATTTCCTTGACGATTCGCAATTCGGCAGCGACTCCCGCCGCCGTATGCGTATGCTCGCCGCATAGAAATGCGACCACGTCGACATTTTCCATCCGACGTCGTACTTTCTCCTGCCAGTCACCGGTTAGGTGCGCTGTGACGGAGGCGTCTTTGAACTCGAACGGACTATCGGCATGGTCTGCTTGCCCAGCTAGCATCGTCTTAGTGCCAGCGTCGTGATCCACATCAAAGCTGATGAACAGACGTTTCTTCGCCATCGGTATCTCCAAGGCCTTTGAGCCCGTTGATGTAACACGCGGGGCTACGAATACATGGGCATAGTAAGACGCTTTGCAGCGAATCCATAATCCGCACACTTTTCGCTTGACCCAGCCTAAGGAGCCGTAAGAAGCGGGTCGGCCGGCGGCCGGTACTCCCGCACTGTATCCAGCTCACCTGGGGAGGCGCCATTTGAGTGCCTGATGGGGGCGCTCGTGGTTGTAAACCCCGACGAAGCGATCAAAGCGGATCGCACCGTGCGCGTTACCCGCTGTGGCCGCAGCTGCCTAGGCCGGCGCACGCTCAACCTCACCAACGTGTTTGCCGGCCAGCTCGTGGGCCTCCGCGAGGTGGACGACCGGACTTGCTGGTCAGCTTCCTGGATTTTGACTTAGGCTTCTTCGACCATGAGGAGGACCCCGTCGAACCCGCGCCCAACCCGGTACAGGTGTAAACCATGTCTCCGGTATAAAACGTAAACCATGTGTCCGGTATGGACCATGGTTAACTGGCGCGCCAAGACGGATGAATCCGGGCAGTGGACCGCTACAGTCTCTCTGGGGCGCTAGCGCTTTATTTCAGGCGACCGTGCCATTGTACGTGTTGTCGTGGCGGTACTTGCAGGGCACTGGACCTCGCCCTGCACGTTTCAATCCGCGCCGAAACGACCAACCCGCTGCAGCATATTTCGAGCCTGCCGAAACAGTGGGCGTCTGTACCACAATATGACACACGCAATCACAGGTACCAAGACCAGCGTGACGACCTTGAGTGACTTTAGTGCCAGCGCCTTCAATTCCGCGATCTTTGCCTTCGGAAGTTCTTCTGCCAAGCAATCATCGTACTGTTGGCGATCCACGGCAACAAACCAAGTGCGCTGCTCATACTCTTCAACGTCCTTGCTTAGCCAGCGGTTGGCGACCGTGTTGCACAGTAGCTGCGCCCGCCGACCCGCACGTTCTCGATAATTTTGTGGAGCGATTTGGTCCAGCATCTTCGCGCTAGGGTTCCACTCATACCTACCGTTGGGGCCAAAGGCACCTGTTGCGTAGATTCTCTTCTCAAGTTCGGCCTGGCGACACATGTTTGGGTCACCGCGCTGACATAGTTCATCTGCCGTTACAAGTTCCGCGACGGACGATGTAACCCATGACAATAGCCACAGCCCCACGAGAACCCTTCTCATGTGCAGCACTAGGCACGACGTCTTGGTGACGGGCGGGCGTACGGTACTCGCGGTCCGTCGGTTGCACCTTAGATTAAAACTACCAATTCTAGGCGTCATGACGCATTCGCTTTGTCGATCACTGGCAGGTTGTCGAATTACGCTGCGAAACCCCGGTAGCACTATGAACCAAAAAGACCGGCATGACTCTCGTGCCAAAGGCGGCTGTCTGTCTTCGGGAAGTGATACACGCGACCGCTTCCCACAGTCACATGACCCTCGCTCGGAACTAACCCGCTGCGACCGAGGAAAGACACACCGATAACGTGCCCTCGATTGGTGCTGTTAAGAAAGTCGCTTAGTCCTCTCCTCAGCGCTGTCGGGGGCGCGGCATTGATTGAGTCATGTTCTGCGATCTCGTTTAGTTCGTCCGAGGTGACGCCGTCCAAGCCGACCACAAAGAGCGTCGGAATTGACGGGTCACACTGGCTGGCAGATGCTTGCCTTAGTGTGCTGAAGATAGATGGCACCACCGAATCGTCTCGCGCACTTTGCACAACGAAGAGGACTGCGCCCACGCTATTCCCCTTCAGCAGCGCGTCTCTGTTCTTCGTTGAGGTCAGGCGATCGACGTCATCTCGGCCAACGGCTGGACGGTCTCGCTCATCGCGTCGAAGTTGTCGGATATCAAAGTCGTCAATTCGAATCTGCGCTCCATCTGGAAAATCACGTGAAACGCCAGCCAGAATTTGTTGTTTCACTCTGACGGCTAGCTCTTTACGGTCCTTGTAGGCGGAAGGTAAACGATCTGGAACAGTCAGGACGGCGACAAGCCCGGTATTGAGCGTCCTAAGGCAATTATTCAATTCGACCGACAACAGGTGATTGAATGTCAGCGCTTCCCGTCGATGAACCTTTCGGCCCTTGTCTGCCGATATAGCTTTGCACTCGATTTGAAGGCCCAAAGGGCCGAAATCTGGCAGCACAAGATCGGCTCCCCCTTGTCCAGTCTCGACGTCCGGCCATGAAACTTTGTGGCCCGCTTTCACAAAGTGTGTGGCGGCTTGGAGTTCCAAGCGCAACCCGCGCATATGGTCGCTATTTCGCATTGCCCCCTGAATCCTCCCAATTAGGGGGCCACGCCGATTGGTTGGGGCGCCATCAACAACGCTTGAAAGTTGTGCAGCTAACGCTAGCGCGGGATAGAGGTCCTTGTTGAGCGTCGCGCTGTGCGGGAGTTGGCCATAGCGCCTCGACAGCTCGGTGCATTCGCTAAGAGCAAGAACGATAGAATGCTCGTCGGTTAGATATTCATCTAGGAACCTGTTGTCCCGAATCTCCTGCCGAATGTCTCGGGCTCGCTTTGTCCAATGATGGTCATCAATAAGCTGAGCGAACCGGACGTAGATCGCAGCGATGTCTTTAGTGGCGACCTCTACTGGAAGCACAGGACCCCTCGAATCATCTGTGTATGTTCACCCTGAGTAAGAGGCGCAACCAGCCGGTGAATCGCATGATCTAGGTCCCCACTTTACCCTGCCAACCCACCCTGCCAAAAAAAAGCGGCGTTGCACCGCTGGCAGGTAACTTCATGACCCGGCTGAGAGAAATTGGCGCGCCCGGACGGATTCGAACCGCCGACCCCCGCGTTCGAAGCGCGGTGCTCTATCCAGCTGAGCTACGGGCGCCCTATTGCTCTTTTGAGAACCACTCGACAACGGTCACTCATTGGTAACTCATCGACTAGGTGGCTTACAAACAATTTCGTAAGTCATTGTATTAATGCTAAATTCATTGCCATTCAAATAATGCATCTCCTGGTTCGAAGCCTGATGCTCTATCCAGCTGAGCTACGGGCGCATTCTGTTGGATCGTAGGAGCGGCTTCAGCCGCGACCGCGATACGGGTCGCGGCTGAAGCCGCTCCTACGGGGTAATTAACGGCGCGATGCCATCATCTTCATGAAGCCCTCGAAGGCGGTGCCGTAGGCAGTGAGCACGGGGCCGCAGTCCGGGTGTGCCTCCACCGCCTTCCACCAGGTCGCCAGCCGGCCGCTGTCGGTGGGATCGACGATGCCGAAGTTACCGGCAGCCAGCATGACCTTCATCATGCGGGTGCTGGTGCTGAGGGCGCAGTCGCCCAGGGTCGGCGTGGCGCCGACGCAGAACGGGCCGCTGCCCATCGCGTGCTCGGCGTAGCCGTAGGTCTTGATGATCTCGGCAGCCGCCTTCTCGACGACGGCGGCATCCCGCGTGGCGGGGTTGATCTGGCGGAAGAGCGGGCTCACGGCGTTGGCGATATAGAGGTCCACGATGCGCGCGATCAGCCGCGATCGGGCGCGGTCGATGGGATCCTTCGGCAGGCCGGGCTTCTGGGGATACACGTCCTCCAGGTAGTCGCAGATGATCGTGGACTCGCCGATGCCCTGCCCGTTCGCGTCCAGCGTCGGCATCTTCCCGATCGGGTTCAGCTTCAGGTACTCGGGGCTCTTGATGTTGCCGCCGGGGGCTTCCATCAGGGGCAGGTCCACGCCCTTGATCTTCGCGTACATGACGACGCGGGCGACGTAGGGGGAGGCGATGGCGCCGTAGAGCTTCATGGTCGGTTTCCTCAGTTCAGCGTTGATCAGTTCAGGGCCGAGATGTCGAAGTCGCGGACGACCCCGTCCGCGCGGAAGATCTTCAGGAGGATCGCAACCCGCATCCACATGCCGTTGCGCTCCTGGCGCCAGTACACGGCGCGGGGGTCGTCGTCCACGGCCGGCGCGATCTCGGGGCCGCGCGGCAGCGGGTGCATGATCACGGCCGTCTGTTTCATCCGGCCGAGGTTCTCGCTCGTGATGCTGTAGTCGGCGTAGTTCACCCTGCCGGTCTCGCCGGCCGTGTCCCACTCGGACTGCATGCGGGTGACGTAGATGGCGTCGAGGTCGGGCAGCACGTCGGCGAGTCTCGCCCGGTCCACGAAGGGGATGTTGTTCTCCCTCAGGTGCGCCTTGATGTCCGGCTCCAGCGCGAACTGCTCCGGCGCGATCAGCACCAGGCGCACGTTACGGTAGTTCTTCATCAGGTAGCACAGGGAACGCACCGTGCGGCCGCGCTTCAGGTCGCCCATCAGGCCGATGACCTTGCCGTCGATGCCACCCTGCTCCTCGAAGCTGCGGTCCAGGGTGTAGATGTCGAGGAGCGCCTGGGTGGGATGCTGGTCCTGGCCGCTGCCCGCGTTGATGATGGGCACGGGGCGCGGGATGCGGTTCATCAGGTCCGCCGCCCGGGCCGCCTCGCCGGAGCGGGGCGTGCGCATGACGATCACGTCCACGTAGGAACTGAAGGTGCGGATACTGTCCTCGAAGCTCTCCCCCTTCACTTCGGATGAGGTGGACGGGTCGCGGATCTCGCTGGTCCGGATGCCCAGCACGTGGCAGGCGTTGTTGAAGGACAGGAAGGTGCGGGTGGACGGCTGGACGAAGTAGAGCATGGCGCGCCGGTCGGGCAGCAGGCCGAGGAGGAAGCGGGCCCCCTCCGGGTGCTTGGCCAGGAGCCGGACCCGGGTGGTGAGGTCGCACAGGTCGTCCAGCTGGGCCCGGTCGAACACGCGGGGATCGATCACGTGGAACAGCGGGGCGGCCTCCGGCTGGAGTGGCGGCATGGGCGTTCTTTCGCGTTCTTGTCACGGCCCCTCGGGCCGGCGCGAATAATAGCCGAAAAGGTACCGGACACTTAGTTGTTGTACTTAGTTGTTGTAGCTTTGCCAGTAATGGAGCCGGACCGTGTCCGGTACCTGTAGGTACCTATAGGTTGAGAGGGGCTGAATGAACGCTGCTGGATTTCCCGTTAGCCTCGCGGGGCGACGCCTCCTGATCACGGGCGCGGCCTCCGGCATTGGCCTGGCGCTGCTCCGGGGCGCTGTGGCGGACAGCGCCGAGTGCGCGGTACTCGTTCGGGACAGCGCTGAAGCGACCACCGTCGCCGGTCTGATCCCCCCTGCGCGGGTCCACGTGGCTGACCTGCGGGACACCGACCGGGTAGCCGGCGTGACGCGGGAAGCCATCGCGAGCCTCGGCGGCAGGGTCGATGGCCTGGCCTGCTCGGCCGGCGTCTTCGAGCACCGCGGCGCGCTGGAGACGGACCTGCAGCAGTGGCAGGCGGTCCTGGACGTGAACCTCACCGGAGCCTTCGAGGTGGCGCGGGAGTGCGCGGCGGTGATGTCCCGGGCCGGCCGGGGCTCGATCGTGCTGCTCTCCAGCCAGATCGGCCTCATCGGCCACCCGCGGGCGGCGGCCTACGCGGCCTCGAAGGCGGCGCTGAACGGCCTGGTGCGCGCGCTGGCCATCGAGCTGGCCGGTTCCGGGGTGCGGGCCAACGCGGTGGCGCCCGGGCCCGTCGCCACGCCGATGACCGCCGAGGCGCGGGCCGATGCCGGCCGTGCGGCAGCCTTGCTGGCCAGCATTCCCCTCGGCCGCTACGGCCGGCCGGAGGAAGTGGCGTCCGCGGTCGCCTTCCTGCTGTCCGACGCCGCCTCCTTCATCACGGGCCAGGTGCTGCCCGTGGACGGCGGCGTCACCGCCGCCTGACCACTCAATGCATCAGCCACAGCGCGTCGCTCACCAGGCACACGCCGCCCACGCGCTTCAGCACGGGACGTAGCGCGGTAACGACCCTTTCGAGCTCTTCCGCGCTACAGGCCGCCAGCACGTAGCTGTTCTGGAACACGCGCGTGACATCGTCGCCCGAGCGCACTCCCCGTTGCCCCTTGCCCTCGGCATTCCGGAGCACCGTATAGCCGGAAATTCCCGACTGCTCCAGAAGTTCCAGGACCCGGTCGAGCTCCAGGGTGTCGATCACGATTTCGACGCGCTTTACGGCCTGCACGGTTCAGCTCCCCAGGCGTTCGATCAGGGCCAGGTAGGCCGGCATCCCGACGGTGATGTTCAGTGGAAAGGTAACAGCGAGGGCCAGCGGGAGCGACAGGCCCGGATTCGCCTCCGGCAGCGCGAGGCGCATGGCCGCCGGCACCGCAATGTAGGACGCGCTGGCACAGAGGATCGTGAACAACAGGGCATCGCCCGTGTCGAGACCCAGCAGGGCCGATACGCCAATGCCCAGCAGGGCGTTCACCAGAGGAATCGCCAGCGCGAAGCCGAGCAGATACGCACCACTGGCGCGCAGGTCCCGCAGCCGCCGGGCGGCGACGATGCCCATGTCCAGCAGGAAGAAGCAGAGGATTCCCGGGAAGAGCGCCGCCGTAAAGGGCTCGAGCGTAGCCTGGCCCCGTTCGCCCGTGATGATCCCGACGAGGAGGCTCCCCAGGATGAGGAACACGCTGCTGTTGAACAACGCGTCGCGCAGCAGGTGGCTCCAGCTCCGGTCCGGGGTGGCGCCGACGGCCTGGTTCTTCACCCCCGACCGACGGAGGGCGAGGCGGGCCAGGATGACCGCCATGACGATGGCAGGCGATTCCATCAGGGCCATGGCGGCCACCATGTGCCCGCCATAGGCGATGCCCGCCCGGTCCAGGAAGTCCGTGGCCGTGACGAAGGTGACGGCGCTGATGCTGCCGTAGGTCGCCGCGATCGCCGCGGCGTTGTAGACGTCCAGGCGACGCCGCAGGATCCAGAAACAGTAGATGGGGACCAGGGCCGCCACGACCACGGCCGCCACGAGGGTCGCGATTTCGCGGGCGCCCGGGGCGCTGTGCCCCAGTTCGACGCCGCCCCGGAAGCCGATGGCCAGCATCAGGTACAGGGACAGGAACCGGGGAATCGGCTGGGGGATCTCCAGGTCGGACCGGACCAGCACGGCCAGGAGGCCGAGGAAGAAGAACAGGATGGGCGGGCTGAGAAGGCTGTCGGTCGCCACGCTCAGGTCCATGACGGGCAACCTGGGAGGCGCCGGAAACGGAGAAGGTGCCGGGCCCTGATCTTGTTAATTGTCGCGACAATCAACAAGACCAGGGTCCGGCACCTGTTCAAGGCTAGCGCCTCTTCCGGCCGACGGAGCCGCCCAGGGGCTGGCCGTGCAGCAGCCGGACCTGGGGGTCTGACGCGTAGTCGGGATTCTCGAAGTCCGGCGGGCCGTGGGGGTGGTTGTGGCCGTCCGACTCCACCCAGTTGTAGAGCAGCGGGCGCTTCCGGTAGAGGTTGGCCGCTGCCCGCAGCTTGTTCTCGTCCGGGTTCGTCCAGGGGTTGTAGTGGAAGTAGTTGAAGAGCACCGAGTCCGTCCGGCCGAAGGCGATGGTGCCGTACTTGCACTTGAACGCACCGTGGTTGATGTACGGCGGCCGCCAGAAGTACCCGCCGGTGGGCAGCTCGCCGAACTGCATCATCCAGGACGTGCCCCAGATGTGATACGACTCCTCGGCGCTGTCGTGGTAGGAGATGTTGTCCTGGGCGAACTGGGGCGTCATGCAGTAGAGGAAGCTCAGCGCCTCGGTGAGCGGGTCGTAGTGCAGCACCTTGATGAGGCAGCCCGAGGCCACGGACGGCGACACCAGGTTGCCGGGCGCCCAGGGCCGGTCCTCGTAGCTGTTCACCGAGGCGAGGCCCTCCGTGAGCGCCAGCGGGTGGTGGCTGCCGGACTCGGCGAAGCTCGGCTCGCTGTCATTGAACATGAGCAGCGCCTCGGCGCCCTGGGGCACCTCGATGGCGCCGACGGCCGTGCCGGCGGGGATGAAGGCGTAGTGACCCTCCACCCAGGTCTCCTTGCCGACCTTGATCCTGCCGTTCAGGACGAAGATCTCCATGTCCGAGTAGCTCAGCCCGGGCTTCCTCTTGAAGCCGCCGTCGAAGCGCACCTTCAGCGTGCAGGCCCCGGTGTCGTTGTCCAGGGACAGAACCTTGTACTGGCTGCCCTTGAAGCCATTGAGGCCGAACTTCTTGTAGGGCGTGTCCAGTTCGACATAGGGCTCGATATGCGGTCTTGCCATGAGAGTGCTCCTGAATTCAGTAGACGACCTTGTGGGGCCGGTTGGGCTTCTTCGGCACCTCGGCCGGCTTGATGACGCGGCGCTGGTCACCGTTGGCGTTGAAGCCCCTGGTCTGGACGACCTGGAGGAACTCCCGGTACCACTGCTCCCGCTGGGGGGCCAGGTCCTCGTTCATCTCCTTCTGGATCGCCGCGTGGCGCTTCTTCTGTTCCAGGACGTTCTCCTGGACCCAGGCCTTCGCCTCGGCCGGGCGCGCCGGCTTCTGATCCTGTACCCGTTTCGCCATTCCGGTGTCCTCCACAGGGTGTTCCGATGGCATTAGCCTCGCCGCCCGCCCCACTGCAGACAAGTCGATTGTTCCTTACCTATACTTCGGTTTTCACGAAGTATTGAGGGCCATGCGCCACCCCAACTACAACCACCTGCTCTACTTCTGGACGACCGTTCGCGAAGGCGGCATCGGGAGGGCGGCCGCAAGCCTGCACATCACCCCGCAGACCATCAGCGGCCAGATCAAGCTCCTCGAGCGGGAGCTGGACGGCCCGCTGCTGCAGAAACAGGGCCGCCGGGCCGTGCCCACGGAGCTTGGGCAAACGGTCTTCGAGTACGCCGACGAGCTGTTCGGCCTGGGCCAGGAACTGGTGCGGGTGGTGCGGGGCGCGGGCCCGCGGGAGCGCCGGTCAGTGACCATTGGCGTGTCGGACGTGGTGCCGAACCTGATCACCTGGCGGGTGGTGGCGCCGCTCATGCAGGGCGACAAGCCCTTCCGCGTGGTCTGTCACACCGGCAGCCTGGACACGCTGGTCGCCGAACTGGCCGCCCAGCGCCTCGACCTGGTGCTCTCCAGCAGCGCCCTGCCGCCCAACGCCGGGCTGCGCGCGTTCAGCCACCTGCTCGGCGAGTGCGACGTCACCTTCTTCGCCGCCACACGCCTGGCCGCAAAGCTGCGCAAATCCTTTCCCGCCAGCCTCGACCAGGCGCCGTTCCTGCTGCCCACCAACCGCAGCCCGAACCGCCGGGTGCTGGATACCTGGTTCCTGCAACAGGGCGTCACACCCCGCATCGTGGGCGAATTCGACGACAGTGCGCTGGTCAAGTCCTTCGTGCAGGGCGGCATCGGCGTGTTCGCGGCACCTTCGGCCATCGAGAGCGAAATCGTCAGGCAGTTCAGCGTGCAGGTGGTGGGCCGCACCGACAGCATGCACGCGCGCTTCTACGTGCTGTCCATGGAGCGCAAGGTCCGCCACCCGGCGGTGCTGGCCATCATCGAGCGCGCGAGGTCCGGCCTGTTCAGCGAGCCGGCGGTCAAATCCCGGCGCCGGCGCGGCTAGAATCCCGCCATGGCCACATCAGCCGCCGACTACGGACCGCGCGCCCGGGTGGGCATCGCGGTGCCGCACTCCAACCCGACGGTCGAACCCGAGCTGCGCGCGCTGCTGCCAGCGCCGATCGGCGTCTACGCCACGCGCCTGGCGCACCGGGCCCCGCAGGTCGAGGAGCGCCTGAGGCACTACATCCGTCACCTGCCGGACGCGATCGCCACCTTCGGCGAGATGAAGCTCGCGGCCTTCGGCTTCGGCTGCACGGGGTCGTCGTACCTGGCCGGCCGGGACCTGGAAGACCAGCTCACGGCGGCGGCGGGCGCGGCGGCCGGGATCCCGGTCATCACCGCCGCCCAGTCCATCCGCAGCGCCCTGCAGAGCCTGGGCTGCACGTCGATCGCACTCGTCTCACCCTACCCCGTGGACCTCGCCGAGGCCGGTTACCGCTACTGGGACGCCGCCGGGATCCGCGTGCTGGGACGCCTGCGGGTGGACCCCGCGCTGACCGACACCCACAGGATCTACGAACTGACGAGCGAGGACGCGCTCCTTGCACTGCGCCGTGTCGACACGTCCGGCGCCGACTGCGTCGTGGCCAGCGGCACCGGCATGCCGACCCTCAGGGCGCTCCGGCTGTTGCGGGAGGCAAGCCCGTTGCCGGTACTCTCGTCCAACCTGTGCCTGGCGTGGGCGCTGGCGCGCCTGGCCGCGCCGGAACTGGCGCCAGCGGAACCCGGCGGCCTGCTCCGCTAGACCGCCATCCCGACGGCGTGGCCCTGTCGGGTAGCGGCCAGCACCGACCGCGGCGCGTGGCAGTCGCCGGCCAGGTGAACTTCGCGTCCCGCAGCCTCCAGGATGGCGCGCAGCCGGTCGTTGGGCACGCGCGGGGTGGCGTAGGTGACGGCAGCGACGTCGTCGATCTCCGTGGCATCACCGTTGTAGACGTTGGAGAGCGTGAGGCGGCCGTCCTCCAGGCCGTCCAGCGAGCGGGGTTCCAGGTTGGTCAGGATCTCCACGCGGCGGTCGAAGAGCTGCTGGTAGATCGACTGGCGGTTCAGCAGGGCCACATCCGAAGCGATGCGTTCCCGGGGCGTCACGATCGTGACGCGGGCAAAGTGGTCGAGCAGCTTCAGCGCCGCGCCGTAGGTCATCTCCGTGTGATCCTGGTCCAGGAGCACGAGGCGGCCCTGCTCCTTCGTCGTGCGCCCGCGGAGGCTGACGAGCAGGCTGCGAAGATCGGGCACGAAGCCCTCGGCGGCGTACTCTGGCGGGATGCAGGCAGGCACCGAGGGCGTGCTGCCCGTCGCAAGGATGATGACGTCCGCGTCCAGGCTCGCGGCCGCTGACTCGTCCACGGGCACGCCCATCCGGAACCGCACCCCGTACTTCCGGCAGGCCAGCTGCTGGTAGTCGTAGATGCTGGAGAGGTGCTCCCCGCCGGGCAGTTCCGCGTGCAGGCGGGTCTTGCCGCCGGGCTCGTCCGCCGCGCCGTAGACCGTCACCCGGTGCCCCCGGGCGGCGGCCACCCAGGCGGCTTCCAGCCCGGCGATGCCCGAACCGATGACGGCCACGTCCTTCTTCACCGCGGCTGGCGCCGGCTGCCAGCCCACCTCGTCGGGCTCCCCCACGCGCGGGTTGTTGTCGCACTCCAGGCGGCTGCCCTCGACGATGGTGCGCCAGCAGGTGTTGCAGGAGACGCAGTAGCGGATCTGCCCCTCGCGGCCCGTGCGGGCCTTCTCGCCCCAGGCGGGATCCGTGATCAGCGGCCGGCCGAGGAACACCAGATCAGCCGTGCCGTCCGTGAGCGCCCTCTCGGCCTCGTTCGGGTCGGTGATGTAGCCGATCGCGCCCGTGGGAATGGCGGGGTCGGCCTGGCGCAGCTCGCGGATCCGGTCCAGGTAGGGGGCGCGGGGCCCGGCCGGGCCGGGCATGTGCAGCCACAGGCTGCGGGCGTGGGCGCCCCAGACGAAGGTCCAGTAATCCACCTCGCCGGTCCCGGCGATCGCCGCGGCGATCCGCCCGCCCTCGGAGAGATCGATGCTGCCGGGCACGCCGTCGAAGCCGGGCAGCTTCAGCCCGATGATGAACGGCCGGCCGCAGGCGGCGCGGATCGCGGCGATCAGCTCACGGAGGAAGCGCGTGCGGCCCGCAAGGTCGCCGCCGTAATCGTCCGTACGCCGGTTGGACCAGGCGGACAGGAACTGGTGGAACAGGTGGCCGTGGCCCGCGGAAATCTCGACGCCGGAGAAGCCCGCGCCCTGCAGGCGGCGGCAGCCGGCGGCCCACTCGTCGATCAACTGGCGGATGCGGGCCGGCGTCAGCGCGTGGGGCACGGTCCAGCTCAGGTCATCCGGCAGGGCCGAGGCGCCGATGGCGTCGTCATTGCGGCCGGCCGCGTGCCGCCCGCGGCCGGGGTCCTGCACCTGGCCGAGCAGCCGGCTGTCCCAGCGCTCCACCGCCGCAGCGACCCGCTTCAGGTCGTCCAGCGCGGCATCGTCCCAGCCCCGCAGGCGCTGGGGGCTGCGATTGGCGAAGGTCATGGCCACGGGCTCGGTGACGACGAGGCCCGCCCCGCCCCGCGCCCGGCTGGCCAGGTAGTTGACCAGGCGGTCCGTGGCCCGCCCTTCGTGCACGAAGCGGGAGACGATCGAGGCATGGGCGATCCGGTTCCGAACCGGCACGCCGCCGATCGTCGTGGGGCTGAACAGCGTCGGGTAGTTCACGGGTCAGGCAGTACCTTCGGCAGTCGCCACCGGGGAGCCGATGGACTCCATCTCCTCGCGCATCTTGCCACGCTCCACGGGATCGGCCTCGAGGGAACGCAGCACCGTGGAGATGAGCAGGCTGCGGCGCTCGTCGAGCTCCGCCACCTCTGCTGGATCCAGCTCGTAAGCCTCGATCTGCGGGGTGAGCGGGACGCCGGACTGGCCGGCAACCCGCTCCAGCAGGTAGAGGCGCTTCTTCACCACCCAGAGTTCGGCGGTCAGCTCCAGCACCATGCTCATGAGTTCATCGGTGCCGCCGGCACTGAAGAAGCGGGGCCGCCTGCCCCGGTGGTTCAGCGGAATGCGCGGCTTGCGGGGATTGTTCTGGCCATTCACGGTTCTCTCTCCTTACTTCCAGGCGCCAAAGCCGTACCACTCGATTTCCTCGCCCAGGCGGCCGGTGCGGCTGCCGAACCGGGCGCCCCGCCGGATGTGGGCCTCGAACCCGGCCTCCGGGGTGTAGGTGTAGCGCGGCACCACGGCCTCCACGAAGTTGCCGGGCGCGAAACCCGCGGCCGTGCAGAGCTGCGGGTAGTCCTGGTCCCGGAACGGCTTGTACCAGGGCTCCTTGTTGTAATAGCTGTCCCAGTCCAGGTAGAAGCCATCGTAGGGCTGCATCCGGTTGTTCGGGGGTAGCTCCATGTTCAGGAGCAGGCCGCCCGGCCTGAGGACGCGGAACGCCTCCCGGAAGAAGGCGCGGATGTCCTTGAGGGGCAGTTCGTGCAGGAACATGGACGAGAACACCACGTCGAAGGTCGCGTCCGGGAAGTCCAGCTTCGTCGCGTTCATCTGCCGGAAGCGCACCGGCAGGCCGAAGCTGGCGGCCCGGGCCGCCGCGTAGCGCACCAGGCCCGCGCTCACGTCGATCCCGGTCACCTCCGCCTCGGGGAATGTCCGGGCCCAGGGCAGGGTGTTGTGACCCACGGTGCAGCCGGCATCGAGGATGCTGCGGGGATGGAAGTCCGGATAGGCCAGGCGGACGTAGTTGGCGAACGAGTGGCCGATGTCATCGATGTCCCGCCCCATCTGGTTGAAGGCGAAGACATTGATGCTGTTGTCGTAGATGGCGCCGGGTGAGACGTCGTCCGGCTGGTACTCCGTGTGGTAGCTGCCGGGCGACAGGTGCACGTCGATGTTCGTGACGTTGTTGGGGACCCTGAGCGCAGGATCCAGGGCCACGTGGCCCGGCCTCGCCATCACGCGGTCCCGCAGTTCCTCCAGGTTGCGCTCGACGACGGGGATGACCGAGCGGAAGACCATCTCCTGGGCGTTGTAGCGGATCGCGCTGTAGAACCGGAAGTAGCGCTCGTCCTGCATGGCGTCGTGGACCTCGTCGCCATCCGCCGGGGCGCGCCCGTGGGCCCGCTGAAACGCGGGCAGCACCCGCTGCTCGTAGGTGGCGCGCATCGACGCCGCCATGTCGGCCAGCACGTGCCGGCGCAGGGACGCGACGAATTCCTGGCGGGTGCGCTCGTCGCGGGTGGGACTCACGCGGAGATCGTGGGAAAGGTCCTTGAGCATGGTTCGCGTCCTCCGGCAGGGGGGGTATTGCTGGCGTTGGCAAAACTCTGCTATTTTGTTTGTGACGTGTCAAACACAATTTTTCTTTGTCAACACCCGGCCAGTGGAGAAAACGGGACACCCATGCAAACGCTCATCGTTCTTTTCCGGCTCAAGGCCGGCACCGACGCCACCGCCTACGAGGCCTGGGCGCGCGCCACCGACCTGCCGGTCGTCCGGCAGCTGCCCTCCGTGGACGGCTTCGACCTGTTCCGCACCGCGGGCCTGTTCGGCTCCGGCGGGAAGGCGCCTTACGACTACGTCGAGATGATCGGCATTCGCGACATCGCGGGCTTCCGGGGCGACGTGGCCACGGAAACCATGCGCCGCGTGGCCGCCGAGTTCCGGCAGTTCGCCGACAACCCGGTATTCATGCTCACCGACCGCATCAGCCAGGGGGAACCATGAACGGACTCAAGGGCAAGGTCGCCATCTGCACCGGCTCGGGCCGGCGGGAGGGCCTGGGCGCCGCCATCCTGCACCGGCTGGCCAGCGAGGGCTGCGCGGTCGTGGTCTCCGACCTCGGCAAACCGGACCAGATGCTCGCCGCCGGCGACATCGGCGCCACGGACGAGATGGAGACGGTCGCCGGCGAACTCCGGGCCTCCGGCGCCCGGGTGCTGGTCGTGCCCTGCGACGTGCGCAACGAGGCCAGCGTGCAGCAGCTGATCCGGAGGACCGTGGCCGAGTTCGGCCGCCTCGACATCCTGGTGAACAATGCGGGGGTGGGCTACATGATGAAGCCCTTCGACGAGGCAACCCTCGAGGAGTGGCAGCTGGTCATGGACGTGAATCTCACCGGCACGTTCCTGTGCTCGAAGCACGCCGCGCGCCAGATGCGCGCCGCGGGCCGTGGCGGGCGCATCATCAACATCGCAAGCCAGGCCGCCAAGTCCGGCTTCGCGCACCTCGCAGGCTACGTCGCGTCCAAACACGGCATGATCGGCTTCACGCGCTCCATCGCCATCGAGCTGGGCGGCGACGGCATCACGGTCAATGCCGTCTGCCCTAACCACGTCACGACCGGCCTTGGCGCGAAGCAGAACGAGTACTACGCCCGCGTGCAGGGCCTCACCCTGGAGGAGTTCCAGGCCGCCCGGCGCAGGCGCATTCCCCTGGGCCGGCCCGGCCTGCCCGCGGACACGGCCGCCGCCGTCGCGTTCCTGGCTTCGGATGACGCCTGCTACATCACCGGGGACGCCCTGAACGTGAGTGGCGGCGAAGAGACCCACTAGCACCGGCCGCGGGAGCGGGAACGATGGAACACCGGCAACTTGAGCGCTTTCTCGCCGTGATCGACCACGGCAGCCTCGTGGCGGCGGCCCGCCACCTGCACCTCACCCAGCAGGCGCTGAGTGCGAGCCTGGCGAACCTGGAGCAGGACCTGGGCGTCCGGCTGTTCGACCGCAGTCCCGGCGGCATCACCCAGCCCACGGCACATGGCCAGGCCCTCGTGCGGCACGCACGGGCCCAGCTTGCCGGGGCCGAACGGGCCCGCCAGGAACTCCTGGCCCTCAGTGACGGCCGGAGCGGCGTGGTCACCGTGGGCCTGGGCGAATCCTTCGCCGGCGACATCATCGCCGAGGCCGTGCGGCGCTTTCGCGAGGCCCGGCCGGGCATCCGGGTCAACCTGATCGAGGGCTACTCGGAGAAGCTCCGCCACCGCCTCTATGACGGCGAGTTCGACTTCATCGCGGCGGGCGTCAGCGCCTACGAGCTGGCGGAGGGCTTCACCCGGGAAGTCATCTACTCGACCAACGACGTGATCGCCGTCCGTCCGGAACACCCGCTGGCCCCGCGCCGCAATCTCAGGCTCAAGGACCTGGAAGGCTACGCCTGGCTGGTGCCCTACTCGCGCCCGGCGGACCTCGACGTCATCGTCGGGACCTTTGTCGCCGAGCACCTGGAGCCGCCCCGGGCCATAGTCGGCAGCGACGCCTACCGGATCGGCATGCAGCTGCTCCTGGCCAGCGACCTCATGATGATGGTCTCGCCCGCCCTGATCGCGCCCGAGCTGGCCCGGCGGCCAGCGGCCCTCAAGGTGCTCGGCATCGGCCGGCCAACCGTGCAGCGGAATGCCAGCCTCATCTACCCTGCCGAGCGGCCGCTGACACCGCCGGCGGCCCTGCTCCTCGAGGCAGTGCGCGCGGTCGCCCGCCGGTACGGCACAAACCACGGGAAACATCGCGCCAGGGTAGCTGGCGAGGATTGATGGATGAGCCGCCGGGCGTGGTGACGTTTCCACCGCTGGTGCCTCTCGGCGCTATACTCCACGCGCCACACTACTCAGGGAGCGAGACAAAATGGACCTTCGTCGACTCACGGTTACCATTACCGCCGCATGCTTTCTCGGACTGGGCGTCCAGTCCACGGCCTCGGCCGGCGTCATCGGGACGCAGGACTACCTGGCCGCCGAGGCGCGCGCCGGGCACCTGGCGGAGATCAACGCGGCACTGAGCCGGGCCGACGTGCAGGCCCAGCTGGTGGCGCTCGGCGTCGACCCCGCGCAGGCGGTTGCCCGCGCCGCCGCGCTGTCCGACGCGGAGCTGGCCCAGGTCGCGGAGCAGATGCAGGCGCTGCCCGCCGGTGGCGACAGCTTCCTCGCCGTGATCGGCATCGTCTTTCTCGTGCTCCTGATCCTCGAACTCACGGGTGTGACGGACATCTTCAAGAAGATCTAGCCAGGGCGCCGGGTTGACGGCCAAGACCGCGGCCAGGGCCGCACTCACGGCCCTGGCCGCCTCCACGTGGCTGGCCGCCTGCACCGGCATAGACCAGCTGGTCCCCGAGGATCCCGGCCACGAGCTGACCCAGGTCCCCTTCTTCCCCCAGACCATCCACCAGTGCGGCCCAGCCGCCCTCGCCACCGTGCTGGGCACCTCCGGCGTGAACGCCACGCCGGAACAGCTGGCGCCCCTCGTCTACATCCCCGGCCGGCGCGGCAGCCTGCAGGTGGAAATGCTCGCGGCCGCCCGGAGCCGGGGCCGTGTCGCCTACGTCATCGAGCCGGCGTTCAGCGCCGTGCAGGCCGAGCTGGCCGCAGGCACGCCGGTGCTGGTGCTGCAGGACCTGGGCGCCCTCGGCATCCGCCGCTGGCACTTCGCGGTGGTGATCGGCTTCGACCCGGAACGGGACGTCGTGATCCTGCGGTCCGGCACCCGACGCCGGCACATCCTGCGCCGGAGCGACTTCCTCCGCACCTGGCAGGCGGGCAGCAACTGGGCCGCGGTCGTCACGCCGCCGGAACGCCCGCCGGCCACGGCTACGGGCAGCGGCTTCATCCGGGCCCTTGCCGACACGGAGCGCAATCTCCCCCGGTCGGCCGTCGAGGCGGGCCACGCGGCGGCCCTGGAGCGCTGGCCCGCCGACCCGCTGGTGCTGCTGGCGAACGGCAATGATGCCTACGCGAGCCAGCGGCTGGCCGACGCGATCAGGTTGTACCGGGACCTGCTGGCGAACGATCCCGGCAATGTGGCGGGCCGGAACAACCTGGCCAACGCGCTGCTGGACGCCGGCTGCGCCCGGGCGGCGCTGGCGGAAGCGCAGCAGGCCGCGGCGCAACTCGGGCCCGAAGCGCCGCTCGGGGAGCCGGTGCGCGACACGCTGGAGAAGGCCACGGCCGCGGCCGGGAGCGACGACTCACTCTGCAGCGCCGAATAGTTCTTCCAGCCTGGCGATGAGCTGCCGGGCGTCAACGGGCTTGCGCAGCAGTGCCACCCGGGACACCGCGTCGATCCTCGCCAGTACCGGCGACGTGTCACCGCTCAGGATGACGGCGGGCAGGTCCCGGCCCGCGATCTCGCGCATCTCCTCGAGCAGTTCGAGCCCGTTCTTGCCCGGGCCCAGGTGGAAATCGCTGACCACCACGTCGATCTCGGTGCCGTGGTCCGCGAAGACGTCCATGGCCGCGGGCCCGGAGTCCGCGGTCCGCGTCGGGTAGCCCTCGAGCGACAGGACCAGCTCGAGGGCATCCCGGACCGCGGCGTCGTCCTCGACGATCAGCAAGGCGGGTTTCGGGACATCGGGCCGGGCGACGGCGGGCCCGAGCTGGGCGACGGCGGCATCCGGCATGGCTACGAGGCCGCCGGCGGGAACGTGCAGCGCGAACGTCGTGCCCCTGCCGAGTTCCGACTCGACCTTCACCGTGTAACCGAGGAGCCGGGAGATCTGCCGGACGATGGTCAGCCCCAGGCCGAAGCCGCGCGGCCGGGGACCCTTCGTATCCACCCGGTAGTACTCGTCGAAGACCCGGTCGAGTTCCGGCGCGGGAATGCCGACGCCCGTGTCGGCGACGCGGATCGCGAGGCCGGCCGCATCCTGCTGGAAACTAACCGTCACGCCGCCCTCGCGGGTGTACTGGAGCGCGTTGTTGAGCAGGTTCTGCAGGACCTGGCGGAACAGGATCCGGTCCGTCCGGAGGCACAGGTCGGTGGGCGGGATCGTGAGCGCCAGGCCGCGGTCGGCGGCGAGTGCCTCGAACTGCTGCCGCAGGTCCGCGAATACATCCACCAACGGCACCACGTCCAGGCTGGGCCGGATGTTGCCGGCCTCGAGCTTGGTGACGTCCAGCAGCGCGTTCAGGAGGTCCGCCATGGAGTCCAGGGCACCCTGCTGCCGGTGGATCAGGTCCAGCTCGCCTTCGCCCGTCAGCCGGCGGGCCAGCGCGGCATTGAGCAGCTGGAGGGTCTGGAGTGGCTGGCGGAGGTCGTGGCTCGCGGTGGCCAGGAACCGGCTCTTGCTCTGGTTGGCGCTGTCGGCCTCCGCCCGGGCGGCGCGCAGTTCGTCGGTGATCCGGCGCCGGTCGGTGACGTCGCGGACCGCCGCCAGGACGTAACCCACGCTGCCCTGCTCGCCGTCGTGCTCCTGGATGGGCGCGAGGCGGATCTCCGCGGGAAACTCCGTGCCGTCCTGGCGACAGGCGGAGAGCGCCACCAGCCGGGCACCCATCTCCCGCGTGGCCGGGGCCGCCGAGAATCCCTCCCGGTACCGCTCGTGAATCCCCCGGGATTTCTCCGGCACCAGCTGCTCGATGGTCTGGCCGATGAGCTGGGCGGCCGGGTACCCGAAGAGGGCTACCGCGGCCGCGTTGACATAGACGATCTGGCCACGCTGGTCCACCAGCAGGAGCGCGTCCGGCGAGTGGTGGACCATCTGCTGGGCGATGCCGCGGATCATCCGGGTGAGCCCCGTAGGGGGAAGCCCTTAGAGAGTGGCGAAGGGTACCGGCTTAGGATCGACATCAGCATGGGCACCCGTGATGATCAGCTGCACAAGGCAGGGACGCAAGCACCGCCCGGCGTGGCCGGCGCGGCCCCGGCGGCGGACCAGTACGTCCTGCAGGACCTGGCCGCCGGCTTTGCCCACGAGCTGAACCAGCCCCTCGCCGCCATCGCGGCCTACGCGGACGGCGCGGCGACGCTCCTGCGCCGTGATGCCAGTCACGCTCCCCAGGCGCTGAACATCATCCAGGCGATCTCGGCCCAGGCCCTCCGGGCCGGCAACCTGGTCCAGCAGCTGCGCGGGGCCGCCCGGGCCCTGCCCCAGACCAGCATGCCCCTGGACCCCAATGCACTCGTCCGCACGGTCCAGCCGCTGCTCGAGTCCCTGGCGGCCCAGCAGGAGGTTCGCCTCCTGGTGGAATTGCGGACGCCGGCGTCATCCGTGATGGGCGACGCGGACAGGCTGCAGGCCTTGCTGGTACTACTCTTTGGCAGTGCCCTCGATACGGTCGCGCGGTTGCCCGCCGACCGGAGAAAGGTCACGATCTCCACCGACGAAGGCGGTGGCTGCACCGTGGAGCTGTCTGCCACCGGGCCCCGGGGCATGCTGTTCCAGCTGCACCTGCCCCACGTGGATACCTGAGCCATGGGGAACGACCAGATCGACGTGAACAGCACAGGCAAAGTCACGACCGTTTTCGTGGTGGACGACGACGACGGCGTTCGCACCTCGCTCGGCATCCTGCTGGATGCGGCCGGCTACCGGGCCATCCCCTTCGCCTCGGCCGCGGACTTCCTGGCCCAGTACGACGCGGCCCGGCCGGGCTGCCTGCTGCTGGACATGCGGATGCCGGGCATGACCGGCATGGAGCTGCTGCAGGAGCTCGGCCGGCGTGGGGGCTTCCTGCCCGTCATCTTCATCACGGGCCACGGCGACGTGCCCATGGCCGTGGAAGCCATGAAGGCGGGCGCCTTCGATTTCCTGCAAAAGCCCTTCAGCCCCCGGGACCTGCTGGAGCGCATCGAGCGCGCCCTGGCGGCCGATGCGGACGCCCGCCAGGTCCTGTCGCACACCGAGGAACTGCGCCAGCGCCATGCCACGCTGACGCCCCGGGAGAAGGAAGTGATGGGCCTCATCGTCGCTGGCCACGCCAACAAGGTGATCGCGATGGACCTGGGCCTGTCGGAGCGGACCGTCGAGATCCACCGGGCCAGGGTCATGGAAAAGATGGTTACGCGCTCGGTGGCCCACCTGGTGCGGATGGCGCTGGAACTGGAAAGTCCGGGTCATCATGCCCGGACCGCGGGCGCAGATCGTCCTCCAGCGGGCTGACGCTCGCGGCATCGAGCTCCTCGAACTGGCCGGTGTTGACGGCCCAGAAGAACGCCCACACGGCCACCAGGCACAGCACGAGGCCGAGCGGCACCAGCACGTAGAGAATCGTCATGGGCGCACCCTGCGCGCATTGAGCACGACCAGCACCGAACTCAGCGACATCCCCAGGGCGGCGAGCCAGGGCGGCAGCCAGCCCAGTGCGGCGACGGGGATCGCCACCAGGTTGTAGCCCGCCGCCCAGGCCAGGTTCTGCCGCAGTATCTGGCGGGCCCGACGGGCCACCATCACCGCGCGCGGCACGGCCAGCCAGGCATTGTCCAGCAGCAGCAGGTCGCCGGCCGTCTGGGCGAGCGCGCTGCCCGACCGGAGCACCATGGACACGTCGGCCGCCGCCAGCACCGGCGCGTCGTTGACGCCGTCGCCCACCATCAGCACGGGGCTTCCCGCGCCCTGCAGGGCCTCCAGCCGGGCCACCTTGTCCGCCGGCGTCAGCCGGGCCTGCCAGCGGGCGATGCCCAGCGACTCCGCCACCGACGCCACGGCACCCGGCGCGTCGCCGCTGGCGATTTCCACGCCGAGGCCGAGCGCGCGCAGCGCAGCCACCGCCTCCCGGGCGTCGGTCCGGACGGCATCCTGCACGATGAACTGGGCCAGGCCGCCATCGGCATCCGCCAGCGAGATGCCCTCCGCGCCACTCACCCCCGTGAACTCGGCGCGACCGAGCCGGTAGTGCCGCCCGTCCACCCGGCCCTCGACGCCCTGGCCCGGCGTCTCCCGGACCTCAACGGCCTGGACCTCCGGCGCCTCGTGCAGCCGGAACGCCAGGGCCAGCGGATGGCTCGAGCCCCGCTCCAGCGCCGCGGCGATCGCCAGCGACTTCGCCGCCGTCACGCCGGCGCGCAGGTGCTGCACGGTGATCTCCGGGCGCCCCGTCGTCAGCGTGCCCGTCTTGTCGAGGAGGACGTGGCGCACCGCGGTGAGCTGCTCCAGAGCCGTCGCGCTGATGGGCAGCAGGCCGAGCCTGGCGAGAGCGGTGTTGGCCGCCGCCACCACGGCCGGGGCCGCCAGGGACAGGGCGCAGGGGCAGGCCACCACCAGGACGGCAACGGTATTCGCGAGCGCCACTTCGGGCCGGATCATGAGCCAGACCACGCTGACCAGCGCCGCGATGGCCAGGACGGCCACCGAGAACCAGCGCGCCACGCGCTCCGCCAGCGTCAACAGGCGGGGCTTCGCCTGGCGCGAGCGCTCCAGCAGCCGCAGCACGGCGGCGAGCTCGGTCTCCTCGCCCGTGGCGGTGACGCGGACCCGGATGCTGGTGCCGAGGTTGATGCTGCCGCTGATCACGGGGGCGCCTGTCGCCCGGCGTACCGGTGCCGACTCGCCCGTCAGGCAGGCTTCGTTGAAGACGGACTCGCCCCCGAGGATCACGCCGTCCGCCGCCACCGGCTCGCCCTGGTTCACGATGATCTCGTCGCCTGGCCGGAGGCTGCCGACGGGAACCAGGCCGGTGCGGCCGTCGCTGATCCGGAGCGCCTGGGCCGGCAGCAGCCAGGCCAGCGCCTCCGTGACGGTGCCGACTTCGTGCCGCGACAGGAGCTCCACGAAGCGGGCCGTGGTGAGGAAGAACAGGAACATGGTCACGGCGTCGTAGTAGACGTCGCCCGTTCCCGCGAAGGTGTTCCAGATGCTGGCGACCAGGGCGGCGCCGATGCCGAGCCCCACCGGGACATCCATCGCCGGCCGCCGGGCCCGCAACTGGACCAGGGCCGCGCGGAAGATCGACCCGCCCGAATAGACGACGACGGGGAGCGTGACCAGCAGGCTGCAGTAACGCAGGAAGCTCACCAGCGCCGGGTCCATGCGGAAGTCTTCGCTGGCGTAGAGCGCGAAGGCGAGCATCATGGCCTGCATCATGCCGAAGCCGGCCACCGCGAGGCGCTTCAGTGCGGCCCGCCGGGTCAGCGCGCGCTCGGTGGCGGCGCCGGCGCTGCCGGCCACGCTGGCGGTGTAGCCCAGGCGGCGGATCTCGCGGAGGATCCGCTCGAGCGTATTGCCCGCCTGGTCGTCCAGATCGACCCGGGCCCGGGACGTTGCCGGGTCCACCCGGATGCGGGCGAGCCCGGGCAGGGGCCGCAACGCGTCCTCGATCTGCACGGCGCAGGCCGCGCACCCCATTCCGCCGATCTGCAGCTGGACGGTCTCGCTCACGATGTCTGCGGCTCAGGTGCCCGGCGCGTCCGCCGCCGGCGGCGCGACGATGCGCTCGCTGTACACCTCGGCGTCCGGCTGCAGCATCGTCAGGGCCACCATCAGGCCGCCGCCGATGAAGGCCGCCAGGGGCAGGGCCACCACCAGCCACATGATCGGCAGGCGGTACCAGCGGGTCGGATCCGGCTCAGTCATGCTCGTCTTCATGGGCGTCATCGTCCAGCTCCGGGGCGAAGAATCGGGTGCCGTGCCCGGCGGCGAGGCCGGGGTCGTCGGCGGCGCGCACGGCGATCACGAGGTCCCGTGGTGCGCGCGCCAGGTCGCCGGGTGCCACGCGCAGCCGGGCGGGCACGGCGCGAACCTCGCCCGCGCTCACCTCCACGGGCTCCGCATCCACCTGGAACACGCCGGCGGGCTGCGCCTCGATCACGTAGCGATGGGCCTGGTCGTCCTTGTTCAGGATACGCAGGCTGTAGACGTTCTCCACGCTGCCATCCGGCAGGACCCGGTAGAGGGCATTCCGGTCGCGGATGATGTCGAGGCCGATCGGCTGGCGGAGGGTCAGGGAAATGACGAAGCCGATGCCGAGGACCAGGAGCAGGCCGCCGTAGACCAGCACCCGCGGGCGGAAATAGCGGGTCTTCTGGCCCGCCAGCTCGCGCTCGGTGGCGTAGCGGATGAGGCCCGGCCTGTAGCCGACCCGGGCCATGACATCGTCGCAGGCGTCCACGCAGGCCGCGCAGTCGATGCACTCGTACTGCAGGCCCTTGCGGATGTCGATGCCGGTCGGGCAGACCTGGACGCAGATCGTGCAGTCCACGCAATCGCCGAGGCCCGCCGCCTTCGGGTCGATGCCCCGCTTGCGGGCGCCGCGCGGCTCGCCCCGGCCCGGGTCGTAGGACACGGTCAGGGTGTCGTGGTCGAACATGGCGCTCTGGAACCGGGCGTAGGGGCACATGTACTTGCACACCTGCTCCCGGAGGAAACCGGCGTTGCCGTAGGTGGCGAAGCCGTAGAAGAGGATCCAGAACGTTTCCCAGCCGCCGAGCTGGAGGCTGAGGACGCTGCCGGCCAGCTCCCGGGCCGGCGTGAAGAAGGCGACGAAGCTGAAGCCGGTCAGCGCGGCGAAGCCGATCCAGAGGAACTGCTTGGCGGACTTGCGCAGCACCCATTCGGTGGTCCAGGGCTTCCGGTCCAGCTTCAGCCGCTGCGGGCGGTCGCCCTCGACGAAGCGCTCGAGGGCCAGGAAGGCCTCGGTCCACACGGTCTGGGGGCACGCGTAGCCGCACCATACCCGGCCCGCCACCGCCGTCACGAAGAACAGGGTCAGGGCGGCGAGGATCAACAGCCAGCTCAGGTAGAGGAAGTCCTGGGGCCAGAGGGTCAGGCCGAAGAGGTGGAATTTCCGTGCCGGGAGATCGAACAGCACGGCCTGCCGGCCGCTCCACTGGACCCACGGCAGGCCGTAGAAGATCCCCAGGAGCGCGAAGGCGGCCAGGGTCCGGAGCCGCGCGAAACGGCCGGTGACCTCCCGCGGATAGACCTTGCGGTGGGTTTCATAGAGGGAGACAACTTCGGCGCCTGCCGTGCCATCGTTCAAGGCCCGTGACCTTCGCTTGGGGGGGCCTCGTGCAGGTAGTCGGTGAGCATCCCTGCCACCGCGCCGATTGCCCAGAACAGAAAGAAGCCGATGCTGTAGATGCCGGTGCGGGTCAGCCACCAGGGCGCCGCCCCGGGCTCACCGCCCTCGACGCCGTCGATGATCACCTGGGGATCCAGGGCGGCGAAGGTGAGCAGGGTTCCCAGGCAGGCGGCCAGGAACGAGGACCAGCCGATGGCGGCAGCCACCCGCATCCGGGGCGGCCAGCGGCGCACTACCGGCAGGTCATCCTCCGCCTGCGGGCCCATTGCTGCCCCCTCCCTCTGCGGCCTGTCCCAGGCTCAGCACGTAGGCGGCCAGCAGTCGTACCCGGTCGGGACCCAGCAGGGCCTCGTGGGCGGGCATCTGGTTCTGCCGCCCCACCGCGATCGACGTGCGGAGCGAGCCCGTGTCGCCGCCATAGAGCCAGATCGTGTCGGCCAGGTTCGGGGCGCCGAGAACCTGGTTGCCGCGGGCATCGACGCCATGGCAGGCCACGCAGAACGTGGCATAGCGGGTGGCCCCCGCCGCCACGAGACCGGGATTCGCCGGGGTGCTGCTCAGGCTCTGCAGGTAGGCGATGACCTCGTCCACGCCGGCATCCGTCAGCACCGCCTGCCAGCCGGGCATGATGCCCAGGCGGCCGGCACCGATGGTCGCGACGAGAGTCTCCGGGGCATTGCCATACAGCCAGTCATTATCCGTGAGGTTCGGGAACCCCGGCGCGCCACGCGCGTCAGACCCGTGGCAGCCGGCACAACCATTGGCGAAGAGACTGCGCGCCTCGCCCATCGCATCCGGATCCCGGGCCAGCTGGTCCAGGGACATGGTCGCGAAGCGGAGGTAACGGGGTGCCTGCAGCTCCCGGGCGGCATGCACCTCGGTGGCGTGCTGCTTCGCCTGGCTCCAGCCCAGGGTGCCCTGCCAGGCGCCGAGTCCCGGGTAGAGCACCAGGTAGCCGAGGCCCCAGATGACGGTCAGGATGAACAGCCAGAACCACCAGCGCGGCAGCGGGTTGTTGAGCTCCGTGAGGTCCTGGTCCCAGACATGGGTGGTCTTGTTGGCGGCGACATCCCCGGCGGCGGCCCGGCCGTTCGCCAGCAGAAGCCAGACGGCACCCGCCACGTTCGCCAGGGCAACGATCGCAATGAACCAGCTCCAGCCGCTCGTCATGAACGTATCTCCGATCCGTCGTCCTCTTCCAGCGGGAGCCGGGCCGCCGACTTGAACGCGTCCCGGGGCTGCTTGCCGTAGGCCCAGGCCACCACGGCGACGAAGGCGAGCAGCGCAAATACCGTGGCGATGCCCCGCAGGAGACCCATGTCTATCCCTGCTTCCATCACTGCACCCCCCAGGTTCGCGACGCCTGTCCCAGCAGCTGGAGGTAGGCGATCAGCGCCTCCATCTCGGTCTTGCCCTCGACCGCCGCGCCGGCCCCCGCGATGTCCTCGTCGCTGTAGGGCACGCCAATGGCGCGCAAGGCCGTGAGCTTCCGCGGCGTGACGGCGGCATCCACCACCGCTTTGTCCAGCCAGGGGAACCCGGGCATGTTGGACTCGGGAACGACGTCCCGCGGGTTGATCAGGTGGATCCGGTGCCAGGAATCCGTGTAGCGGCCACCGACGCGCGCCAGGTCCGGCCCGGTGCGCTTGGAGCCGAACTGGAACGGGTGGTCGTAGACGGATTCGCCGGCCACGGAGTAGTGGCCATAGCGCTCGGTTTCGGACCGCAGCGGCCGGACCATCTGCGAATGGCAGTTGTAGCAGCCCTCCCGCACGTAGACGTCACGCCCCTCCAGCTGCAGCGCCGTGTAGGGCTGCACCCCCGGCGCGGGCGTGGTCGTCTCCGTCGCAAAGTACAGCGGGACGATCTCGACCAGGCCGGCGACGCTGATGACGAGCGCCGTGAGCACGGCCAGGAGCCCCAGGTTCTTCTCGATGACTTCGTGTTTCATGGGGACCCCCTCAGGCTGCCTGGGCCGCCGGCGGCGGGATGGCGACATCCACCACCTGCGCGCGTTGCGCGACCGTGCGGTACACGTTCCAGACCATGATCACCATCCCCACCATGATCAGTACCCCGCCCAGCAGCCGGATCGCATAGAAGGGATAGGTGGAGTTGAGCGATTCCACGAAGCTGTAGGTGAGGGTGCCATCTGCATTCGTGGCCCGCCACATCAGGCCCTGCATCACGCCTGCGATCCACATGGCGGCGACATAGAGCACGATCCCGATGGTCATCACCCAGAAGTGCAGGTCGATGGCCTTGGTGCTGAACATCTCCTTCCGCCCGTACAGGCGGGGAATGAGGATGTACATGGAGCCGATGGACACCATCGCCACCCAGCCCAGGGCGCCCGAATGCACGTGGCCGATGGTCCAGTCCGTGTAGTGCGACAGCGCATTGACCGTCCGGATGGACATCATCGGGCCCTCGAAGGTGGACATGCCATAGAAGGACAGGGAGACGATGAGGAACTTGAGGATCGGATCAGTCCGAAGTTTTCCCCAGGCCCCGGAGAGCGTCATGATGCCGTTGATCATGCCGCCCCAGGACGGCGCGATCAGCATCAGCGAGAAGACCATGCCGAGGGACTGGGCCCAGTCCGGGAGCGAGGTGTAGTGCAGGTGATGGGGGCCTGCCCACATGTAGATGGAGATCAGGGCCCAGAAATGCACCACGGAGAGCCGGTAGGAGTACACGGGCCGGCCGGCCTGCTTGGGCACGAAGTAATACATCATGCCGAGGAAGCCCGCGGTCAGGAAGAAGCCCACGGCGTTGTGGCCGTACCACCACTGGACCATTGCATCGACGGTGCCCGCGTACAGCGAGTAGGACTTGGTCCACGTCACCGGGATGGCGGCGCTGTTCACGATGTGCAGCACCGCGATGGTGATGATGTAGGCGGCAAAGAACCAGTTGGCCACGTAGATGTGCTGGATCCGCCGCTGCATGATCGTGCCGAAGAACACGATCCCGTACACGACCCACACGATGGCGATCAGCACGTCGATCGGCCATTCCAGCTCCGCATACTCCTTGCTGGAGGTCAGCCCCAGCGGCAGGGAGATGGCGGCCAGGAGGATGATCAGCTGCCACCCCCAGAAGGTGAAACTGGCGAGCCTGTCGCTGAACAGCCGCACGTGGCAGGTTCGCTGGACGATGTAGTAGGACGAGGCGAACAGGGCCGAGCCGCCGAAGGCGAAGATCACGGCGTTGGTGTGCAGGGGCCGCAGGCGGCTGAAGGTGAGCCAGGGAATGTCGAAGTTCAGCGCCGGCCAGAGCAGCTGGGCGGCCAGGAGAGTACCGACGAGCATGCCGACCACCCCCCAGACTACGGTCATCAGTGCGAACTGGCGCACCACCCTGTCATTGTAGGTTTGTGTAGCCACGGTCACGGCCTGCTCCCCTGTCGAACTCAGCGCGCACGTTAACTATAGGTCGGGATAGCCGGTATAGGTAGTTTCTCGGACTGTTCCTGGCACTGGTTTGCCGAAGAATCGGGCCTCCACTCAGGGAGAAGATCCGATGTACATCAATTTCTGGTACCCCATGATCCGCAGCGAAGACCTGGGCCCCGACAAGCCGGAGCGCGCCAAGGTGCTGGGGCTCAATTTCGCGGTGTTCCGGGACAGCAAGGGCCGCGCCCACGTGCTTTCCGACACCTGCGTCCATCGCGGTGGCTCCCTCGGCGGGGCCTGGGAACTGGGCAAGAACCCGCGCATCGTCGACGACTGCGTCGTCTGCCCCTATCACGGCTGGGAGTTCGACGGCCAGGGCGAGTGCAAGAACATCCCCTCCATCGGCTACGGCACCAAGCCGCCGCCCCGGGCGAAGGTCGATGCCTACCCCACCGTGGAAAAATACGGCATCGTCTTTGCCTTCCTGGGCGACCTGCCCGAGAACGAACGCCCGCCCCTGCTGGAGATCGAGGAGTTCACCGATCCGGCCTGGCGCGCCAATTCCGTGCTCGTCCTCGAGGTGGACTACTACTACGAGCGCTCCATCGAGAACGGCCTGGACCCGGCCCACAACGAGTTCGTCCACCCGACCCACGGCTTCAAGGGCATCAACCGGGAGACCTACAAGGTCCGGGACTACGACGTGGAGAACTACCCGCAGGGCTGGGGCATGTGGTTCCTCCACCGCTTCAACGCGCCAGGCCTGAAGGACGAGACCTGGAAGGACGCCCGGACGAAGGCCGGCGAACTCTATGCCGGCAGCGGCACCCACGGGCCGAACACGATGATCACGGAGATCAACGTGGGCAACAACCAGAAGTTCCGCCAGTACTTCTTCGAGCAACCGGTGGACCAGAACAGGACGCGCATCTTCTTCGTCAATATGCGCAACTTCATGCTGGAGGCCCACAACGACGGCCCGATCCACGCCCGGAACAAGGTCATCGCCCAGCAGGACATCGAGATCCTGGTGGACGTCTACCCGCCCCGGACGCCCACCAGCAACACCAAGGAAGTGCTGATGCCGGCGGACAAGGCCGTGGTAGCCTATCGGGAGTGGCTCTCCAAGTTCGACGACAGGGGCTGGCGCATCGACTGGGACGAGTTTACCCGCCGCAACGGCAAGGACACGGCCTACGCCATTCCGTCGCCCCGCCGTCGCGGCTCCGGTAACTGGGTCCTCGAGCCGGTGCCCCTCCTCTCCAGCCGCGCGGAGCGGAAGGCGAGCAAGGAAGCCACGGGCTGAAAGTCCCGTCAGGTCACCTTTACAGGAGCACACCCCATGGCTGCGAAGAACACTCTGGTCTTTCCCACCGACTTTTCCGAAAGGTCACTGAACGCGCTGCCCTGGGTCCGGAAAATGGCTGAGGCGCTGCAGGCCGATCTCCGCTGCATCTATGTGGTCGAGGAGCCCCAGATCTACAGCACGCTCGACATGGGCCCCGTTGCCGTCCCCTCGGTGACGGAGCTCGTGAAGAGCGCCGAAGAGCACCTCGATTCGTTCATCAAGGCCAATATCAAGGCCTTCGGCAGCGCGCCGAAGGCCTCGGTCCTGGTGGGCAGGCCCGCAGAGGAAATCGTGAGTTACGCGAAGGACAACGACGCCACGATGATCATCATGACGACCCACGGCTACAGCGGCGTCAAGCACCTGCTCCTCGGAAGCACGACGGAGGGCGTCCTCCGGCACGCGAGCTGCCCGGTGCTGTCCATCCGCGCCGCCTGAGCGCCCCCAAGCGAAGGACTACGGCGCCGCCAGCAATGGCGGCGCTTTTTTTTGCCCGGGCGCGGACGGCTGGGACAGCCGCCTACAGGCCGTGCGCACCCAGCGGATCGGGTCGGGTCACCAGTGAGCGGACCAGGCGGCCCAGGAACACCGCGGGTGGCAGGCGGTCGATCGGCCGCTCGCCACGCAACACGCGCTCCACCAGCCAGGGTGTCGCCTCATCCGGGCTGTCGGCGATGGCATTCATGAGGCGCCGGAATTTCCGCCACTGGGCCTCGCCGACCCGTTGGCGCACGCGGCGGTTCTCCTCGACCGTCATGGGCGTCAGGACGAACCCCGGGTTCAGCCAGCCCACCTTCACCGGGCAGTCGCCCAGCTCCTTCGCCGTGGACTCGGTGAAATACCGGACCGCCGCCTTCGTGGTCCCATAGACCGTCAGGTTGTCCTGCTTGCGGCCGTCGTAGCCGAAACCCACGGTGTTGTAGATGACGCCGCCGCCGGGCTGGCCCAGCATCCCCGCGAGCGCGACCCGCGTGCCGTACATCACGCCGCGCAGGTTCACGTCGAGGGCCTGGTCTATCCATTCCGGAGGCACTTCGTCGTAGCGCAGGACGGGTGGGCCCACACCGGCGTTGTTGAGCCAGGTGTCGACGCGGCCAAAGCGCTCCACCGCGGCGGCCCAGAGCGTCCGCACGGCCTCCAGCTCCCGCACATCGCATGGCTGGCAGGCAACGCGACCCGGCTCCCCGAGCGCGGTCGCGGCGGACCGGAGGGGTTCGCCGGCCAGGTCCGAGAGCACGACATTGCAGCCCCGGGCCAGGAAGGCGCGGGCCAGGCTGTGGCCAATGCCACTGGCGCTGCCGGTGATGACGACTGTGGTGGGGTGCTGCATTTCGCCTGCCTTGCTGCCCTCTATCCGGATGCGGCCGCCGGCAACCGTGCGTCCATCCGCAGGCCGCCGCCGTCCCGAAGACTTGCCTGTACGCTTCCGCCGTGAGCCTCGAACACGCGCCGGGCGATGGCGAGACCGAGGCCCGTACCCCCGGTGCCGCCGGCCGTGCCGGGCGCGCGAAAGTAAGGCTCGAAGATCTGGCTCAGAATTGCAACGGGCACGCCCGGACCCCGGTCTGCAATCGTCACCTGGACCTCATCGCCCGCACGGACCGCGTCCACCCGGACTCGCGAGCCGCCGGGTGCGTAGCGAATGGCATTTCGCAGGATGTTCTCGAAAGCGCTGCGGAGGAGCTCGGGATCCCCAACGACCAGCAGGTCCTGGGCTGTGCGGAGCTCGATGTCGCAACCCCGGGCCCGGGCCTCGATCTCCTCGTCTGCGGCCAGTTCGGCAAGCAGGACCTCGATACGCACCAGGCGCCGGGACACCGTGCCGGTGGCGCCCAGTCGCGAGTAACGCAACAGGTCGCCGATCACCTGGTCCATGCGCCGGATTTCCTGCTCCACCCGCGCGGCCTCGGCAGGTTTGGCCCCGGGACGCTGGGCGGCCAGCGCCGTCGCAGCCTGCAGCCGGGCCAGGGGAGAGCGCAGCTCGTGGGACAACTCGGCCATCAGCCGTTCCCGGCCCTCAAGCAGCTCCTGGAGCTGTGCCGCCATGGAATTGAAGTCCGCCGCGAGGGCACCCAGCTCGTCCCTGCGGCCGGCGAGGCTGTCTGGGACCCGGGTATCGATGCGGCCGCGCGCCAGCTCCCGGACCGCCAGCTGCAGGCCGGCGACGGGCCTGCCGACCGCCCGGGCAATGAGCCACGCCACGGAGGCAATGACGAGCAGGGCTACGAGCGCGAGCCCAATCGCCGTGGCCGCGCTGCCCCAGAGCTTGATCTCGTTGGGCAGCACGAGGAAGGCATAGGCCTCGCCATCGGGCCCGATCAGCTGCGGGGCGAGGCGCACGGGCCGGTAGTTGCGGGCCGGGATCTCGGCCGGCCCGACCACCGACTGCCGCACGAAGCTGGCGTATTCGCGCGGCACCTGTCGCCCGAGGATGTCGCGGCTCTCACTGTCGAGGACCAGGATGATGACGCCCCGGGGAACCGCGGCGCTCCGCAGCCAGTTTTCCAGGCCGGGCCGGCCCTCGGCCGACAGTACCGCGGCGGCTTCCCGCCCGAGGGGACTCTGGCGGGTGGCCGCGTAGTTCGCCAGCTGGCTGGACGCCACGAGCCCGACGCTGACGACGCCGAGGAGCACGAAGGCCGCGAGGGCGATGCCGATGTAGAGCGCGATCCGCCAGTACAGGCGCCGGAAGCCCAGCTCCACGGTCAACGCCCCCGGAGTGGATCCGGGGCGACGCCCGGGTCCAGCACATAGCCATGGCCCCGCAGGCCCCGGATGCAGTCGCCGGCCACGCCGGCCGCGGACAACTTGCGGCGCAGCTTGCTGATCAGGGTATCGATGCTGCGGTCGTAGGCCTCGATGGGCCGGTCCAGTGCCAGCTCCGTGAGCCGGGCGCGGGACAGCACTTCGCCAGGGTGGCGCATGAGGTGCTCCAGCACGCGCATCTCGGCCGCCGTCACGGCCACGGGCACGTTCCCCGCGAACAGCTCCCGGCGTCGCAGGTCGAGCCGGAGCGGCCCGACCGCCAGGTCGCCAGCGCGGCCGCTGGCCCCTTCACCGCCCCGATAGCGTTTCAGTACCGCCTGGATGCGGGCCGCCAGCTCGAGCGGGTTGAATGGCTTGGGCAGGTAGTCGTCGGCCCCGCCCAGGAGCCCGATGATCCGCTCGGACTCCTCGCCCCGGGCGGTCAGCATGACGATCGGCAGGTCGTGGCGCTCGCGCAGGCGTTTCAGCACCTCGAAGCCGCTGATCCCGGGCAGCATCACGTCGAGCACCACCAGCTCGGGCGGCGCGTCGGCGACCCGGGACAGCGCCGACTCGCCGTCATGCACCACGTCCACGCTGAAGCCCTGCAGTTCCAGGAACTCCCGGAGCATTGCGGCCAGGGCCTCGTCGTCATCCACCAGCAGCAGCCGGGGACCTCCGTCAGCGCGGGACTCCCTCACGGGCCGGCCCGTCCGCGGTGAAGTGTCGCAGCAGGGGGCGGAATTGCCCCGCGTTGGCCTGTGTTGACCGACTGTTGACGCAGGCAGGGCAGCTCCCGCTCTAGACTTCCGGTCACCTGAACACCCCCGGAGCCGATTGCATGAGCACCGAGAGCGCGGCAAGCATCAAGACCAGCAACAACGCCTTGGTCAACCTCATGTACCGGCCGCCCTGGGTGGGCCTGCTGGCCTTCGTGATCGTCTTCGTGGTCCAGGCGCTGGGTCATACGGTCATGATCGTCATGGAAGAGGTCTGGCCGGGCGAGAACTATATCTATGAATCGGCCTTCGCGATGGGCCTGCTGGGCGCCGTGCTGCTGTTCATCGGCATGAGGAGCGCCAACGAGGTCTCCGCCACCTGGCTTGGCTTCTGGGCCGGGACCTTCCTGTGGACGGGCTGGATCGAGTTTTCCTTCGTCTGGTCGGGGAACTACCTGAACGTGCCCGACCTGATGGACCCGAACGTGCCGGGGGAGATTGCCACCAAGGCCGAGTACCTGGTGATGATGTCATCGATCGGCATCATGGGCTCCACCCTCGCCTACTTCATGATGAACAAGGAGACCAAGTGCAACTTCTTCATCTGGTTCCAGCGCAACCTGGGCCTGAAGACCGGCAAGCCGAACCCGAACCACGAGCGCAACTTCGCCGCCATCACCGCGCTGGAGACCATCTACGTCATCTGGTTCTTCTACCTGCTGCTCCTGTTCATGTACGACGAGAACATCCTGGGCGACCGGCACCCGGTGACCTACGGCATCTTCTTCGTGAACGTGATCTGGGCGGTCTACCTCTTCCAGCGCCTGATGAAATTCTGGCGGGTCACCACGGCGATCCGCTACGGGATCCCGACCGCCATCGTCGCCTGGAACGTGGTGGAGATCGCCGGCCGCTGGCACCTGTTCACCGAGTTCTGGGAGAAGCCCCAGGAGTTCTGGCTGGAGATGAGCCTGGTCACCGCGGGCGTGGTCATCGCGGGCCTGCTGGCCGTCCGCACGCCGGCCCACAAGAAGGCCGAGCTGTCCCGGGAGCAGCTGGGCCTGGCCAGGAAGGCGGCCGAGACGCCCTGAGTCCGGCGTGAGTCCGGCCTGAGTCCCGATCAAGGTACTCCAAGAGAGCGTGCCTAAGCCGGCCCCGGGTATTAAGCTCTGGCCCGGGGCCGGTTCTTCCACTCCAGCACGGTGACGAGCAGCGCCGGCAGGAAGGTGAGCGTCACCAGGGTCGAGCAGACCAGCCCACCGAGCACGATCACGCCCACGCCCCGGTAGAGCTCGGTGCCGGCGCCGGGCAGGAACACGAGCGGCGCCAGTCCGAAGGCCGTCGTCAGGGTCGTCATCATCACGGGCCGCAGCCGGGTGCGGACCGCGGCGTTCACCGCATCCAGCACGTTCACGCTGCCGTCCTTCAGGTTTTTCAGCGCCTGGTCCACGACGAGGATCGGGTTGTTCACCACGGTGCCCACCAGGATCAGGAAGCCCAGCATGGTGATCATGTCGAAGGGCTGCGCCAGCGCCGGCAGGCCGGCGAGAGGCAGCAGGGCTCCCACCCCGTTCAGCGCGGCCAGGCCGAGCAGGCCACCAGCAATGCCCACGGGCACCGTGACCATGATCAGTAGCGGCACGCCCCAGTGGGTAAAGATGGCGACCAGCAGCAGGTAGCAGATCAGCAGCGCGACCAGCAGGTTGCCCGCGAGCGCCGCGCGGGTGGCGTCCAGCTGGTCGCTGGCGCCCGACAGCCGCACGGTAACGCCCGGCGGCACCTGCCCCTCGGCGCGCAGCGCCCCGATGACCCGCTCCCGGACCAGGGCAACGCCGCTTTCCAGCGCCACCTGCCGGGGCGGAATCACGTAGACCGTGACGGTGCGCCGGCCATCCACCCGGCGCAGGGTGTCGGTATCCACCGTCTGCACGAGGTCAGCCACCGCGCTCACCGGCACCACCGCACCCCGGGGCGTGGAGAGCGGCAGCTGGCCGATGCCGCCGACGCCTGGCGCCGACTCGGGCCGGCTGTACAGGTAGATGTCCAGCTTCTCGTTGGCCAGGAGGAACTCGTCCACGAACGCGCCGTCGGTCAGCGCGGCAACGCCGTAACCGAATTCCGCGGCGTTGATGCCGAGCTCGGCGAGCCGGTCCCAGCGGGGCCTGACCTCGATGAGGGGCTGGCCAAGGACCAGTGACGAGGGCTCGGAGCGGACCTGCGGACCATCCAGCTCCGTCCGGGCGCGGTCCGCAATCGCCGCCGCCGTCCGGTACAGGGCCGGCAGGTCGCTGCCGGACACGTCGATGTTGATGCTGCGGGTGCCGCCGTCGTTGCTGGAGATGATGGAGCCGCGGGACGAGAACGAGCGCATTCCCGGAAAGGCGGCGAAGCGCCGCGAGACCACGTCCCCCAGGGCGTCGATCTGCCGGGGATCCCTGGTCTCGGCGATGACACGGATCTGCTTCGGCGCGACGCTCATGTTCCAGTAGGCCAGCGCGGGGACTGGCGTCTCGCCGCGGGCGAACCGCCCGGGATCATCGCCGAGGTAGGGCAGGAACTGCTCGTGGACCTGGTCGGCGACCTCCAGCATTTCAGTCAGGTTGTAGCCCGGGGGCGCCAGCATCAGCGAGAAGATCTTGGGCTCCTCGCCCTCGGGCAGGTACTCGGCGGGTGGCGTCAGCCAGAGGGCCGTCGCCGCCGCGCCCAGGAGGATCCCGCCGAGGATGCCGAGGCGCCGCGGGCGGGTCGCGATGCTGGACTCGAGGGCCCTGTCGAGACGTGCCCGGAACGGGCCCGCGGCAGTCGGCAGGGAGCCGTTCGCACCGCGGGCCAGCCAGCGGCTGCAGGCCGCCGGCACCACGGTGATCGCCACCAGCATCGACGCGAGGATGGCGGCGGAAATGGCAATGGCCACGTCCGAGTAGAGCTGGCCCGCCTCCTCGCGGAGCAGCAGTACGGGCGCGAACACCAGCACGGTGGTCAGCGTGGAAGCGAGCACCGCAGGCCAGACGAGGCGCACGCCCCGCAGCGCGGCAGTCATGCGGTCCAGCCCCTGCCGCCCCGCCCGCTCGATGCTCTCCAGCACGACGATGCTGTTGTCGAGGGTCATGCCGATGGCAAAGGCGATGCCCGCGAGGGAAATGACGTTGATGGTCCGGCCGGTGATGACCAGGCTCATGAGGGCCACGATGATGCAGATCGGCACGCAGACCACCACGACGAGGGTGGCCGGCAGCGAGCGCAGGAACAGGTACATCACCAGGGTCGCGAGCACCGCGCCAATCAGCAGGTTCTGCACGACATTGGCGATGGAGGCCTCGACGTAGCGGACGTCGTCGCTGATCAGCGTGATCTGCATCCCCAGGGGCGCGAGCAGGTCCCGGTTGACCTCGTCCATGACCAGCATGGCGGCCCGCTTGATCTCGATGACGTTGGAGCCGGGCTGCCGCTTGATGCCGATGTTGATCCCCGGCTGGCCGCTCAGGAAGGACAGGGACCGGCTCTCCGAGTAGTCCAGCCGGGTGGTGGCCACGTCCTCCAGCCGGACCAGGGCGCCATTGCGTTCCGCGATCACGGTGGCATCCAGGGCCGGCAGGTCGGCGTAGCGGCCGATCGTGCGGAGCAGGTAGCGGCGCTTGCCACTGTCCAGGTCGCCGCCGGACACGTCCCGGTTCCGCCCGCGCACGGCCTCCCGGACCGCCGTCAGGGTCAGGCCCCGCTCGGCCAGGCGCGCCGGGTCCACGAGGATCTGCACCTGGCGTTCGGCGCCGTCCCGCACGCTCGCCTCCGAGACGTTGGGCACGCGCTCGAAGCGGGGCCGGACGACGTCGTCCACGAAGTCCCGCATCTTGCTCATCTCGAGCCCCTGGGGATTGCCCGGCAGGGCCGTGACCACGAAGAACATGAAGGAGTTGTCCGAGAAGGAGTTGGTGAAGAGCCGGGGCTCATCCACGTTCTCCGGGTAACCCGTCACCTGGCTCAGCGCGTTGCTGACCCGGAGCAGGGCATCGCCCACGTCCACGCCGAAGGGAAACTCAAGCTCGATGCTGGCCTCGCTGGTGTTGGCCGTGGCCACCAGGCGCTGCAGGTTCGGGATGCCGCGCAGGTATTCCTCCTGCTCGATGAGGATCTCCTGCTCGATGTCCTGGGGGGTGGCGCCGGGCCAGCGGGTCTGGACCGTGACGGTCCGCACCTCCAGGTCCGGGATCATCTGCACCGGCACCCGGGTGGCCGCCAGCACGCCCAGCACCACCACGATGAGGACGATGACCGCCAGCAGGGTGCCCCGGCGGAGGGTCGCCTCGAGCACGCCTCAGTTCCCGGGGAGGAGCCGCACGTCCTGGCCCTCCCGGAGACCTTCGTTGCCCCGGACCACGACCAGGCTGCCCGCCGGCAGCCCCTCGCGCACCTCCACCCGCCCTTCGCCGGACCGGCCGAGCTTCACGACCCGTGCCGAGACACGGCCCGTGCCGGGATCGCTGCCGCTGGTCGTGACCGTCCAGAGGCGGGTGGACCCGTCACTGCCGCGGATCACCGCGTCCTGCGGGACCGTCGCGGTACCCGCCGCCGCCGGCAGCCGGAACGCCGCCTGCCCCGACATGCCCGGGATCACGCGGCCGTCGGCGCCGTCGATGACCACCCGCACGAGGAAGGTGCGGGACGCGAGGTCGCTGGCCGGTACCCGGGCGATCACCCGCCCGTTGAAGCTGTCGCCGGGCAGCGCGTCCAGCTGGACGCTGACCGGCTGGTCGGCGGAGATGGCACCGAAGTTCTCCTGGGGCACCTGGACGTCGAGCCGCACCGGCGCGAGGCTGACGAGCTCGAGCACCGGGGTGCTGGTGTCGACCCACTCGCCCACGTCGACCAGGCGACGGCGGACGACGCCGTCGAAGGGCGCCACCAGCCGGTGGCGCGCGACCAGCTCGGCCTCGCGACTGACCTCGGCTTCGAGTCGCGCCACGACGGCAGCGGCTATGTTGGCCTCGGCGGCGGCAGCGAGGGCCTGCGTGCGCGCGATGTTGCTGCTGGCGACCAGGGCCGCCGCATCGTCCCGCAGCCGCTCCTGCTCCGCGCGCCGGGCCTTCGCTTCACCCAGTGCCCCCCGCGACTGGGCCAGGGACAGCTCCGCCAGCGCAGGATCCAGGTCGAGCAGCGCGGCGCCGCGCTTCACCCGGTCCCCCGCGTCGACGCGCACGGCGGCCACGAGGCCGCTCACGCGGGCGGACAGCGCCGCGTCACGCTCTGCCGTGACCGTGCCGGTGAAACGCAGCTGCTGCGCAACGCCAGCGGACCCGGCGCGGACGGCGGTCACGGCGGGCAGGTCAGGCGGCGCACCGGACCGGGATGCGGATTGGCCGCCGGCGGTGGCCGCAGCCAGCAGCAGGATACCCAGGGTGGCCGGGAGCGTGGACAGCGGGGACGGATGCAAGCGGGTCACCCGTGGTTCGGCAGCCGGATTGGCAGATAGTTTCCGGGCATTGGTATGGTAGGGGCCGACAGCGGGACAAGATGATGAGTGACATGGTAACGCAAGGCGTTCAACAGCGCTGGCACGCCCGCCCGGCACGGGAGGCCTGCGCGGAGCTGCAGACCACCGCGGCGGGACTGACCAGTGACGAGGCACAGGCACGGCTCCGTTCCGGCGGCCCGAACCGCCTGCCGGAACCGCCCCGGCAAAGCGCGGCGATGCGGTTCCTGCTTCAGTTCCACAACATCCTCATCTACGTGCTGCTGGGAGCAGCCGTCATCACCGCGGTGCTGGAGCACATGGTGGACACGGTGGTGATCCTGGCCGTGGTCATCGCCAATGCCATCATCGGCTTCCTCCAGGAAGGCAAGGCCGAACAGGCCATGGCGGCGATCCGCCAGATGCTGGCCCCGCGCGCTGCCGTCATGCGCAGCGGCGAGCGTCGCACTGTCCCGGGCGAGGACCTGGTACCGGGCGACATCGTGCTGCTCGAGGCCGGCGACCGGGTGCCCGCGGACCTCCGCCTGCTCACGGTCCACGGCCTGCAGGTTCAGGAGGCCATACTCACGGGCGAATCACTGCCTGTCGAGAAGCAGATCGAGGAGGTGGCGGGCGATGCCGCGCTCGGCGACCGGTTCTGCATGGCCTACAGCGGTACGCTGGTCGCGGGTGGCCAGGCCAGGGGCATCGTCGTCGCCACCGGCGCAGGGACGGAGATCGGTCGCATCAGCGGCATGCTGTCTGGTGTCGAGACCCTTACCACCCCGCTGGTCCGGCAGATGGACGTCTTCGCCCGGTGGCTGACCATCCTCATCCTGCTGTGCTCCGCGATACTGCTCGCCTTCGGTTACTTCGTGGAGCACTACGACTTCGGCGAGATGTTCATGGTGGTGGTCGGCCTGGCGGTGGCGGCCATACCGGAGGGACTGCCGGCGGTAATGACCATCACGCTGGCCATCGGCGTGCATGCCATGGCACGGCGCAACGCCATCGTGCGGCGCCTGCCGGCCATCGAGACGCTGGGCTCGGTCTCGGTGATCTGTACCGACAAGACCGGCACGCTCACGCGCAACGAGATGGCGGTGGGCTCCCTGGTCACGCACGCCGGCGTCTTTCCGGTCACCGGCGCGGGCTACGCTCCGGTGGGCGAGATTGCGGTCGGCGAGGTTGCGGTGGCCGGGCACGAGGGCACGGGCAACGGGCAGCCACTGCTGGTGGAAATGGCACGCACTGCCACCCTGTGCAGCGATGCGGAACTGCGCGAGCACGGGGGCGACTGGTCCGTCGAAGGCGACCCGATGGAGGGCGCGCTGCTGGCGTTCGCCGGCAAGACCGGCCTGGACACCAGCGTGGAACGCAGGACCTGGACACGGACCGATGCCATCGCCTTCGATGCCAGGCACCGCTTCATGGCCAGCCTGAATCACGACCATGAGGGCCATGCCCTCATCCTCGTGAAAGGTGCGCCGGAGCGGATCCTCGAGATGTGCAACGCCCAGCGCACGACGTCGGGTGGCGCCGAGTCGCTGAACGTCGCCTACTGGCAGCAGCAGGCCGAGGCAATTGCTGCAGCCGGACAGCGCGTGCTGGCGCTCGCGTTGAAGCCGGTGCCGCCGGAGCACACCGTGCTCGAGCATGCCGACGTGGAGGGCTCGCTGGTGCTGCTCGGCATGGTTGGCCTGGTGGACCCGCCCCGTCCGGAGGCAATCGCGGCCGTGGCGGAATGCCAGGACGCCGGCATCCGCGTCAAGATGATCACCGGCGATCACGCCGGCACGGCGGCAGCCATCGGCCGGCAGATCGGCCTCCAGAATCCCGGCATGGTGCTCACCGGCGCGGAGCTCGACGGCATGACGGATGCCACGCTGGCGGCCGCGGTACTGCAGACGGACATCTTCGCGCGCACCAGCCCGGAGCACAAACTCAGGCTGGTGATGGCACTCCAGTCCCACGGCATGACGGTGGCCATGACGGGCGACGGGGTCAACGATGCCCCCGCGCTGAAGCGCGCCGACGCGGGCATCGCGATGGGCAGGAAAGGGAGCGAAGCCGCCAAGGAAGCGGCGGAGCTCGTGCTGGCCGACGACAACTTTGCCTCCATCGTGGCCGCGGTGCGCGAGGGACGCACCGTCTATGACAACATCAGGAAGGTCATCAGCTGGACCTTGCCCACCAACGCGGGCGAGGCAGCCACGATCATCGTGGCCCTCATCTTCGGCATGACGCTGCCCGTCACGCCGGTCCAGATCCTCTGGGTCAACCTGGTCACGGCCACCACGCTGGGCATCGCCCTCGCCTTCGAGCCGACGGAGGACAACACCATGCGCCGCCCTCCCCGGCCCCCGGGCGAGCCGCTGCTCACCAGCGGGCTGGCATGGCACATCGTGCTGGTGGCCATCCTGTTCGTCTGCGGGGTGTTTGGCATCTACAGCTATGCCCTGGACCGGGGCTATCCCCTGGAACTGGCCCGCACGATCGCGCTCAATACCCTCGTGGTGATGGAGATCTTCCACCTGTTCTTCATCCGCAACATCTACGGGACCTCGCTGACCTGGAAGGCCGTGCGCGGCACCCGGGTTGTGTGGACGATGGTCATCACCGTGACGGCCGCGCAGTTCGCGATCACCTACCTGCCGGCCATGCAGGCGATCTTCGGGACCCGGCCGGTCCCGCTGCTGGATGGCCTGCTGATCGTCGGGATCGGCGTCCTGCTGTTCGCCATCATCGAGATCGAGAAGCAGATCCGGCTACGACTGGTCCGGCCTGTGTGAGCGACGCCGTTGATGACTCAGCGATACAGCAGGACCGGCAGGGTCGAGTGCATGAGCACCTTCTGCGCGACGCTCCCCATCATGAGCTTGTCAAGGCCACTGCGGCCATGCGTAGCCATGACGATGACATCGCACTTGTGCTTCTTCGCGACCGCGGCAATCCCTTCGTGAGGCAGATGGCCGGTGCTCACCACAGGCGTGAAGGGCACGCCCAGCCGGGCGGCCATCTTGCCAATCGCATCGACATGCCGTTGCCCCGCATCGCGATTGCTCTGGTTGAACTCGTCAATCATCTGCTGGCTGACCATGGCACGCGCGCCGAAGACCGGCTGGACCATTTCGGCGACGTAGCAACCGACGACCCTGGCACCGAGCGCTTCGGCGAGGCCAATTCCAGCCCTGGCCGCCTTGGTCGCGACCGGGGACCCGTCGGTGGGGATCAGGATTCGCTTGAACATGTGCCCTCTTTTCTAGGACGCTCCGGAATGAACGGGGTGGGGTTCCCTGCGTCAACGTCGTTGCCCCCACCCGCATGGCGGCACCTATAGTGCCATCCTGGCATCGCGGGAGTCTCACAGGGCTCGTTTAACGTGAACATGAGCCCGCTCACCTGGCGCGCGAGCCAGCGGCAGTTCACCTGCTCTGCTTCCAGGGCGGCGGCAGCTACCCCTTGGACCCCCTCGGCCGGGCGGGGTCCGCCTTTAAGTAGTACTGTGGGCAGGTGACCCCTCAAGCACGGGAGTGCTGACCATGTCGAAGGAACGCAACAGCAGCCGCGAGGCCAAGAAGAAGCCCGCGAAGACCATGGCCGAGAAGAAGGCCGAGAAACGGGCCAAGAAGGCGACGAAGTCGTTCGGGACGCGCTGATCCGTCAGGCAGCGACCTGCTCGTAGGAGAACTGCGGCACACCCGCCCGCCGGGACGCGTGCTCAATCGTCATGGCGCAGATCTCCCCTTGTGCATCGACATCCAGGAGCGTGTCTTCGTCCAGGTCACGGGTGTCGGCGACGGCGACGTCGCGAAATTCGATGTGCAAGGTGTCCGTGTCAGGAAAGTAGCGAATCTTCATGGCTTGAACCTGCGATCGAAGAAGGCGTTGTGGACCGTCTCGCCATCGGCCAGTGGTTCGCACGCCTCGACGTTAGCCCGGCCTGGAACGGCGGAGGACCGCTAAAAGTGCCGGGTTACTGGCGTTTTCCGGACTTGACCCAAGAGCGACGGCAGGCCGTTCAACCAGCCGTCAGGCCTGCAGGTCCCGCTTCGCGTGGGCCGGCGTCCTGAACGCCAGGAAGGCGGCAACCGCCAGTGCGCCGGCCAGCAGGGCCAGGACGACGCCGAACTTCTCCGGATGCACCCAGATGTCCGCGTAAAGGTTCCAGCGGCCGGCGATCTCGTAGCTGCTGTAGGCGATGATGGCCGTGGGGATGCTGTAGCGGACCGCAGTGGTCACTTTCCACATCTGCAGCAGGCGCGAGAGCAGGTAGAAGGCCCAGATCGTGTTCAGGAAGAAGATGCCGTAGGTCACCGGGTGGCGGTCGCCCAGGATGTTCTCGTCGTAGATGAAGAGCAGGGCCAGGTAGCAGAACCAGGTGACGAAGATGGTCTCCAGCGCCGTGATGTAGGCAAAGTTGCGCTCGTAACCCCGGCTGGGCTTGCCCGTGCGCAGCTTCAGGTTGCGCTGGAACCAGACGAACATGTTGCACTTCGTCTCGCGGTTCATCATCAGCGGCATCAGCACGCCCAGGCAGACGCCGACGGAGGACATCATCACCAGGTACTCGGCCTTGGTGGCGATCTCGCCAGGCGCGTGAATGTCCATCAGGTCCGGCACGCCCAGGACATTGGCGCTCCAGACGAAGGAGAACTCCACCCAGCCGCTCCAGATCAGGCTGCCCGCCCAGAAGCCGTACCAGGTGCCCGCCACCTCGCTGTCGTGGCGCATGCCGATGAAGAGCAGGATCGCGCCGGCCAGGCCGAGCACGAAGGCGGACTGGAGGACATATTCATCACCGAAGATCGCTTCCATGCCGACCATGAGCGTGTGCCCGAGGCCCTGCACCACGAAGACGATGAGAAACGCGAAGAGCCCGACCAGCGGCGGCCGGGCGAGCTGCTGCAGCACGCCTTTCCGGGGCGCCGGCGTGGTGGGCGGGGTGACGGACGCGGTGGCAGTCATGGGCGTAACCTCCGGTAAATCGAACAGTACTGTACCACCGCCCGCGCGGCCGAAGTTCCCGCCACCCCTGCGGCAAATGGCCCCACTCGACCTGCGGGGCCCGGCGCTTCAGCGCAGCCAGAGGATCCGGCTCGCCTCCAGGGGCACCTGGGCGCCCTCGAGGGCGGGAATGACCCGGGGCGTGTAATCGGCGGCAGCCCTCGTTCCCGGGATGCTGACGCTGTAGGCATAGCCGTTGACCGCCCCGGCCAGCGACTCCCCCCGTTGCATCGGGTGCAGTTCGGCGGGCGTGCTCCCCCGGCCCATGGCATGGAGCTGCACGGCGACGAAATCGGCATCGAGCTCGCCCAGGTAGACCGGTACCGAGAATCGCCAGGATCCGGCATCGGCCTCGCAATGCAATTCACCGAAGTGCAGGCCATCCCAGTGCTGGTCGACGGCTTCCTGCCAGGCGCACAGGCGGCCGGCATGGGCCGGATCCCGGCGGGCGGCGAAGGACGCCGCGGCCGGAAGGTACAGGCGCTCAACGTACTCCCGCAGCATGCGGTTGCTGCTGAAGCGGGGCGTCAGGGTGCTCATGCTCTGCCGGATCCGCGCCACCCAGCCACGCGGGCAGCCCTGGTCATCCCGGTCCCGGTAGAAGAGCGGAATGACTTCCTCTTCGAGCACCCGGTAGAGTTCGACCGCATCCCGAAGCTCCCAGTCCGGCTCGTCGCCGTGCTCCTGGCCGTCACCGATGGCCCAGCCCACGTCGGGCCGCCAGGCCGCCGCCCACCAGCCATCGAGTTCCGACAGGTTCAGGCCGCCATTCACGAGGGTCTTCATGCCACTGGTGCCGCAAGCCTCCCAGGGGCGTCGCGGCGTGTTGATCCAGAGGTCCACTCCCTGCACCAGCTGCTCCGCGACCAGCATGTCGTAGTCGGCCAGGAACACCACGCGCCCGGCGAGCTCGGGCCGGCTCTCGATGAACTCGTTCCACTGCCGGATCATCGCCCTGCCCACGTCGTCCTGCGGGTGTGCCTTCCCCGCCAGGATCAGCTGCACGGGGAATTGGGGCTGCGTGAGCAGGCGGTGGAGGCGGTCCGGGTCGGCGAGCAGCATGTTCGGCCGCTTGTAGCCCGTGAAGCGGCGGGCAAAGCCGAGCATCAATGCGTTGGGGTCCAGCGCGTTCCGTGCGCGGGCAAGGCGCTCCGCCGGCGCGTTGACGATGGCGAGCTGGCGCTCCAGGTGGCCACGGGCGAAGTTGATGAGGCGTTGCCGGGCCCGCGTGCGCATCTCCCAGAGCACCTGGTCTGGAACCCGGCACATCTGCGCCTCGTGGCCGCCGAGATCGCCAAGCCAGCGCCCCTTGCCGCAGACGTCGGTCCAGAGGCGATCGGCCTCGGCGGAATCCCAGGACGGCATGTGCACGCCGTTGGTGACGTGGGTGATCGGCACCTCGTCCTCGGGCCAGCGGGGAAAGAGCGGCTGGAACATGCGCCGGCTGACGCTGCCGTGGAGCCGGCTCACGCCGTTGACGAGGATGCTGCCACGAATCGCGAGGTAGGCCATGTTGAACGGCTCACTGTCGTCGTCGGGGTGCTGCCTGCCGAGGGCGATGAGGTCCCGGGACGGCACGCCCAGGGCCGTCTGGGCCCACTCCATGTAGCGCGCCAGCAGGTCCGGCGGGAACCGGTCGATCCCCGCCGCAACGGGCGTGTGCGTCGTGAAGACATTGCCGGCGCGGGTGGTGTTGAGCGCGCAGCGGAAGTTGCCGCCGTGGTCCTGCAGGTGGGTCGCGGCGCGGGCGAGGATGGCGAAGGCCGCGTGGCCTTCGTTGAGATGGCAGACCTCCGGGTGGATGCCCAGCGCCCGGAGCAGCAGCCAGCCCCCGACCCCGAGGCAGATCGCCTGGCGCAGGCGCATCTCGGATCCGCCGCCATAGAGCTCGGCGGTAATGCCCCGGTCGGCGGGCGCATTGAGCGGATCGTTGCTGTCCAGCAGGTACAGGCCGACGCGCCCGACCTGGGCGCGCCAGGCGCGGAGGAGCAGCTTGCGGCCCGGAAAGGGCAGCTCCACGCGCAGGGGCTCCCCCTGGTCGTCGAACACGGGCTGCACCGGGAGCTGGGCCAGGTCGTTGTAGGGGAAGAACTCCTGCTGCCTGCCCAGCGCGTCGAAGGACTGGCGGAAGTAGCCCTGCTGCCAGAGGAGCCCGATGCCGGTCATGGGCACCTGCAGGTCGCTGGCGGTCTTCAGGCAGTCACCCGCAAGAATCCCCAGCCCGCCGGAATAGATGGGCAGTGACTCGGACAGGCCGAATTCCATGCTGAAGTAGGCGACGTGCCGTAGCGCCGGGTCCGGGCACGCGGACTGGAACCAGCCCGGGGTGGCCAGCCATTCCCGGTGGGCGGCGATGAAGCCGTCGAGCGCGGCCACGAAGTCCCGGTCCGAAGCCAGGGCGGTCAGGCGCTCCCGCCCGGCGTTCTGCAGGACGAGCAACGGGTTCCGGGTGCGCTCCCAGAGGTCCGGTGCGATGCGGTGCCAGAGGGCGTCGCTGGCATGGCTCCAGGACCAGCGCAGGTCCAGCGCCAGCACGGCAAGCCCCGCGAGCTCGGCGGGAAGGCCGGGAAACCGGTCGGCTGGTGCCGTGCGCATGGTCGTCGCCCTCCTGCTACTGCGGGCGCTCATTGTTGCTGAACCTGGCGGGTTCGATGGCATGCTGTCCCGCTGATGACCGCCTGGTTCGATGCCCACCTCGTCACCCTGCTTGCCGCCCTGGCCCTGCCCCGGTACAGCCTGGCGACAGTATTCCTCGTGGCCCTGCTCTCCTCCACCCTGCTCCCGCTGGGGAGCGAGCCGGTGGTCTTCGGCCTCATCAAGCTGAACCCGGCATCATTCTGGCCGGTCATCGGGTCCGCGACCGCTGGCGGCACCGTGGGTGGCGGCATCAGCTGGCTCATGGGCTACGGCGCGGAACGGGCCTGGGACCGCCTGGCCCACCACGGACCCCGGAACCCCCGGGCCCTGGCCTGGCTGCAGCGCTTCGGACCCAAAGCCTGCCTGCTGGCCTGGCTGCCGGGGATCGGCGATCCCCTCTGTGCCGTAGCCGGGTGGCTGCGCCTGCCCTTCTGGCCCTGCCTCGCCTGGATGGCCGTTGGCAAGCTGGGGCGCTACGTGGTGTTGACGGCCCTGCTGCTCCGGGTCTTCCCGGGCGACCCGGGCTGAGGCCGGGCCGGCTAGCGCACGGCCCTGTCACGCCGCAGGCGCCGGGCCAGCTCCGTGGCCACCTTGTCCATCACCGCCACGTCGGTATTCTGGTCCATGCGCTCCGAGTTGGTGATCCGCACGTTCGACCGGATCGTGTAGATGCGCTTGCCGTCACCGGCCGAGAAGAGGTCGGTCGTCACCGTGATGTCGCGCCTGATCTCCAGCGCCGGGGGCTCCGCGCTCACGCTGTAGTCGTAGGTGTACACGTTGTAGAAGTACGGCTCCTCGACGCTCGTTCCCGCGCTGGCCGGCGCACCGGGGTTGTCCATCTTCAGCACCTCGCGCCCCCGCTTCTGCTTCACGTCCACGGCCTCGTAGGCAAGGCGCGTCACGAGCACTGCCTCGGCACCGGCAGCCTTCACCAGCGCGGCCACCGACTCCCGGTCCACGACGTCGGTGGTCAGCATGGTGCGCGTGCTCGGGATGCCGGCAGTACCCCCGGCCGCCAGCTCGTTCGCCAGGCTGTTCTCGAAGGCGCGGCGGCGGTTGAAGTCGTCGGAAACCGCCACCACCAGGACCTTGCTGTAGGGCTGGGCCGGCCGTGCGCCGGGCAGCCAGGCGGATTCCAGCTTGAGGGGCGGAGTGCAGGCGGTGAGCAACGCCAGGCAGGCGAACAGGCCGAGGCTGGTACGCATGGGTGATTTCCTCTCCAACGGTCGGGATTATGATCCCGATCCTGCCTGGGGAGAATCCGCGCGCCAGTGACGAGCAGCCAACCCATGCGCCGCCACGGCGTCGCCCGCACCCTGTCCAAGCTCGGCCTCGCCTCACGAACCGCGGCCACCGCCTGGGTGCTCGATGGCCGGGTGGCAGTGAACGGCCGCGTCGTCCGGGACCCGGAATTCCCGGTCCTGCAGGGCCGGGACCAGGTGGCAGTCGATGGCCGGCCGGCGGGCACCGCGGAACGGCTGTACCTCGCGCTGCACAAGCCCCGGGGCCTGGTCACGACGACGGCCGATGAGCAGGGCCGCGACACCGTCTATCGCTGCTTCGACGGCGCCGGGCTGCCCTGGCTGGCGCCAGTGGGCCGCCTGGACAAGGCCAGCGAGGGGCTGCTCCTCTTCAGCAACGACCCGGAATGGGCGGCACGGATCACCGACCCGGCTACCGGGCCGGACAAGACCTACCACGTGCAGGTGGACGCGGTGCCGCCGCCAGCCCTGCTTGCCCGCCTGGTTGCCGGCGTGGACGTGGCCGCCGGGCGCCTGGCCGCAAAATCCGCAACCCTCCTGCGAACTGGCAGCAGGAACGCCTGGCTCGGGATCGTGCTCGACGAAGGCCGCAACCGGCACATCCGGCGCCTCCTCGAAGGAGTGGGCGTGGGCGTGCTCCGGCTGATCCGCGTGGCGATCGGGGGCCTGGAGCTGGGTGAGCTGCCGCGGGGCCAGTGGCGCCGGCTGGACGCCAATGACCTGGCGAAGCTCGGCGCGCCGCCAGCCAGACCCGGGCGGAGTGTGCTATCAAAAGCTCCGTGAACGCCCCGACCGCCAGGCCGCGACCACCCCGCTTCAGCCACACCGAGGGCCAGTCGCCAGAGGCCGCGGACTTCGGAATCCCGGCAAGCGGCTGGCGGCGGCGGTTCTTCGTCATCATCTTCGAGGCCGATACGCCGGCGGGCCGCGCCTTCGACCTGGCGCTGCTGGTCCTGATCCTCGCCAGCGTCGCCGTGGTGATGCTGGACAGCCTGAACCTGATGTCCACCCGGGTCGGCACGTTCCTCGGGGGCCTGGAGTGGCTGTTCACCGCCCTCTTCACGGCGGAATACCTGGCCCGCCTCTGGTGCGTGGACCGCCCGGCGCGCTATGCCCGCAGCTTCTTCGGCATCGTGGACCTGCTGGCGGTGCTGCCCGCCTACCTCGCGTTCCTGGTCCCGGGGCTGAATGCGCTGATCGACGTGCGGATCCTGCGCCTGTTCCGGGTGTTCCGCATCCTGAAGCTGACCGCCTACATCCGGGAGTACCGGATCCTGGGCCGGGCGCTGCGCGCCAGCGCCCGCAAGATCCTGATCTTCATCACCACCGTGGGCATGATGGTGGTGCTCCTCGGCACGGTGATGTACGTCATCGAGGGCCCGGAGAACGGCTACACGAGCATCCCGATCTCCATCTACTGGGCCATCACCACGATCACGACGGTGGGTTTCGGCGACATCACGCCCCGGACGGACCTGGGACGGGGCATTGCGAGCTTCATGATGCTGCTGGGCTGGGGCATCCTCGCGGTGCCCACCGGGATCGTCACGGCGGAGATGGCCGCCGAGCGCTTCGGCCAGGCGCCCGCCAGCCGGGATGACCGGCGGTGCGAAAGCTGCGCGGCCGGGGGACATGCCCCGGCGGCGAAGTATTGCCAGGAGTGCGGGGCGCCGCTGCCGCCGGTCAGTTGACCGCTGCCGCCACGTCGGCACTGAACGCGGTCACGGTGGCATTCATGGCAGCCACCCGCGCGGCGGCGGCGGGGCCGCTGGCCCGGGCCTCGTAGCGCGACACCCGCCCCGGCCGGACCACCGCGCTGGCGCCATCCAGCACGCCCCACTGCACCTCGAGCACTGCAAGTCCGGCGGCATCCACGTCGAACTGCAGCACGCGGCCCGTCACCCGTCGCCCGCCCTTCAGGATGGTTTGCGCCGGAAACTCCAGCACCTGGTCCGAGCCCAGGAGCCGGCCCACGTTCGCGGCCACCGCCGCCTGGAAGTTCGCGTCTAGGGGCTCCGCCCAGCGCTCGTAGTCGGCGACGGTCACGCCGTTGGGCCCGTCCCGCGTCACGAGCTGGGGCCGATCGAGATATTCCGCCAGCTGGAACGGCCCGATGATCACCGCGGTGCCCGCCGGGCTGGCGGCCGCAACCGGCTCGGCGAGCGCCACCAGACGGAAGTAGCGGGGCGCGGGTGACGATGCGCAGGCCGCGATCACCAGGGCCAGCGCGACGCTGGCGGTCAGCCGGGCAGTTCGCCGTCTGTTCATGTCGTCAGTACCTCAGGGCTTCGGCTTGCCACGGATCAGCGCCTCGGGCTGGCGCTCGAGGGAATCCACCAGGGCCCTGATCGAGCGCGCCGAGCGCTCGAGCTCGCGCAGCGCGTCGGTGATCTGGGCCGCCACCTCGGGATTGCTGTCCAGCTGGCCCCGGGCCAGGGACAACACCGCCTCGCCTTCCTTCAGCGTGCGCTCCAGCTGCTCCATCAGCGGCACCGCCTTCGCCAGTGCAGGGTCGAGCCGCCGGTCCACGTTGCCGATCAGCGCCCGCGCGTCCCGGGTGGCGGCCTGCAGTTCCGCGATCGCGCCGTCGAGGGCCGCCGGCAGGTCCTGGGTCTCCCGGGCATTGACCAGCTGGTTGATGCCGGCGAGGGACGCCTTCAGGTCGGGCGAATTGACCAGCTGGTCGAAGCCCGAAATTGCGCTCACCAGCTCCTCGACCACCCGGTCGAGGGGCACCTTCTCCTGGACGTTGGTCAGGAACGCCTCGATGCGCTGCATCACCTGCTGAATGCCGCTCGGGATGCTGGGAATCTCCGGGTAGGGCGGGCTCCGGCCCCGGAACACGGCCTTGGTCCCGGGATGCATGTCCATGTTCACCACCAGCTGGCCCGTGACGAAGCTCTCCACGTCGAGCCGGGTTCGTAACCCTGCCCTGATCATGTTCTCGAGCCGGGAGTTGTCCGTGGACAGGCTGCGAAAGGCCTTGCCGCCCGAGATGAGCGTGACCGATTCCGGCAGGATCTCGAAGGTCACGGGGATCTGGTACTTGAGCAGGCTGTCGTCCGTCAGCACCTGGATGTCGGTGACGTACCCGACACGAACGCCCCGGAACAGCACGTTTGAGCCCACGCGCAGGCCCTGCACGGAGCCCTCGAAGTAGGTGACGAACCTCTGCTTGTCCTGGAACAGCTCCCGGCCGCCGAAGACGAGCACGCCGATCACCAGCAGGGCGATGCCTGCCAGGACGAAGGTGCCGATCATGGCGGGGCTGGCCTTGCGGCTCATCGGGACGATTCCATCGCTTCAATCTACTCCGGCGGCACCGGCTTGCCCATCCGTCCCGCCCCGGGTGAGGAAGTTCCGCACGCGGGGGTCGGGGCTGGAATCACGCAACTGCCGGGGGTCACCGACGGCCAGCTGGGTCTTCGCCTCCGCGTCCAGGAACACCGCGCGATCGCCGATGGCGAAGATGCTGGCCAGTTCATGGCTCACGACGACCACGGTGGTCCCGAGGCTGTCCCGCAGCTCCAGGATCAGTTCATCGAGCAACCGGGCGCTCAGCGGGTCGAGCCCGGAGGACGGCTCGTCGAAGTAGAGGATCTCCGGGTCCAGCGCCATGGCCCGCGCCAGTCCCGCCCGCTTCCGCATGCCGCCGGAGAGCTCGGCGGGGTAGTACTGCTCGAAGCCGGCGAGACCCACCAGCGAGAGCTTGTAGGCCGTGACGTCCCGGATCTCCGCCTCGCCGAGCTTGGCGTACAGGCGCAAGGGCAGCGCCACGTTCTCGGCCAGCGTCATCGAACTCCACAGGGCGCCGCCCTGGAACAGCACGCCGAACTGCCGCTTGGCCTGCTCCCGCTCCTCTTCGCTTGCCTGCCAGAAGCTCCGCCCGCCGTAGAGCACGTCGCCGGACACCGGCTCCTTCAGGCCCGTCATGTGCTTCAGCAGGGTCGTCTTCCCGCAGCCGCTGCCGCCCATGACGATGAAGACCTCGCCCCGGCGCACACTGAAGTCGAGATCGCGCTGGATCAGGAAGTCGCCGTAGGCCATGGTGAGGTGGCTGACGGTGATGTGCGCTTCGCCGGGCATCTCAGATGTCCAGCGTGATGTAGATCACGGTGAGGATCGCGGCGCTCACGATGATGAGGACGATGCCCATGACGACGGCCCGGGTCGTCGCCTGCCCCACCGCCATCGCGCTGTCGCCGCAGGCCATGCCCTGCTGGCAGCCGGCCAGGGCCACCAGGCTGCCGTACACGAAGGCCTTGAACACCCCACCCAGCAGGCTGGAGAGCTCCATGGAGTCCGCGGTCTGCGCCACGTACTGCACGAAGCTCACGTCCAGCATCACCAGGCTCACGGCGGCGCCGCCCAGGATGCCGAGCAGGCTGCCGTACAGGGCCAGCAACGGCAGCATGACGATCAGCGCCACCAGCCGCGGCAGCACGAGGAAATCGATGGGATTCACGCCCATGCTGGACAGCGCGTCGATCTCCTCGTTCACCTTCATGGTACCGAGGCCCGCCGCGTAGGCCGCGCCGGTGCGGCCGGCCATGATGATGGCCGTCATGATGGGCGCCATCTCCCGGACCATCGCCACGGCGACCAGGTCGGCCACGTAGATGCCCGCGCCGAACTGCTCCAGCTGGCGCACGCCGACGAAGGCGAAGATCATGCCGATGAGGAAGCTGATGAGGCTGACGATCGGCAGGGACTCGGCGCCGGCCTCCTGGATGGCTACCAGCAGGTCGGAGCGCTGGTAAGTGGCCTTGCCCCGCGCCATGCGGCCGAGGGACTGGGCGCAGACGCCGATGAAGCTCACCAGGTCCAGCAGCGCCGCCCAGATGCGCAGCGACGCCTCCCCGACCTGCTCGGCGAGGGTCCGGTGGACGAGGGCCCGGCGGGCGTCTGCCCGCTCCTTCACCGCGAATGACAGCTCGAGGAGGCGCTGGGCGCCGGGAGGCACCTGCTGGTCGGACACGGGCACCCCGGCGGCTTCGGCGGCACGCCGGATCGCCACCAGGGCCGTCGGCAGGGCCGTGTCCCAGCGGCCAAGGCCGGCTGCCTCGAACTCGACGCGCCGCGGCGGCGTGGCGCCCCGGATCTCATCCAGGACCGGTTCCAGCGTGGGCAGCGGGTTCGCCAGCAGCCAGTCGCCGGCCAGGCGGACCCGCAGGACGCCGTCGTCCGCGCGGGAGGGATCGAGGGTGGCGGGTTGTGCCATGGCAGGCGATGAGCCTAGGCGGTTTCGCCCGCCCGGGTCCAGTCGGAAGAGCCCCCATGACAGGCCCGCCGAAGCGCGGCACAGTGCCGGGCTTGGACGCACTCCTGCAGATCCTCCACGAACACGCTGACCTGCTGGTGCTCAACAAGCCGGCGGACCTGGTATGCCACCCGAGCAAGGACGGCGAACTGTCCAGCCTGATCGGGCGCGTGCGGCTGCATCTCGGCGCGGGAGTGCGCCCGCACCTGGTGAACCGCCTGGACCGGGAGACCAGTGGCGTGATCCTGGTGGCGAAAACTGACGGCGCCGCACGGGAACTGCGTCGACTGTGGGAAACCCGGCGGGTGCGCAAGGAGTACCTGGCCATCGTCCGCGGTGAAGTCCGGGAAGACAGCGGGACCATCGACGCGCCACTCGGCAAGGACGTAACGAGCCGCGTCGCGATCCGGGACTGCGTGCGGCCGGACGGCGCGCAGTCGGAGACGGGCTTCGAGGTGGTGCGGCGCTTCGCGCGGGACGGGGAATCCTTCACCCTGCTTCGCGTCCAGCCCCGCACCGGCCGCAAGCACCAGATCCGCATTCACCTGGCGCACGTCGGCCATCCCATCGTGGGCGACAAGATCTATGGTGGCGACGAGGACGCCTACCTGGCGCTGGTGGAGAGGCGGCTCACTGACGGGCAGCGGGCCCGCCTGCTGCTGCCCCACCAGGCGCTGCACGCGGCGTCGGTGACATTCGAGTGGCGGGGCCGGTGGTGCTCGTTCGCCTGCCAGCCGGAACCCTGGTTCACGGCGTTCCTGCCGTCCTCTCCCGGCGCGGCTCAGGCCTGAGGCACCCGCACCCGCGCGATCGTCGTGCCGCCCCGGGTTTCCCGCATCTCATACTCGATCACGTCCGCGGTGATCGTGCCGCCCGCCGGTCCCGGCACCACGGACTTGACCACCAGCAGCACGTCCAGGTCCACGTTGTACCCCATGGCCACCTTGTCACGGATCGCCTGGGCCTCCGCCGCGGGCACGCGCCAGATCTGCGCGGTGCGCCCGTTGCCGAAGCGGAGGGTCACCTTCTGCCCGAGGGCATCGAAGGTGACGACGGAGCTCGGTGCAAGCGCACGCACCGTGAACTCGCCGTAGGTCGGGTCGTAGTCGCTCAGGTTGGCGCTGTTCAGCGACAGGCGGATGACGCCGGCACCCTTGACGGCCGCCATCCCGGCTTCGAGCTCGGCCCGGACGGTGTCGCGCAGGGCCGGCTTGTCGATGGCCGGCGCAAACTTTACCCGGGTGTCCTCCTCGACCCAGCGGTCGATCCGCGGGGTGATCCCGGCCAGGTCGTGGTAGAGGAAGACCATGGCGTTGTTGTCGGGATTCACGAGCTCGCCGGTCCGGCCACCGAGGCCGGTGACCGGACCCGCCGGCGTGGCCGCCGCGGTTGTCTGGCCCGCATCGACCGGGGCCGCCGTGGCGGGAGGCGTGCCGGCAGCCGGGGGCACCGTCGTGGGCAGCGACTCCGCGGCGGGACCCGGTGCGCCAGCAGAACCGGCGTCGTCCTTGCCGCCGCAGGCAGCGACCAGCAGGACCGTGGCAGTGGCGATCAGCAGTGTGCGCATCGTCGTACTCCCCGGGAGCTACAGCGTCGGCGCGTCGGCGTTCTTCGAGGCTTCCTCGACCGCCTTCGCCCGCTTCTGCTGTTCCCGCTCCTGCAGCGTCTGCTCCACCGTGGTCACCAGCTCGTAGCCGTTGGCCTGGTCGACCACGCCGGTTTCCAGGGACCGGGCGAGGTCCGGGTTGTCCTGCATCGGAATGATGTGGGCCTCCACGACGATCCCGCAGTCCGGCGACAGGTTGACGCCGCCGGAGGCACCGGTGCCGGCGCACTGGCTGCGGATCGGCGAGGTTTCCGTGGCCAGTCGGCCGAAGGGATCGTAGACCCAGCGGATGAAGCGCTGCCCGGGATTATCCTGGTCGATGGAGGGCGTGCCGTATTTCTTCATCAGCGCATCGGCCACGCTCGCCATCGTGGGGTTCTTGCCCTCCGCGTACCACTCCTCCCGGCCAGCGCCGATCACCTTCTCCTCCCCGGGCAGGCCCATGGTGGTGACGTTCCACTTGGACTGGCCGGGCTTCAGGTCGTAGCGCACGGCGTTGCCGCTGCGGGCCATCATGTCGTCCTGCATCTCCTGCATGATCTGCTTGGAGGTCTTCTCCACCCGGGGTTCCGCGAGCCGGGCCGTGAAGCCCTGGCGCAGGGTCTCGCCGTAGGTCTGGATGTTGAAGCCCCGGGTGATCGGGCCGGTGACCACCATCAGGTCATTACTGCACATGACGACGTTGGCCGCTTCCTCGTAGGTCATGCCGGGGCGCACGCCAACCACGTCGTCGACGGGGGCGTTGGCGGCACGGGCGGGAGTCTTGACCTTCGCCGGGCACTTGACGTTGCCGCGGGCCTCTTCGGCGACCTGCTCGGCGCTGGCGTTGCCGGAAGGGGCAACCTTCGGCTTCTGTTCGGTGGCCGCCTCGGGCGACTCCGGCTTCTTGCCGCCGCAGGCCGCCAGGGCCACGACAACGAATGCGACAGGCAACCAGTGGTATAGCTTCATGGCACGCTCCCCCGTCATTGCTTCTTCTTGAAGATGTTCTTGAGGTCGTCGATGGATTTCCTGAGATCCGGCGGCGCGGCCGCGGCGCCCGTCGCGAGGGCGGGCATGTTGGCGCTCAGGTCGGTGAAGTGCAGGCTGGTTTCGCGGCCGGTGCGTACCTGCTGGCTTGGCAGGATCTCCAGCTGGTTCACGACCACGTCGTAAGACCAGGCCGTGCCCAGCTGCTTGCCCCCCGAATTGAAGCGGGTGACCGTGAAGCTGGCGTTCCGCGACTCGCCCGGATTCAGCACGAAGGACGGGTCGGCCGCCCGCCCGGTCACGAGGCCGATGCCGGAAAAGCTGGTGTCGTGGGTGCCGGGGCGGCCGAAGACATAGCCGTTGCCCAGGTTGTCGATCGCCGCGCTGCTGGTGGACTTGTAGCCCAGGATGACCGGCTGGCTGCTGACGTTGCGGAAACTGAGGTTGAGCTTCAGCGAGTGGTGCCGGTCCTGGGGACCGCCGACAGGCGTGAGCGACACGACCTGCGCGATGAAGGGCCCGCCGCTCGCGCAGCGTGGGAGGCCGGCGCAGGGATCGGCAGCCGGCGCCACCGCACTGGCGGCGGCCGGCGCGGCGCCAGCCTTCTGGCCAGCATTGGCGAAGCGCAGGACGCGCTCCTTGCCGGGCTTGTACTGCCCGCCGGCCACGGCCTCGATCTCCTGCACCGTCAGGTCCAGGTCGTAGATCGTCCCTAGGGTGGCCTTGGTCGCCTTCCAGGTGAACTCGAGCCGCGCATCGCTGGCTTCGCCGGGCTCCAGCGTGAACTTCGCGTCCACGGTGCTGCCGGCCACGGCGCCGAGGCCACGCACGCTGTCGGGACCCGGCACGTAGCGGTTGCCCTTGTCGTCGGTCACCACGCCGGAGCCGGTCACGTAGCCCAGGATGAGCGGGCGGGTGAGCTTGTTCTGGAAGCGCAGGGTCGCGGTGGCGACCCGGTCGTTGCCGGCGACACTGGTGCGGAAGTCGCTCACCGTGGCGACGAAGCTCGACGTTTCCGTGCAGTTGGCCTGGCCCGCGCAGGACGGTGTGGCGGCCAGCACCGGGACGGGCACGAACAGGACGGCGGTCAGGAATCCGAGCGCGCGTAACGGCGCAAGGCGAAGCAGCGTGTGCATTCAAATACCCCCCCGGGCACGCGCCACCGGACGAAAGGGTTGCTTGTTGTTGGCTGGACACTCGGGGCCCGGCGACGCTGCGCGCAACTATAATCGAGCAACCGCGCGATCGCTACCGTGCGGCATGGGGACTCCGGCAGGACGCGGGCCGGGCTAGACTCCCCGGATCTCCCCGCCGGAGGCGCGCCCATGTACATCAACTTCTGGTACCCCATCTGCACCACCGCCGAGCTCACCGGGGCCGCGCCCGTCCGGGCGCAGGTGCTCTGCCTGCCCTTCGTGGCGTTCCGGGACGCGGGTGGGCAGGCCCGGGTGCTCGCCGACACCTGCGTGCACCGGGGCGGTGCACTGCACAAGGGCAAGGTGGTCAACGGCCGCCTGGCCTGCCCCTACCACGGCTGGCAGTTCGACGGGGGCGGCCGGTGCGCGCTGATTCCGTCCCTCGGGGCGGACGGCAACATCCCGGCGCGGGCCAAGGTGGACAGCTACCCGGTCGTCGAGCGCTACGGGATCGTGTTTGCGTTCCTCGGTGACCTTGCCGAAGCCGAACGCCCGGCACTGTACGAGGTCAGGGAGTACGGGCAGCCCGGCTGGCGCGCGGGCCTCGTCACTTTCGACATCGACGCCTACTTCGAGCGTTCCATCGAAAACGGGCTGGACCCGGTGCACAACGAGTTCGTCCATACCCTGCAGGGAAACATCCGCTTCCGCCCGGACCGCATGCAGGTGACGTCCGACGAGTGGAGCAGCACGGTCTTCGTGAAGATGGACCCGCCCAAGAAGGGCACCACCCAGCTGGAGAACCTGCGGAACGACGACAATCCGGAGCACTTCGGCGCGAGTTCGGGCCACTACGGCGCCAACACGCTCATCACCCGGATCAGCCTGTCGAAGGACAACGTCTTCGTGCAGTACTTCTTCGAGCAGCCGATCGATGAAGGTCACACGCGGATCTTCTTCCTCAACATGCGCAACTGCATGCTCGAGGAGCAGAACGACGCCCGCATGCAACAGATCAACATGGCCATCGCGGAGGAAGACATCGCGGTGATCACCCGGCTGAACCCGGTCCGCACGCCGGAGGCGTCGACCAAGGAAGTTCTGGTGGTTGGCGACGAGTGCATCGGCCAGTACCGCCGGCACCTGGGCGAATGGGAGCGGCGGGGCTGGCGGCTGGACCTGGCCGCGCTCAGGGCGAACGCGGGCGACGTGGCTTGCGCCATTCCATCGCCTGCGCGGCGCACGGAAAAGAACTGGGTCCTGGACCCCGCGCCGCTGCTGCCGGCCGGGGCAGTGGCGGCCGTAGGAGCGGCTTCAGCCGCGACTCCGGAAGGTCGCGGCTGAAGCCACTCCTACACCCTAGCGCGCCGCCGTCCTTGCGCCCGAATTGAAGTCCGTCACGATCATGGCGTCGGGCGGTACGGGCGTCTCGGGAATGCCCTTGTAGTTCTCCGGCCCCAGGTTCAGGGACGACACGTCCATCACGAAGGTCGACAGGTTGGCACGTCCCGTCGCGCTGCGGGCGAAGAGCATTTTCTTGCCGTTCTTCGACAGGGACGGCAAACCGTCGAATCCCGGGTTGAAGGTCAGGCGCTTCGACGGCGCGCCGGTCAGGTCGCCCAGGTGGACCTCCCAGTTCGAGCCCTCGTCCATGCGCACGAAGACGTAGTGGCGGCCATCGGGACCCGGGTACGGCGCCCAGTTCATGCTCCGGTCGAAGGTGCGCTGCTTGAGGTCGGTGCCATCGGCCTTGATGGTGAACACGGTCATCGGCGTGGGCTTGATCTTGCCGTACTCGCTGCGGCGCCAGGCCCGGAACATGATCGTCTCGTTGTCGGGCATGTAGAAGGGCGCGCCGGGCTGCCAGTCTTCCGTGAAGGTGATCTGCTGCTCGCCCGTGCCGTCCGGCCGGATCCGCCAGAGGTTCATGTTGCCGTCGATGGCGCGGCCGAAGACGATCCAGTCGCCCTTCGGCGACACGGACACCTCGGCCTCGTAGTACTTGTTGTTGGTCAGCCGCTTGATGTTGCTGCCGTCCAGGTCGGAGATGTACAGCTCCGCGCCGGTCGGGTAGTCGTTGGAGTCGGACCAGTTGCCCTTGGGCAGGTCCAGGTTGTCCTTGGTGGATGTCCAGACGATGCGCTTCTGGTCCGGGAAGAAGTAGGAGCAGGCGTCGTTGCCCTTCGCGTTCACCCGCCAGGACTTCTTGCCGTCGTCGGTGAAGATCCAGGTGAGCGCGCCGCCCACCTTGCCGGGCTCCGGCTTCGCGGCCTCCGGGTCCTGGGTCTGGGCGATGATGTGGTAGTCGTCCGGCGCGTAGTACGCCTCGGCGGCCGGGAAGATGTTCGGGATCTTGTACATGGGCAGTTCCGTTCCGGCCGGCATCGCCGGGGGCGCAGCGGAGAAGTCGGGCTTGGCGTTGCCCGTGTGGCCGCCGGCGAGGGCGGCGCCAGTCCCTGAAAGCAGGGCCGCGGCAAGGGCAATTCCGATGGACGACACGTGCGACGGGCGATGCATGGCTACGCTCCCAGGGCTGGTGGACGGGGCAGAGCGCGAGAGTATGCCCGCATCAGTGGTCGCAAGCGAAATTCAGGCCCCGCCTGCGTCAATTGCACAGCGCAAAAGCAACCGCCGAAGCATCAGTGGACGGGCGTCCCGTGCAATGGACTAGCGCGATTCCGCCGGCATGTACCCCAGCTGCGTCATCATCCCCAGCGCGTCCTCGTTACCCCACCGGCCGCGGAACCTGCCGTCCCGGATGAGGTAGATGTCGGTGCCCGTCACGCTGAAGGTCCTGCCGGTGGGAGCGCGGCCGAAGTAGGGCCCGGTCGACATGCCCGTGACCGTGGACCGGACGATCACGTAGTCCCCCGCGCAGAGGAGCATCTCGTTCTTCACCTTCCGGTCCGGGAAGGCGCCCTTCAGCAGCTTCAGGTAGCTGCGGATTGCCTCGGGTCCCTGGGGCGAGCCCGGCGGCCCCGAGTGATTGACGTACTCAGGAGCGATCAGCTCATCCACCAGTTCCATCTGGCCGCCGTTCACCACCAGCTCCAGCTCCCGCAGGTAAGTGCTGCGGTTCTGCTCGTGGCCCCGGCAGCTGGGATCCATGAGTTCGGGAGTGGCGAGGGAGTCGGCGCATGCCGGGGCCGCCAACGAGTACCCGGCCAGTGCCAGCACCAGCATTGCATTCCAGCGGCTCATCACGCTGACCTCCTCCCCGGTCCTGGGTCTAGAATACCGCGGTTGCCCGCGACGGCCGCGGCCGTCCAATGCGTGTTCTTCGATCCAGCGGAGCCCCCGATGACCACCAAGTTCCTCCTCCCGGAAACCGAGCTGCCCACCCACTGGTACAACGTGGTCGCGGACCTTCCGACCCCCCCGCCCCCGCCGCTGGGCCCGGACGGCAAGCCGGTGGGGCCGGACGCGCTGGCGGCCATCTTCCCCGGGCCCCTGATCGAGCAGGAGGTTTCCGCCGAGCGCTGGATCCCGATCCCGGAGCCGGTGCGCGAGATCTATCGCCTCTGGCGGCCCACGCCCCTGTACCGGGCGCACCGGCTCGAACGAGCCCTCGGCACGCCGGCGCACATCTATTACAAGAACGAGTCAGTGAGCCCGGCCGGCTCACACAAGCCGAACACGTCGATTCCGCAGGCCTACTACAACAAGATCTCGGGCATCCACCGCCTCACCACCGAGACTGGCGCCGGCCAGTGGGGCTGCTCGCTGGCCCTCGCCGGCCAGCTGCTCGGCGTGGAGGTGCGGGTGTACATGGTGAAGATCAGCTACGGCCAGAAGCCCTACCGGCGCTCGCTGATGCAGACCTGGGGCGCGGAGGTCTTCGCCAGCCCCACCAACCTGACCAACGCCGGCCGCTCGATCCTGGCGAAAACGCCGGACACGGACGGCTCCCTCGGCATCGCCATCTCGGAGGCGGTGGAGGAAGCGGCAGGCCGCCAGGACACCAACTACGCGCTGGGCTCCGTCCTGAACCACGTGATGCTGCACCAGACGGTGATCGGCGAGGAGGCGAAGAAGCAGATGGCGATGGCCGGGGAATACCCTGACATGGTCTTCGGCTGCTGCGGCGGCGGGTCGAACTTCGCCGGCATCGCCTTCCCGTTCTTCGCCGACAAGGCGGCGGGCAAGCAGGTGCGCCTGGTCGCCGTCGAGCCGACCTCGTGCCCCACGCTCACGAAAGGCGTCTACGCCTACGACTTCGGCGACGCCACGGGCCTCACGCCGCTGCTCAAGATGCACACCCTGGGCCACGACTTCATGCCGCCGGGCATCCATGCCGGCGGCCTGCGCTACCACGGCGCATCACCTCTGGTGAGCCAGCTGGTGCACGAGGGCCTGGTGGAGGCGGTGGCGATCCCCCAGCTGGAGACCTTCGAGGCTGGCGTGCAGTTCGCCCGCACGGAGGGCATCGTGCCCGCGCCGGAGTCCACCCACGCCATCGCCGCCACGATCCGCGCGGCCAGGGAGTGCGCGAAGACCGGAGAGCGGAAGGTGCTGCTCGTGAACCTGTCGGGCCACGGCCACTTCGACATGAGCTCCTACGACCGCTACTTCGCCGGCGAGCTGCAGAACTTCGAGTACCCTGGCGAGGCGATCCAGGAGTCGCTGAAGCACCTGCCGAAGGTCGGGTGAGGAAGGCCCGCTCTGGCCCGGGGACGGGTCACCCCCGGCGGGAGACTCGCGCACTGGATTCCCGCCGGGGGTGACCCGTCCCCGGGCCGGCGCCCTGCCGGCGGACCGATCGGTTGCGGGTTCAGTTGCAGTGGCAATCCAGTCGGGCGGGGTGTGGCGCCAACGCGCGGTGTAGCCCGCGGTCGTGGGGCGCCGGACGGCCACCGCAGCAGCGGCAGCCCGGCGGGGAAACTTTTTCGGGCGCTCACCGCTGTACTCAGCGGTAGCCGAAAAAGATTTCCCCGCCGGGCTACCGGGTGGCTGGTCGCGGCTGAAGCCGCTCCTACCGGGCGGCTCCGAAGTTCATCCGCGCCCCGACGCCCCACCAGCGCGGCGGCCCGTAGGCCTGCTGGTTGAAGCCGAAGAGCCCGCTGAAGTCGAAGGTGTAGGTCTTGTACTCCTCCTCGAAGGCGTTGTTCACGAAGGCATAGACCTCCCACGCGTCGTCGCCCGCGGTCCAGGAACCCCGGAAGTTGACCACCGTGTAGCCGTCCTCCTTCGAGATCGGGTGGTTCTGGATGTCGTACCAGATCTCGTCCTGGTATGTGCCCCAGCCCTGCACGGCCAGCGTGCCGCCGAAGGCGGGCCACTCGTACCGGGCCAGTGCGCTCAGGCTGAGCTCGGGAGCCCCCACCATGTTCCGGTCCCGGACGGCGTCGCCGGTGATGGTCGGGATGTCCTTGGCGGTGGCGTCCAGGGTGCCCACCCCCAGCTGCAGGGTCAGGCCCTCGATGGGCCGGGTCTCGATCTCGACTTCCGCGCCGTAGACCTCGGCGTCGGCGTTGAAGATCACCTGGTTCAGGATCAGCCACTGGAAGGTCTGGAAATCCTGGTAGTCGTAGTAGAAGACCGACGCGTTCAGCCGGGTGGTGTCCGACAGCACCGTGGACTTCACGCCGATCTCGTAGGCGTCCAGGGTCTCCGAGCCGAAGGGAATGGACTCGATCGGGTTGTTGCCGAACACCTGGGTGGTATCCAGGAAGCCGTTGTTGAAGCCGGCGGACTTCTTGCCGCGCGAGTACGAGCCGTAGAGCAGGACGTCGTCGGAGACGCTCCAGTTCAGCTGGAGCCGGCCGGTGAGGTAGCTCTCGTTCTGCTCCGCCAGGCTGCCGACCGTGCCGGTGTTGAACAGGATCATATAGTCCGGCGTGGGCCGGTAGGGGCTGATCGGCGTCGGCGCCGGGTTGAAGCAGCCCACGGCCTGGGGGTCCGGCTCGGTGCTGCAGAAGGCGGTGATGCCGGAGCTGTCGATGTTCCTGAAGTTCAGCTCCTTGTCCTCGCTGGTCCAGCGCAGGCCGCCGATCACCGTCAGGCTGCTCGTGAGATCGTATTCCACCTGGCCAAAGAGATCGATGGAGTTGGTCTGCTGGAGGTAGGTGGCGTCCATGCGGACGAAATCGATGGCATCCGTGTTCAGGCTGTAGTGGCCGTCCACTTCGTTGTCGAACCAGTAGACGCCGGCCAGCCACCGGAACCGCTCGCCTTCCCCGGCCACCCGGAACTCCTGGGTGACCGTGTCCGTGTCGGCCGCAAAGGTGGGCGCGATGAAGGACGGCGGCCGCGGGTCGGGCTCCCCGGCCAGGAACGGGTTCATGTCCGCGTCCTCCTCCTGCAGGCGGCTGACGCCGGTGTAGGCAGTGATGGAGGTGAAATCCAGTTCGCCGATGGACCAGGTGACGTTGGCCTGGAAGGACTTGTTCCGTACCTTCACCTGGCCGTTGCGATCGTAGTCACCGGCCCAGGGATCGCCATCGGTATCCGCGTAGCCGAAGGCGTCGCAGCCGGGGCAGCTACCCCAGAAGTCCTCGTCCGCCGGCAGGGGCAGGCTGGTGTTCAAGTCGTCGCTGGGCTTGCTGCTCTGGTGCTGCCAGGCGCCCACCGCGGCCTCGTTGTCCGAGTAGTTGCCGCTGAGCAGGACCTGCGCCGTGTCGGACAGCTTGACCAGCAGCTGGACCCGGCCCGCGATGGAGTCGGTGCCGTTGTAGTCCTGGATGCCCGGCGTGCGGTTCTCCGTGTAGCCGTCGTTCTCCACGTAGCCGAGGGACAGGCGGCCCATCACGCCGTCCTTCAGCTGGCCGCCAATCGCGCCCTCGGCCTTCAGCTGGTCGTAGTCCCCGTAGGAGATGTCGGCGTAGGCGTCGAACTCCTCGCTCGGCCGCTTCGAGACGTAATGGATGACACCGCCGGTGGAGTTGCGCCCGAAGAGCGCCCCCTGGGGGCCGCGCAGCACCTCGATGCGCTCGATGTCGAACAGCTGCTGGGCCAGGCCGCCCATGGCGGGCTTGTAGACGTCGTCCATGTAGACGGCGACGGGGTTCTCCTGGGCGTCGGCAAAGTCGTTGAGGCCGACCCCGCGCAGGAAGAAGTTGATCTGGCTGCCCTCGCCCTGGGGCACCGTGTAGTTGAGGTTGGGCGTCATCTGGGTGACGTCCGTCGTGCTGGCAAAGCCCAGGTTCCGCACCTGGTCGGCGCCGAAGGCCGTGACGGAGATGCCCACGTCCTGCAGGTTCTGCTCCCGGCGCTGGGCGGTGACCACCACCTCCTCGAGGCCGGCGGCGGACTGCGCCGACGCCATGTCCGCCACTGCCAGGATGCCCGCAGCCACCGTCATGGCCGCCACTTTCGAAGCCGGAATGCGCATGCTCGCCCCCAAAACTGAACAACTGAAATAACTAAGTGTCCGGTACCTTTTTGCGTCTACTTGTCGAGCCAGGGCCCCCAGAGCCGCTGCTTCGTTTCTTCCCAGGTCGTGCCATCGTCCCCCGCCGGCTGGTACCGGCTGCCCGGGTGCGGGTACGCCGGCTTCGTCCAGGTGCCCCTGTCCTGCAGGCGCCGGATGCTGGCGCGATACACCTCGTCGATCTCCGCGTTATTGCGGGGCGCCTGCTTCATCGCCAGGTTCTTCGGGTGAATGGGCTCCTCGTACATGCGCCTGAAGAGCTCCACGCGCAGGTCCTTCAGCCAGTTGTTGTTGAGGCTCATGGCGCGGAAGTTGCGCAGGGCCTCCACGTCGATGGTTGCCGCCACGATGGTGTTGTTGGTGGACGCGCTGTAGGACATCACCTGCCCCCGGTAGTCCACGATGTGGGCGCTGCCGCCGGCGATGTCCACGGGGTGCCTCGACGTGGCGCCCACGTACACCGGCCCCGCGTTGGGGCACAGCATGTAGACAGAATTGAACTCCGCGTGGCCCTGGTTTTGGATCAGCCAGGTGCCGCCCCCGGGGTAGCCCGCCGTGGTCATCGGGGTGGCCTCGCTGGGCCGGTACACCACCTCGGCGCCGTTGAAGGCCAGGGCCCGGACGGCCTCCGGGTACTCGCCGTCGCTGCAGCAGATGGTGCCGATGTTGCCGATGTCGTCGGTCTTCAGCACCGGGTAGAAGGCGTCGATGCCGTCGCCGAAGAGCTCGACCCAGCGGTCGTAGACATCGTGGGGCGTGCAGGAGTGCTCCCGGCACCAGACGTGGTTCTTGGCAGCCTTGTGCACCACCTTGCCGCTGGGCGCGATGACGAACACGGTATTGAAGTAGCGGTCCTTCATCACCTCGGGCCAGCGCGCCTTGCACTGGCCGATGATGTACGTGTCGTACAGCTTCGCCAGCCGGCCGAGATGTTCGGTTTCCTCACCGGGGATGTCGATGAACAGGTCCCGGGCCGCCATCTCGTGGGGCAGGTCGAAGATCTCGTCGGTGAAGCCGGTGAGCGCGCCCTCCGCCAGGGCGATGATCTTCACGGGCATGTTGATGTTGACCATCGCGATGCCGGCGTGGATCGCCTCCTCGATGGTTTCGAGGTTGTGGCGGATCTGCCGGCGCTCGGAGATGCCGTAGATGACCGTGGAGAGGCCCAGGGCCAGGTAGGGGGCGATGGGTTTGGGCGCTGACTCAGGGGGCATGGGCCTTGGATACTACAGGCGGGGCGGCGCCAGCGTCGACACCCTGGCTCCGCCAGATGATGTAGAGGAAGACCAGCGTGCTGACGAGGCAGGCCAGCGCCGCCAGCACGAGAATGCCGTCGTAGTCATCGCCGCGGATCAGGCTGGCGGCCACCGCGGGGCCGATCGCGGCGCCGAGGCCCTGGGCCGCGGTCATCATCACCAGGTAGCGGCCGCGGACATCCAGCTTCGCGATGGCGCCCATCTGGTAGGACACCGCCACGATGAACAGTGCCTGGTAGGCTCCCGTGGCCACGAAGTAGGCGACAGGGCCGAAACGCCCCAGCAGCCAGAACAGCGCCAGGGCCTGGCCGGCCAGCACGATCAACAACGGCCAGTAGCGGCCGTACCGGTCGCTGGCCCAGGCGGCGGCCAGCGCGCCGGCGATGGCCAGCACCTGGGACACGCCGAGCGCGAGGCCGATGGTCCCGGCCGGCAGCCCCGCCGCCTGGCCGATGCGCTCGACGAAGGCCCAGAAGCCGAAGACGTTGACGAAGAAGATCACGCTGGCGGCCAGGCCGAGCCAGATCAGGCCAGTGTGCCGGGGCCCCTCCGCCCCGGTCGCCGCCGCGATCCGGACCCGCCCCCGGTCCGGCAACCAGCGCACGGTGACCAGCATCAGGAACGACGCCACGCCCAGTAGGTAGTACAAGGAACGTACGCCCCAGGCCTCGAGTAGCGACGGGGATGCGGCGAAGGCCGCCAGCATCAGCACGCCCTGCACCGCCTGGGCGAGGCCGAAGGCCCGGTCCGGCTCCCGGTTGTCGCCCAGCGCCGCCACGGACACGGCAAACAGGCTGCCGCCCGCGAGGCCCGTGAGGAAGCGCACGACGAGCAGCGGCTCGTAGGCCGCCAGGTTCGCGCTCACGGCGTTCAGCGCGCCGTAGGCCAGGAAGGCCAGCAGCAGCGCCCGCACCCAGGACACCCGGCGGATCCAGAGCGCGGCGACCACCGACGACACCACGAGCCCCATGCCCTCCAGCGCCGCGATGTTGGCGGCCTGCTGGTCGCTGTAGGCGTAGCTGTCGATCAGGCCGCCGACGATCATCGGCATCAGCACGATGGCGGCGGGGCCGATCGGGTACAGCAGCGAGAACAGCAGCGTGGTCGGCAGCCGGTCGTCGAAGGCGGGCGGGACGCGCATCCTGCTCACTGGGCCGTGAGGCCGCCGTCGACCACGAACTCGGCGCCCGTGACGAACCGGGACGCATCGGAGGCCAGGAACAGCACCATGGCGGCAATGTCCCGGGGCCGGCCGATCTCGGGCAGCGCCTGCATGTTCATGTAGTACTGCAGGGCCTCCTCCTCGCTGCCGGCCATGCCCGCGTCGAGCATGTCCTTCAGTTCCTTCCGGAACATGGGCGTGTCGGTGTTGCCGGGATGCACGGAGTTCACCCGGATCCCGTAGCCAGCCTTGCCCACCTCGATGGCCACGCTCTTGGTGAAGAGCCGCACGCCGCCCTTGGTGGAGCAGTAGGCCGACAAACCCCCGGCGCCGATGATGCCGCCGACCGAGGACAGGTTGATGATCGAGCCGCCGCGGCCGCCCTTCCCGCCGGGACGCATCACGTCCACCGCAAACCGGGTGCCCAGGAAGACGCCGTCCAGGTTCACCGCGTGCACCCGGCGCCAGTCGTCCAGGGAGGTTTCCAGCAGGCTGCTGACCAGCGCGATGCCGGCATTGTTGACCAGGACATCCAGGCCGCCGTGCCGCGCGATCGTGGCATCGATCACCCGCTGCCAGTCTCCCTCCTGCGTCACGTCGAGAACCATGCTCTCGGCACTGCCGCCGTCACGGCCGATGGCCTCCGCCACCGCCCGCGCTTCCCGCTCCGCGATGTCGGCGACGATGACGCGGGCGCCGTGGGCGGCCAGCGTGCCGGCGCAGGCCGCGCCGATGCCCATGGCCCCGCCGGTGACGAGCGCGACCTTGCCCTTGACGTGGACGATGGGTTCCACGGTCCGGGTCAGCCCTGGTTCAGGAGGTAGATGACGCTGGGAGCCTTGCCGCCGCGCCCCTGCATGGCCTTGTGGGCCGTGATCCAGTCGGGCGGTACCAGCTCGGGGAAGTTGCCGAGGCCGAGGACGATGTCAGTCCTGCCGTCGCCGTTCACGTCGGCCGCCTCGATGGAGCACCAGACGCTGAAGAACTCCCGGGCGATGGACCGGGGCTCGAAGCGGAACCCGCCCTTGTTCTCGAGATACACGAAGGTCTCCGGCTCGTCCTCGCTCCACTGGGGGAACAGGGCGATGGCGGCAATGTCCGGGTCCCCGTCCCCGTCGAAGTCCCGCACGACGGAGCGGATGGCGCCGTGCATGCGGTAGTAGAACTGCTGCTGGAACTTCAGGTCGCCGTCGTTCCGGTAGACCCGGATGCCGTGCTGGGGTCGCGGCGCGGGGACGACCTTGCCAATGTGGTTGCCGGCCACGTTGTCGCCGTTCAGCACCACCAGGTCCGGATCGCCGTCGCCGTCGAAGTCGGCGGCGTTCAGGCTGTTGCCGCCCCACGACGGCGTGTGCCGGTCGAGCACATGGCGGGTGAAGGTCTCGTCGCCGTTGTTGATGAGCAGGATCAGCTCCTGCCGGCCCTGGGCAATCACCGCCGCGATGTCCGGCCGGCCGTCCCCGTTGAAGTCGGCGATGGCGCTGCTGATGAGGCCGGAGTCCTCCGCAATCACCTTCTCCCGCAGGCCCGGCATCGCCCCGGGCGGTATCTCCGCGGCCGCCGCGGGCCACCGCCTGGCGTACTCCGGCGTCTGGTACCAGATCGCCAGGATCGCCTGGGCATCCGCGGCCACCCCGTCGCCAAAGGCGTTCGCCACGATATCCGCGAGCCCGTCGCCGTTCATGTCGACGGTGTGGTGCTGCACGAGGCGCTGCTTGCCATTGACCAGCATGCGGGGCCGCGCCTTGCCACCCTCGAACTCCCAGTCGGTGATCGCGGCGATGCCGACCCTGCTCAGCGGGAAGTGGCCGTGGGTCACGAGCCGGATGCCGGTGGCCGTCAGTGCCATTTCGATCGGGTCGCTGGTCACCTGCTGCGTGGCCAGCCGTTTGCCGGTGGCCAGGTCGAGCACGGCCACGTCGTCCCACTGGTCGAAGCCCTCCCGGCGCTCGCCGCCGCCGACCCAGTCGTCGATCACCGTGCGTCCCACGTAGAGGCGCTGGCGGACCGGGTCCACCAGCGTCGAGAGCACGAGGGCGTCCGGCTCCAGGTCGAGCTTCGGCACAACCGGCCTGAACAGCTTCGCGAGCGGTGCCTTGGGCTCCTGCAGCTCCATCTCCTTCCAGGGCCGGGCGTTCGCGACGTAGTACTCCCGGATCTTCTGGAAATCCTCCCGGCTCATCTCGGGGACGGCCGGGATGTGCTGGCGGAACGGGTAGAAGTCCCGGAAGTAGCCGTCGCTGCCGTAGAGGAAGTAGCGCTTCGTGTAGTCCTTGGCGGGCTCCAGCTCCGGCGGGAAGTCCTCCGTGCGGAAGTCGGCGAACTCATCGCCCTTCATGCCCACGTAGTTGCCCATGTAGTGGAGCGCGTAGGGCCAGTATTCCTTCGCCAGGTCGGCGGGGTCCGGGGCCAGGTGGCAGCGGACGCAGTGGCGGTCGACGAGGGCCTTGCCGGTCATTGCCGCGGCCGGGGCGACGGCCGGTCCTCCTGCCGGCCCGGTCGTTTCGGCAGGTCCGCCGCAGCCGGCAACGAGGATCGTGGCCACGAGCAAAACGCGCAGCGGCGCCGCGGGGCCGCTTCCGGGCTTCAGGGACATGCGGGCCAATCTACCTCAGGAGTGGATGTACTGCTCCAGCTGCTCGATCATCAGCTGCTGCTCGGAGATCACCTCCTTGACCACGTCGCCGATCGAGATCACGCCGATGACCTTCTTGTGGTCGAGCACCGGCAGGTGCCGGACGCGCTTCTGGGTCATGAGGCCCATGCACTGGTCCACGGTCTGTTCAGGCCGCACGCAGAGGACCTTTTGGGTCATGATCTGCCGCACGTGGGTCTCCTTCGACGACTTGCCAAGCAGGGCGACCTGGCGCGCGTAGTCCCGCTCGGAGAAGATGCCCGTGAGGCGCTCCCCGTCCAGGACCACCAGGGAGCCGATGTCGTGCTTCGCCATGAGCATGAGCGCCTCGTACACCGTGGCGTCAGGCTCGATGGACACGAGCCGGTGCGCCTTGTGCTGCAGTATCTGCTGCACGGTCTTGGTCATTGTGTGCATGATTCCCCCCGGAATGCGGCCGGACCCACCCTGAGCATACTGCTCCATGGCGGCGTCCGGGGAAAGGACCTTCGTGACGGACCCGTCGAGCGACACCCACGCACACCCGGCCTTCGACCGGGCCCGCTTCACCTGCCCCGCCTGCCACGAGCTGGCGGACCAGGTCTGGCTGAATGCCTACGCCTCCCAGGTCAGCAACCCGGCTGGCGTCCCGCTGCGCATCGCCGGCGCGGGCCTCGAGCAGCTGAAGCAGAATCCCGGCTTCCCGCCCCCGGTCCGGGACCAGAAGGTGGCCTACTGGAACCGGGTGAACGCCGGCGAGGTCTTCCTGGACCGGTGGTCGATGGTGCAGACGGACCTGTTCGTGGCGGGACTGGAGCTCAGCGTGTGCCGCCGGTGCATGGCGGTCGCGGTGTGGCTGGGGGGCCGGATGGTCTACCCGGCCGTCAACCCGCCGGGCTGAAGGCGTCGAATGCCGCCGCGGCCACCGGACGGCCGAACAGGTAGCCCTGGCCAGTGTCGCAGCCCATGGCCACCAGCGCCGCGCGCATCGGCTCCGTTTCGATGCCTTCGGCCACAACCACGAGCCCCATCGCATGGCCCAGCTGGACGATGGACTCCACCAGCCGCCGGTCCTTCTCGCTGTGATCGATGTTCTGGACGAATGACTTGTCGATCTTCAGCTCGTCCGCCGGCAGGTTCTTCAGGTAGGCCAGGCTCGAGTACCCGGTGCCGAAATCATCAATGGAGACCTTCACCCCGCCGGACCGCAACTGGTGCAGGCGCCGTGTGCTGGCGTCCGGATCCAGCATCAGGGCGGTCTCCGTGATCTCCAGCACCAGCCGGTCCACCGGGAAGTCCCAGATGCGGCTGACGTCGGCGATGAGCTCGCCCAGGTCCGCATCGGCCAGGTTCGTTGGCGAGGCATTCACCGAGATGGTGAACCCGGGCCAGCGCTGCGCCCACGACGCCGCCTGGCGCATGCTGGTGTTGAGGACAAATCGCAGCAGCGTCCGGGCGCTGTCGGTGCCCTCGATGGCCGGAATGAACTGCAACGGCGACACCAGCCCATGCTCCGGGTGCCGCCACCGGGTCAACGCCTCTGCCCCGCTCAGCGCCCCGGTGCGCAGGTTCACCTTGGGCTGGAAATGCAGCTCGAACTCCCCCCTGTGCAGGGCATCGTCGATCTCGAACCAGGCCGACGACGCCACGGTTGCCTGTCCGTCGAGCGCGGCCGACCAGGCCACGTGCGACTTGTCCCGGCGCCCGGCCTCCCTGATCGCCACTTCACACTGCCGGAGCAGCTCGCTCGCCGTGGTGGCATTGGCCGGCAGGAAGGACACGCCCGCCCGGGCCCGGAGCCGAGCGCGACCGTCAGTGACATCCACGGACTCCGATGCCACGCGGATGGCCTTCTCGGCCGCCAGCGCGGCATGCCCGGCATGGAGCGGGTTGTGCACGAGCAGGGCGAACACGCCCCTGGTCAGGGCCACGATGCGGTCCTGGACCCGGCCGACGGCCGCCAGCCGCCCGGCGACCCGTTCCAGGACCTCGTCACCCGCGGTGTACCCGAGCGACCTGTTGACCTCCCCCACGCCGTCGAGCTGGAGAAGCACCAGCGCAATGCCCGTCACGCCGCGTTGCGCACGCAGGTCGTCGATCTCCCGCAGAAGGTGCGAATAGCCGGTACTGGCGGTTGCGAGCGGCATTGCCACTCCGCCTAGGCGAAGTAGTCCTTGGGATCCAGGCCGTAGGCCCCGGGTTCCAGGCCCGAGACGATCCAGCGGGCACCCTCCTCCCCGGCGTTGTCCGGAACCTTCCGCAGGTCCAGCGTCTCGTGGGCGGGCCGGGGCTGCTTGGCGGCATCCAGGACCAGCATGATCTTGGGCCGCAGGCGCCGGATGCGGTTCTGCTCGATGACGATGGCGACTTCGCCGGTATTGAGTTCGACCAGCGAGCCCGAGGGAAACATGCCGAGCGCCTGCACGAACTGCTCCACCAGCTCGCGCTGGAAGGCGGTGCCCGCGAGGCCGTTCAGCTCCCGGATGGCGTCGTAGGCGGACTTTGCGGGCGCGTAGGGCCGCTTGGTCGTCATCGCGTCGAAGGAATCGATCAGGCCCGCGATGCGCCCGAAGACCGGGATATCCGCCCCCGCCAGGCCCTTGGGGTATCCGGAACCGTCGTGCCGCTCGTGGTGCCCTTCGATCATCGCAATCACGTCGGCGTTGACCCCGGGGGTGGTGCGCACCAGCTTGGCGCCAACATCAACGTGCTTCTCGACGATGCGCCGTTCGATGTCCTCGAGCGGGCCAGGCTTCTGGAGGATCTCCGTGGGAATCTGCGCCTTGCCGAGGTCGAGCAGCAGGCCGCCCATGGCCAGGGTGTCCAGGCCCGCCCGGTCGAAGCCCAGGTGACGGCCCAGGATGACCGCCCACACCGAGCTGGCCAGGGAATGATGGTAGGCGTACTCGTCCCGCTTGCGGAGCTGCACGAGCCAGGCCATGGCGTCCTGGTTGCGCATGACGCTGTCGATCATCGGCGAGATGGCCACCTTGAGTTTCGCCGAGTCGAGGCCATTGCCCTGGCGCAGCTGGCCCAGCACTTCGTTCATCACTGTCGCGGCGGTGTCGTAGGCCACCGTGGCCTGGCGCGCCTCGACGTGCGTGGGCACGGCGTTCCGGTAGTGCCTGCTGTGGAACCTTGCCGCGAGCCTGCCGGACTTGTCCAGGCCGGCGACGGCATCGAACACCCGCCACCACAGGGTCGGCGGCCTGGCATGCACCCGGCGACTGGCCGGCGCCTCGAGCGACGCCGAGTACTTTTCCTTCTGCTCCCGGACGGCGAGCACCCTGGCCTCGGTGACGGCGCTGCGGCCGACGTCCACGTAGACGTGCTGGCAGAACTGGCGAAGCTGCTTGAGGTCCTTGTCGTCCTGGATCGCGAAGCCCTGGAAGAGGAAGGGCGTTTCCAGCCACGGGCGGTCGAGCTGGGACACGTACATCCCGTGCTCCAGGTCCGCGGTGGCCACTTTCAGGCGTTTCTGGGGCATGGGATGTCGGAACGCTGCACCGCTGTACCCGGAGGTCGTTGTCCATAATATGGTCCGGGCCGGCGCCGGGGCGGGTGCAGGCGTCACAATTCGGGACCGGCGCGGGGCGTTTGGCCTATCCTGCGCCACTCCTGCAGGTCAAACGTGATGGCAGTCAACAACTCCCTGATGCATGTCCCCCGCTCCTGGCTCTACGCGCTGGCCGGCGGCCTGTGGGTGGCCGTCGCGATCCTGCTGGGCGCTATCACGATTCCCTGGCTGAGGCCGCTGAACGGATCGGCGCTGGCCGGCGTGCTGGCCTCCGGCCTGGTGATCGCCGCCCTGATCTCCCGCTTCGGCTTCTCGCGCCTGGCGCACCGGAACATCCTGCGCCTCGACGGCCTGGGGGAACGGGCTTCCGTCTTCGCCTTCCAGCCGGGCAAGAGCTACTTCGTGATCCTGCTCATGATGGCCATGGGCTGGACCCTGCGGCACTCGCCGCTGCCAAAGCCCGTTCTCGCGACGGTATACGTGGGGATCGGAGGCGGGCTTCTGCTCTCGGGGCTGACGTACTTCCGCCGGGGGCCGCGGTAGGCGCCGTCACGCATCCGCCAGGGCCGGCACCACCCGCTGGCCCAGCAACCGGATCGTGTCGGCCGGCTTCTCGTAGATCCGCAGCGCGATTTCAGTCAGGCCGGCCCTCGCAAAGCTCCGCAGCCGCTCGATTTCCTGGTCGAGATCTGCGATAGCGCAGGCCGAGGTGCAACGCCGGGCGAGCTTGCTCACGATCTCCGGCGGCACGCCCTCGATGACATCGCTCTTCCTGTTGTAGGCGCGGATGAACTGGTTGATGTTCCGGTTCACCAGCGCGGCCTCGTCGGGATCCAGCACCTCGTTGATGTACGGTGGGTACAGGGTGCCGCGGACGGTAAGCCAGATCCGGGCCTCCCGCTCAGCCTCCTCCCGGGTCTCCTTCACGTGCCAGGCCCAGAAGTTGTTCAGCTTGAACGTCGCCCGGTCCTTCCCTGCAGCGTCCAGGGTTTCATCGATGATCGCCCGCGAGCGGCGCACGTGGTCCACCACGAAGTCGCTGACCATGATCGCGTTGGCATGGCGCGGGGCGGCCTTCAGCATCTGCGGGCCGTTGGCGCCGATGTAGATGTCCGGCGGCGGGCTCTGCACCCAGGACGGGTTGTACCACTTCACCTCGAAGAGCTCGCCCTTGTAGCGCACGGGCTGGCCGGTGGCGGCCAGCCGCAGTATGTCGGCGCACTCGCGCACTGCACGCACGACGCGCACGGGCTTCGCGCCCATCGCCTGGGCCGTGCCACCGCCGGCGCCGATGACGATCTGCGCCCGGCCCTTCGCCACTTCGTTCAGCGTGAGCAGGGAACTCGCCATCTTCAGGGGGTGCAGCTCGAAGGGGCTCACGGCGATGGGACCCAGGCGGATGCGCTGCGTGTGCATCGCCAGGGGCACGAAGTTGATGAAGGGGTCCCGGGCATCGTTCATGTTGGAGACCCAGACGCCCCCGAGGCCGTTGGCTTCGGCGAGCTCGCCGAGTTCGCGGACCCGTTCAGGGGAGTTGCTGGATTCGAGGATTATGTCGATGCGCATGGGTCGGTCAGTTCCTGAGCCTGCGGCGATACTGGCAGATCCCGGGACCACCGTGCTATATCCGGCGTGCAGCGAGACGACAGGGCGGCCGGGAGGAGGCATTCGTGGGGGATCAGGCTGGCGACGGGGCCCGGCGACTGCGCTTGACCGTCCTGTGCCTGGCAGCCTTCTGCTCGGGCGCGGGCAGCCTCATCTACCAGGTCGTCTGGATCCGCAAGGTCACGGGCGTGACGTCCGCCACCGCCACCGCCACCGCGATCGTGGTCGGGGCGTTCATGGCCGGGCTCGCCTGCGGGGCGCGGCTCGCAGGGCGGCAGCAGCCGCTGCTGCGCAGGCCCCTGCTGGCCTACGCCATTGTCGAACTGGCGGCCGCCGCCCTCGCCGTCGCCTCGATTCCGGTCATCGAAGCCTCCGGCACTGTCCTTGAGCTGCCACTGCTGGAGCAACTGGGGATCCACGCGATCTGGATCCCGTACCTGGCCGTCGTGCTCTTCCTGATGGTGCCGACAACGCTGCTCGGCATGTCCCTGCCGCTGATGATCGCCCACGACGAGCGGCATGAACGGCAGGCAGCGTACTTCGTCAACCTGGTCTACGGCACCAACACGGCGGGCGCGGTGTGCGGCTGCCTGCTGGCCGGGTTCTTCACCATCGAGCTGCTCGGGCTCCGCGGCTCGATCTTCATCGGCGCGGCGCTGGCCTCCCTCGCGGCGCTGGCGGTCGTGCCCCTGTTCCGGCGGACGGTGGGCGCGCCGGCTACCCAGGCGCCAGAACCAGTCCGGATCCGGGGGACGTACCTGCTGGCGGCGTTCGCCTGCGGCTGGGTGGCGCTGGCCGCGGAGATCGTCTGGACGCGCCTCGTCTCGCTCATCGTGACCAATACCGTCTACGCCTACACCCAGGTTCTGGTGGCCGTGCTGATCGGGATCACCGCCGGCGCCTACGCCGGGCTGCTCTTCTGCCGCTGGGCCGGCGCCCAGGCGTCGCGCGACAAGCTGGTGGGCCTGGCGATCTGCGCCATGGCGCTCGGCGCCATCCTGATGGCCGCCGTGCCCCACGCCCTGACCAGCCCGACCGTGATCGTGGATGCCACGGCGTTTGCCCGCGGCTCTTCCCTGCGGGGCATCCTTACCCTGTTCCTGATACTGGTGCCGCCGACCGCGGCCGTGGCCTTCGTCCTGCCGGTCCTGGCCCTGATCGCGTCGGAGCGGCAGCGCTTCCAGTCCTTTGGCGACCTCTACGCCCTCAATACCTGGGGTGGCGTGGCGGGCAGCCTGCTCGCCGGCCTGCTGCTGCTGCCCTGGCTGGGACTCGATCTCGCCATGCTGCTGCTGGTCCTCGCGGCACTGCTGGCGGCTGCCATCCTGGCGATTGGCTATCCCCGGCCGCTGCTGCCGGCGGCGATCATCGGCCCGGCACTCGTGGTGGTGCTCGGCCTGTCATCCGGCGTCCGGCTGCCTGAGGACGTCTACCGGCTGCGGATTGGTCCCGCCGGCAGGCTCCTCGACTTCCGGGAGACGGCCCAGAGCGATGCCATGGTCACCGAGGACGCCGCCGGCAACCGGCGGCTGTGGATCAATTCGAACTGGGTTGCCGGCACCGGCGGCGGACACTTCTCCCTCGGCCATCTGCCGGCCATGTTCCTCGACAGGAAGGAACGCGCGCTCGGCATCGGCATGGGCACGGGCCAGACCTTTGCCGCCATCCTCGACATGGGTGTCCAGGCGCTCGATTGCGTGGAGATCAACCGCGGCGTCATCGAGCTGTCGGAAAAGTGGTTCAGCGCCGCCAACGGCGACCTCACCAGGCGCCCCGGCGTGCGCGTGATCCACGACGATGGCCGCGCCTACCTGCGCACGACCTCCACCACCTACGACCTGATCATCCTGGAGCCGCTGCAGGCCTGGTCGGCGGGCACCACCCAGCTCTACACGGCGGAGTTCTACCGGGAGGCGAGCCGCCGGCTGGCGCCCGGCGGCGTCCTGGCCCAGTGGATCCCCTTCTACGGCCAGGATGCGGAGTCGACCCGGTCCATGGTGGCGACCGCGCTCGCCGTCTTTCCCGATGCCACGCTGTGGCTCGACTACATGGACGGGATCCTCATCCTGCGCCAGCCCCCCGCGCCCGGGTCCCGGGCCTGGTCGGGCATTGCCGCGCAGTTCGAGCAGCATGTCCGGAGCAAGGGGCCCATGGGCCGCCTCGCGACGGCGGCGGACGCCCTGGCACTGTTCCAGATGGGGCCAGCCGGACTCGCTGCCTGGACGCGCGGGGCCCGCCTGCTCACCGACGACCGCCCGTTCCTGGAGTTCGCCGCTGCCCGGGGCCTGGAGGAGGACTACTTCCCCGAGACGCTCGAGTCCATCCAGGCCTTCCGGGACGATCCCGCCACCTACTTCGAGCGGGCCGGGGCGGACGACGGCACGTTTGCGCGGGCGGCGCTCATCCGCGAGGTCGTGAACGCCAGCGACCTGCGCCAGGGATCCCACCGCGAGGAAGCACCCCGCTACGCGGGCAGCCTCCGGGAGCTGGACGCCGGGCTCGCCCGGGTGCCCGACTCCAGCCTGCTCCAGATCCGCTACAAGCTGGGCCTCGTCGCGACATTGCCGGGCCTCACGTCGACCCCGCGGATTGAGCAGCTGTTGCTGCGGACAGTCCAGCTGATTCCGGACTATGGCCCGGCCTACGCCGCCCTGGCGGCGCTTTACGATTCCCAGAACCGCTGGGACGAGGCCCAGAGGATGCGGGCGCGGGCGCTGGAGGATCCGCTCGTGCGGGAGGGGATGCGGAAGGGGGCCGCGGAGTAGCTCCCGATCCGGAGCGTTGTCTACCTGAACAGCGCCACGTGGTCCTGGATGAACTGGGTCACCGACCGGGGCTCCCGGCCCATCAGCTTCCGGAACGTGTCGGTGGTGTGGTCCAGCCCGATCTCGGCGATCTCCCGGAACAGCTCGCAGACGGCGTTCAGGTGCCAGGGCTCCAGCACGTTCTTCATGCGCTCCCGGAACTGGTCCGTGGGCATGGGCACGTACTCCACCTTTGCGCCGAGCACGGCCGAGAAGCGCTCCGCCACCTGGTGGAAGGTCAGCACCTCGGGGCCGGTGATCTCGTAGCTCTTGCCCGCGTGGCCGTTGCCGGTCAGGACTTCGACGCACACGGCCGCGATGTCGCGGACGTCCGCCATGCCGGTGGTGCCGTTGCCCATGGGCAGCGAGAACTTCCGGTTGGCCTTGATGCCCGCGGCGCTCCCGAGCAGGTTCTGCATGAAGAAGTTCGGCTTCACCATGGTCCAGGCGATGCCAGAAGCCCGGCCAGCGGCGCGGATGTACTCCTCCACCGCCCAGTGGGCCTTCGGGATCGGCGTCTGCGCATGGGCGACCGCCTCCATGGACGACATCTTCACCAGGTGCTTCACGCCCGCGGCCACGGCCAGGTCGGTGAACTGCTTCTCCTGGGCCTCCTGGTTCCTGCCGTTCGGCAGGGTCAGGAAGGCCTTGTCGACGCCCTCGAACGCCCGCCTGACGGTGTCGGCGTCGGCGACGTCACCGACCACCAGCTCCACGCCGGCCGCCTTCAGCTCCGCGGCCTTGGCCTCGTTGCGCACGATGGCCCGCAGCTTCGCGCCCTTCTGCAGGAGCTGCTTCGCCGTTTCCCCGCCGGTTTTGCCGGTTACGCCCGTCAACAGAATCATCGTCATACCCCCAGAGGTGCCGGTACTTCGGTTTCGGAAAGTGCAGCCCTAGGCGGCCGCCGCGAGCGTGATCACACCCAGATAAGGACTGTCGGCGCCCAGGTCGAAGGCCAGCGACCCGCGGCCCGCCGACCCTGACGTCACCTCGATCTCGTACCGGCCGCTGTTGGGCTCCAGCCTGTCGAACCGGAACTCGCCGAAGGTGTCCGTCGTGGTCCGCGCGACCTCGCGGCCCTGCTGCTTCAGCACGACGACGGCGCCGGCGGCGCAGTCCTCGACGCCGTTCGCCCGGGTCACCACGGTGCCGCCCACCAGGCACTTCGTCATCAGGTGCAGGTTCCGGTAGTACACCCGGGGCTTCGTCCCGAGCTCAGGCTTGAGCACCTCCAGGCCCTCCTTCGCCCGGATCTGCTGCATCTCCGCGTCCTCGACCTTGACGGACTGGAAGACGCCCATGGCGCAGCTCTGCTCGGCCCGGGTCCTCGTCCAGCCCTCGTCGAGGAGGTGCGCGTCGAAGATCCAGGCCTGGGGAATCTGCAGCTCCTCGTTCCAGGAGATGGCGCGGTAGGGGCAGGCGTCCACGATCTGCTTCTGGCCCCTCGACTTCACGGGATCGATGATCACGATGCCGTCCGGGCGCTTGGTGATGGCGCCGTTCTTCGCTGCCTTGATGCAGGGCGCGTCGTCGCAGTGGTTGCACATCACGGGCATGAAGTGCGCCTCGACGATCGGGTAGCTCCCCCGCTCCCGGCGCTCGATCTCCAGCCAGTTGTGGCCCTGGGGCGGCTGCGGCGCCGCGTAGCCGGGGATGTCGTTGCCGATGTGCTCGTCCTTCACCGCCAGGAAGCAACCCCGGCAGTTATCGCACTTCGCCACGTCGACGATCATGTTCCATTTACTAGCCATTGACGGCCTCCGCGGGCTTCCAGGTGTCCACGCCGGTCCACTTCTCGACCTGGATCAGGGTCGTGTTGGGCTTGATTCCGTGGGATTTCTTGGTGATGGACTTGCTCGAGTTCAGCAGGTTCACGCAGCCCCCGAGATCCGTGGACCTGCCGGGCTCGCCCGCGGGCCGGTACGACGCGGAGGCGGTCGAGGCGCTGATCACGCCCGGCCGCAGCCGGTCGGTGACCTGGGCCGCGCAGACCACGGAGCCCCGGAGGTTCCAGAGCCTGATCAGGTCATCGTCCCTGATGCCGCGGGCTTCCGCGTCCTGCCGGCTGATGCGGGCCACCAGGTAGTAGTGCCCGTCCTTCAGCACCCGGTGCTCCCGGATATCCCGCAGGCTCGAGCCCTCGTCGTCGCCCATGAGGTGGAATGGGTAGCGGGAGTGGGGCGAGAGCAGCTGCAGGGGAAATTCCCCGAGCTCGGGGTCCCTTTTCGGGTCCTCGTAGAGCGGCATGTACTGGTTGAGCGGCGGCCGGTCCGGATCGTCGAATTTCTTCAGCGTGCTGGCGATGAACTCGAACTTGCCCGACGCCGTCTGCAGTCCCTCGCCGTAGCCCCTCACGTAGTCCGAGGGCAGCGGGTACGGCTCCGGCGTGTCCTTCTTGCGGCCCTCGTAGAACCAGTTGTTCGCCAGGGGCGCCCGGGCGGTGGCCGGGTCGGACGGCACGACGAAGTAGCCCTTCTTCAGGAACTTCCGCCAGGTGGTGTGCTTCGCCATGTCGGAGGAGTCGAACACGCGCTTGCACCAGTCGAGCTCGGTGGTGCCGCCCTCCGAGTACATGGAGCCCATGCCGAGCTTCTCGGCGATGGCGAGGAAGATGTCGTAGTCGGACTTGGACTCGCCCAGCGGCTCGATGCACTTGTGCTGCAGCGAGATCACCCGGTGGTTGTTCATGGAGAACATGTGGTGCACATAGCCGGCGCCCACGTTGTACCACTCGCCGATGTCCCAGCGCTCGAACACCGTGCAGGCCGGCAGGATGACGTCGGCGTAGGTGGTCTCCCCTTCCTTCCACACGGACTGGTTCACCACGAACTGCAGCTTCGGGTTCTGGTACATGGTCACCCAGCGGTTCGCGTCGACCATCGTGCCGAAGGACGCGCTGCCGTACTTGTAGATCATCTCCACGGGCACGTGGCCGGGCGACGGGTAGTGGATCGGGAAGAACTGGCCCTGCACCGACGACACGTCGGTGAGGTAGCCCGAGGCCCTGCCGTTGGCGATCGCCTCCGGCAGCCACATGCGCGGGATGCCCTGCCGCACCGAACTCATGGTGACGATGTGGGGCATGCGCTGGTAGTTGTTGGCCGAGTTGGCGCTGTACGCGAGGTCGCCGGAGAAGCTGCCCTCGGCGTAGCCCGGGAAGTAGAAGTTGAAGTCCAGCGGCGCGCCGTACTGCAGGTTGCCGAAGTTGTAGCCGGGCCGGCCGTAGCCCTGCATGGCGCCAATGATCGCCATCATGCGGGCCCACTGCACGCCCATCGGGCCGCGGCAGGCGCCGCCGACGCCCACGCCCCAGCCGCCGGCGCCAAGGTAGGTCTTCTTCGTACCCCACTCCCGGGCGAGCGCCCGCACGTCCCGGGCCGGCACGCCGGTCTCCTTCTCCTGCCACTCGGGGGTCTTCGCGACGCCGTCCGTCTCGCCGAGGATGTAGGCCTTCCACTCGTCGAAGCCGGTGGTGCGCTTCTCGACGAAGGACTTGTCGTAGATGCCCTCCGTGATCCACACGTGGCAGAGCGCCTGGGCGAACGCGGAGTCCGTGCCCGGCTTCGGCGAGATCCACTTGCCGCCCAGGTGGGCCGCCGTGTGGTTCATGTAGGGGTCGATGTGCACCATCTTGATGCCGAGCTCCTTGGCCCAGGCGCGGCGCTCGGTGCCCTCGAAGCCGTAGGTGGCGTCCGGGTCGCTGGACCAGAACACCATCATCTCCGCCTCCTTCAGGCAGTCCTCGACGGTGCCGTAGAACTCGGGGGCACCCAGGCGGAGGCTGTTGCCCCAGTGGTGCATGGCGCCCCAGTACCAGCCTTCCCAGCTGTCCGGGTTGTGCATCAGCTTGGTGACGCCGATGAGGTTCCAGAAACGGTTGAAGGCGGAGAGGTAGTGGCCCAGGTTGCCCCACTGGTGGTGGGAGCCGTTGGCGACGGCGATCGCGCCGGGACCCTTGGCCTTGGCGCGCTTGATCTCGCTACTGACGATGTTGAGCGCCTCTTCCCAGCTGATGCGCACGAACTCCGACTTGCCCCGGTTCTGGATGTTGCGCTCGCCGTTGGGATCGAAGTCCACCCGCTTCATCGGGTAGAGCAGGCGGTTCTTCGAATACACCATCGACTTCTGGCAGGCGCCGTGGGCGGCGAGCGTGGTCTTGCGCGGCGGGGTGAACTTCCTGCCCCGGGCCTCGATGGTCCAGGACGGGGCGTCCTCGTCATCGAAGTCCATGGGCGTGGTGCGGATGATCTTGCCGTCCTTCACGTAGACGAAGATGGGGCCGCCGTTGGTGCCGTTGGTGTACCGGGTGACGCCGTTGCCCATGTCGGTGCCCGACTTCCAGGTGATGGACTCCAGGCGGGCCAGGGTGGCCATGAACCAGACGGCCAGGTCGTCGGGACCGTCCAGGCCCACCTTGAAGTTCTTCGCGGCATCGATGCGCTCGAGCAGGTCGAAGGGCGGCGTGAGGAAGTTCTCGGCGATGGCCTTGTTCTTGAAGTGGATGGTCAGGTCGGGATTCTTGTGGATGCCCTTGCCCGAGCTGATCCTGCCGCCCTTCAGCTGGACCCAGCGGCCCTCCGGGACGTCCCGCAGGCGGAACTGGGCGATGCAGTCCCGCTCCTTCAGGCGCGCGGCGTAGTCCGGGTAGACGCGGGCGGCGACCCGCATGGCCTGGGGGATGCCCCAGAGGATGAGTGACAGGTTCATGGCAGTCTCCTGGAACGGGTGCTCCGGCTTCTGGGACCGGGTACGGCGATGCCCATGATCCTATGTTTCGAGGATCACCGGAGCGTTAACAATTGTCACCCGCGGATGCCGGGGGTACGGCGTCTCAGGTCAGCTTCAGGGCAGCAAAGAGGATTCCGAGGCCGAGCATCAGCATCGAGCCCAGCCGGACGGTCATCGTGGTAGACAGGATTTCGAGATCCTTGCGGATCAGGGCATTGTCCTGGCGCAGCTGAACGATGTCTGCCCTGGTCTCCTGCCGGAGCTGTTGCAGGTCTGCCTTGGTCTCCTGCCGGAATTGTTGCAGGTCCGACCTCGTCTCCTGCCGGAGGAGCCGCAGGTCTGCCCGGGTGGCCTGTTGCAGCAGCTGCAGGTCCGACTTGGTCGCGATTGTCGTGGCCATGTCCCGCTCCATCGCGTCAACAACGGCCCTCGCCTTGTCGTTCGGGACGTGGATGCTGACGAGGGCATCATACAGCGAGTAGAGGTAGTCCACGGAGTGCCTCATGGGGGCGAGCCGGCGCGATCGATGAACACAGGCTAGCGTCAACCTGCGCCGGGGGTAAGCCGGATTTACGACGAATTTGCCAACAATTGGGCTGAAGCCCCGGGGTACCCCGCCGGCCCGGTGATCGTCAGCCCCGCCGCCCTCACCTTCTTCCGCAGCTTGAGCAGGTCCCGGTCCCGGGTGATGAGCCAGCGTGCCCCGGCGGAGAGCGCCAGGTCCAGGAACTTCTGATCGTCCGGGTCGCGGCACCGGCAGGGGGCGGGCGCGATGTCACCGACCAGCACCGCGAGGGACTCCCACTGGCGCAGCAAACCGGCCTGGCGGTCGGTCGCCACGTTGAAAAGGTCGGGCCGGCCCAGCACCTCGGCCAGCTCGACGTCCGTCGCGGCCGAGCGCACCGGAATCAGGTCGCCCCGTGCCAGGGCGTCCCGCAGTGCGTCCACGCCGGGCTCGCGGAAGAACCAGAGGGCGAGCCAGACGTTGGTGTCGAGGACGACCCTACTCAAACAGTTCCTGCAGGGCGCCGCTGCCGGGATTGCGCACGATCATCGCCTTCCGCTTGCCGCGGCCCGGCAGGTCGATGGTCATGGGTGCCGTGTACACCTCCGCGCCGACCGCCGCACAGGCCTGCGCCGTCTCCGCCAGGTTGGCCACCTGGAAGGACTGGGCCAGGTAGCCGATGTTCGGTGCCACGGCATCGGGCACCAGGTTCGGCACCTCGTAGTTCATGGGCGTCGCCAGGGCGACCTTGCCGTACTCGTGGGCGCCCTGCACCAGCACGCTCCGGGTCTCGCAGTGCGGGGGCAGGCACAGGGCGCGGTTCGTCTCCGGGCCCTTCAGCACGGACTCGATGAACACCGTCATGTGCAGCGGGCCGTAGTAGAAAGCCAGCGCCTTCTCCATGTCGAGCACGCCGTGGGCCGTCGTGACCACCGACGTGAAGCCCGTTGGCGTGCGGCCATACTCGGTGATGAACTGGATGATGCGGCCGATCACCGTCTTCGGGCTGTCCGACAGCAGCTGGATCAGGTTGATGACGACGCCATCCGGCCCGTCGAAGGCGGCCTCCAGCGTCTCCCCCACCACCGGCCCGAAGTTGTTGTGGGCCGGCTGGCTCCAGAAGTTGAAACCCTGGGACTTGAGCTTCTCGTAGTCCTTCGCCATGTCGGCGGCATAGATGTTCAGGTTGAACAGGCCCGTGGCCCGGCGGATCTCGGCGGGGCGGACCAGCTTGCGGTTGGGCGCGTCGAACTCCATGAGCTGGATGCGGCCCACCGGGTCCGCGCCCTGGCCGAGGAACGCCACGCGGGCCTTCGAGCCCGCGGGCAGGTGCCAGTAGCGCTCGAAGTCCGGGCCCTGCCAGGTGCGGGACTCGCTGACCTCGAGGCCCAGGGTGCCGGAGTAGAACTTCAGCGAGTCGTCGAGGCTCTTCGCGCCGATCACTACGGCACTGACGGGGGCGCTGGCCAGAATACCGGGAAGGATCTTTTCATTCATCGAGGAGGGACTCCGCAGGAGGCAGGCCATGAGGGCTTCTTTGCCCGGCATTCTAAACAAAAACGGCGGCGTCACGGATGACGCCGCCGTTGCTTGTCCCGGGGCCAGGCCCGGCTCAGGTCTTCAGGTCGAAGCGGTCCAGGTTCATCACCTTGGTCCAGGCCTTGACGAAATCCTGCACGAACTTCTTCTCGCCGCCATTCTCGGCATAGACCTCGGCGATCGCACGCAGCTCGGCCTGGGAGCCGATGGCGAGGTCGACGGGAGTGGCCGTCCACTTCACCTTGCCGGTGGCGCGATCGACGCCGTCGTAGATGCCGTCGGCGCTGGCCGACTTCGTCCACCTGGTCGACATGCCGAGCAGGTTGACGAAGAAGTCGTTGCGGAGCGTGCCGGGGCGGTCCGTGAACACGCCGTGCCGGGAACCCCCGGCGTTGGCGTCCAGGTTCCGCAGGCCGCCGACCAATACGGTCATCTCGGGCACCGTCAGGGTCAGCATGTTCGCCCGCTCCACGAGCATTTCCGCCGGCGAGCGCTCGTTGCCCTTGCCGAAGTAGTTGCGGAAGCCGTCCGCCGTGGGCTCCAGCACCGCAAAGGACGCCACGTCGGTCTGGGCCTGGGTGGCGTCACCGCGGCCCGGCGTGAAGGGCACCTGCACGTCGTGGCCGGCCTGCTTCGCGGCCTTCTCGATGGCCGCAGAGCCGCCGAGCACGATCAGGTCGGCCAGCGACACCTTCTTCCCACCTTTCGGCTGGGCCTTGTTGAACGAGGACTGGATGCCCTCAAGGCGCTTCAGCACCCTGGCGAGCTCCGCCGGGTCGTTGGCGGCCCAGTCCTTCTGGGGGGCGAGCCGGATGCGCGCGCCGTTGGCGCCGCCGCGCATGTCGGTGCCGCGGAAGCTGGCGGCCGAGGCCCAGGCGGTCCGGACGAGCTCGGGGACAGTGAGCCCGGAGGCCAGGATGTCGGCCTTCAGCTTCGCGATGTCGGCGGCGTCGATCTGCGGATAGTCCGGCGCGGGCACGGGATCCTGCCAGCTCAGCACTTCCTTCGGCACCTCGGTGCCGACGTAGCGGGCGCGGGGGCCCATGTCCCGGTGCGTCAGCTTGAACCAGGCCTGGGCGAAGGCCCGCTCGAAGTCCGCCGGGTTCTTCAGGAAGCGCTGGGAGATCTTCCGGTAGCTGGGATCCTCCTTCAGCGACAGGTCGGTGGTGAACATGATGGGCGCGTGGCGCTTCGCGGGATCGAAGGCGTCGGGCACGAGATTCTTCGCGCTCGGGTCGTCCGGGATCCACTGGGTCGCGCCGGCCGGGCTCTTCGTCTTCACCCAGTTGTACCGGAAGAGGTTGTCCAGGTACTGCATGGTCCAGGCCGTCGGGTTGGCCGACCAGGCGCCCTCAAGGCCGCTGGTGATGGCGTCGCGGCCCACGCCGGTGCCGCACTTGTTCTCCCAGCCCATGCCCTGCTTCTCGAGGCCTTCGGCGGCGGGCTCGGCACCCACGCACTTGCCCGGGTCGGCGGCGCCGTGGGCCTTGCCGAAGGTGTGGCCGCCGGCGATCAGCGCGACGGTCTCCTCGTCATTCATCGCCATGCGCCCGAAGGTCTCGCGGATGTCCTTCGCCGCGAGCAGCGGGTCGGGCACGCCGTTCGGCCCCTCGGGGTTCACGTAGATCAGGCCCATCTGGACGGCGGCCAGCGGCTTCTTCAGCTCCCGGTTGCCGCTGTAGCGCTGGTCCTCGAGCCACTTGCTCTCGGGGCCCCAGTCCACCAGCTCGGCCTCCCAGTCGTCCGTGCGGCCGCCGGCAAAGCCGAAGGTCTTGAAGCCCATGTTCTCCAGGGCCACGTTGCCCGTGAGCACCATCAGGTCGGCCCAGGACAGGCTGCGGCCGTACTTCTGCTTGACCGGCCAGAGCAGGCGCCGGGCCTTGTCCAGGTTGGCGTTGTCGGGCCAGCTGTTCAGCGGCTCGAAGCGCTGCTGGCCGCCGCCCGCGCCGCCGCGGCCGTCGGACACCCGGTAGGTGCCCGCGCTGTGCCAGGCCATGCGGATGAAGAAGGGGCCGTAGTTGCCGTAGTCGGCGGGCCACCACTCCTGGGAGTTGGTGAGGACGGCGTTGATGTCCTTCTTGACGGCCGCCAGGTCGAGCTTCCTGAACGCCTCGGCGTAGTTGAAGTCCGCGCCCATCGGGTTGGACTCGATGGTGTGCTGGCGGAGCGGAGAGAGGTCCAGCTGGTTCGGCCACCAGTACTGGTTGGACTTTGGTCCAGCCATCTGGGGTTCGCCCGCGCCGGCGTTGCCGGACAGCATCGCTGCCGGGAGTGCCATCGCGAGGGCGACGAGCAGAGGCATCGTCCTGGTACGCATCGTAGTTCTCCTTTTGGGCAGGGGCAGTTGTTTCGATGGCGCCATTCAACCTCAGCCGAACGATGCACGTGATGGTTTATTCCGATCAGAACGTGCGGGAAAAGCGATGGAAGGCCGGAGCGCCCCTGTTGAGGCTACTGCTTTCGGGCCGACGCCGCCATCAGGGCCAGGATGGCCTCGTCATGGGCACACTAGCGATACTCCGCGCCCTCCTCCGCCGCCATCCTCACCTGCTCCATCCCCAGCGCCGACCGCCACCCCGATCCCAGTGCTTCCACCCGCCGCCCTTCTACCCACGCATGGGCGCCGGCCAGCTCCGCCTGCCCGTAGGCCCACACCGTGATCCGCCGGGAGCGTTCCCGGTCATGGGGCAGCCGGGCGGCATCGAAGGCCGCGGCCAGCGCGTCGCCGCCCTCCAGGTTGGACTCCCGCCAGCGGCGCAGGTGTTCCGGGTGGGCCAGGTGCTCGCGCTTGGCGAGGTTGCACGCCGGGTGGCTGAAGACGAAGTTGTGGCCGAGGTCCACCGGGTAGCGGGACCAGGCGATGAAGTGATCCAGGTCGCCGGCGCCGCCGACGCGGGAGCGGCAGTAGAAGCAGCGGCCCGACTGATGGTCCCGCAGGATCTCCCGCCAGGGAGCCAGCGTCGCCCGGTCGGTGCCGAAGAGGAAGCCTTCCAGGCTCGCGGTCTCGCCCAGCACCTCGCGATTCCCCGGGATGCGCTGCACGCGGGCCACCCACGCGCCGCGCACCAGGTTCGTGACTAGGCCGTGGAAGTTCCGGAAAGCGGCGGGGACGCCCGGGAGCAGGCGGATGCGGTCGTCGCGGAACTCGGCCTTGCGATACAGGAACTCCGTCGCCTCGCCGGGCACGGTCTGCAGTTTCCAGAGAGGCATACCACGAATCACGCTGGCAACCTTGTTGCGCAGCGCGAGCCAGGCGCTGGTGTCCTGCCGGAGTGCCGCGAGACTGCCGCCCGGCGCGCGGCTCCGCGCCGCGACGATGTGGGTGATGACCGCCGCCTGCCCATCCGTATTCTGCAGGAGCGGCTTCAGCGGCGACCGATCCGGGGTCACGGCTGAAGCCGCTCCTGCGGGGGGCGAAAACGGCAACGCCTGCCGCCAGTAGTACTCGACGAACTTCTCCGCAATCTCCGGCACGGCGAGCCAGAGGCCGCCGTCCGCGCCGGGCTCCTGCTCCACCGACAGGTCCGCCAGCGCCTGCAACAGCGCGTACTTGTAGGTGGAGGTGAAGAGCCCTTCGTCCAGCAGCCGCTGCAACTGGCGGAGGAAGCGGAGGCTGGACTCCGCCGACATCTAGTAGGCGGCCTTGCCCGGGATCGCCGCCCGGATGCCGCCCCGGGGATCGGCCGCATCGCCCAGGAACCGGGGGATCACGTGCAGGTGCAGGTGGAACACCGTCTGGCCCGCCGCGACGCCGGCGTTGAAGCCAACGTTGTAGCCGTCGGGCCTTGGCCGGTTCTCCCGGGCGGCCCGCTCCTCGATCAGGGCCCGCACCGGCGCGATGGCCGCGGCCAGGGCGGCCTGCTCGTCCGGCGTGGCCTGGAACCAGTCGACCACGTGACGGCGGGGAATCAGCAGGGCGTGGCCGGGCGACACGGGGAAGTTGTCCCAGATGCCGAGGAGCAACTCCGTCTGCAGGAAGACGCGGTGGGGTTCCGGGGCGCAGAAGGGGCAGTCGGGGGGCTGAGTCACGGGAAGCGCCATGCCGGGGAGTTTAGGCCAAGTACGATCCAGGACGAATCGGATGTCCGGCCCTACCCCCCAAGCTCCTTCACCATCTCCGCCGCCCGCTCGTCACCCTGCTCGAGCGCCTTCTCGAACCAGGCAAACGCCGCGGCCCGGTCCGCGGGCACTCCGTGGCCGTACAGGTAGCAGTACCCGAGGTTCGAGGAGGCATAGGCGAGCTTCTGCGCCGCCGCTTTCCGGTACCAGCTGACCGCCTTCGCGTAGGACTGCCCGCACCCGATCCCGTGCTCGTAGCAGGCGCCCACGTTGTTCTGCCCCCTTGGATGGCCGGTCAAGGCGCTGCGCGCATACCAGCGAAAGGCCGCCTTCGGGCTGTACCGGACACCGCCGGTGCCCTCCCGGTAGATGTCGCCGAGCTCGCATGCCGCTTCGCCATCGCCGCGCTCAGCCGCCGCCGAGAGCGTCGCAATCCTCTCCGCCTCCGCCGGCGTCATGCCGGGCTTCACTTCTCGCGCCATGGGAACCTCCCGTTTCGTTGCCAGAACCAGCCACATCCGCCTGTCGGCGCACCACCTTGCCCGGGCGGGCAGGTTGGCGGGAGCACGCGCTCCGCTCTTGATGCAATCGCTCAACTACCGCGCTTCAGCCTCGCTCACCAGTTGCCTCAGGGTCGCCACGGTCCGCCCCAGCTCCGCCGCAATCCGGGCCGGGCCGCGCTCCTGGAGGACGGTGACCAGGGACTCGTAGTACCAGAGCTGATGCCCGGCGGTCCGCGCCTCCTCATTGAACCGCTGCCACAGGGCCTCGCCGCTGTGCCGGTAGTCCGCCAGGATGCAGCGGGCGTTGTGCAGCTTGTCCGCGGCGGAGACCAGCAGCGCCGAGGAGGAGTCGGTTTCCCGCAGATGCCCGAGGTACTTCTCCTTCCGCTCCCGCCAGGTTGGCTTGGACGCGGCGTCCGAATCCGTGCAGGCGTTGACGATGGCGAGCACCGCCGGGCCGAAGCGCTTTTCGATCTCGGCCCGCAGGGCCGGGGCCTTGCCCGGCCAGTTGTCGGCCTGGTCTTCAATGGCGTCGTGGAGCAGCGCCCCGATCACCTCGTCCTCGGTACCCCCGCTTTCCAGGACGAGGCCTGCCACCGCAAGCAGGTGAGAGACATAGGGAATGCCCGTCCCCTTCCGGAACTGCTGGCGATGGAGATTCACCGCAAAGCCGAGCGCCTCGTCTAAGCGCGCGGACGGCGGCACCCGCGCCTGGGTTTCAGTCTTGCTCATATTTGCCCTTTCGTTGCCGGATCAGCCGTATCTGCCTGTTGGCGAACCACCTTGCCTGGCGGGGCAGGTTGGTGAGTGTCTCGAAAGACGACTCTCTGGATACACTTGTAATTTTACGCGTTTTGCGCGTGTGGAGCCAGTATCTTCCTTGCACATAACAGGTCGAAAGACAGGGAAATAGACCGTTGACCGTCAATTCCTCCAGAGCGTAGATTTCCACTCATGGACAAGGACATTTCCAGGCTCGAGGCAGAAGCTCGTCAGCTGACTGCCCGGGACCGGGCCCGCCTTGTGCGGCGCCTGATCGCCACCCTCGACTCCGGGCAGGACCAGGATGCCGAGCAGCTCTGGCTCGACGAGGCCGAGCGGCGCCTGGCGGCCTATCGGCGCGGCGAGACGACCGCAATCCCCGGCGACGAGGTCTTCGGCGAACTCATCAAGCGCGCCTGATGGCCGGCTACCGCTTCCTTCCGGAAGCACGCCGGGAACTCGCCTCGGCCGTCGCCTGGTATGACAGTGAATTTCCCGACCTGGGGCAGGAACTCGCCCGCGAGACGCAGCGCCTCTGTGCGCTGATCAGTGAGTCGCCCCTGGCGGGGATGGAAATCCGGCCTGGGATTCGGCGCCGCCTTCTTCGCCGCTTCCCGTACGCCATTCTGTATGCAACAGACAATGTGGGAGTGCTGGTGGTCGCCGTCATGCACCAGCGACGGCGGCCGGACCACTGGCAGCGCCGGGCTTAGCCAGCGCACCCGCCATCCGGATCCTCCTCCGGAAAGATCCCGTAATAGCACCTGGGCGCATTCCGCCGCATCCACTCCTTGCGTCGATCGATCTCCGCCACGGTCGGCGGCAGGTCGCTGCCGGGACCTGTTCTCCACCCGGACAGGCACACGTAGGAGCTCCTGGGCGCAGCCGGATTCCGGCGCCAGGTGCGAAGCACGTAGTCCTGCATCATCACTTCTGCGAACATGACTAAGCCTCCTCTGCGTTGCTGACAAACGCATCAGACGCCGACATTCCCGTGGGTTCCCGGTTGGTTGCCAGGACTGGCCACATCGTCCCCGCCTGGGGAGTACCACCTTGCCCGGGGGGCAGGTTGGTGGAGCGTCAGCTCCGTCTTGATGCGCGAGGGATTATGCGCCGCCAGGAGCCGGAATGCTTGGTCCAGTTCGGAATAACCAGAGCAAGGTCCCGGGCAAACTCACCGAAAATTGGTTAACAGGGGCATTTCGCCGGGCAATTCCTGCAAAGGACCAAGCGTGGACCTGAGAGAGCCCTCGTCTGGCAGTTCCTTGGCTTGCCAGCGGAATATGGGGATACCCGCCGCACCCAGGGCCTGGTCCTTCTTGGCATCGGCGATCTTGCGTTGCGGCTTGGTGTGGCTCGCGTCATCGAGCTCGATGACCGCGATGATGCTGGAGTCCTTTCTGCAGATGACGAAATCCGCACTCATTCGATCAATCCGATTGGTCCACGTCCGGAAGTTGTTGCCCTTCTTCACGCCCAGCATGCGCGACAAGCCGACCTGGGCCAGTACGATGTTGTCCGGAAATGCCTTCAGCAAACGAAAGTACAAGACCTGCTCCGGAACGGTCAGTGGCTTCCTGGCGTAGAACGGCCATGGACCCTTATCTGACCCCTTGGCGCCGGATTTCATCGCGGCCACGACGACCAGGATCAAGATGACCAGCGCCAACAGAATGAGAATGTTCATTGCACTACTCCGACACCACGTATCCAGCCACAAAGACCGACCCTATCCGCATTCCAGGCATCAATCCGGATCCTCCCGGATCGTCCCGTCAAACTCCCCCTTCTCGTCATAGGTCCGCCAGGAGCCGTCCTTCTGCCGGTCGGCGTAGCCCTTGTACTGGCCCTTCTTGTCGTAGAACCGGAGGTTCCCCTCCTCGTCCTCCCGGGTGATGCCCTGGAAGCGCCCCTGCTCGTCGTAGCGGCGGTAGGTCTTGGGCGGGTCCTTGGCCAACGCGACGGTGGCAAGCCCGTCGACGCCCAGGATCATGACTGCCACGAGAGCAGCTATCGCAAGTACGTGCCTGGACGGTCGCATGGTGATCTCCCCTGAATCAGGTCACAGCAGACGGACTGGCGCTATTCCACCACCGGATAACAGGCATCCCCCCACAGCGTCTCCGGGTGATCGAGCATGATCTCGATGACCACCGGCACCAGCCGGCCCATCAGGGCCGTGCAGTCCCGGATCTGGTCCCGGTTGACGGAGCTGTTCCAGGTGGCGCCGCCGTGCATGAGCTGGTTGCGGAGCGTGTAGATCCGGGAGAGGGCCACCCCGAGCACGGTCACGGTGTCCCGGGCGGCGAGCGCCCCCTTGGCCACCCGCTTGGCCTCGTCAAAGCGGCGCTTCCACTCGTCCTCCGGCAGGGCGCCGTTGTGGAAGTTCCAGAAGTCCTGGAACACGTAGGGGTTGTCCAGCAGCACCCGGATGTTGCCGGGGAAGGCCTCCCACACCAGCCCGTCGAGGCGCGTCCGGTCACCGTCCAGGTCCACGAGCTTCTGGAGGAAGGCCCGGAAGGTGCGCTGCTCGTCCAGCCGGTAGCGCTCGTCGATGACCGTTGCGTACGCAGCGTTGAACGCGATCCAGAGGAAGATGAACTCGCCGTCCCTGTCCCCCTGCCCCGCCTGCAGCTCGGCCCGGTGCAGCCAGCTGATGGCGCGGTGGACGCGGAGGGCAAGGTTGGGCGGGTGCGCGTGGCGTTCGGCGCGTTGGCGGGTTTTGAGGTGGTCGTGGTTCATGGTGTGGGCGCGGAATCAGCGCTTCCGGGTCTCGCCTTTCACGATCACGAGGGGACGCAGGCTCCGCATCTTGCCGGGACCGATACCCTGGACCCGATCGAGGTCCTCGATCGTCTCGTAGGGCCGGTCGTCGATGATGAGCGTCGCGATGGCCGGGCCAATGCCAGGCAAAGTCTCGAGCTCAGTGGCACTGGCCGTATTGACGTTAACGATGAGGGTGCCCTCGCGGGAAGGGAGGAACCGGGACAGGTAGCTGAGGTCGCCAACGAGCATGGCGACCAGGGCCACTACACCAGCAACAGCCGTAATGCCTCCCACAATGGCCGTCAGTGAGAGCTTCTTCCACCATGCCCTGCGGAACACCGGCGGCTCGTAGCCGACGCGCTTCCGCATGTAGTCGCGGTCATCGAGAGGCATGCGTCGATTCCTCAGCCGACTGGGGCATCGCCAAGTATCCGAGCCTCATGGGTCGCGACTAGCCCGGCGAGAACAGCTATCCATCGAGATTCGAGTTGATTGCTTCAAGCAATACTAGCGCCCGCCGCAACCCCGCACACGCGTCATTGACGTCCGCCCGATTATTGCGCGCCTGAACACCCGTCATGACGTCTGCGGCAATCGCAACTAACACCTTCGCGGCGTCTGGCCCTATCAGTGGCTCGACTGCGTGGCGAACTTCCAGCACCGCTCGTTGAACCTGGTCTTTGCGGCCGAACAGAGTTTGAAGTTGGTCGACATGAGAGTTCTCCCAGACCGTTGGCATTGGGTGCTCCTTGGCACAAGAATCGTCGGTTCGAGGGCATTTGGTAACCGCACGCCTCACCCCTTCTTCCACGGCTCAGGCGCATCGAGGCGAGCCCGGTTGATGACCACCGTCTCCTCGATCGGCCAGCCCATGGTCCAGTACTTGTGATCGTCGATCGCCCAGTAGATGTGGCGCACCCGGTAGTAGAACTCAGCGTAGCCGAAGCGCCGGATGCAGGTGACGAAGCGGTCGAAGTCCGCCTGGCCCTGCGCGCCGGACTCCCACTTGCGGACGACATACTCGTGCGGGGCCGTCTCCCGGTACGTGACGGCCTCGCGCCAGCGCCGGGCGGCAATGAACTCCCGAGCCCACGCGAGATCTTCCTCGCTCGGCACCTCCCGCAGTTCGGGCAAATCGAGCTTCCCCTGGGGAAGGGGATCGCCATGGACGCCGTATCTCACGCTCACAACACGGCATCCACCTGCCCGGACGTCATATAAACGAGAAGACCACGCCCAGCCCCCGTCAGCGCCAGGTAATCCTTCAGCTGCTGCCGGTACTTCGCCCGCTGCTCCCCCGTCGGGGCCACATCACTCTTCCAGTCGATGACAGTAGTCACCTTGCCCGCTTCATCCAGCACCAGGGCATCCGCAATCCCCGCCGTAGCAATCTCCCGATTCGGCTGCCCGGAATCCACGACGCAACCGTAGACGGGCACCTCCACCACCAACCGGCCCCTCACCCCCGCAATCTCCGGCATCGCCAAAGTAGCCTGCACCACCGCCGCCATCTCCCCCGGCGAGAACCCCCTGGCCGGATCATCCACCGGCATCTCCCCCAACTGCACCAGCAACTCCCCCGCCCGGGCCTCCAGCACTCCCGCCTCCTCGACCAACTCCCCGGTCAGGATCTCCTCCAGCAACTTGTGCAGCACCCGGCCCCGCACCGCGCCGCCCCGGATCGCGGGCCGCGCGAAATCCTCCTCCGGCCAGTCGCGACTGCCGGACTCTTCCTCAACCGGGGCATCCCCCACGCCTTCGTGCCGGCTGGGCTGCCGCCATTCGACGCTGCGCGTCGCGGCCGCAATGCGCCCGCCTTCCTGCGCAAACAGCTTGGCGGTCTGCTTGTTCACAGTATCGGCAGGCCGGGGCGGCAGCGCGTCACCCAGATGGATGAGGTCCAGCGCCGGCAGCTCCGGTATGCCGAGCTCGACCCGTTTTAACCAGGGCGACTTACCGCCGCTCAGATTAGGTAAAACCAGCAGCTCGGCGGCCCGAGTGCAGGCGACGTACAGCAACCGGATGTCCTCGCGCTCGCCCTGCGCATCCTCCTCCGCCTTCAGCGCCTCGTAGGCCGCCGTGGCCACGGCACCGAACGGCCCGTGCAGCTCGTCCCGCACCCGGTCGTGCAGGATCCCGGACGTGCCACTCCAGTCCGAGCAGGTGTTCACCGGGATGACGATCGGCCACTCCAGGCCCTTGGCGGAATGCATGGTGATGAGGTTGACGGCCTGCTCCTCCGCGTCGGGCCGGCCCTCCACCTGGGACTCCGCGTCCTCCCACTTCGCCCGCATGTCCGTGGCAAAGCTGCGCAGGCCGCGCACCGCGTAGGGCCGGGCCATCTCGAGGAACAGGTCCACGTTGGCCAGCGCCCGCTCGGCGCCGCCGGGGTGGCGCTGGCGAATCACGGCCCGCACGCGCAGTTCCTCCACCGCCTGGGCCAGCAGGTCGAAGGGCGTGGTGCCGCGCGCCCGGCGGTACAGGCCCTGCAGGATCCGCAGCACCTCGCCGGCCACGGGATTCGCCACCAACTCCGCATCGGTGTGCAGCGTCAGCTTCGGGATGCCGTCATGGCCCTCGTTGGCCGGCAGCCCCGCGACGATGTCCAGCAGTTCCTCCTCGGTGAGGCCCACCACCGGCCCGCGCAGGAGCGCGCCGAAGGCCACCGTGTCCCGGGCGTCGGCCAGGGTGCGCGTGATGGCAATCAGGTCCTGGATTTCCTGGCGGCGGAAGAAGCCCTTGCCCGCCTGGCTGGCGACCGGGATGCCCAGCTCCTCCAGGGCGCGCTCGTAGCGCCACAGCTGGGTGCCGCCCGGCGCCAGCAGCGCGATGTCGCCGGGGCGGGCGAGGGGATCGTCCCGCTGCACCTGCAGGCGCTGGCTGCCGATCAGCCGCTTGCAGAGCGCCGCGACGGCCCGGGCCTCGGCCTCGCGGATGTCGTTCACGCCGGGTTCCTCGTCTTCCTCCAACCCAGTCACCTGCACGTCCAGGCGCACCACGCGGGGCTCGTCGTTCGGCGGCCGGCGCGTGGCGGACAGATCCTGGAAGCCGGGCTGCTGGTCCGCGCTCAGGGGCCCGCGGAAGCGCTCGTTCACCCAGGTGAGGATGGGCTCCAGCGAGCGGAAGTTGGCGGTGACCTCGAGGATGTTCCCCGGGTGCTGGCGGCGGATCGCCTCCCGGGCCTGCACGTAGGTGTCCACGTCGGCGCCGCGGAAGCGGTAGATGGCCTGCTTGGGATCGCCCACGCAGAAGAGCGCACCGGGGCGCAGCTGGCGTTCCGCCCAGGGCAGTCCGGGCGCGCCCTCCCCGCACAGCCGCCAGAGGATCTCGGCCTGCACGGGGTCCGTGTCCTGGAATTCGTCCACCAGCACGTGCCGGTAGCGCCGGCTCAACGCCTGGCGCACGGGCTCGTGGCTGCGGAGCAGTTCCCGGGCCTGCTGGAGCAGGTCCTCGAAGTCCAGCAGCGCGGCGTCCCGCTTGTACTCGCGGAAGGACTGCAGCGTCTCGCGCAGCTCCTCGACCAGCGCCGAGAACGCGGCGGCGCCGACGAGGGGCTGGAGGGCGGCCCAGGCGGCGCCCACCGCCTGGTAGAGCGCGTCGCCCTCGTCGGCGATCCGCGCGCCCTCCGCCTTCGAGCGCCCGTGCTGGCCCGCCACCGCCTGCCACTTGCCCTTGCGGCCCCACTTGCGCCAGATGAGTTTCTGCGTGTGGGCGCTGCACACGGGCGGGTCGTCGGCGCACTGCATGAGGCCAACCGGGTCGCCGCCACTGAGAAGTGTCCGGTACCTTTCCACGAGCACGCGGAGTTCGTCGGCCAGCTCCGCCGTTGTCTCCTCCAGGAAGCCAACGCCGTTCAGCCAGGCGACGAAGCCCGCCACCGCCGACTCCAGCGCGGCCAGCGCCGGGCGCCAGTCGCCCGCCGCCGCCGGCCGCGCCGTGCGATGGTCCTCCACCGCCTCGGCTATCTTCTGCAGCTTGCCCTCCGCCGCCGGCCCCGCGGCCACCACGTAGGCCGCCACCGCGCCGTCGGGCGTGTCGGTGTCGAGCCGCTCCCGCAGGAACGCCTCCACCAGGTCCTCCCAGGCGAGGGTCGCGGCGGCCGGGTCCATCACCCGGGCGCCCGGGTCCATGCCGGCCTCCACCGGGTAGGGCCGGATCAGCCCCTGGCAGAAGCCGTGGATGGTAGTGGCGGTGAGCTCGCCGATGCTCTGGCGGGCGGCTTCGAGGTTGGCGCGTTGTCCGGGCGTGAGCCCCTTGGAGAGCGCCGCGTCCATCCCCGGCGGCAGCTCCCCCGCCAGCACCTGATCGAGGAACTCGGCGATGCGGGTGAAGAGCTGCCCCGCCGCCAGCTCCGTGAAGGTGATCGCCGCGATCTGCCGGGGCGCCACCCCCGCCGCGAACAGCAGCACCACCCGCCCCGCCATAAGCGCCGTCTTGCCCGACCCGGCGCCGGCCTCCACCAGCAGCGTGGACCAGTGGTCCGTCAGCGCCCGCAGGCGCGCCTTGTCGTCCGGCAGCGGCTTCGTCACGGGAGGTCCCACAGTTCAGGCAGGGGCGCGAGGGCCGCCGACGCGAGCGGCAGCTTCGCCAGCAGGTAGATCTCCTTCGCGTTGCCCGGGAGGGCGAAGCTGAGCTCGTTGTCCAGGCGCTCGCCGCTGTCCGGGCCGATCACCGCGCGGCCCGCGGCCACCTGGTCCCGGGCGGCCTGCAGGTAGTGCGCGATCCGTTCGAGCGTGGCGGGCGGATCCGCCAGCGTGAGCAGCAGCCCGTCGTCCCGGGGATAGAGCAGGCGCGCCTCGACGTTCACCCGGCCGCCCAGCAACACCTGCACGGCGCTGGCGTAGAGACAGCGCTGCAGCTCCTGGCCGCCGTCCACCTGGATCTCTTTCTTCGGCACCTTGCCGGTCTTGTAGTCGGTGACCCGGGCCCGCGTTCGATCCCCCGACAGGTCCAGCCGGTCGATGACGCCGCCGATGGTGAGGCCGGTGCCCGGGATCGCGACGGGCGCCCGGATGTCCCAGGGCCAGTGGCCGTCCGGATACGTCCCGTCGTCCGTGCCGCCGAAGGGCACCTCGCCCCAGGACGCCTGCCCCGGGAGCGGCGGTTCCTGCCAGCCAAGCGCCGTGAGCGCCTGGGTGCGCGCATCGATGAGCGTCCGCAGCCAGATGAGCCGGGGCGGCACCGGCAGGCCCAGCTCGAACTCCTCGCCCGCCTCGCGAGCAGCGGCCATCACCGCCGCCTCGATGCCCGCCGGTGGCGTTCGGGCGAAGCCAACCTTGGCCTCCAGGCTGGCGAGCGCCAGCTCCAGCACCCGGTGAGTCAGGTTGCCGAAGGCCCTCGGGTCCAGCACCAGCGGCTCCTCCACCTCCTCGGGCGCCTTCCAGCCCAGCGCGTACTGCCAGACGAAGCCCAGCGGGTCCCGGCTCAGGCGGCGCAGGCGGCTGGCCGAGAAGCGCCCGGCCAGCGCCCGCAGGAGTACCGGGTGGTCCGCCCGCACCAAGCCGTCGTGGGCGGTGAGTTCGGGCTTGTGCCAGTCCTGCCAGCAGGTCCGCGCGCTCCGGGCCCGTGGCGCCTGCGCAAACTCCGCCGGCCGCGCGAGCAGGCGATCGGCCTCGCTGGCGGCGTGGGCTGGCACGGCCTCCCGCCGCAGGTACAGCTCCTGCGCTTCGCCCACGCCGGACTCCCGCAGCAGCGCGCTCACCCCGGTCTGCCGTCCCTCGGCATCGCGCCTCGAGCGGGAGAGTACGAGCTGCCGGGACGTGGCCTTGAGCAGGGTCCGGTAGTCGCGCCGGTCCCGCTCCGGCACGGGCACCGGGTTCAGGTCGGCGGAGTCGATGATGTGGGTGGGCAGCAGCGGGTCTTCGCTCTGGGTGCGCGGCCAGCCCCGGCTGGTGAGGCCAAGCAGGCGCACGTAGGCCCTCGGCGCGGCGGCCGCGTCGGCGGCGCTGCACCAGACCAGGTTGGTGGTGGGGTCCGTGTCGTCGGCGACGCGCACGGTGGTGAGCGTCACGTCCAGGGCGGCGGCGGGACCGTCGCGCAGGGCCTTCTGCCAGATCGCGAGCGCGCGGCCGGCAAGCAGGCGGGTGCCGATGGCCGCGGCGTCGGCGATGCCGCCGTCGAGGAGCTTGATCAGTTCGCGGAGCACGGGCCCGAAGTCATGGCCGTCGGGCCACTTGCGGGGCTCGGCAATCACCGCCGCCCACTGCTCCGCCTTCAGCAGCGGCGCGTCCGCGGGGAGGATCCGGTGCCAGTCGGCAGGCAGCGCCTCCGTGGCCGCCGTCATCCCGCGCACCAGGGACAGGACGCGCCGGACCCGGCCCTGGCCGAGGCCGTTGATGAGCACCTCGGCGAGCGCGGCGGCGGCCTGGCCGTCCCGGGTGGCCAGCGCGGGCCGGCCGTGCACGAAGGCGAGCGGCAGGTTCGCGTCGGCGGCCATGGCGCCCAGGTGCACGTCCCAGTCGCCGGTGGCGGGCGCCGCGATGGCGATGTCCTCGGGCCGCGCAGCGCCGCTGGCGAGCAGGCCGCGGGCCCAGCGGAGGGCTTCGAGGGCTTCGTGGCGGGGGTTGGCGCAGGAGACTCGTGTGATTGCAGGCGTGTGCCGGGGCCTGGGCTCGATAGTGATAGCGGTGGCCTGGAGCCAGGCCGGCGGTTCGCTGTGGCCGAGTTGCCAGGTGACTGGCACGACGTCGGCGAGCTTCAGCAGCAGCGGGCGCCAGACGGGGTCCAGGTCGGGGACGCCCTGCACGGTGATGGGGCCGAGCACCTTGGGTGCGTGGGCCAGGCGCCCGAGGGCGCGTTCGACGAGATCGGCCGGGCGGAGCTGGGCGGGTGGCAGGCGGCACTGCACGGCCTGCTCGAGGCGGTGGATCGTGGCGAGGCGAGGTTCGGTGCTCGTTGCTGCCCGGGCGCCCAAGTCGATGCCGGCGACCCAGGCGCGCTGGAGGGTGGCGGTGACGGCGCGGACCATGCCGGGGAGGTCACGGAGGGGGGCCATGTCGCCGAGATCGATGGTGGGGTCGGAGAGGACGGCGTGGACGGCGGATTGGAGGGATTCGGTGGGGATGGGGGTGAGGAAGCCGCTGGCGAGGCGGGCGGCTAGGTGGGCGGGGGTGAGGAGTTGGAGGCCGTGGGTGGATTCCCGGGCGGCTTCGAGGGCCGCGTGCTGGCGCACCAGGTGGCCGGTTATCAGGAGGGTACAGCGGCGGAGCATCTAACGCCCAGTATGAACGAGGCGAACACGGTTTATCAGGTACTTCTAGAAGGTCAACTGAGCAAGTTGTAGACGATGTCGGCAATCTGCCGTGCGAGCCACGGCGGCACCGCATTACCCACCTGCACGTACTGCTGGGTCCGGTTACCCTCGAAGAAATAGTTGTCGGGGAACGTCTGCAGCCTCGCTGCTTCCCTGACCGTGAGACTCCGACACTGCTCGGGATCATAGTGAATAAAGTAATGGCCGTCTTTGGCGATGTGGCTGGTTACCGTGCTTGCCGGCTGGCTTTCAGCCTGCACCTTGAACCGGTCGGCAAACTTCCCCGAATGCCAGTTCGCGTGGTCCGGCGCCAGCGACTCAGGGAAATTCCGTGACCGGGGTGAAGCCCCGTCATGCAGGCGGGCGTAGACCGAGCAGAAGAGGTAGCGGGCGAGGTCTGCCCGAATGTGCCCCCGCGACTGATGATTGACGAACCCGCCCAGTCGCTCATCCCTCAACCATTCACGCAGCGGCTCCCCGCCCCGGAAGTTTCGAGAATAGCGGCTGAACATCTTTCCCCTACTTGTGAGCCTTCCGGCACCACGGACAATGCCGTCCAGTAGCCGCCGGTCACCCCCGAGTGCCGGAACATTGCACGCATCCGCGGCATCAGCCATCGCACCGTGCCACGCCTCCGGGGAGTCCTCTTCGCCGGACAAGCCACTCCTGATCCGTGGCAAGTCACCCAGGACCGCAGCCGCAGGCACGGGGTACGCCTCAGGTATCAGTGAGCCCGGCTCGGGGATGATGTCGTCACGTACACCCAGCAAAATGACGCGGTGTCTCGCCTGTGGCACCCCGAATGCCTCGCTCCTCACCAGCCAGTCGCTGTCCGGCTTGTCGAACAGACTCTGGGTTCGCGTACCGGGTGTCAAGGAATAGAGCCGATAGACCTTCCCCCCTCGCTTGCCGAGCGCCCTGCGCGGGTTGGAAAGATCCTCGAGGATCCGGCCAAACAGACGCTGGCCGGCAACCTGTGACGATAGGATTCCCTTGACGTTCTCCATGACAAAAACGGCAGGCTGGAGGATATCCAGGGCCCTGAGATACTCCGTGTACAGGAAGTGACGATGATCCGCCTCCGCCCGGTAACCCTTGATGCCCCGATTGCGGGCCCGTCCTACGAGGGAGTACGCTTGGCAAGGCGGCCCCCCGATCTGGATCCACGGCTCTCTGCCCTTGGGGATCAGTTTTCGGAGTGTCGTATGGACCAGACGGTCATCATCCTTGTCGCCAAGCGCGCGCGGCCCGCCAAGTGTCTCGGCCTCCGCGGTAGCCGCTTCACGGGGATACAGACGAAAGAGTTCATCCCGGCTGATATCGCTCCTCAGGTAGTCGAAGTACCCATCGGGCACATCACCGCCAAATTGCCGGTAGAACGCGCGGAGCTGCAGGGTCCTGTGCGCACTGGTCTCTTTCTCGACCGACATCTCGATATGAAATGGGCGACTACCATTCGGTGCCGCGTAAGCAGTAAACCCCTCCCCCAGCCCCCCGGGCCCAGCGAACAGGTCAATAACTCCGGCTTTGAAGCCCATGTCCAGTATTCTGTGAGGTAAGACTCCGGAGCATACCAGGTATCAGCCTGTGGTCCAGGAGCACATTTCCCGACATGACCGACATTGTTGACCGCACGACCCGCTCGAGAATGATGGCGGGCATCAGAGGTAAGGACACCAGGCCCGAACTAGTGATTCGAAAGGGCCTGCACAAGGCAGGGTTCCGCTATCGGCTGCACGACAAATCACTGCCGGGACGACCCGACCTCGTTCTCCCGCGGTACAAAGCCCTCATATTCATCAACGGATGTTTCTGGCACGGCCATAAGTGCGCCATATTCAAGTGGCCCTCGACAAGGACCGCCTTCTGGCGGGACAAGATCCGCGGGAACGCCGAGCGGGACAGCCGCAATCGCCGGCTATGCACAAGCGCCGGCTGGCGCGTGCTCACGATATGGGAATGCTCGCTGAAGGGACCCGGACGGCTGGGGCCCGCATCAGCAGTAATAGCCACATCAACGTGGCTTAGGTCTCGGAGGCCCATCGGAGAAATCTTGGGCCGCAACAAATAGAGGCTCACCCACGTTTCGTGCCGAAGCAGAGAACCTTTCAGTCATGTCTAGTGAGTCGGCTCTCTATCAGCACGATCGCCACAGCGAGACGCTGGGTAGACCCAACCTACTGGGCCCTGAAACCCTCTTCCAGAGCCCGTCGCTCAACGTCCAGAATTCGCAGACTTTGCTTACCCGACGGCTGCCGCCCGGGCATCGACGCAGCAACCTGAAGGCAGCCTATGTCGGACGGCGTCAGTTCAAGCCCTGTCTTGCTCCAATCCAGCAATCCCCGCCAGTACACGGCGCCCTTTTTGAATACCTCGATAGTCGCCTCATCAGCGGTCAACAGGACGCGCTCCTTCCGCCCAGCCCGAATATCCTCCTCAACCCGGTCACGACTTTTCAGCGCCGATCCAATGGAGCTGGGCAATCGAACCTTCACGCTCTCAAGAAGATCGCGAAAGCATCCATCGCGTTTGCACCACTCCGTCACGTTCGTAACGCCGCTGGCTGCGGAAGCCGAGATAATCCTCTGTTGGACAGCCTCGGCCACGCCGATAATTGCTTCCATAAGCGGCTGACTAACAGACTGCTCCCGCCAGATTCGATCGAAGTCAATTGCGCCGTCCGCCTTGGTAACTGCGTGAGCAACCAGTGCTATCGCGTAGGTAACAGTATTGGCTCGATAACCTTGGGCATACCAAGTCGCCTCCTGGACGGCCTTCTCCGTGGTCCGAAATACGATGATCTGCGCTACCGACGTCTTGAACCAGTCGTCGTTTATCTCTTTCTCGCGCTTCACCCACGCGTCTCTCGATCCGACGTACTCGGCAAACGCAATGAAGTTCTTCTGCGCGCCCCGACTAACTATGTGTGGCTCGCACCGAAAGGTATTAACCACCTTGGCCAAATCCGTCTTCGTAACAACCTGCGCGCGTGGATTCTGAAGCTGGAACTCCTGCTTCTTTGCTCGGGAAAGGTATGCCTGCGCATTGAGATACTGCCCTCGGGAGCGCTCGTAGTACCAGTGCGTCTGAAGCTGTGACCCTTCGGCGGAAGGGGCCCAGATGCGCCGTGATATCGATTCCATGCGAACATGGAAGGGGTGATTCGCAAACAGGTCTGCGTCGCTGACCTTGTTCTGACTGTTGGCGTAAAGAGAAATGTTCGGAACAATCTCGTTCACCTTTTCCGGCGCAATAACCGACAGCTTCATCTGCACACGAACCTTGTCGAGATGCTTGCACCCGTCCTTCTTCAGGACGTTGAAAATAGACGCCGTGGTCTGCCCACCATTCACGATTTGCAGCCCACGAAGCTCGTGAAGCTTGCCTATGCCGCCGCGAACCACGACATCCGCATTGGCGGCCGTCGCTGCAATCCCATTGTTGTAGGGAAAGAACATCTCGGGCTCGTGAAGCAAGGTATTGCGCATGCCTTTATTCACCTTGCCACGTGCCTGTAGAAAAGTGCGGACATTCTGCTCCAGAAGACGCGAACCGAACTTCTCGTAGATGCTGGCCAGCCAGTCTCCCGGCATCACTGCCAGATAGGAATGAACAGCTCCATCCAACTCCGTCGCCGGCAGGCAATCCAAGGGGCGTCCGAACCAGTCGTCGAAATTCACGACAATCTCTTCGGGCTCCCCGGTAGTTTCAAGGCGCGTCAAAGCCCGCAAGTCCCACACGCGGTAGGACCATTCGCGGCCACCCTCTCGCCGGGGCAATATTTCCTTCACTGCCGCAGAAAGTGAACCATCAGACAGGAGATAAAACCGAACGCGCTGTATTTCCTCGGCGCGATCATAGATCTGTCGGGCAAAGCCGTATGCGGGCGTAGATACTTCGAGGCTGTCAACGAAGCGTGCTGTGAGACACTTCTCGAAGAACGTCTCTGCCCTCTTGAACGCCTGCTCGACCTCCGTCTTTGTTAGGGCGGATACCTCCGCTAGGTTGCGATATTCGGCTACGTATATCTCGAGAGTCGCCTCCTCCAGGTTGAATGAGTATCCGTCGATTCGCATCCCCCGATGCCGAAAACTACAGGGGTCGAAGCCGTCTGCCGCGCCCGAATCCTGCAAATGATCGGAGACCACCTCCACGAAGGCCGCTTCCGTAAAATCCGCAGTCGAGGCAGCACGAACCGCTACCTCCTGGCGAAGCTCTGCAAGGAACTCATCCAGGTTCAACGTGAATGCTCCACAACTGACTGCCAGTCGGGACTGGCGAGGAACGGCGCGCAGACTGACAGTTGAATCGAGTACTTCACATCTACCAGACCCGCAGTTAAGCGTTCCGCGGTAATCATCGGAAAGCCGTCAGTCACGGCGTACCAGACTGGACTTCCGGCCGTGAACGCAAACTCCGCATATTCTGGCAACGGGACGTACCCAGTCGCAGCCAGCCCGTTGTCAAACGCCTCAATACTCTCTTGAGTCGTAAACTGGCGACCAAGCGATTCGATGAGGTGAGGGAGAGTTACTGCACCCGCCACTTGGGAACCGCATTTCGTGAGCGGGATTACCCGAAGGTAGAGCGGAAGGCCTCCGGCCCATAGTTGGTCCGGCGATGAAATGTGAATCCGGGGAGCATCGCCCGTCCGGATGGTCTTTACTTCAAAAAGTGTGGCACCAACCACGAAATCCTGGGGCTTGCCGTCCGAACCCTGCCAGAAGAGTGAAGCTCTGGACCCGAGCCTTGGAAGGAGCTCATCACGGAGAAAGAGGAGTTCACCGATTAGTCCCCGGATCTCGCGCTCGTCGAGAATCCGGCGGGGTCCACGCGAAAGCAGCCGCTGCCAGCGAAGCAACCGGGAAACAACAGCATCCATAACCTCGCGCGTGGATCCGGCTGCTCGGCAGCACTCGACGAGATCCCGGCAGAGCACGGCGAACATCTGCCAGTCTGAGCTGTCCGACAGCAGCAGTTGCAGTTGCTTCTGATCGTGAAACAGCCGGACAGATATTCCGCGGAGTGCAATGCTTGCCTGCCATTCGCCGGGTACCTCCTTGAGTGAGAGCACGAAGGCATATTTCCCGTCGGGGTTTCGGGCCCAGAAGAAGTCATGGGGATGCGACGGGTCGACGCGCTTTGCCTGGAGATACCCGGCTTCGCTCAGCAGAAGATCCTGCCACGGATTGTCAGACGACATCGGCCACCGCCTGTTGTTCCTCCTCGTACTCCTCCATGTCATCCCCGTAGTTCTCCCGCCACCATTGGGTGTTTACGACGTACTCCACCTCAATGGGATCCGCAGCCGCCCCCCCTTGGGTTCTCGGGAAACTAATCCCCCAAGCGGCGGCCGCAGTCACGGTAAGGTCCGGATCATTGGCGGATGGCAGCACCTCCCGGTCCTTCGTTGAAAGGCCAAGAACATGCAGCATAAGGAGTGGTCGCGAGCGAACGTTACGGTAGTGTTTGTCGCTGATGCTTCTCTTCTTGATACCCGCCGACGACGTCTCTGCCTCAAACATCGCTCTTGCCGCAGCCATTTCTTCAGCATCGAGACCCGCCTTTTCTGCGCCTCGCGATGCTACCCGGCCCGCAGAGCCGCTGACTGCAAAGTAGCCAGGCCCTGCAGCATTCCTCCTGTACTCTGAGCGCCGGTACTGCCGCCGCACTGGCAATCCGGCAACTGTGTGTGGCGACGCCAGCTCGGTCTCTTGAGGGCTGATCATAACGACGTCCCATAGACCGAGTTCATAGTCGCGTCGGGAATCGATATAGCGCACCACGGGTTCGGCTTGGGTCTTCATGCATGCATCATCGTGATTCACAAAGCCCCGGACAAAATCCGTCACAACTTCAGCGGGGACTTGGCTCCACAGGTAGCCTCCGTCGCTCGCAGGCCTGCCGTACTCCCGAACCAGCCGGGCAACGACTCGCTCAAGTGATTCGAGATTCCGGTCTATTGCGTCGTCTCGAAGGGCGGTTGTCTCTATGAGTCGCCCCCCAAGCGCGACCGAGTGCGTCACCTTTCGTCCCGTTCGCATCTTGTTGCGTGCCGTAACAATCAACGAATCAGGGTGAGATCGAACCCGCAGCCCGAAGTCTTTGGGCGCCCGGCCAGCCCGCTCCATTCTTCTGAACTCGTCCCGCAATTCCTCTGCCGCATCCCAGACGTGTGCGTACCAGCCGATAGCACTTCCGGTCATATACAGCCGGCAGATGTCTTCATACCCGTCGCGATACCCAAACCACCGGCCCATCTGGAGCAGCGTGTCGTACATAACCGAATTGCGGAGGAAATACGAGACCGTAAGGCCCTCCAGGGTAAAGCCTCGCGACAGTGAGAGCCCGCCGACGGCAATAACATGCAGGCCCGACTCTTTGTAACGGCGATAGTCGAGCGCATCCGCGGAACGACTGTTAATCGTGCGCACATCGACGGGACCAATCGCCTGCGGCAACAGGGGCAGAAGCGACTCCCACGGTTCAGGGGCATGCCCCTGAAGCCACGCCCCCCAGGCCCGGTGGAGATCACGAATATGGGGCTCGGCCAGCGCTTGGTACGGCATCAATGCAGCATGCCCTTTGCAGGCTTCGCGCAAACTGCCCAAATAGTCGATGACCAGCCCCGCGACTTTCTGCTGTACATCATTAAAACGCGAGACATTCACGAGCATGGACGAGTGCGCCGACCCGTGTCCTCGACAGATTCGGACGGCGCGGGCAATTACGAAGGAGCGAATTGCCTCTCGCAGTGATTCAGGAAGCTCCCCGGGGGAATGCGTAATCTTGTGCTTCTCGGGCAGCAAGGTGTGGTGGTCGCTAACTTCGCGCAGGCAATATCGAAGATCGCCATCCTCCAAGAACATCCGAGACCCACCGACATAGTTTGTCGGCGCATCGAGTGAAACGATGAAGTCACGCGGAAATAGGTCTTCCTGCTCCATCGCATCCTTTGAGTCGGGGTCGATGAAGATGTTGGCAAACGGAGTTGCGGTATATCCGACGTAGACGTTTCTCTCAAACAACCCGAGGAGTTCCCTAAGTTGCTGATTGATCCGATTCGGCAGATCAGGATTTCCCGACGTATTGATGGAGGCATTGTCGGCCTCGTCATCGATGAGAAGCATCGGCACCCCGGCTATCCGACCGCCTTGGTCCTGGCTGTTCCGCCGCAGCCAGTCGATCAGATTTCTCAGCAGCCTGGCGTTCTTCTTCATCACGAGGATGATCGGCTCCGCTGCCGCCTGTAGGGCAACGGGCAGGTTGGCGCTGTTCTGGTTGAAGTCGCTCGAGCGGCTAGTAAGTGACATCGGACGCCGCGAGATGTCTAGAAGACCGACCCCGGTCCGCGCCTGACTAGCATCTATTCCCTTTGCCTCGCTATTGAGGCCAATGAAGCCATCCTCGATCCGCTCCTGCGTCTGCACCCGGAGATTCTCTTGAATGCCCGTCAGGAGGACGATGAATCGGTAACCGTAGTCCGCTGCCTTGCTGATGACGCCAGTGTAATTCGCTGTCTTGCCGGACTGGACGTGACCGACAACGAGACCCCGTCGGGTCCAAGCCCCCGTACGCAGGGGATTCTCGAAAAGCCCCGTGATCTTGTCCGTGTCCTTGTCCAATACACCAAGCACTGCGGGCGTGAAGCCGCGATTCTGCAGAAATGACCGATAGCGACCATAGTAGAAGTCCGTGGTGGTTGCCCTCCGTGAGGGAAGCCATTCCACAAATGGCAACTGGATGGAGGCCGCATCAGCCATATCGATTGCCAGCTTCGATTCAATGCGCCGGGCACAGATTTCAACAGTTTCGTCACTGACTTCCGCGTCAAGATCCGCCCGCATTCTCAGAAAGGTTCTTAGGACCTCACGGACCTTTTCGGGCGTCTTCTTTCCCGGCATGTTCGACAGGAAGCCAATTACGCTGGCTTCAACGGACTCAATTGTCACTCACGTGTCCTCTTCAAGCTGAGCGATGATCCTGTCCATACGCTCAGGCAGCGAAGCAAACGGCTCGACCAACAGCAGTCTTGCCCGAAAGTCGGTCTCATTTTCCGCAGTGCAGGCGTCTCGCATCATTCTGGCAAGGACGATCAAGAATTCGTCATCGGGAGCAACTGGTTCAGTCTTCTTTGGGTCAGTCCCCATGTCACTAAAGAACAGGGCTGCCGGGAACGACGAGCCAACCAGCTTCAGCACCGCGTCCAGCCTGCTTCGTGTATCTGCTTCCAAATCCATTCGAAGGTCTTCCACAAGCGGATGGCTCAGATCGATCTCGTAAGCATTCCGCTCGTTGAATACCCGCCTCACCCACACTTGCTTTACAGTCTTCTGTCGCTCCATCACCAACGTGCCACGGTGGGTATAGGGCCGCTTGGCGCTTTGCCTGATCCGGTCGACTACCTGACGCATTCGCTCCCGAATGGCGTGGGGAGGATTGGCACGGGACTTACGTACATCGATTGTCCAGAGCTGGTCGAGTGTATTGGGAATATCTACCTTTACCCGCGCGAGCTTGGTGAGCTCCTCCTGCTTCGCCAACCGGAACCACGTACCCCAGTTAATGAGACGACGATTGCGGTAGACGTAAAACCCCTGGTTCCGGAGGTAGCCCTCCTCGCCCGCCAAACGCTCGTACTCTTGTGGCGACACCTTCGAATGATGAGGAAGAATGTATGGCTGGATAGAGACGGTCTCGTCGCCAATAGTCACCTTCTCGTCCAGCATGTGACTCGTCGCTGTGTTACGCGCGTTGAATGGATCAAATGCCTCGACGGGATTGCCATTGATCGCCATCGCTACGCGAGGGCGCCTGGGGTCGCCTTCGAGGAATCGGTGAAATACGAGACTGAGGTGACGACGAACAGAGTCCATTCGAGCATTCAGAATCCTGCGAGAACGGTCGTTATCGCCGTCGAGGTCCAATCGATCGATCTTGCGCCACAAAATGCCCGTCCCTTGGCCGCTGAGGCCCTCAATTCCGGGGAGGGCCGCCATCTCGGCACCAGTCACGGGCAAGAGGCCCCAATCGTCACGCTGCCTGACTATGTCGAGATCCCAGCACGCGCCGCTCCTGGCCCCATTCTTCTCCGAGACAACAGTCAGTTGCCTGCACTGGGAGAAGGACGCCGTCTTCATTCCAAGACTAAAACGCCCCAGATCCTCCCGGTCGCGGACTTCACGTGGATCCCGTGCGCCCAGACGCATGGCCTCGCGAAGTTCTTTGGACGTAAGTCCAACCCCGTTATTGACTATGGCGATCCACGGTTCGCCACCCAGCCACCCGAACCGCAACTCGATGGCAGTTGCGGACGCAGTCAGGGCGTTATCGATTATGTCTGCAACGGCAGATTCGAGGGAGTACCCGATATCCCGAAGCGCCTCAATCATGGCGCCGGCTCTTGGAGGCAAGTCATATGGCACTTGCTCCTCTGTCATCGGGGCATTCTTCTTTCGCTTGGGTGATCAACGAAATCACTGCGGGCTGCAGCTGATGCCCTCGTGGGCACCCTGCGCGGCTTGTGACTGAGACTCACGGGCATTGTGCCTACGCGACGGATTCCAGGGCACGCGCCGAAGCCTGCCTGACGCGCTTGCTGCAAGCCTATATCGAGCGCGCGTTCTTCCGTGAGACCCTTGGACAAACCTTTCCCCCCGACTGCCGAGCCCAAGATCAGCGGAAACTCGGAGTTCCAACCTGAATAGCTTATGTGCCAAGACACCGCTATTGGTCGATACACACTAACCGCAGCAGGTGACAGGCCATACACTCACCCAAGATTTTTACATTTCCCAGGAATCTACGCATCACTCGTTTGCGTGATCGGACATAAGTTAACTTGGCGTTTCCGGCGCCGCCCACTTTCGGGCGAATCCGCCGCTCCTCCGCGAGGTGGATCCTTCACGGGTCCGATAGAAATCTATCTTCTCGCAGATCTGTTAATGACGTGCGTCCCAGCTTACCCTCGGTTGTCAACTAACCGTAGAGGACGATTGATCAATGGCTCCAGCCGCTTCAGAGGTTCGAGAATTGAGAGACGCAAAATATACCCTTGAACACCCGGGCATTGCTGCCACGTTGAGCAACGTAATCGGCATGCCGCTCGAGGGCGTCCTCACTCGCGTTTCAACGAAATTCAATCTCAAGGTTGGAGAGCTTTCCAGGAAAGCCGTGGAGACCGCTTTAGACGTCGCACTGCGCACCATGGACCATAGTCATCGCGCGCCGTCGTGGAATCGCGCACATACGCTTGCAGTAACGGCTACGGGCGCAGTGGGTGGTACGTTTGGGCTCGTCGCTTTGGCAGTTGAACTGCCAATATCGACGGCGATTATGCTTAGATCAATCGCCGATATAGCGCGAAGTGAAGGAGAAGACCTGTCCACTCCAGATGCTCGCCTTCAATGTGTTCACGTTCTCGGCCTTGGCGGGCGCTCAGGAAGAGACGATGGGACTGACACTGGGTACCTGGCAGTTAGAGCAGCGATCGCAAATTCTGTTACGGAGGCGGCCACTCACTTGGCCCACAAGGGTCTCGCTAGCAAGGGTGCGCCTGCGATTGTTCGTTTCATCGCCCAGGTTTCGACGCGTTTCTCTATCGTCGTATCGCAGAAGGCGGCCGCACAGACAGTGCCGTTAATAGGCGCAATCGGCGGCGGCGCAATTAACACGATCTTCTTGAATCACTTCCAAGACATGGCAAAAGCGCACTTCATCGTAAGACGTCTGGAGCGCGCGCACGGGTTTGACGAGATCGGGCGCCTGTACGCCGAGTTGCGAACAGGCCGTTCGGCTAGTCGCAGGCGTCCGTCGGAGGGCTAGGCCGGGCGCTTTTCGCTCAGAGGTGCGCCGGGCTGCTCTCTGTACTGGGCCCGGGCAAACTCTTGCTGGAGTGGTACAAAGGGAGGGATTGATTCGCCGCCGGGTACGGCGGCTCACCCCTGCGGGGCAGCGCTTCGCGCTGTCCAAAACTGCCCTGCAGTTTTGTCGAACCGAAGGGTTCTACATCTCCATCCCATTCCACCAGGTCAAAAGAAAAGGGGCCCAAGAGGACCCCTTTTCTTTTGACTGGCGGAGAGGGAGGGATTCGAACCCTCGATACAGCTTTAGACCGTATAACGGTTTAGCAAACCGTCGCCTTCAGCCACTCGGCCACCTCTCCGGATCGGGCGCGCAGGATAGCAGATAGCGGGCCGCCGAATGAGGGGTCGCGGCTGAAGCCGCTCCTACGTGGCCAGCTTGTAACCCTCGGTATGGCCGTTCATCACCCCATTCTCGTGGCAGATCCGCTGGTAGATCTCCTCCCGGTGGACCGTCACTTCCTTGGGCGCCTTCACGCCGATGCGCACCTGGTTTCCCTTGACTCCCAGCACCGTCACGTCGACGTTGTCGCCGATGATCACGGTTTCGCCTATCCGTCGCGTCAGGATCAGCATGGTCGTTACCCCCCAATCCGGCTTGTTGTTGTTATTCCGTTAGAGTCGTTTTTATTGTTAGTTCGGCGTCTTGCCGCCCCGGCGCCGGTAGCCGGGGTTCAGGGAATATACCTGCAGGCTCCCAATATGAATAGACGGTGAATAGCGTCGGAAAATCTTCCGATTTCAGTAACCTAAGGGGCAGTCCTTAAGCCGGGCGGCTACTGGCGCCGGCTCCCAACCCAGGCCGGAACCGCGGCCAGGGCCCCACTCAGCGCCTGGGGGTCGAAGCGGCTAGCCCGCCTCGCACTCCGGAAACCGGGCAATTTCGCCGGTTTCGTCAGGCCGGACCCGGTCCGGTCATTGGTAGACTGGCCCGCATGGACAACCTCACCGACCCGGAACGGGAACAGCTCTGGCTGGAAGAAGCCGCCCGCCGTGCCGCCCAGATTGATAGCGGCGAGGTCGAGCTCATCCCCGGCCAGGAAGTCGCCCGGAAGGCCCGAGCCCTGCTGGACCGAAGCAAATGAGTTCCACCCCGGACCAGCAACCCATCCAGCGCACCGTCGGCAAGCGCGTGTCCCGCGAGGGGCAGCCGATGACCGATCCGGCCCGGGCGGCTGACCGGGACGCGATGACCCGGAACGCCCGCTATCGGACCCGGGCGCCAAAAGGCGTTTTTTTCTATTCCTCCCACGAGGAAATGGCCGCCGACCGCCTGCGGTGGACGGTCGACCTCATGGCCGAGCGGGACCAAACTGCTGCGGACCTGGCTGCCAAGGACCAGGCGCGCTGATGGAATTCACCCGTCCCGCCACCTGGGACGACGTCAGGACCCTGGCCCACTACCTCGCTGAAGCCGGGGTCGAGTACGCGCTGGTCGGTGGCTACGCCGTCGCCGTTCACGGCTTCAACCGGTTCTCGGAGGATATCGACATCCTCGTCAATCCCTCGGCCGCGAACGCGCGGCGCTGGATCGAGGCCCTGTCCCGGCTGCCGGATGCGGCGGCCAGGGAACTCGCGGATGAACAGGACGTGTTCGCCGCGGACAAGCGCTACGCGATTCGCATCAATGACGAATTTGTCGTGGATGTGCTGCCGTCCGTGGCCGGCCTGTCGTGGGAGCAGATGGTCCCGCACATCATTACGAAGGAGATCGACGGCGTGCCGCTCCGGCTGCTCGACCTGGAGGGACTGCTGAAGACCAAGCAGGGTGTGCGGCCGAAGGACCAGCTGGACGCCAGCATCATCCGGGATGCACTCGCGCGGCGGGGGCGAAAGACCTGACTTGAAATCCTGCCGGTCGGCAAACCCAACGGCCCGGGCCACTCCCGCACTGCAGAAACAGGGCTAAACCGTGGGTTTCTCCCGGCTGCTTCCCCCCGGGACATTGGTAGACTCGCACCCCATGTCCCGCCCAGTCGCCAGGATCCAGGATGAAATCCGCCGCCTCAGTGCTGCGGAAAAGGAAGAGGTGCTTCGCACCCTCCTGGAGGAGCTCGACGGCCCCCCGGATCCAGACGTAGAAGCAGCGTGGCTGGAGGAAGTCGAGCGCCGCGCTGCGGAGATCGACTCGGGGCAGGTGCAGTGCGTTCCTGCTGAGGAAGTCTTTCGACAGCTGGACGTGTTGCTGACGAAGACACCGCCCTCACCCTCGCGCCCGTAGACGCCTGTTGGGAAGTTTGCCCATGTCAACCGCCAAGGACGATCTGACCCGGCTCATTCAGCAGCAGCCGGAGGACAGCTCTCGCGAGGAGATCATTCGTGAGTTGGCGTTCCATGCCATGGTTGAGCGCGGCCTGTCGGATGCCGACGCGAAGCGGTCGATCTCCAACGAGGAAATGGGCCGGCGCATTCGCTCGTGGCAACCATAACGTGGACACTGGAGGCCGAGCGCTGGCTGAAGGACATCCACGAGTACATCGCCGCGGACAACCCGCAGGCGGCGGCCCAAACGGTTCAAGGCATCTTTGATCGGGCGCAGCTACTGCGGGACTTCCCGGAAATGGGCCACCGCTACTGGGCCTCATCAAGGAATGTGCGGATTCTCTTGTATAGCCACTACCGCATCACATATCTCATCGCTGGCGACGGCGCCATCGAGATTCTCGGCGTCTTTCATGGCGCCCTTGATCTCGCGCGATACGAACTCTGAACGGTCCTAGACCCGCCCCTCGACCCAGCCCGGAACCCCCGCCAGCGCCCCATCCAGCGCCGCCACGTCCGTCCCGCCCGCCTGGGCAAAGTCCGGCCGCCCGCCGCCCTTGCCGCCCACCTGGGCCGCCACGGCGTTCACCAGGTCCCCGGCCTTCAGGCGGCCCGTCAGGTCCTTGGTGACCCCCACGGCCACGCTGACCTTGCCGCCCGCGGGGTCGGCCGCCGCCAGCACCACCACACCGCTGACCAGCTTGTCCTTCATCCGGTCCACGGTGTCGCGCAGCGTGGCCGCGTCGCTGCCGTCGTCCAGCCGGGCGACCAGCAGCCTGACGCCGGCCACCGTCTTCGCCTCGGACGCCAGGTCCCGACCGCCGGCACCGGAGGCGAGCTTCGCCTTCAGCTGCTGCACTTCCTTCTCGAGCGCCTTGCTCCGGTCCAGGGCCTGGCGGACCTTCGCCTCGGCCTCGCCCCGGGTGGCGCGGAACAGGGCCGCGACCCGGTCCAGGGCCTGCTCGGTCTCGGCGACCCGGGCGAGCGCGCCCTGCCCCGTGACCGCCTCGATGCGGCGGATGCCGGCGGCGATGCCGGACTCGCCCGTGATCTTGAAGAGGCCGATGTCGCCGGCGCGCCGCACGTGGGTGCCGCCGCAGAGCTCGGTGGAGAATTCGCCGATCTTCAGCACGCGCACCCGGTCCCCGTACTTCTCGCCGAAGAGCGCCATGGCGCCGGCGCCGACGGCGTCGTCGTAGCTCATCACCTTGGTGGACGCGTCCGCGTTGGCCCGGACCTGGTCGTTCACCAGCGTCTCGATCTGCTTCAGCTGCTCGGCCGTGACGGCCTCGTAGTGGGAGAAGTCGAAGCGCAGCTTGTCGGGGGCGACGAGCGAGCCCTTCTGGGTGACGTGGGTGCCGAGGACCTTTCTCAGTGCGGCGTGCAGCAGGTGGGTGGCCGAGTGGTTGAGCACGGTGGCGCCCCGGGCGGCGGCGTCGACCGTTGCCGTGAGCTGCTCGTTCAGGTCGAAGGTGCCGGACACCACCCGGCCCACGTGCACGTGGGCGTCGCCGGATTTCTTCGTGTCTTCCACCAGGAACTTTGCGTTGCCGGCGGGGGGCGCCAGGACGAGCTCGCCCCTGTCGCCCACCTGGCCGCCGCTCTCGGCGTAGAAGGGCGTGGCGTCGAGCACGATCGCGCCGGACTCGCCTTCCTTGAGTTGCTTCACCCGCTGACCGTCCTTCAGCAGGGCGACGATGGTGCCCTTCCCGGCCAGGCCGTCGTAGCCGGTGAAGGTCGATTTCTCCGTGAGCTGGATATCGGCGCCGTAGGCCACGTTGAACTTCTGGGCGGAGCGGGCCCGGTCGCGCTGGGCTTCCATGGCGGCCTCGAAGCCGTCCCGGTCGATCTGTAGCCCGGCGTTGCGGGCCACGTCGGCGGTGAGGTCCACGGGGAAGCCGTAGGTGTCGTAGAGCTTGAAGACCAGCTCCCCGGGGAGCTGCTTCTTCGCGCCCACCCCCTGCATCGCTTCCTTGAGAATCGCCATGCCCTGGGACAGCGTGAGGGCGAAGCGCTCCTCCTCCGTGAGCAGGACCTTCTCCACGTGGGCCTGGCCGGCTTTCAGCTCCGGGTAGGCGGCGCCCATCTCGGCGGCCAGCGTTTTCACCAGCGTGTGGAAGAAGGGCTTGTCGACGCCCAGCTCGTTCCCGTGCCGGAGCGCGCGGCGGATGATGCGGCGGAGCACGTAGCCCCGGCCCTCGTTGCCGGGGAGCACGCCGTCCACGATCAGGAAGGACGCGGCGCGGATGTGGTCGGCGATGACCTTGAGCGAGCTGGAGGTGAGGTCGGTGGTGCCGGTGGCTTTGGCGGCGGCGGCGATCAGCTTTTTGAACAGGTCGATGTCGTAGTTGCTGTGCACGCCCTGCATGACGGCGGCGATGCGCTCCAGGCCCATGCCGGTGTCGACGGAGGGCTTGGGGAGCGGGGTCAGCGTGCCGTCGGCGGAGCGGTCGAACTGCATGAAGACCAGGTTCCAGATCTCGACGTAGCGGTCGCCGTCCTCGTCGGGCGAGCCCGGGGGGCCTCCGGGGATGTGGGCGCCGTGGTCGTAGAAGATCTCGGTGCAGGGGCCGCAGGGGCCCGTGTCGCCCATGGACCAGAAGTTGGATTTCTCGTCGAGGCGGGTGAAGCGGCCGGGGTCGACGCCGATGTCCTTCAGCCAGAGGTCGGCGGCCTGGTCGTCGTCCTTGTAGACGGTGACCCAGAGCTTTTCCCTGGGGATCTTCAGGTCGACGGTGATGAACTCCCAGGCGAAGCGGATCGCGTCCTGCTTGAAGTAGTCGCCGAAGCTGAAGTTGCCCAGCATCTCGAAGAAGGTGTGGTGGCGGGCGGTGTAGCCCACGTTCTCGAGGTCGTTGTGCTTGCCGCCGGCGCGGACGCAGCGCTGGACGCTGACGGCGCGGGTATAGCTCCGGGGGTCCCGGCCCAGGAACACGTCCTTGAACTGCACCATGCCCGCGTTGGTGAACAGCAGGGTTGGATCGTTCCCCGGCACGAGCGGGGAGCTGGGGACGACCCGGTGCTGGTGGCGGGCGAAGAAGTCCAGGAAGCGCTGGCGGAGGGCTGAGGTGTCCATCGGGGTCCGGTTTTTGGGCGGCGAAACCGCTAAGGATAAACCAGAAGGTACCGGACACTTAGTTATTGGGTTTGCTTAGTTATTGCCTGGCCTGACCGGGTCGAGTCGCCCCCGGCGACAATAACTAAGCAAACCCAATAACTAAGTGTCCGGTACCTTTCTTAGCACCGCCCTTGCCTGCTCGGCGGTGAAGCCGCGGTATTGCAGGAAGCGGGCCTGGCGGGCCTGCTCCTTGAAGTCGGCGGGGACCTTGGCACCGAAGCGCTTGCGGCGGACGGTCTCGGCGGCCTCCACCCAGTCCACGTCCATGCTGGCCAGGGTCTCCGTGACCTGGGAGCTGGCGATGCCCCGGCGCTCCAGCTCGGCGCGGAGCCAGACGGGTCCATGACCCCGGCGGGTGTGGCTGCCCACGAAGTTCTCGACGAAGCGGTCCTCGGAGAGGAGGCGGTCGTCCATCAGGGCAGCGAGCGTGATCTCGACCTCTTCGGCGTCGAAGCCCCGGGCCGCCAGCTTCTCCCGCAACTCGGCCACCGAATGCTCCCGGCGCGCGAGGATGTCGAGGGCGCTCTTCCGGCAGGTCGCCCGGCGCGGTGCAGGAGCGGCTTCAGCCGCGACCCCGCTCCCGCCCGAATCGAGTCCGCGAGTCTCGGGCGGGAGCGGGGTCGCGGCTGAAGCCGCTCCTACGTCGCTCTCACGCTTCGTCGAGCGCTTCCGCTTCGGCCAGGGGCTTTTCGGCATCGGGCACCTTCACCATCAGGATGGCGCGCAGCTTCTTCTCGATCTCGGCTGCCACGTCCGGGTGGGCGAGGAGGTATTCCCGGGCATTGTCCCGGCCCTGGCCAATGCGATCGCCGTCGTAGCTGTACCAGGCGCCGGACTTCTGCACGATGTTGTGCTTGATCCCCAGGTCGATGATCTCGCCCTCCCGGGAGATGCCCTTCTCGTAGATGATCTCGAACTCGGCGATGCGGAAGGGCGGCGCCACCTTGTTCTTGACGACCTTCACCTTGGTCTGGTTGCCGATGACTTCCTCGCCCTTCTTGATCGAGCCGATGCGGCGGATGTCGAGGCGGACCGAGGAGTAAAACTTGAGCGCGTTGCCGCCGGTGGTGGTCTCCGGGTTGCCGAACATGACGCCGATCTTCATGCGGATCTGGTTGATGAAGATCACCACGGTGTTCGAGCGCTTGATGTTGCCGGTGAGCTTGCGGAGCGCCTGGGACATGAGGCGGGCCTGCAGGCCCATGTGGCTGTCGCCCATCTCGCCCTCGATCTCGGCCTTGGGCGTGAGGGCGGCGACGGAGTCCACCACCACGATGTCGACGGCGCCGGAGCGCACCAGCAGGTCGGTGATTTCCAGCGCCTGCTCGCCCGTGTCCGGCTGGGACACGAGGAGGTCGTCCACGTTGACGCCGAGCTTGGCGGCGTAGGCGGGGTCCAGCGCGTGCTCCGCGTCGACGAAGGCGGCGGTGCCGCCGGCCTTCTGGCACTCGGCGATGGTCTGCAGCGTGAGGGTGGTCTTGCCGGAGGATTCAGGCCCGAAGATCTCGATGATGCGGCCCTTGGGCAGGCCGCCGACGCCGAGGGCCAGGTCCAGGTTCAGGGAGCCGGTGGAGATGACCTCGATGTCCTTGGTGGGCCCGGAGTCGCCGAGGCGCATCACGGAACCCTTGCCGAACTGCTTCTCGATCTGGCCGAGGGCGGCCGCCAGTGCCTTCTTGCGGTTGTCGTCCATGAATCCTTGAACCTCTGTCTCGTGTGTCTTGCGGGGCCCGGCAAACGCCCTGGGAATACGCCGGTGGAGTGGCCGGATTATTCCACAGATGGGGGGCGGAAGCGGCGCGGAGAAAAGGGCGATTTGGTGGTGATTTGGGAGGGTGCCGGCACCGCGCCCTTACGCGCTACCGCAGGCTGGCGTGATGAGGCCTTGTTCGTCCTATACTTTGTTTCACTGAGGCCTTGACCCACCAGATGAGGACATCAGCCATGCATGCCCAGAATCGCCACCCGAAGCCGCGCTACATCGCTATCGTGACTGCCACCACGGCCCTCCTGGCCATGGGTGCCACGGCACCGGCCGTCCAGGCCGCGGATGCCGGGCCGCAGCTCTCCAGCGGGGCACCCCTTCTCCTGGCCCAGACCCAGGGATCCGAGCGCCGCGGTGAGCGCCGGGACGACCGGCAGGGCGACCGGGACAATCGCCAGGAAACCCGGGACGAGTGCCGCGAAGAGGAAGGTGCCGGCAAGGACAAGCGCGACTGCAAGCAGGAGGGCCGGCAGGAGAACCGGGGAGACGGGGAGCAGGCACCGCTCCTCTAGCGCGGCACCCGGGCGATCGTGCCGTCCAGGGCCTCGGCGACAGCCTGGCTGCGGACGGCGGCCCGGTCGCCAGGCAGCTCGCGCTTCTCCGCGCCCAGTTTCCCGTCCGGGCCGGCCCAGGCGAGCCACACCGTGCCGACGGGCTTGGCGTCGGTGCCGCCGTCGGGCCCCGCGATGCCGGTGATGGCCACGGCCAGGTCGGCGCCGCTGGCGCGCCGGGCACCGATGGCCATCTCCTCCGCCACCTGCTGGCTGACGGCGCCGTGGTCCTTCAGGGTCTGCTCGCGAACGCCGAGGAGCGCGTGCTTCGCGTTGTTTCCGTAGGTTACGAAGCCGAACTCGAACCAGGCGGAACTGCCGGGCCGATCGGTCAGGCATTTCGCGAGCCAGCCGCCGGTGCAGGACTCCGCGGTAGTGAGTTTCAGGCCCCGGGCGGCCAGCAGCTCGGCCAGTTCCGCAACTCGCGCGGCTAACAGGTTGTCTTCCCTCATGCCAGCACCTCCCGGTACAGCTCGATGTAGGACTCCACCATCCGGTCCGGGCTGAACTCCGCCCGGATCCGCGCGGCGGCGGCGGCACCCAGCTGGCGGCGCCAGCCGGGATCGTCCAGTAGCAGGATGACACCCTCCGCCAGGGCAACGGGGTCGCCGGGCGCCACCAGGAGGCCGGTGTCGCCGTCGGCCACCGCCTCGGGCACGCCGCCGGCAGCACAGGCGACCACCGGGACGCCGGCGGCCTGGGCCTCCAGCAGGCCCACGCCCAGGCCCTCCCGGGCGGCGGGGTGGACGACCAGGTCGACCCGGCCGAGGAATTCCCGCAGGTCGGGGCGGAACCCGGCGAAGGTGACGGTCGCGGCGAGGCCCTCGGCGTCGGCACCGGCGGCGGCCTCGAGCCGGCCTTCCAGCTCCGCCTGGAGCGGGCCGGCGCCGAGGACGAGGAGCCGCGCGTCGGGGCAGCGGTGGCGGACCATCGGCCAGGCCTCCAGCAGCAGGGCGTGGCCCTTGCGGGGGATGAGCTGGGCGACGACGGCGACGACCCGGTCGGTGTCCTCGAAGCCGAATTCTTCGAGAAAGCGCTCGCGGGTCCAGGTGGGCTGGCAGGCGTCGGCGTCTATGGCGCTCCGGATGGTGCGGAGCTTTGCGGGCGGCAGGCCCTCCCGCTCGAGCTGCCCGCGGACGGCGGCGGAGATGGCGACGACCCGGTCGTAGGCCCGGTACTTGAGGGTGCCGACGACGGGGGTGTCGGGGCTGTCCACGCGGCGGGTGAGGATGGCGGGGATGCGGGCCAGGGCGGCGGCGAGGCCGCCGAAGTAGTCGGCGCCGCGGCGGCTGTGGGCGTGGAGCAGGTCGGGCTTCAGTTCCTGGACCGTGCGGGTGAGGAAGGAGACGGCGGAGATGTCCAGGTCGCCGCCGATCGGGTGGGTGATGACGGGGTGGCCGGCTGCCTGGGCCGCTTCGGCGATGGCGCTCTCCGTGGGGCAGGCCAGCGTGGCGTCGATGCCGCGCTTCCTCAGGCCGTCGAAGAGCAGCAGCACCTGGCGGGGGCCGCCGTAGAGATGCCTGCCTGTCTCGAGGTGCAGCGTTTTCACGAAAAGGTACCGGACACTTAGTTATTCAGTTTGCTTAGTTATTGGCCGGTTTTTCGAGTGGTCACCCGGGCGGCGCCGCCCCTACTCTCCCCGAACCCATCAGGAGAGGCAAGGATGCCGCGGAAACCGCGCCTGCACGTGCCAGGCGGCGTCTATCACGTGATCCTCCGCGGCAACCACCGGGAGCCGCTGTTCAGCGCCGACAAGGACCGGGCCTACCTGAACGCGCTGGTGGGCGACGTGGTGGCGCGCTTCGGCCTGCGCGTCTTCGCATACTGCTGGATGACCAACCACCTGCACCTGGCCGTGCAGGTGGGCGACACGCCGCTGGAGAAGCCGATGCAGCGCCTCGCCATGCGCTACGCCCTGCACATCCACCGGGACGCGGGCCAGACCGGGCACCTCTTCGAGCGGCGCTACCGCTCGATCCTGGTGGACGCGAACAGCTACCTGCTGGCGCTGGTCCGGTACATCCACCTGAATCCCGTGGTCGCCGGCATGGTGGCGGAACCGATGGCGTATCGCTGGTCGAGTCACAGGGACTACCTGGGGCGGGCGACGGTGCCATGGGTCGACGCGGCCTTCGTGCTGGACATGTTCGGGCCGGCGACGGGGGTCGCCCGGGTGCGGTACTCGCGGTTCATGCGGTCCTGGACGGACGAAGACCTGGCCCCATTCGAGAAGCATGAGTCGCGGGACACGCGGGCGATGGAGCCTGGGGTGCCACCTCGCGAGCCGGAGCCGCCGGTAACCCGGCCCGAGGAACGGGAGACACTGGAGCAGATCGCCGCCCGGCACTGCCAGCGGCACAGGATCGTCCTGACGGAACTGGCGTCTGCGTCCCGGGAGCGGCGGCTCTGCACCGTTCGTACCGCCATCGCCCGGGAGGCTCTCGACCAGGATGCGGCGACGCTGTCCGAGGTGTCTCGATTCCTCGGCCGGAGCGCCTCGGTGCTGGCACAGGCCCTCGCCCGCCAGAGAATAACTAAGCAAAAATAACTAAGTGTCCGGTACCTTTTTGCCGCGGCGCCAGGTGGCGGGGGGTGAGCCGAACTCGCGCTTGAAGGCGCGGTTGAAGGCGGCCTCGGACTCGTAGCCCAGGCTCGCCGCGATGCGCGCCACGGGGTCGCGGCCCGCGCGCAGGGCCTGGGCCGCCAGGGACATCCGCCAGCGCGTGAGGTACTGCATCGGCGGCTCGCCTAGCAGGCGGCCGAAGCGTTCCGCTAGCGCCGACCGGGACAGCGCCGACTGCCGCGCCAGGTCATCCACCGTCCAGGCATGCCCGGGACGCGCATGCATCAGGGCGAGCGCCCGCCCCACGCCCGGGTCCCGCAGGCCCGCGAACCAGCCGCCCTGCCCCGCCGGCAGCGAATCGACGTAACGGCGCACGGCATCCACGAAGAGCAGCTCCGACAGCCGCGCGACCAGCGTCTCGCCCCCCGGCCGGCTTGCGCCGCTCTCCGCCGCGCCGATCTCGAAGCTGCCCATGAGCCAGCGCGTGGCCGGCCCGTCGCCGACGGGAATCCGCACCAGCCGCGGCAGCGCGCCGAGCAGCGGCTGGCAGAGGCGCTTGTCGCAGGCCAGGTAGCCGCAGAGGAAGCGCGTACGCTCGCCGCCGCCCCCGTAGTTGATGCGCGCGGGACCGCCATCGTCGCCCGGCTCCACGAGGAGCTCGGCGCGGACCGGCGCGAGCTGCACGTCGCTGCCCATGAGGTGCTGGTCGCCCATCGGCAGCAGCAGCAGGTCGCCGGGACCCAGTTCCACGCCGAGGGATCCGTCCGGCAGGCGGGCCCGGCACCGGCCCTCCACGAGGAGGTGGTAGATCGCGACGTGCTCCGCGTTCGGCAGGATCGAGCGGACGTCCTCGTCGCCGGGTGCGGAGTCGATGCACCAGGGCGCCGTGAAGTTCGCCTGCAGGAAGATCCCCGTTTCGAGGCGCAACACCTTCAGGACTTCGGAGAGTGCATCCATGGGCGCAGGTCTGGTGTTCCGGGCAAAAACCGCGGCGCCTCCGGCAAGTGCGGCAGCGCCTCCCTCTTCAGGATACACCCCATGCCAACCCGCCAATCACGAGGAAGATGACCATGAAATCCCCCGCCATTTCCCGCTACGCCCGGTGCATTGCCGCCTCCCGGCGCATCCGCTGGGAGATCGATGCCGACGTCATCCGCGGCCGCGACTTCGACTACTCCCGCAGCTTCCTGCCGGACGGCCTGTCCTTCGCGAACCGGCTCCCTTTCCTGGATGCAGCGTCCCGGCGCTTCTTCAGCCAGGTCCAGGGGCGCACCTACGCGAACATGTTCGGCCTGGTGGAGCGCTTCATCGGCGCGAAGATCGTCGAGGTCACCCGGGACCACGCAACGGGCGACCAGGTGGCGATGGAGGCACTCGTCCGCTTCACCGACGAGGAGCTGAAGCACCAGGAGCTGTTCCGCCGGCTCGACGCGCTGGCGGCCGCGGGAATGCCCGCCGGCTACCGCTTCGTGCCGGAGCCGAACGCGGTGGCGTCCTTCGTGCTCGGCAAGGGCACCTGGGCGGTGCTCGCGCTCACCTGCGACATCGAGCTATTCACCCAGGCCCACTACCGGGCGAGCATCGCGCCGGAGTCGGGGATCTGCCCGCTGTGGCGGGACGTGTTCCTCTTCCACTGGAAGGAGGAGTCCCAGCACGCGATCCTGGACGAGCTGGAGTGGCGGCGGATCGACGCAACGCTGACCGACGCGGAGCGGGACCGGGGCGTGACGGAGCTGCTCGAGTTGGTGGCGGGCGTGGATGGCCTGCTGCAGGCCCAGGCGGCGGCTGACACCGGGTACTTCGTGGCGGCGGCGGGGCCGGGGTTCAGCCCTGCCCAGGTGGCGGAGATCGGGGCCACGTTCCTGAAGGCCTACCGCTGGCAGTACATCGAGTCGGGCGTGGGCGACCCGCGCTTCCAGGCGGTCCTGGCCGGGATGCTCACCCCGGCCCAGCTGGCCCGCCTCGGCGGAAACCCGACTGCCGCGGCCGCCTGAGCGCGTTTAGCCCGGAAAAGGTACCGGACACTTAGTTTTGCTTGGTTCTTGGGGGCGGCGTACCGAGCCAGATAACTAAGCAAAGCCAATAACTAAGTGTCCGGTACCTTTCAGAGGAAGCTAGCCATGAGCAGACGCTACGACAGCATCCTGGAGACCATCGGCCACACGCCGGTGGTGCGGCTCGCCCGCCTCGCGCCGCCCCACGTGAATCTCTACGTGAAGGTGGAAGCGCGGAACCCGATGGGGTCGGTGAAGGACCGCCTGGCGCTCGGCATCATCGAGGACGCCGAGCGCCGGGGCACCCTGAAACCCGGCCAGACGGTGATCGAGGCCTCCAGCGGGAATACCGGCATCGCGCTCGCGATGGTCTGCGCCCGCAAGGGCTACCCGCTGGTCGTCGTGATGGCAGAGAACTTCAGCATCGAGCGCCGGCGGCTCATGCGCTTCCTCGGCGCGCGGGTCGTGCTGACCCCAGCCGCGGACAAGGGCTCGGGCATGATGCGCAAGGCCGCCGAGCTGGCCGCGACCCACGGCTGGTTCCTGTGCCGCCAGTTCGAGAACCCGGCCAATGCCGAGGTGCACGCGCGCACCACGGCGCCGGAGATCCTGGCCGCCTTCGACGACATTCCGCTCGACTACTTCATCGCCGGCTGCGGCACGGGCGGCACCGTCAAGGGTGTCGCCCAGGTGCTGCGCCGGGAACGGCCGGCAACCCGCATCGTCGCCTGCGAGCCCGACAATGCACCGATGCTCGGCAGCGGACTCCCGCAGCCCCGCGACGCCGACGGCCAGCCGGCCGGCAGCCACCCCGCCTTCCGGCCCCACCCGATGCAGGGCTGGAGCCCGGACGCGGTGGCGGCGATCACCGAGTCGGCCTTCGCCGCCGGGCTGGTGGATGAGGTGGTACCCGTGAACGGCGCGGCGGCCATGCAGGCGTCCCGGGACCTCGCCCGGCTTGAGGGGATCTTCACGGGGATTACGGGCGGCGCGACGCTGGCCGGCGCCCTGCAGGTGGCGGCCAGCGCGCCCGCGGGGTCGAACCTGCTCTGCCTGCTGCCCGACACGGGCGAGCGCTACCTGAGCACGCCGCTGTTCGCCGACATCCCGGCGGACATGACGGCGGAGGAGACGGAGATTTCCCGGTCCACGCCGACGGCGCGCTTCGACCGGCCGGCGACGGCCCCAGCCCCCACGGCGGTGGCACCGTCTGCGCCGTCGCCCGCAACCGTCGACGTGGACGCTGCGCAGCTGCTGGACAGGGCCCTGGCCGCCGGCACCGAACCCGTGGTGATGTTCGCCCTCGAGTGGTGCGAGTTTTGTTGGTCGTTGCGGCGGCTCTTTGCCGCGTTCGGGATCCCCTACCGGTCCATCGACCTTGATTCGGTGGCCTGGCAGGCAGAGGATCGGGGTGCGCGCCTCCGTGCGGCCCTCACCGCCCGGACGGGCATCGCGACGATCCCCCAGGTCTTCATCGGCGGAGAACTGGTGGGGGGCTGCACGGACGTGATCGAGCGGCTGCGGCGCGGCGACCTGGCCGCGCGGCTGGCTGCACTGGGAGTGGCCGTGGACCTGTCGTCAGGCCCCGACCCGCGAAGTTTCTTGCCGGGCTGGATCCAGCCCAGAACCTAGGAGAGTGAAGCGATGGATACCTTCGTCATCATGCGGCGGAACGCCTGGAAGACACCCGAGGAGCTGCAGGCGGCCGCGGCCCGGTCCACCAAGGTGGGCGACACGATGCCCGACGCGGTGAAGTGGATCAGGTCCTACGTCGTGCGCGAGCCGGGCGGTGCGCTCGCGACGGCCTGCATCTACCAGGCCTCGAGCGAGGCGGCCATTCGCGAGCACGCCAGGCAGGCGGGGCTGCAGGCTGACGAGATCCTGCCCGTCGTGGACACGGTGGTGGTCCGCCCCGATCCGGGCTGAAGAGGGTACCGAGATAGGTACCGGACACTTAGTTATCCGATTCACTTAGTTGTTGGGCGCAGCGCCCGGGCGCTGGCACAATCGCTGCCCTGCCTGAGCGCCCTGGCGAGCTCGGCCGGGTAAATAACTAAGCGAATCTGATAACTAAGTGTCCGGTACCTTTTCTTGGAACAAGAACAGCACACGCCCGTCATGCAGCAGTACCTCCGCATCAAGGCGGAGAACCCCGGGCTGCTGCTGTTCTACCGGATGGGGGACTTCTACGAGCTGTTCTACGACGACGCGCGCCAGGCCGCGAAGCTCCTTGACATCACGCTGACCGCCCGGGGCAAGTCGGCCGGCCAGAGCATCCCCATGGCCGGCGTGCCCTACCACGCGGCCGAGCAGTACCTGGCCCGGCTCGTCCGCGCCGGCGTGTCGGTGGCGCTCTGCGAGCAGATCGGCGACCCGGCCACCGCCAAGGGCCCCGTCGAGCGCAAGGTGGTTCGCGTCATCACCCCCGGCACGCTCACCGACGATGCCCTCCTCGACGCGCGCCGGGACAACCTGGTGGCAGCGGTCTGCAGGGGCAGCGACGCCCTCGGCCTCGCCTGGCTCGACCTGTCGGCCGGCCGCTTCTGCCTCACCGAGATCGCCACCGGCACCGACCTGCAGGCCGAACTGGCGCGCCTCGGGGTCGCCGAGCTGCTGGTGGAGGACGGAATCACCGCCCCGACCCTCGACGACACGGTCGCCCGCCACCTGATGCCGCCCTGGCACTTCGACGCCGAGACCGCCACCCGCCTCCTCAGCGCCCAGTTCGGGACGCAGGACCTGCAGGGCTTCGGCGTCGCCGACCTGACCGACGGCATCCGCGCCGCCGGCGCGCTCCTCCAGTACGTGCGGGACACCCAGAAGAGCGCCCTGCCCCACGTGCGTAGCATCGTGGCCGAGCGGCACTCCGACGCGCTGCAGGTGGACGCCGCGAGCCGCCGCAACCTCGAACTCGAGGCGAGCCTGAGCGGCAACACCGATGCGAGCCTCGCCGGCGTGCTCGACCACTGCGCCACCACCATGGGCAGCCGCCTGCTCCGCCGCTGGCTGAACCGGCCGCTGCGGGACCAGGAGCTGCTCCGCCGGCGCTACCAGGCGCTGGACAGCCTCCGCGGCGCCGACGACTCCCTGCGCGGCCTGCTCGCCGACATCGGGGACCTGGAGCGCATCCTGTCCCGCATCGCGCTGGGCTCGGCCCGGCCCCGGGACCTCGCCCAGCTGCGCACGGCCACTGGCCTCGTGCCCGGGATCGACGCCGAGCTCGCGGTCCACGACTCCCCACTCCTCGCGACGCTGCGCACTCGCCTCGGCGACCACGCCGCCACCCACGCACTGCTCAGGCGCGCGGTGATCGAGCAGCCGCCCCAGCTGGTCCGGGACGGCGGGGTGCTGGCTGCTGGCTACGACGCGACCCTCGACGAGCTCCGCGACATCAGCGAGAACGCCGACCGGTACCTCACCGACCTGGAGGCCCGGGAACGGGCGCGCACGGGCCTGCCGTCGCTGAAGGTGGGCTACAACCGGGTGCACGGCTACTTCATCGAGCTGTCCCGCGGGCAGGCCGCCCAGGCGCCGGACGACTACCAGCGGCGGCAGACGCTGAAGGGCGCCGAGCGCTACGTGACGCCCGAGCTGAAGGACTTCGAGGGCAAGGTGCTGTCCGCCCGGGACCGGTCGCTGGCCCGGGAGAAGGAACTGTACAACGAGCTGCTCGCGACGCTGGCGGGCGGGCTCGCTGAGCTGCGGGAGCTGGCGGCAGCGCTGGCGGAGCTGGACGTACTCGCGAACCTGGCGGAGCGGTCCCGGGCGTTGAACTACTGCCGGCCTGAACTGGTGGATGAGCCTGGCATCCGCATCCGCGGCGGCCGGCACCCTGTGGTCGAGCGGCTGCTCGACGCGCCCTTCGTGGCCAACGACCTGGAGCTCTCCGAGGACCGTCGGCTGCTGGTCATCACCGGGCCGAACATGGGCGGCAAGTCCACCTACATGCGGCAGGCGGCGCTGATCGCGCTGCTCGCCCACATCGGCTCCTTCGTGCCGGCCGACAGCGCGCGCTTCGGCCCGCTGGACCGGATCTTCACGCGGATCGGTGCAGCGGACGACTTGGCCGGTGGGCGCTCCACCTTCATGGTGGAGATGACGGAGACGGCGAACATCCTGCACAACGCGACGGCGCAAAGCCTGGTGCTGATGGATGAGATCGGGCGCGGCACGAGCACCTTCGACGGCCTGTCGCTGGCGTGGGCGGCGGCCCACCACATCGGCGAGCAGGTGCGCGCGTTCACGCTGTTCGCGACCCACTACTTCGAGCTGACGGCGCTGGCCGGCGAGCTGCCGGCCTGTGCGAACGTGCACCTGGACGCGACGGAGCACGGCGACAGGCTGGTGTTCCTGCACGCGGTCAAGGAAGGGCCGGCGAGCCGGAGCTACGGGCTGCAGGTCGCGCAGCTGGCGGGCGTGCCGGCGGCAGTGATCGTTCGCGCCCGGCGTTACCTGCAGCGACTGGAGAACGAGTCCGCGGCGCACAGGGATACGCGCGCCCCCCAGCAGGAGCTCGCCCTGGGCCCGCCGCCGGCGCCGGACGGGGTCCACGAGCTGCTCGACGCCCTCGACCCGGACGCCCTGTCGCCGAAGCAGGCCCTGGACGCCCTCTACGCCCTGAAGCGGCTAAAGGAAAAGGTACCGGACACTTAGTTATTCTTTGCTTAGTTATGGCACGGCTGGCGATCGCCAGCCGTGCCATAACT
>JAEUQA010000045.1 GCA_016789845.1 Chromatiales bacterium
TGGCTCTGAATGTCTTAGGCGCGGAAAAAAGGGGACGGATTTATTGTCCCGGCGCGCCGGGAAAATAAATCCGGCCCCTTTTTTCCCTCCTACCTCGGGAACACGCCGTGGGGCTGGATCGCCCCCGTCCACCAGGCAATCAGCAGGATCAGGAAGAGCAGCACGGAGAGGGTGATCCGCACGGTCAGCGCGCGAACCATGCGGCCGGAGCCCCCCTGGTCCCGATTGAGGAAGAAGAGTCCGGAGAAGAGACTCACGACGATGGCCGCGAGCAGGACGAGCACCAGGATCTTGATCATCCGCAAATCATACTGGACGACCGCGTGAACCGTCGCTGGCCCGGTCCCTGGTGGGCCGTGCTGCTGACCGCCGCCGGCGTCGGTATCGGCGTTACCGCCGGACTCTGGCAGGTCGGCCGGGCCGCCGAGAAGCGCGACCTGGAGGCCCGGTTCGCCGCCGGTGGCTCGGCGGACGTCCTGCAGCGGCTGGTCGGCAACGAGGCGGCGGCGGAGTTTCGCTACCGCACGGTCCGCCTCGCTGGCCGCTACGACCCCGACCACCAGCTGTTGCTCGACAACATCAGCCACGACCGGCAGCCGGGCTACCAGGTCCTGACGCCCTTCGCCACGGCCGGGGGCGTGGTGCTCGTGAATCGTGGCTGGGTGCGCGCAGACGGTGACCGGCGGATCCTCCCGGACATCCGGGTCGCCAGTGACCCCCGGGAGGTGGTCGGCCGCATCGAGTGGCTGCCCCGGCCGGGCATCGAGCTGGCGGCCGTCGCCCCGGCCCCGGATGCCCCCTGGCCCCGGCGGCTGCTGTTTCCGACCAGCGAGCAGGCCAGCGCCCAGCTCGGCGTTCCGCTGCCGAACTACCAGCTGCTGCTCGACCCGGCGGCCCCCGACGGCTATGTGCGGGAGTGGCGGCCCGGGGGCATGGGACCGGATCGGCACCTGGCCTACGCCGTACAATGGTTCGGTCTGGCCCTGACGGTGGTCGTGATCTACTTCGTGCTCATGCTCAGGAACGGAAAGCAGGCCTCGTGACAGACGCAGCCCCGACCGCGGACAGGACGCGGAACAATCGCCTCATTCCCCTGCTGATGGCCCTGCTGTTCTTCGGGCCGCTGGCCCTGGCAATCGTCATGTATTACGTCGGTGGCGACCAGTGGCGGCCGTCCGGCTCCGTGGCCCACGGCATCCTGCTCTCCCAGCCCCGGACGCTGCCCACCGGGACGATGATCCTGCCCGACGGCGCAACGGCGGACTTCGGCGGAAAATGGTCGCTCCTCTACGTGGGCCGTGGCGACTGTGACGACGCGTGCAAGGAGGCGTTGTACCGGACCCGCCAGGTCCGCCGGGCACTGGGCAAGGAAGCGTCGCGCGTCCAGCGCATCTTCATCTCGACGAGCGGCGCCCCGAATGCGGGGTTCGTCGCGGCCGATCATCCCGGCCTGCTCGTACTCCCCGACGGGCTGGCTGCCCGCGATGCCGTGCTCGCCACCCTGGGGGAGTTTGCCGAGGGTGACGTCTTCATCGCCGACCCCCTCGGCAATGTCGTGCTGCGCTTCCCGCCCGGCACCGCCATGAAGGACATGCACCAGGACCTGGCCCTGTTGCTCAAGGCATCGCAGATCGGATGAACCTCGCCGCCTGGTATCGCCGTTGCCTCCAGGCGGGCGCCGTACTCGCCCTGGTCGTCATCGTGCTGGGGGCCTACGTGCGCCTGTCGGACGCCGGCCTCGGGTGCCCGGACTGGCCCGGCTGTTACGGCCACCTGGTGCTGCCCGGGGATACGGAAACCCGCGCGGCCGCCCAGTCCTCCTTTCCCCACCGGGAACTGGAAGCCGGCAAGGCCTGGCGGGAAATGATCCACCGCTACGCCGCCACGACGCTCGGCCTCTCGATCGTGCTGGCCGCCCTGTTTGCCTGGCTCAACCGGCGCTCGCCCCGCCAGCCCGTGGTCCTGCCCCTGGCGCTGCTGGGGGTGGTGATCTTCCAGGGCCTGCTGGGCATGTGGACGGTGACACTGCTCCTGAAGCCACTCATCGTCATGGGCCACCTGCTGGGCGGACTCACCACGCTCGGCCTGCTCACCTGGCTCCTGCTGGAGGAACGGCGCCGCAATGCCGACCGGCAACCCCGCGCGGTGGCCTGGCCCGTGGTCGCCGGCCTGCTGGTGCTGATCGGCCAGATCGCCCTCGGCGGCTGGACGAGTTCGAACTACGCCGCGCTGGCCTGCCCCGACGTGCCCACCTGCCAGGGGCAGTGGTGGCCGGAGGAAGCCAACTTCGCGGAAGGGTTCGTGCTCTGGCGGGGCCTGGGCGTCAACTACGAGTTCGGCGTCCTGGACGCACCCTCCCGGGTAGCCATCCACTTCACGCACCGCCTGGGCGCCATGCTGACGCTCATCGTGCTCGTGGGTGTCGCCTTGTGGGCGCGACGGCGCGCGCAGGCGGCCAGCCTGCGCGCTGCCACGTCACTGGTCGTCGCCGCCGTGCTGCTGCAGGTGACGATCGGCATCGGCATCGTCTGGTTCGGGCTGCCGCTGCCCCTGGCCACCGCCCACAACGGCATGGCAGCCCTGCTCCTCCTCTCGATGATCAACCTGCTGCACACCACGTCCTTCCGGACAGCGCTCCGGCCGGCACCAGGGCGCTAGCCCTTGTCCCGGAGCTCGCTCGTCGTTGCCGGAACGCTCATCGCGCTGGGCGTGCTGGCCTGGTTCCTCACCAGCCGGTCCCCCCCGCCAACGGAGCCAGCCACCGTGGCGGTGGGCGAGGCGACTTCACCGGCACCAGAGCCAGCCCCGGCGCAGGACGCAGAACCAGCGAAACCAGCCGCGAGAACACCAAGTCCGGCGGCCGGCGCACCACCACGCATCGCCACGAGGGAGGAATTCATCCAGGCCCTCGACGCCCGCGGCCTGGACGGTGAGAAGCTGCTCGATGCCTACCGGGACTGGCGCGTCGCCCGGGGATACCTGGGCGCCGACCCGCTGACCGGGGTCACGGCCGAGAGCGCGCCTGCCCAGATGTACGCCGCCATGGACAGGGCCACCCAGAAGTCGCTGGCAGACTCCGGGGACCTGGGCGCCATGCAGGCCTACGCGGCGGGAAGCCTGCCCGGCGATCCGGTGACGGCCGCGGAGTACTTCGGGCGGGCAGCGGCGATGGGCTCGGCCGCTGCCATGGCGGAGGTGGCCAACGTCCTTGCCGCCATCGGGGACCAGGACCCGGGTGGACCCGGGAACGACCCGACCTTTCCCGGGCGGCTGCTCGCGCTCCGCGGCGGAGAGCCGAATCGCGACCTGGGGCTGGATGCCGTGGCCTGGACACTCGCCGCGATCCGGCTGCATGGGCCGATCGTAGCCACACCGGCGGGCCTGGCACGGACCCAGGCACTGGAGCGGAGTCCGGACAAGTCCCTGCTCGCCGCCGCGTGCGGCAGATCGCTGGCGATCCTGGCTGACCTGAGCGCCACCGGCGCCGGACCGGGCAGCGGCGTGCTGCCGCCGGCCTTCCTCGCGGAGAAGGCGCTCTACGATCGCCTGCCGTGCCGCGACACGCCCGCACCGGTCATGCCGCCGCGCGCCCTCGAGCGCTGCACCTCGAGCCCCGCGGTGGGCGAGAGCAACCGGGCGGTGGAGCTCTGGGTCTGCGGGGAGAACTAAGCTGCTAGACTCGTCGGCCGCCATGGACGTCACGCCAATCCTCGACCCGCTGAACGACGCCCAGCGGGAGGCTGTCACCGCGCCCCAGGAACCCATGCTCGTGGTGGCCGGCGCCGGGAGCGGCAAGACCCGGGTACTCGTGCACCGGATCGCCTGGCTGATCCAGGTGGAGAACGTCTCGCCCCTCGGCATCCTCGCCGTCACCTTCACCAACAAGGCCGCCGCGGAAATGCGCGGCCGGGTCCAGGACCTGCTGGACATGCCGGTGAACCACCTCTGGATCGGCACGTTCCACGGCCTGGCCCACCGGCTGCTCCGCCGGCACGCGCAGGACGCCGGCCTGCCCGAGGGGTTCCAGATCCTGGACGCGGAAGACCAGCAGCGGCTGATCCGTCGCCTGCTGAAGAACCTGGACCTGGACGAGAACACCTGGGTGCCCCGGGAGGTCCAGTGGTTCATCAATCACCACAAGGACGAGGGCCTGCGGGCCGCGCAGCTGAAGGACGACGGCGACGAGACCCGGCGCCAGCTGATCCGGCTGTATCGCCTCTACCAGGAGACCTGCGACAAGTCCGGCCTGGTGGACTTCGCCGAGCTGCTGCTCCGGGCCTTCGAGCTGTGGAAGAACAACGCCGGGATCCTGGCCCAGTACCGGCGCCGCTTCCGCCACATCCTGGTAGACGAGTTCCAGGACACCAACGCCATCCAGTACGCCTGGCTGCGCCTGCTGGCGGGCGACACCGGCGTGCCCTTCGTGGTCGGCGACGACGACCAGTCCATCTACCGCTGGCGGGGCGCGCGACAGGAGCACCTGCGGCGCTTCCAGCGGGACTTTCCCGGCTCCCGCACGGTCAAGCTCGAGCAGAACTACCGCTCCACGAAGACCATCCTCGGCGCCGCCAACGCCATCATCGGTCACAACACCGGTCGCCTCGGCAAGGAGCTCTGGACGGCGGGCAGCGAGGGGGCACCCATCCGGCTCTACCGGGCCTACAACGAGCGGGACGAGGCGGAGTTCGTCGTGGGCCGCATCCAGGACTGGGTCCGCCAGGGCAACACGCGGAACGAGGTGGCGGTGCTGTACCGGTCCAATGCCCAGTCCCGGGTCTTCGAGGAGGTCTTGCTGCGGGCGGGCCTGCCCTACCGGGTATACGGCGGCCAGCGGTTCTTCGAACGGGCGGAGATCAAGGACGCGCTCGCCTACCTCCGGCTGATCTCCAACCGGGACGATGACCCGTCCTTCGAGCGGGTGGTCAACGTGCCCACCCGGGGCATCGGCGCCCGGTCGGTGGATGCCATCCGGGAGTACGCCAAGGCCAACGCCCTGTCACTGTGGCGCGCGGCGCAGGTCGTGTCGGGAGGTGATGCCGGCAGCCGCGGCGGCAAGGCCGTGCAGGTCTTCCTGCACCTGATCGAGACGCTGGCCCGGGATACCGCGGGGCTGGCGCTCCACGAGCAGGTGGATCACGTCATCCAGAAGAGCGGCCTGATCGAGCACTACCGCAAGGAGCCCCGGGACCGGGCCGAGGCGCGGCTCGAGAACCTGGACGAGCTCGTGAGCGCCGCGCGGAGCTTCGACCCGGAAGACGTGGACGAGTCGATGCCGCCGCTGGTGGCCTTTTTATCCCACGCGGCGCTGGAGGCCGGCGACGCCCAGGGCGAGGCCTGGGACGACTGCGTGCAACTCATGACCCTGCACTCCGCCAAGGGCCTGGAGTTTCCCGTGGTCTTCATGACCGGGCTGGAGGACGGGCTGTTCCCCCATCGCCGGTCCCTGAACGACCCGGACGGCCTCGAGGAAGAGCGCCGCCTCTGCTACGTGGGCGCCACCCGGGCCATGAGCGAACTGTACCTGTGCCACGCCGAGCAGCGCCGCCTGCACGGCACGGACAGTTTTGGCCAGGCCTCGCGCTTCATCAGCGAGATCCCGGCCGAGTTCATCGAGGAAGTGCGGCCCCGGCTGAACGTGTCCCAGCCCGCCTACCGGCGCGGGGGCATCCCGGCCGACGACCAGGCCTTCGGCGGCCTCCGCCTCGGCCAGCGGGTCAGGCACGGCAAGTTCGGCGAGGGTATCGTGCTGAGCTACGAGGGGGCCGGCGCCCATGCCCGGGTGCAGGTGAACTTCGAGGATTCCGGCGCCAAGTGGCTGGTGATGTCCTACGCGAACCTGGAAGTGATGTAGGCACATGAAGATTCTCATCCTGGGCGCGGGACAGGTGGGCTCCACGGCCGCGTACCACCTGGCCCGGGAAGAGTCCAACGAAGTCACCATCATCGACTCGAGCCCGGCGGTGCTCCGGGAACTGCAGGACCGGCTGGACGTGCGTACCGTGCTGGGGCACGCGGCCTCGCCCGGCGCCCTGGAGCGCGCCGGCGCCGCCGAGGCGGACATGGTGATCGCGCTGACCAACAGCGACGAAGTGAACATGATCGCCTGCCAGGTGGCCTACACCCTCTTCGGCACCCAGACCAAGATCGCGCGGGTCCGTTCCGCGGAATACATGAACACTCCGGGCCTGTTTGGCGCCGACCGCGTGCCCGTGGACCTATGCATCAGCCCCGAGCAGCTGGTCACCAGGTACATCGAGCAGCTCATCCGCTATCCCGGCGCCTTCCAGGTGCTGGACTTCGCCGATGGCAAGGTCAGGCTGGTCGGGGTCAGGGCCCACCGGGAAGGGCCGCTGGTGGGGCAGGAGATCCGCACGCTCCGGGACCACATCCCCGAGATCGAGACCCGCATCGCGGCCATCTACCGGGACGGCCAGGAGATCATCCCGGAGGGCAGCACGCGCCTGCTCGAGAACGACGAGGTGTTCTTCATCGCCGCGCGCCAGGACATCCGCACCGTGATGCGCGAGATGCGCAAGCTCGAAGACCCCGTGCGGCGGATCTTCATCGCCGGCGGCGGCAACATCGGCTTCCGGGTCGCCCAGGCGCTGGAGGGCACGAACCAGGTGAAGCTGATCGAGCGCTCCCGGGAGCGTGCCCGCACGATCTCCGAGCGCCTGGCCAAGACGATCGTGCTCTCCGGCGACGCGGCCGACGAGGAGCTGCTGCTCGAGGAGAACATCGACAGCTCGGACGTGTTCGTGTCCCTGACCAACGCCGAGGAGGTCAACATCCTCTCGGCCATGCTCGCGAAGCGGCTGGGCTGCAAGAAGGTGATGGCCCTCATCAACCGGCCCGCCTACGCCGAGCTGGTGGAGGGGCCCCGCATCGACGTGGGCATCTCCCCGCCCCAGATCACCATCGGCGCCCTGCTGGCCTACGTTCGCCAGTCCGGGATGGTGCGCATCCACACCCTCCGGCGCGGCCGCGCCGAGGCCATCGAGGCGATCGCCCAGGGCAACCGGGGCGACATGCGGGTGGTCGGGCGCAAGGTGGAGGACGTGCCGCTGCCCAAGGGGGCGCGGATCAACGTCATCGTCCGGGGCGACGAGGTCCTGCAGGCCCACCACGACACGGTCATCCAGTCCGGGGATCACCTGATCCTGTTCGTGTCGGACCGGCGGCAGATCCAGCTGGTCGAGCGGCTGTTCCGGCCCTGAAGACGGGCGCGACAACGGGGCACGGGGCGGGACTTCGGGCATGCATCTTCGGGTAGTCCTGCGCATTCTCGGCCAGCTGCTGATGCTCTACAGCGTCACCATGCTGCCGCCCGTCGCCGTCTCCGTGTACTACGGGGATGGCCAGGCGCCGGCCTTTGTCGAGGCGTTCGGGATCATCCTGGCGGTGGGGCTGTTCGCCTGGATTCCGGCGCGGGGCGACCAACGTGAGTTGCGGCTGCGGGATGGCTTCCTGATCGCCGCCGTGTTCTGGCTGGGGCTGGGCACCTTCAGTGCGGCACCACTGCTCCTGGCCCCCACGCCCGAGATGTCGGTCGTCGACGCCTTCTTCGAGGCCGTGTCCGGCCTGACGACCACGGGGTCGACCGTGCTGCTCGGCCTGGACACCCTGCCGAAGTCGATCCTCTACTACCGGGCCCAGCTGCACTGGCTGGGGGGCATGGGCATCATCGTGCTGGCCGTGGCCATCCTGCCCATGCTCGGCGTCGGCGGCATGCAGCTCTACCGGTCCGAGACACCGGGCCCGATGAAGGACAGCAAGCTCACCCCGCGCATCACCGAGACGGCCAAGGCGCTGTGGCTGATCTACCTCGGGCTCACGATCCTGTGCGTGCTGTCCTACTGGTACGCGGGGATGACGCTGTTCGATGCCATATGCCACGGGTTTTCGACGGTAGCCACGGGCGGCTTCGCCAACTACGACGCGAGTATCGGCTGGTTCAACAGCCCGCTGATCGAGGGCATCGCCATCGCGTTCATGATGCTGGGCGGGATCAGCTTCACCCTGCACTTCGTGGCCTGGCGCAGCCGCGGCCTGCGCACGTACTGGCGCGACCCGGAATTTCGGGCGTTTGTGCTCATCCTCATTGCCGTCACGCTCGTGGGGACAGCCGTTCTGGCCGCATCAGGGCACTACCCGACCGTGGGTGAGTCCGCCCGCCACGCCGCGTTTCACTTCGTGTCGTTCATGACCACGACCGGCTTCACGGCGACGGGCTTCGACCAGTGGCCCGGTGCCCTGCCGCTCACCCTGATTCTCGTGAGCTTCATCGGGGGCTGCTTTGGGTCCACCAGCGGCGGCATGAAGGTCGTCCGCTGGCTATTGCTCTACAACCAGGGCATCCGGGAAGTGAAGCGCCTGGTGCATCCGGCGGCCGAGATTCCCGTCCGCCTGGGCAGGTCGGTCGTTAGCCAGCGGGTGGTGGACTCGGTCTGGGGATTCTGTGTCGTCTACATCTTCCTGTTCGGCGTGATGCTGCTGGTCCTGGTGGGCAGTGGCCTGGATCAGGTTACGGCCTTCTCGGCCCTGGCTTCTTCCATCAACAACATGGGCCCGGGCCTGGGCCAGGTCGTGGCAACGTTCACGGACGTGAACGACATGGCCAAGTGGGTGTGCATCCTGGCCATGATCTTCGGCCGCCTGGAAGTCTTCACCCTGCTGGTGCTCTTCTCGCCCACCTTCTGGCGCTCCTACGGGTACAGGTGGCAGGCGACCGTGCGGGCGGGGTCGGCGGGTGCCGGCTTGAGCGGCGGGACGATCGTCCGGCACTTCTCCATCACCTTCGGGCACCGGGTGTGGAACGGGCAGCCTGGCGGCGGGTCCCGGGGTGACGGCACGTCCCCGCTCAGCACGATGCGTTTCCGCCCCCCGGCATCCACCTGGGGCACCGCCGACAGCAGCGCCTCCGTGTAGGGGTGCAGCGGATCGCGGAACACGTCGTCGGCCGGAGCCAGCTCCACGAGCCTGCCCAGGTACATCACGCCGATCCGGTCGCTCACGTGCTGGATCACGGCCAGGTCGTGGGAGATGAACAGGAAGGCAATGCCCCGCTCCCGCTGGAGCCGGGCGATGAGGTTCAGGACCTGGGACTGGACCGACACGTCGAGGGCGGACACGGGCTCGTCCGCGACGATAAATCGCGGGTTCAGCGCCAGCGCCCGGGCGATCCCGACCCGCTGCCGCTGACCGCCGGAGAACTCGTGGGGATAACGGTCCGCCGCCTGGGGGCTCAGGCCCACCTCGTCCAGGAGCTCGGCCACCCGGGCATTCCGCTCGGCGGCCGTGCCCACCCGGTGCACGTCAAGCGGCTCCCGCACCGTCTGGGCCACCGTGCGCCGGGGGCTCAGCGACCCGTAGGGATCCTGGAAGACCGCCTGCATCCGCTGGCGCCAGGGCAGCAGCTGCTGGCGCGTCAGGCGGGTGATGTCCTCGCCGGCGAACCGGATCGAGCCGCCCGTGGGTTCCTGCAGCCGCAGGATGGTGCGTCCCAGCGTGGATTTGCCGCAGCCCGACTCGCCCACGAGCCCGAGGGTCTGCCCCGGGCTGATGGCCAGGCTCACCCCGTCCACGGCTTTTACCTGGCCGACCACGCGGCGGAACAGGCCGCCCCGCACGGGAAAGTGCTTCCGGAGGTCGGTGACCTCCACCAGTGGGTCGCCAGGAGTCATGCCGGGAGTATAGAGTGCGAGCCCCGATTTCCTTCAGACCCAAACTTCCCCTCAAATTTTCGGAGCCCCGCCATGCCTGCCAAGCAGTACGACGCCCCGCCCGCCCTGACGATCGAGACCGACCGCAGCTACAAGATCAGCATCGAGACCGACAAGGGCGCCATCGAGCTGGAGCTGTTTCCCCAGCACGCCCCGAAGACGGTGAACAACTTCGTCTTCCTGGCCCAGGAGGGCTTCTACGACGGGGTCACGTTCCACCGCGTGATCAGCAACTTCATGATCCAGGGCGGCGACCCCACGGGCTCCGGCCGGGGCGGCCCCGGCTACCGGTTCGAGGACGAGTTCAAGGGCAACCCGCTCCGCCACGAGCGGGGCGTGATCTCGATGGCCAACGCGGGCCCGGGCACCAACGGCAGCCAGTTCTTCATCACCCACGGCCCCCAGCCCCACCTGGACGGCAAGCACACCGTCTTCGGCAAGGTGACGAAGGGACTCGACGTGGTGGACGCCATCGAGCAGGGCGACACGATGCGGAAGATCACGGTGACCTGAGCGGCGCCCCTGCCGGCGGCCGGGGTCCGGGTGGCCGTGGCGGCTTTGCCGCGCCCCCGCCCCGCCGGCGTGATCTGTGACCGCCACCGGCTGTGGGGCGCGAAAACCCCCGTGGTACCGCGTCAGGTGCACCCGCGGCGTCGGCACCAGCGATGCCAGCCGGGCCATGAAGTCCAGCGGCTCGAACATCACGTGGGTGGTGCCGTGTGGCTCGCTTCCAGGTCCCGCACCAGCAGGCCCCGGCGCTCCAGGTGCCGGGCGATGCGGTTGGTGATCTTTTCAAGGAGCGCGTCGAGCTCGGCCGGTGTGGGCGGGGCACGAGCCGGAAGCGCGGCCGGCCCTGCTCAACGGTGTAGGCCCCGTCCAGGCACAGCATGGCCAGTCTTCTGCGGAAGTGACTTTTGGGGCGCCATTGCTATCTCCATCGGGAACACTTCGTTGGCTTGCTCGCTTCAGCGAGTCGGTCCTACTTTCGCCCGATGACCGCAATCGCTCTCAAGTCGAAATCAGGAACTTCTGGTGGCGTCGAGCCCCACACGTAGTACATGAATACCAGTTCGTGACGTCGATTTGGATGCTCGATCAGCCATTGGCTGGGAACTTCAAAAGCCAGAAACTGGAGTTTTGCGAGTGCAGCCTCCTCGAATACCCCTTTTGGTTCCGACATCACCACAACGGGCCGACTAGGCCGGCCGTCGTCCGGCAAAGTGAACTGGAGAAGAACGTACCCGCCAATGCCGTTTGCCTGAGCCTCCGCGGGATAGTCTCCAGGGCGCCTCATCATCGCCTCGGGGGTCGTGAGAAGGATCGGCTCAGCCTTCTTTGGTGCTGCACTTACTTCTGGAGGTCCGGCGTCAATGCACGGCCGCGGGTCATCATCGCGGCCATGGGCAACAGTTGCGACAGTGCAAATGAAGAGGGTGAAGATGAGAGTCAACTGTGTCCGCATGTGAGCCCCCCGCGGCTGCACCCCGGCCGCACCAGGCTAAGACCCCAGGCACCCCAATGGATACTATTATCCCAACTATTGAGCGAGGGACCCAAGGGCCGGTCCAGAACGAACGGGAGAATAGGTGATTCAAAGCCCCTGCCGGAAGCCCGGGCGCGGCGGCGCTGGCCACGGGTCACCGGCGAGCCGCCGGACCGGCGCCAGCAATGCCACTGATCGTCTGAGCTAACCAGAATCCAGTCCGGCCGGTGGTGGACCACGCGCCGCGGGCCGCCGTCCGCCCGCACGGTCAGCGTGAAGGTCTCGCCCACCGCCGGCGACAGCGTGCTCGGAACGATGGTGACGGTGGCAGCCCCTGCCAGGGCGGACGCCAGCAGCAGTGCCTTGGCGGCTGCGGAACGCAGGACAGCAGTTGTCATAACGGAATCCCCCGGTCCCCATGAGCCCCGCCGATACCAAACTCGGGGCGGATGGAACCACCCGGATGGGCGACCGACGGAAGCCGGAATCACCGGCCCCGGGCCCGCCGGAAACGCGGCCGCAGCAGCTTCACCCAGAGCCATAGGACCAGCCCGGCCAGCAGCAACCAGGGCAGCCCGGTGGCAAACGCCGTGATGGCCGCGCCGAGGGCGGCGGTGAAGTTGCCCAGGAAACCCGCCAGCGCACGGGTCAGCGGGTCGAAGGTGGTGGCCGTCACGGACCGCTCCCGGGTCTCGTAGCTGATGGCGAGGTCGTAAAGCGCGACGCGCAGCCGCAGGGTCCGGATGGTGGTCGTCAGGGCGTCGATGTCCCCGTTCACGCGGGCCAGCTCGCGCTCGATGCCGAGCAGGTCCTCAAGCCCCGCGTTCCGGGTCTCCAGCAAGCCCTCGGGGCGCCGGCGCAATCCGGCCTGCGCCTTGAGGCGTGCATCGGTATCGATGATCTGGCGGGTGAGGTCCTGGGCATTGGTCGGCGACGTCATGGCCTGGCTGATCAGCCGCCGCCGGGTCTGGGCGAAGAGGCGCCGATGGACCCGCCGGGACTCCCAGCTCACCACGAGGTGCCGCCAGAGGCTCTCGCTGAAGGTCGCGGTCGGGGCCAGCACCCGCTGGTCGAGGGCGACGAGTTCGGCGCGGATGGGCTGGATGAGGACGACGGCAACGGTGGCCGTCGAAGTGAAGGGCGCGTGTATGAACTGCAGGTGCCCGCGCGCGTTGGGCAACTGCCGCACGGGCTTCGTGTAACTCGCCAGCTTACAGTGAACCATGTGGAACTCGGCCTGACGCCGTTCAGCATCATGGGTGGCCTGGTGTCCGTCCGCGACGAAACGGGCTGCGGTTCCGGATCGTGGCGCGGGCCCAGCCGTGAGTTAACGCCAGTCCGGATCGGAGCTGGACATAGATCGGGTTTGCTGCCCGCGGCCCGGGCCCGTTATCCTTTTGCCGCCCGCGTGGTTCCCCACGGCAGGGTTGGACCCATGGACTGGCAATGAATCCTTGAACTCGATCCTGCCCTTCCTTGCGCATAATGGCATCGCCGTTCCGACCATCGGCATCCTCGACATCGGGGCCATGCTTACGGAGGACCGGAAGGTGTATACGCCATTGCTCGACGCGAATGTGGCCAGGGTCGTCGGTTTCGAGCCCGTCGCCGAGGAATGCGAGAAGCTCAATCGCGAGCTCCGCGGAACGTCCACGACGTACCTTCCCTACTTCGTGGGCGATGGCACCGAGCAGACCTTCCACCTCAGCAATGCGACCATGACGTCTTCGCTCTATGAGCCGAACGCGGAGCTGCTCGGTCTGTTCGTGAAGCTGCTGGAACTGACCACCACCGTCAAGCGGGAACAGGTCAGGACCACGCGGCTGGATGACATCCCCGAGATCGATTTTCCGGCCGACTTCGTCAAGATCGACATTCAAGGCGCCGAGCTCCAGGCATTCGGTCATGGCGAGCGTGTGCTCAAGGACGTCACCGTCATCCAGACCGAAGTCGCGTGGGTTGCCATGTATCACAAGCAACCGCTTTTCGCCGAAGTGGAGCAGGAGCTGCGGCGGCAGGGATTCGTCGTCCACCGCATCCTGACTATCGGCTCTCGGTCCTTCAAGCCGTTCCTGGTCAATAACGATCCTGACACCGGTCACCAGCACCTCTGGTCGGACGTGGTGTTCGTCCGGGACTTTTGCCGTCTCGACGTCCTGAGCGAACGGCAGCTGCTGAGCTACGCCATCCTGGTCAGCGAGCTTTACTACGCGCCGGACCTCGCGTGCCATGTTCTGCAGGAGTATGGCCGCCGGGTTGGCAGGCCCATTGGCGACCGGTACCGAGAGTGGATCATGGGGCCTAGGTGACGCTGGCACCAGGGCGTTGCCCGCGATCGAGCGGCGGGCGGGCGAGCCGGGGCCAGCAGGTCCAGTTGCGTCCTTCGTCCCGCCGGCACCCGGAACCGGGTCGTGTCGAGAGAATAGGTCATTCAAAGCCCCTGCCAGAATTCCATTCCCGGCGGCGCTGGCCACGGGTCACCGGTGAGGCGCGGCACCGGCGCTCGCGAGCCCGCCGACCGCAGCCCGAATCTCTCCCACCCCGCCAGCTTCTCGCAGCGCACGAGACCCCGGACGCAGCCGCGTCCCGCCGGACCGGTGACCCGGCAGCCCCACCCGCTGGTCCCGATGCTCGAGGATCTTCGCGATGACGAGCGGATCCTCGATGCAGGCCACCACCCGCACCTGACCGCCGCAACCCTCGCAGGTTGCCAGGTCGAGCTGGAACACCCGCTTCAGCCGCTGCGCCCAGGTCATGGCCCGGTGGCGCTCGGCCGGGGTCCGGGTGGCCGTGGCGGCTTTGCCGCGCCCCCGCCCCGCCGGCGTGATCTGTGACCGCCACCGGCTGTGGGGCGCGAACACCCCCGTGGTAGCGGGTCAGGTGCAGGTTGGAATGACCCGTTCTCCGTGTCGTCCTTTGGCAGGGGCCTGGTACTTCAACAGCTATTCGTCCAGCTGGTCGCCCAGGTCGGGCTGGGAACCCCTCACATCGTGACCGTCTCGATCACCAGTCGACTTCCCTGGAATACGACCATGATCCAGTTGTCCTGGTTACCGCTTGAACGGTAGCAGCCGGCGTTGGCACAGTGCTTCGAAGTGGGGGGAAAGGTCGAGAACAAGCAGGGACTCGCCCTCGCCCAGAATCGCCAGCTCACATGCCACGCCTTCGTGACCGCGCCCACGGCCCTACCTGGAAGTGGAGCCGAGCAGCGTCCGGCGGAGAAGTTCCAGCACGGCGCGGTCCTTGTCCCGCCCCGCTTCCTCCTTGGTCCGGATTACGGAGGCGAGTCCCAGTACCTGGACGGTGACACCGCCCAGTTCGACCGCGACGGACTCCGGCAGGAGATCATCGTAGGTGCGCCCTTTGCCGATTGCGCCAAGGACATCCACCGGGCCGCAGCGGGTGATCAGTAAATGATGACCCGGGCCCGCGAGCGCGGGCAATTCCGGCCGCAGCCGGCGACCGGCCTGATCGTTGTAGGTCGCATCGAGCTCACCCAGTGCGGCAAGCAGGCGCTCCAGGTTCCGGGCATTCCTGGAAGGTACGACGTCGAGATCGAACGTCGCAATGGGTGCGCCGCCCAGGACGGCAGCAACACCACCCACGACGATCAGCTCGACGTGATGCCGCGCGAAGACCTCAAGCGCGTCTTTGAACCGGGGCGGATTGGTCACGGCGCAGCTCGCTGACGCTGTCGACGAAGCCCTGCAGCACTTCGAGCCGCTCGGCTGGCGTGAGGCTCAACATCCAGCCGACGAGGGCGACGTCGCCATCCGGTTCATTTCCGGGCCTCGCAGAGGAGCGCAGGTCTGGGTTCATTTCCCGAGTATAGCCATGCCAGTCAGGGCCCGCAGGCTGGATTTCCCCTGAATCGCATCTTGCCGGTTTGCGGTGTTGCTACAGGGGGTAGTGACAGGCCACCAGCGAACCGCCAGTCCCGGTCCCTGCCAGCGTCGGCCTTTCCATCCGGCACCGCTCCTGCACCCGCGGGCACCGGTCCGCAAACCGGCAGCCGGCGGGCAGGTTGAGCAGGTCCGGCACCCGCCCGGGAATCACCGGCAGTTCCGCGAGCCGCTCGGCGCGCAGCCGGGGAATCGAGGCCAGCAGGCCGGCGGTGTAGGGATGCCGGGGCTGGCTGAACAGCGACGCCACGTCGCCCGCTTCGACGATGCTCCCGCAGTACATCACGACGGCCCGCTGGCAGGTCTCGGCCACGACGCCCAGGTCGTGGGTCACCAGGATCACGGCCATGCGGAATTCCGCCTGGAGCGCGCTGATCTGCTGCAGCACCTGGGCCTGGGTCGTCACGTCCAGCGCCGTGGTCGGCTCGTCGGCGATCAGCAGCTGCGGGTTGCAGGACAACGCCATGGCGATCATCACCCGTTGGCGCATGCCGCCGGACAGCTGGTGGGGGTAGTCGTCGAGCCGGGACGCCGGCGCGGGGATGTTGACCTTCGCCAGCAGCTCGGCCGCCACGACCCGCGCCTGCCGGCGCGTGAGGTCCCGGTGGCGGCAGAGCACGTCGGCCATCTGGCTGCCGATGGTGAACACCGGGTTCAGCGCCGTCATGGGCTCCTGGAAGATCATCGAGATGTCGCGGCCGCGGATGTCCTCGATCTCCCCGTCCGGCAGCGGCACCAGGTCCCGGCCGTTCAGCTCGATGCTGCCGCCCGCGATGCGCCCGGGGGGCATGGGGATGAGGCGCAGGATGGACAGGCCCGTGACCGTCTTGCCGCAGCCCGACTCGCCCACGATGCCGAGCGTCTCGTTCGGCTGCACGTCGAAGCTCACGCGGTCCACGGCCCGGATCACGCCCTCCTCCGTGACGAATTCCACGGACAGGTCGCGGACCCGCAGCACTGGTGCCGCTGCATCGCCCGCCATCAGCCGACTTTCCGCGGGTCGAGCGCGTCCTGCAGGGCGTCCGCCACCGCATTGAAGGCCATCACGAGCCCGAACATCAGCAGGGAGGCGGCGAGGAAGTTGTTGTAGAAGCCGGCGAGCACCTCCTTGGTGCTCTCGTCGATCATCAGGCCCCAGCTCATGCCGTCCTTGATGCCCAGCCCGAGGAAGCTCAGGATGACTTCCGCCTTGATCGCCCCGACGAACATCACCGAGGCCTGCACCAGCAGGATGTGGGAGGTGTTGGGCAGGATGTGGCGGAAGATGATCACGACTTCCGGCACGCCGATGGAGTGGGCCGCCTCCACGTACTCCATGCCCCGCAGCTTGATGACCTCGCCGCGGATCAGGCGGCCGGTGCCCACCCAGAAGGTGGAGATCATCGCCACGTGCATGGCCCAGGGATTGTCGGTCAGCGCATAGGCCACAGCCGCCACGAACAGGTAGAAGGGGATGGCGTCGAGCACGCCCATGAGCCAGACGAGCACCTCGTCGATCCAGGTGCCGGCGAAGAAACCCGCGAAGCCGCCCAGGATGGCGCCGATGGCCGTGGCCACCAGGGCCACGATCAGCCCGACCTCGAAGGCGGTGGCGGTGCTGTAGATGGCCCGGTCGAAGATGTCCTGGCCGATGATGTTGGTGCCGAACCAATGGGTGCCGGACACGGCCTCCCACTTCGTCCCGGTGAGGTCGGGCCAGCCCATGGCCCACCACCCCAGCCAGACGCCGACGGCGGCCACGAAGTACGCGAGGACGACGCCCAGCGCCACCATGCCGAGCCGGTCCCGGGCGAACTTGCGGGCCGCCTTGCGCCAGAGCGATTCGCCCCGGGCCCGGGCTGGCGGTATCTCCGGCAGGGCCACCGCGCTCATTCGATGGTCACCCGCGGGTCCACCGCCCGGTAGAGGATGTCGGTCAGCACCACCACGAGCACGAAGAGGATCGCGGTGAGGCTGACCACCGCCTTGAGCACCGGCTGGTCGCCGGTGATGATGGCCTCGTAGGTGGCCTTGCCGACCCCCGGAATGCCGAAGTAGCTCTCGATCAGCAGCGCGCCGCCGATGGCCACCTGGGGAATCGAGAACATGATCCGCGTGATGATGGGTATCAGGCAGTTCTTCAGGATGTTGCGGAAGAAGATCCGGGACTCGGGCAGGCCGAAGGCCCGGGCCGTGCGCACGTGGTCCCGGCTCATCTCCTCCACGATGATCGAGCGGTAGAACCGGGTCTCGTAGCCGAGCGCCACGAACATGGTGGCAAGCGTTGGCACCGTGACGTAGGTGAGGTAGCTGCCCAGGGAGGTGGAGTTCCAGCCCCGGACCGGAAACAGGTCGAGGCCGTCACTGGAGCTCAGGACGATCTGGAAGCCGATGATCACGATGAGGAAGCTGATGCTCATGCCGGTCACCGCCACGGCCATGATCAGCTTGTCGAGCCAGCGGCCCCGCCAGTAGGCGGCCGCCAGCGCCATGAGGAGCCCCACCACGTGCCCGAGGATGAAGCCGGGCAGGATGAGGATCAGCGAGACGGGTATCGTCTTCGCCAGCAGCGCGGTCACGGGCTCGCCGGTGGAGGCAACACCGAAGTCGAGCGTGACGATCTCCCGCAGGAACCCCAGGTAGCGCTGCAGGAAGGGCTGGTCGTAGCCGAGCTGCTGCCGGACTTCCAGGATCTGCTCCGGGGTCGGATTCTTCCCGAGCAGCAGGTAGGTCATGTCGGGGCCGAAGTAGACCATCAGCGCAAAGCTCACCAGGGTGACCCCGACGATGAGCGGCAGGCCTCCAAGGAGCTTGCGCAGCGCGTACTGGAGGATCTCCACGGTTCAGGTGCCCTTTGCCGCCCTTGATGTCAGCCCGGCGGGTTTCGCCGGCACGACATCCGCGTACTTCAGCCAGAAGCCGCCCAGTATCTCCCGGTCCGGGACGGCGATGACATCCTTGTGCCACAGGTAGATCCGGGTGCGCGACAGCCCGGTGATCGCCACGCAGTCGTCGATGACGAGCTGGTTCATCCGGCGGTAGAGCCGGGTGCGCTCGTCGGACGGCTGCATGACGGCGGCCTCGTCGTACAGCCTGTCGAACTCCGGGTTCTCCCAGTTGGCATCGTTGGAGCCGGGTGAGCCGTTCGGACCATAGAAGAGCTGCAGCGTGTTCTCGGCGTCGGGGTAGTCCAGGCCCCAGCCCTTGGCGACCAGCGGCAGCTGGTTGCGCTTCCAGGCGCGGGAGATGTCGCCGAAGTTCGCGTAGGTCTTCTGCACGACCTTCTCGCGGGGAAAGCCGATGTCCCCCATCCAGGCCCGGAACTGCTCGAAGTTCAGCCGCTCTGTCGTGCCGGCCGTGGTGCCATAGACCAGCTTCGGCAGGTTCCGGGGCGTCCAGCCATTGTCCCGCAGCAGCTGGCGGGCACCGGCCACGTCGCGGCTGACGCTGGCCAGGGACAGGTCGGGATCGAACTCCGGGCTCGCGGGCACGATGACCCCCGGGAACACCTGCCCGAGGCCGTTGTACCAGCTCTCGTTGCGCCCCTGCCAGTCGTAGCCCTTGATGATCGCGCAGCGCAGCGCCTTGTTCCGCCGCTCCCGCTCCGGGTCCGGGTTGTAGCCGAAATCCGGAAAGTCCATGTTGAAGGCCGTGAAGATGAAGCCGGCCTCCAGCCCCGCGTAGATGTGGTACTTGTCGGCATACTCGGGCCGGAGGGTTACGGGCCGTTTGCTGGCCAGCACCCGTTCCACCTGCTCGATCGGCAGGACGGTGTACTGGATCTCGTCGCCCTTGGTGAATGACGTCCAGGAAGCGCTCGGCTCGTTGATGAAATTGAATTCCAGCCGGTCCACGAAGGGCGGCGACCGGCCCTGGATCGCCTCGACGCCGCTGAACGCCTGGGTGGCCGGGTCGTAGCCCTCGTAGGCGAGGTCCACCGGCTCCTGGCGGAAGTTTGGATTGCGCTCCATCACGACCCGCGCCGTGTCGTAGGAAACCAGCTTGAAGGGTCCCGAACCCACGGGCCGCACCCCGAGCCCCTTGCCGTACTTGTCGACGGCTTCCCGGGGAACCACCGCGGCGAAGCCCTGGGCAAGCGTCGCAACCAGCTGGGGATAGGGGCGCAGCAGCCGGATCTCCAGGGTGTGCGAATCTAGGGCGCGCAGTCCGCTCACCGGCTGGTCGTAGTCGGAGCCAGCGGCCTTCCACTCCTCGAGCCCGGCGATCCTGCCCTGCCAGAGCCAGGCGCCCTGGGGCTGGTTGCGGGGGTCGAACTGGCGCTTGATGGAATAGATGAGGTCCTCTGCCACCACTTCCCGTCCGCGCCCGGCCGGGAAGGCCGGGTCGTCGATGAAGCGCACGCCCTTCTTCAGCCGGAACGTGTAGACGAGGCCGTCCGGTGCAATGGTGGGGAAGTCCGCCGCCAGGTTGGGCTTAAGCTCGTAGGGACGGGCCAGGTACTTGTAGGAGTAAAGCGTGTCGTAGGCATTGACGATGACGAAGTTGGCGTAGATGTTGGCGCCCTGCACCGGGTCCAGCGTGGTCGGCGCCTGGTCCATGGCATAACGGAAGACCTTGGTGGCGGGTCTGGCGCCGGACGGTTGTTCGACGGGGCCGCAGGCGGCCACCAGGGCCGCCAACGCCACAATGGTAGGCCATGTCGGACTCTGAGTGAAAGATAACCCCACGTTAGCCACGATTGATCCATAAAATCTGCTGTATAACCCCACGCCTCGCTATTTCTGCTAGATGTGGATATGCATTACCGATTCTTTTTGATTTTGATATCTGGATGGGATAAATCCACTTGATTGGCTTGCTACAGCGCGTAAAGTGGGCAAAGGTCTCAGTGTCCGGGGCTACCGTCGCCGCCATCGGGCCGGGACTGCTCATCCTGCTGGGTGTCGAGCGGGGCGATTCGCCCGCCGGCGCCGAACGGCTCGCGGAACGGCTGCTGGCGTACCGGGTGTTCCCCGATGCCGCGGGGCGCATGAACCTGAGCGTGACGGACGTGGCTGGCGAATTGCTGCTGGTGCCCCAGTTCACGCTGGCCGCGGACACGAGCCACGGCAACCGGCCGGGCTTCGAGCCCGCGGCGCCCCCCGACGAAGGCAGGGCCCTGTTCGAGCACCTGTTGAACGCCCTGCGGTCCCGGTGGCCCCGGGTGCACCAGGGGCAGTTCGGCGCCGATATGGAGGTGGAACTCGTCAACACTGGTCCTGTCACGTTTTCCCTGCGCGTGCCGCCACGCCCTGTAGCGCGACCGTGATGTTTGTCACGTAGCGGCACCGGGATCAGGCTATCCTAATCGCTTGCACGGGCCTTTCGGCCACGTTGTCGCGAGCGGCAGCGATTTCACCGGAGATACGCACATGGGACTTGGCGGCATCAGTATCTGGCAGCTACTCATCGTCCTGCTCATCGTGGTGATGATCTTCGGCACCAAGCGCCTGAAGGACATCGGCCAGGACCTGGGCGGCGCGGTCAAGGGTTTCAAGAAGGCCATGGGCGACGCCGAGAAGGACGCGGACGAGCCGCGCCAGCTGGGCAAGCCCGACGCGGAGTTCCCGGACTCCGGCGCGGCCAAGCGGGAATCGGAGCGTAGCGGCAACGCCTGATCCCCGGGCGCCGTCGGTTCCCAACGCGCGCCCCGGCTGACGGGACGACGGGCCTCCAGGAGGGCAGACCAGCGATGTTCGAAGTCGGGTTCTGGGAGCTGGCGCTCATCGCGGTCCTGGGCCTGGTCGTGCTTGGCCCGGAAAAGCTTCCCAAGGTTGCCGCCCAGATCGGCCGCTATGCCGGCCAGGCGCGGCGCATGGCGCGCACCCTCACCGCGCAGATCCGCGACGAGCTCGAGGCCGAGGAGCGCCGGATCACCGCCCGGGATTCCTCTCGCGCCACGCCGTCGCCACCACCGCAGCCGGCCTACAGCCGCCCGGGCGCCGAAGACCTCATTCCCGGGTCCTCGCCGCCCGTGCCGCCGGTGACCCCGCCGATGGCAACGGCCGACGACGGCGCAGAAACTGCGCATCGCCCGCAGCCCTGAGGCGGGTGCGGTCCCCGACGGCCATGGGCGAGAACGATTTCCAGCACAACGAGGCCCCGGAGGAGCTGCCCGAGGCGAGCCTGATGTCCCACCTGCTGGAGCTGCGCTCGCGCCTGCTGAAGGCGGTGGGCGCGATCCTGGTGGCGTTCCTCTGCCTCCTGCCCTTCACCCAGCAGGTCTTCCACGCCGTGGCGAGGCCCTTGATGGCCCAGCTGCCGAAGGGCTCGACGATGATTGCCACCCAGGTGGCGTCGCCGTTCATCACGCCGTTCAAGGCAGCCTTCTACGTGGCCATCATGCTGGCCATTCCGCTCGTTATCTACCAGGTCTGGGCGTTCGTGGCTCCCGGGCTGTACCGGCGCGAGAAGCGCCTGGCGGTCCCACTGCTGGTTTCCAGCGTGATCCTGTTCTACGTGGGCGTGGCCTTTGCCTACTGGGTGGTCTTCCCGATCATGTTCGGCTTCTTCGCGACGGCAGCGCCGAGCGGCGTGCAGATGATGACCGACATCAACAGCTACATGGACTTCGTCCTCGTCCTCTTCGTCGCCTTCGGCCTGGCCTTCGAGGTGCCGGTGGCCACGGTGCTGCTGGTGCTGACCGGCATGGTCCGGATCGAGACGCTGAAGGGCAATCGCCAGTACGTGTTCCTCGGCGCCTTCGTCGTCGGAATGCTGCTGACGCCGCCGGACGTACTGTCCCAGACCCTCCTGGCGATACCGATGTACATGCTGTACGAGGCGGGGATCGTGATGGCCCGCATCCTGTCCCAACCCGCCACGGCCGACCAGCCTGTGCGTGACAAGCCCGCCTGAATGACGGCTCCCCGATCCCCCGTCCCGGACAGGACCTACTTCGGTCATCCCCCGGGACTGTTCGTCCTGTTCTTCACCGAGATGTGGGAGCGCTTTTCCTATTACGGGATGCGCGCCCTGCTCATCTTCTACCTCACGAAGCACTGGCTGTATTCGGATGAGCGCGCGAGCGTCATCTATGGCGCCTATACGGCTCTGGTCTACATCACGCCGGTGATCGGCGGATACCTGGCGGACCGTTACCTGGGGCAGCGCAAGGCCGTGCTGTTCGGCGCCGTCCTCCTGGCGTTTGGCCATTTCCTGATGGGCGTGGAAGGCACTGGCGGGCAGGGCAGCCCGGCGCTCAATGTCTTCTGGCTGGCGCTGTCCTTCATCATCGTCGGCTCGGGATTCCTGAAGGCCAACATCTCGGTGATCGTTGGCCAGCTGTACCCGCGAACCGATGCCCGGCGTGACCCCGCGTACACGATCTTCTACATGGGCATCAACCTGGGCGCGGCGATTGGGGCCGTGCTCTGCGGCTATCTGGGCGAGACCTGGGGCTGGAGTTACGGCTTCGGGGCCGCCGGCATCGGCATGCTGTTCGGCCTCGCCGTGTTCGTCTGGGGCAAGCCGCTGCTGATGGGCAAGGGGGAGGCGCCGGACCCGGTCCAGCTCCGCCGCCGTGCCGGCGGCATCACCCTGGAATGGCGGCTGTACCTCGCCGGTATCGCGGGCGTGGCCGTCGTGTGGTGGCTCGTCCAGAACCAGGATCTGGTGGGCCACCTGCTGGGCATCGCCGGTGCCCTCCTGATCGCCTACGTCCTGTATACGGCGGTGTTTCGCCTGCCCCGGGAGGACCGGGACCGGATCTTTGCCGCCCTGTTCCTGATCGTCGGGTCGATCCTGTTCTGGGCCCTGTTCGAACAGGCGGGCTCTTCGCTGAACCTCTACACCGACCGCTTCGTCGACCGCGCGGGCGTCCCCGCTTCCGTCTTTCAGTCCATCAACGCCGTCTACATCGTCCTCCTGGGCCCCGTGTTCGCGGGGCTCTGGCTGTGGCTGGCCAACCGGGGGCTGGAGCCCTCGGCGCCGGCAAAGTTCGGCCTGGCGATGATGCAGCTGGGCGCGGGCTTCCTCATCCTCGTTGCGGGTGCCGCCAATGGCGTGGCAACTCCGGTGGTCTTCATCTTCCTGATCTACCTCCTGCACACCACCGGCGAGCTGTGCCTGTCGCCCGTCGGCCTGTCCGCCATGAACCGGCTTGCCCCTGCGCACCTGGCCAGCCTGATCATGGGAACCTGGTTCTTCGCCTCCGCCACGGGCAACTTTGCCGCCGGCCTGATCGCGGCGGCCGCGGGCGCCAGGGAAGGAAACGGCGGGACGGCAACCCAGCAGACGGTCCTCGACGTGTACTCGACGGTCGGGTGGGTGGCCATCGGGGCAGGGATCGCCGTGCTGGCGATCTCCCCGGTCATCAGGAAGCTCATGCACCTGGATACGCTGACGGACGCCGGGACCGGGGCCGAAACCATTCGTTGATGCGCGGGGCCGCTTACCCGGATAATCCGGCTCCACTCCCACATCTGCACGGAGCTGTCACCATGCCCGCCTACATCCTCTCGATCGTCGAAATCACCAATCCCGGCCCCAACCTCAAGAAGTACACCGAGGAATCGGCTCGTCTGGCCCGCCTGCACGGGGGGAAGTATGTGGTGCGTGGCAAGTCCGCCAACGTGGTCTCCGGCGACCTCCTGTCGAAAAAGGTAGTGGTCATGCTCGAGTTCCCGAGCATGGACAACCTGAACGCCTTCTTCCACAGCGACGAGTACCAGAAGGGCTGCAAGCCGCTGCGCGAGGGCACCGGCATCTACGACATCGGGTTCTTCGAGTCCCCGCCGCCCAGCCTGGCCTGATGCGCCTTGCCGACGGCCGGGAGAATCTCCGCTGGCGAGAGAAGTGAACGACCCGGACGAAGGCCCGATTGGTGTCTTCGATTCCGGCGTCGGCGGGCTGTCGGTATGGCGGGAGATCGTGCGGGCCCTGCCCCACGAGGACACGATCTATTTCGCTGACCAGGTCCATGTGCCCTACGGGCCCCGCGGCGAGATCGAGATCCGCGGCTTCTGCGACGTCATCGCGCGCTACCTGCTCGACCGCGGCTGCAAGGCCCTGGTGGTCGCCTGCAACACGGCCTCGGCCGCCGCCCTGAAGCACCTCCGCGACACCCTGCCGGGCATCCCGACCATCGGCATGGAACCGGCGGTGAAGCCGGCGGTGGCGCTGACGAAGAATGGCGTGGTGGGCATCATGGCCACGCCGGCCACGTTCCAGGGCCGGCTCTTCCAGGCGACGGCCGGGCGCCATGCGACCGGCATCCGGCTGGTCAACCAGGTGTGTGACGGGCTGGCCGAGCATGTGGAAGCCGGGGATCTCGGGGGTCCCGATACGGAGGCACTCCTGCGCCGCTGCCTGGCTCCTATTCTCGAGGCGGGCGCGGACACCATCGTCCTGGCCTGCAGCCACTATCCTTTCGTCATCGACACGATTCGCCGCATCGCCGGCCCGGGCGTGGCGGTGATCGACCCGGCGCCGGCCATCGCCCGGCACCTGGGCGACGTGCTCGCCCGGCACGGCCTGAGCGGGCGGGAGCCGCGGCCGGGCGAGCACCGCTTCGTGACGAGCGGCGATCCAGGACGCTTCTCGGCGGCGCTCGCGCGCCTGGCCGGGGTTCAATCGCCCGTCGAAGCGGTCCGCTGGAGCTCGGGCGCGCTCAGGCCGGCAGGGCCGCCTGGGCCGGGGCGATCAGGCCAGCTGCGGCCTGGCGGGCGGCGCCCTCGCCGGCGCGGGCGAGGTTCCGGTTGATGCCCGCGACGATGGCGCGAATGGACGCGGTCACGATGTTCGGGTCCATCCCCGCGCCGAAGGTGCTGCCGGGAATGCGGTCGACGGCCAGCTCCACGATCGCGAGCGCGCGGGAGTCTGCGCCCTGCCCGAGCGAGCGTTCCTCCCAGGACAGGATCTTCACCGGCATGCGCAGCGCATCGATCACGGCGTCGATCGGACCATTGCCCTCTCCGTCTGCCTCGATCCTGCGGCTGCCCCAGCCGATGGTCAGCCGGACGCCCTGCCGCGCACCCCGCTCGAAGAGGTGATGCCCCACATAGCGGACTGGTTCCGGCCGCTCCAGGTACTCGGCGGCGAAGAGGCGCCAGATCTCGTCGGCCGAAACCTCGCTGCCGGTGGCTTCGGCCTGGCGCTGGACGGTGCCGCTGAACTCGATCTGCATCCGCCGGGGCATCACCACCCCCCGTGACATCTCCAGCAGGTAGGCGACGCCGCCCTTGCCGGACTGGCTGTTCACCCGCACCAGGGAGTCGTAGGTCCGGCCGAGATCCGCGGGGTCGACGGGCAGGTAGGGGACATTCCAGGAGGCATCTCCCGCCTGGGCCGCCATGCCCTTGCGGATGGCGTCCTGATGCGAGCCGGAGAAGGCGGTGAAGACCAGGTCACCGGCGTAGGGGTGGCGCGGGTGCACGGGCAGCCGGGTGCACTCCTCGCAGGCCCGGGCGATGGCGTTGATGTCCGGGAAAGCGAGGCCCGGGTCGATGCCCTGGGTGCGGAGATTGAGCGCGAGGGTCACGAGGTCCACGTTGCCCGTGCGCTCACCGTTGCCAAAGAGGCAGCCCTCCACCCGCTCGGCGCCGGCCATGAGGGCGAGCTCGGCGGCTGCCACGGCACTGCCCCGGTCGTTGTGGGGATGAACGCTGATGACCACGGAGTCCCGGCCGGCGAGATTGCGGTGCATCCACTCGATCTGGTCCGCATAGACGTTCGGCGTGGCGACCTCGACGGTCGCCGGCAGGTTCAGGATCACCTTGCGCTCCGGCGTGGCGCCCCAGGCCTCGGCCACGGCGTCGCAGATCTCCTTCGAGAACTCGAGTTCCGTGGCCGAGAAGTTCTCCGGGCTGTACTCCAGGACCCATTCGGTTTCCGGTTGGGCGGCGCAGAGCTCGCGGATGAGACGTACGCTCTCCACGGCCATCGCGACGACCTCCTCCCGGCTCATGCCGAACACCGTCTCCCGGAACACGGGCGAGGTGGCGGTGTAGACGTGGACTATGGCCCGCCGGGCGCCCCGCAGCGACTCGACGGTGCGGCGGATGAGCGGCTCCCGGGCCTGGGTCAGGACGCCGATGGTCACGTCGGCAGGAATGTGGCCCTCCTCGATGAGGGACCGGACGAAGTCGAATTCCGTCCGGGACGCGGCCGGGAAGGCCACCTCGATCTCCTTGAACCCGATCGCGCAGAGCATGCGGAACATGCGCAGCTTGCGCTCCGGACCCATGGGCTCGAAGAGCGCCTGGTTGCCGTCCCGCAGGTCCGTGCTGAGCCAGGTGGGGGCGGAACTGATGACGTTGCCCGGCCAGCGGCGGTCGGGCAGGGCAACGGGGGGAAAGGCGCGGTAGCGGCGCTGGCCGGGGGGCATGGTCGGGGCTCCTGGAACGGTGGCTGAGCCGTCAATCTAACGATCGGGGGCCGGCTGGGGATTGCGAAGATGGCTTCAGGATGCTTATTTGTGAAAACGATTTACCACAGATTGCAGAATTCTTGGCAGAATCTGTCGAGATGGTTGGATCAGGAGCAACCACATGACCCTCGACCGCTACGATCGCCGGATCCTGGAGCTGCTCCAGGAGAGTTCCCAGCTCAGCAACCAGGAACTGGCGGAGCGCATCGGCCTGTCACCGTCGCCCTGCCTGCGGCGCGTCCGGGCGCTGGAGCAGGGCGGCTTCATCACCGGCTACCGGGCCCTGGTGGACGCCCGCAAGCTCGGGCTCACCCTGCTGGCCCTCGTGCACATCGCCATGGACCGGCACACACCCGACCGCTTCGCCAACTTCGAGAAGCAGGTGGCCCGGCTCCCGGAAGTCCTCGAGTGCCTGCTCATCACCGGCCAGGAGGCCGACTACCAGCTCAAGGTGATCGTCAGGGACATGGACGCCTACCAGGCGCTGCTGCTGAACAAGATCACCCGCATCGAGGGAGTCACGGGCGTGCACTCCAGCTTCGTCCTGCGCACGGTGATCGATCGCACGGCCTTGCCCTTGCCGCCGGAGTAGCAAGCCGCCCTATACTTTTGGCCATGCACCGGCACGCACCAGCGCAACTCGGGCTCCTCGCTGCCATGGCGCTGACGCTGGCTGGCAGCCTGCTGCCGGCGAGGGCATCGGTCACCCCCGGCAACCCCACGGACGGCGTGGTGGAGGCCAACCCGGCGCAGCCCATCACGGACTTCGAGCTGACTGACCACAACGGCAAGCCCTTCCGCCTGAGCCGGCTGCAGGGCCGCCCGGTGCTCGTCTTCTTCGGCTTCACGAACTGTCCCGTGGCCTGTCCGGCCGCCATGGGCCGGCTGCTGGCGGCCAGCCGATCAGCTGATCCCGCGGTGCGCGAAGCCCGGGTCGTGATGATCAGCACCGATGGGGAACGCGATACCCCGGCGGTGATGAAGCAGTACCTGGCCCGCCTGTCGCCGGACTTCATCGGACTTACCGGCCCGCCGAAGGAGGTCGGAAGGATCGCCGCGCAGTTCTCCGCGGTCTTCTTCCGGGGGCGGGCCGCGGACGAGTCCGGCAATTACCTCGTGGAGCACACGACCCAGATCTATCTCCTGGACCGGGCCGGCCGCCTGCGCGCCACCTTCTTCGATGCTCCCGTGGATACGCTGGCCCGCGTGACCGGAGCAGTAGCCGCCGAACAACCGGCTTCACATAACCCCCGGTAATCCGGCCAGGAAGCTGCCGGAAGTGGCGCCCGGGTCTGGACAGGAGGCGGGCGGCTGACGCTATGCTCTCGCCAAGGGCCAGCAATAGGCCTCACTGTAGAAGAAGCATAGCGATCCTCATGACGCGAATCCCTGCGCTCCCGGGGCTTCTGCTCGGCCTCGCCCTGGCGGCCGGTCTCGCCCGCGCCGATAACGTCAATGGCGCCTGGTCGAACGTCCATGACTGGCCGCTCATCCCGGTTCACGCCGTGCTGTTGCCTGACGAGCGGGTCCTGTCCTACGGCAGTTCCGCCAATGGCCTGCAGGGCGGGCGATTCATCTATGACGTCTGGGACCAGCAGGCCGGCGGCCTTGCCGGCGGCCACCTGACCCTCCCCAACCAGACAGTGACGGACATCTTCTGCAGCTCGCAGGTCGTGCTGCCCGGCGGGGATGTCTTCATCGCCGGTGGCGACGTGTGGAACGGCAGCCAGGTGCTGAACAGCGCGAACCCCAACACGAACCTGTTCCGCCTGTCCAACAACACGCTCACCACGCAGAACAACATGAACCGGGCGCGCTGGTATTCCACGGCGACTGTCCTGACCAACGGCGAGGTCTACGTGCAGGGTGGCACCTCCGGCACCGACCGGCCGGAGGTTCGCCAGTCCAACGGCACGTTCCGGTTGCTCACCGGGGCAAACACCTCGAGCTACGACTTCATGTATCCGCGCAACTGGGTGGCCCCGAGCGGCCTCGTCTTCGGCTACGACAGTGGCGGCAAGATGTACACGGTGAACCCGACGGGCACGGGCACCTTCACCAGCAGGGGTACCTTCACGGGGCCGACCGGCAATGACGCCAGCGCCGTCATGTTCCGGCCCGGGCGCATCCTGCAGTTCGGTGGCAACTCGAACCAGGCCCGCATCATCGACATCACGGGCACCAATCCCGTCGTGACAACTACTGGCAACCTGCTGAGGAAGCGCGTGCTCGTGAACGCGACCGTATTGCCGGACGGTCGCGTGCTCGCCACGGGCGGCAGCGGCGTCTGGAACAGCAAGACGGATGTGACGAACTACGCGGAGATCTGGAATCCGAACACCGGCGTGTGGACCCAGCACTCCAGTGGCGTAAAGGCCCGGCTGTACCACTCGATGGCACTGCTACTGCCGGATGCCAGCGTGCTGGTGGGCGGAGGTGGCGCCAACAGTCCGACGACCAGCCTCCCCGAGAACAACACGAACGTCGAGGTGTACTACCCGCCATACCTGTACTCGGTTGGCGGCGGGTTTGCATCCCGCCCGGCCATCACGGGAGTTCAGAACAGCATGACCATCGGGGAGACTTTTCCGGTGGACTGGACCGGCACCGGCTCCATCAGCCGGGTCACCCTGATCAAGACCGGCTCGGTCACCCACAGCTGGAACATGGACCAGCGCTTCGTCGAGGCGACGTTCAGGCAGAGCGGCGACCGGGTCATGGTCCAGGCGCCGACCCGGGCCGCGGACGCGCCTCCGGGCTTCTACATCCTGTTCCTGCTGAACGCGGCCGGCACACCCTCGGTGGGCAGGATCGTGGAGATCCCGGTCGCTGCCACCCCGAATCCGGCCATCACCCCGGTGCTGGCGCCACCGGGCAACCAGTCCGGCCCGCAGGGCACGCCAGTCAGCCTGCAACTCTCCGCCACGGACCCCAACGGCGACGACCTTGGCTACGCGGCCACTGGCCTGCCAGCGGGACTGTCCATCAACCCGCTCACGGGGCTGATCGCCGGCACGCCCACGACCCCGGGCAGCTACAACGTCGTGGTGGCCGCCAGCGACGGCGTGAACACCGCTACCGCCAACCTCGTCTGGCAGATCTCCCAGATCGACCCACTGGTGCTCGCGCCGCTGCCGCAACCCGCGCCGGTCGTGCACGGCTCCACGGTCAGCTTCTCCGGCATCGTCAGTAACGGAGTCATCCCGCAGTTCCGCTGGTATTTCGACGACGGCACGCCGGAAACCGCCTGGTCCAGCTCGCCGGCGATCGAGCATGTGTTCGCGCAGCCCGGCGTCTACTACGTCACCCTCACCGTGACGGACAGCCGGGGTGGGCAGCAGTTCAGCACGATCCCGGTGACGGTGCACTTCCCGCTGACCGCGCTGGCTCCGGCATCGTCCGGCAACCTGGCATACGGAGCGCCCGGCGGCGCCACTGACCGGCTCTGGGTGGTCAACCAGGACAACAACTCCGTCAGCGTGTTCAACGCGGCGAACAACGCGCGGGTGGCGGAGATTCCAGTCCAACTGGCGCCCCGCGCGGTCGCGATCGCGCCGGACGGCTCCGTCTGGGTCACCAACAGGCAATCGGCGTCGATCAGCGTCATCGATCCGGTCGCGCTGACGGTCAGCGCCACGGTCCCCCTCCCGCGGGGCTCCCAGCCCTTCGGCCTGGTCTTCGCGCCTGGCGGGAGCGCGGGCTATGTGGTCCTCGAGGGCCTCGGGAAGGTACTGAAGCTATCCGTGGCCTCGCGCCAGGTGCTGGACGAGGCAGATGTGGGCCCGCATCCGCGCCACGCCTCGGTGTCCGGCGACGGCGCGACGTTGTACGTGTCGCGCTTCATCACGCCCCCGCTGCCCGGCGAGGACACCGCGGTCGTACAACCCGGTACGGCGGGTGGCGAGGTGGTCGAACTGGCGACCGGCGACCTGCAGGTGGTGAGGACCATCGCCCTCCGGCACCTGTCGGTGCCCGATACCGCGATCCAGGGCAGCGGCGTGCCGAACTACCTTGGGCCCGCGGTGATCTCGCCGGACGGCACCCAGGCGTTCGTCCCCTCGAAGCAGGACAACATCCGGCGGGGCACCCTGCGCAGCGGCCTGAACCTCAACTTCCAGAACACGGTCCGCGCCATTACCTCCAGGCTCGACCTGGTCGCTGACACCGAGGATCTCGGCCGGAGGATCGATCACGACAATGCCAGCGTCACCAGTGCCATCGCTTTCGACAGGCTCGGCGTGTATGCCTTCGCCGCTCTGGAGACGAGCCGCGAGGTGGCCGTCGTGTCGGCCCACACGGGCATCGAGGTCCTGCGGGTGGACGTCGGGCGGGCGCCCCAGGGCCTGCTCGTTTCCCCGGACGGCACCCGCCTCTACGTCAGCAACTTCATGGACCGTACCGTCGACGTGTTCGACCTGTCGCCACTGGTGGTCGACGGGATCGCCAGCGTGCCCCGCCTGGCCACCTTGCAGTCGGTGACTGGCGAAGTGCTGGCACCCACAGTCCTCCTGGGCAAGCAGCTGTTCTACGACGCCCGGGACCCGCGGCTGGCCCTGGACCGCTACATGAGCTGTGCGACGTGCCACAACGACGGCGGCGCCGACGGGCGCGTGTGGGACATTACCGGCATGGGCGAGGGCCTGCGCAACACGATCAGCCTGCGGGGACGCGCTGCCGGCCAGGGTTTCCTGCACTGGAGCAACAACTTCGATGAACTGCAGGATTTCGAGGGCCAGATCCGCGCCCTGGCCGGCGGCACCGGCCTGATGAGCGATGCGGCCTTCAACTCAGGCACGCGCAGCCAGCCGCTCGGCATTCCGAAGGCCGGGCTGAGCGCGGATTTGGACGCGCTCGCGGCCTATGTGGCCTCCCTGGCCTCCTTCGATCCGAGCCCCGCGCGGAACAGCGATGGCAGCCTCACGGCCGAAGCCGTGCAGGGGCGGGAGATCTTTGCGCAGCGGAATTGCGCGGCCTGCCACGGCGGCGCTGCCTTTACGACCAGCGGTCCCGGAACCCTCGTGGATGTCGGCACGCTCAAGGCAGCCAGCGGCCAGCGCCTGGGCGGCCCGCTCACGGGTATCGACGTGCCGACGCTCCGGGACGTGTGGGCGACTGCCCCGTACCTGCATGACGGTTCTGCGCCCTCCCTGGGCGCGGCTATCCAGGCTCACGCTCCCGTGCCCGCGGGCGATCTGCAGGCGCTCGCGGCCTATGTGGAGCAGATCGGTAGCGACGAAGGCGAGGCGCCCGTGGCCGATCAGGACGGGGACGGAATCGTCGACGCCCTGGACAACTGCATGCTGGTGCCGAACCCGGCCCAGTGCGACTCGGATGCCGACGGCTACGGGAATCGCTGCGACGCAGACCTGAGCAACAACGGCACCACCAACGCCCAGGACACTGCCCTGTTCCGCGCGCAGCTGGGCCAGCCGAGCGTGGCCCCGACCTACAACCCGGCCGACCTGAACTGCAGCGGGAGTGTGAACGCACAGGACACCGTGCTGTTCCGCAGCCTGCTCGGCCAGCCACCAGGGCCTTCCGGCCTCAAGCCCTGAGGCGGCCGCCATGGGCGCGCCCCGCCGTGGCCCTTGTGCACCGCGGGTTTGACCGGGCGCCGTTACCGGCGCACAGTCCCCCGGCACGGCTGACATTTCTCAACCGTCAACGGCCAGGGATGGCGCACAGGAGAAACTCCCATGTTCAAGCTCCCGCATGCCCTGATCGCCGCCCTGCTGCTCGCGATGGCGCCCCTCGCCCAGGGTGCCGTGATCGTCTACACCGCCGACCTGAGCGGCCCGGCAGAGTCACCGCCCAACGCCTCGCCCGGCACCGGATTTGCCCAGGTGATCTACGACTCCGTGGGCCAGACCCTGACCATCTCCGCCAGCTTCCAGGATCTTGTGGGCCCGACCACCGTCGCGCACATCCACTGCTGCACGGCGACTCCGTTGACAGACAACGTCGGCGTGGCGGTGACGCCCGGAACGCTGCCCGGCTTCCCGGTGGGTGTGACGTCGGGCAGTTACGACCCCGTCGTGATCGATCTCACCGCCACGGCGAGCTACACGGCCGGCTTCCTCACTAACTTTGGGGGCGGAACCCCGGCCGGCGCCGAGGCCGCCCTGATCGCCGGCATGAATGGCGACACGGCCTACTTCAACATCCACAGCAGCGTGTTCCCCGCTGGCGAGATCCGCGGGTTCCTCGCGCCGATACCGCTGCCTGCGGGGGCCTGGCTGCTGGCTTCGGCCGTTGCCGTGCTCGCGCCCCTGCGGAGGCGTGTGCTCAGGCCACGATCATGAAGCTCGCTTCGGTCTCCGCGACCAGCGAGCCGTCGTCGGCCTTCAGCATCCGCCCCTCGAGAAAGGCCACCTTGCCCTTCTGCTTCACGAGCCGACCTTCGAGCAGCACGCGGGTACCGATCACGAGCGGCTGGCGGTAGCGGATCTCGCAGCGGGCAGTGTGGGCGCGGATGCCCTTCAGGAACATCCAGTTGGCCATCACGTCGTCGAGCGCGCTGAAGACGATGCCGCCGTGGGTCAGCTGGTCGTAGCCGCCATGATCGGGCCCGGGGGTGAACTCCGAGCGGCAGACATCCTGGTCGTCGATGTGGAAGCGCAGCCGGAGCCCGATCGGGTTGCCGGGCCCGCAGACGAAACAGCGATTGGCATCGGGTCGCACCGCTCCTATGCTAGCCGCGGAGGTGGCCCGTGGCCTACGACCCGAACAATATTTTTGCCAGGATCCTGCGCGGCGAGGTGCCGTCCCACAAGGTCTGGGAGGACGCCGCCACCATCGCCATCCTGGACGTCATGCCCCAGTCCGACGGGCACACGCTCATCATTCCGAAGGCGCAGGCGGAGAACCTGTTCGAGCTGGACACGGCCGCGCTGGAAGCCGTGATCCGGACCGGTCAGCGGATGGCGCTGGCGGTGCGACGCGCGTTCCAGCCGGACGGCGTCACGCTGATGCAGTTCAACGGGGCGGAGGCCGGCCAGACCGTCTTCCACTTCCACCTGCACGTGGTGCCCCGCTACGCCGGGCGACCGCTTCGCGCCCACGGGCGTGGCTTCGCGGATCCGGCGTTGCTGGCGGAGCAGGCCGCGCGCCTCAAGGCCGCGCTCGAATCCCGCTAGGCCGGGCGCCCCAGGGCCAGCGTGAAGCCGGCCCAGGCGGCCGCCACGCCGAGCAGCACCTGCAGGCCGACCGTGGCGAAGGCGGTCCCGGTCTGGCCCGCCCGGAGGAGCACGAGGGTTTCGAGCGAAAAGGCCGAGAAGGTGGTGTACCCGCCGAGCAGGCCGGTGACCAGCAGCAGGCGTGCCTCGGGACCGAGCAGGGCCCGCGATTCCGCCAGGCCGGCCAGCAGCCCGATGAGCAGTGAGCCCGTGACGTTGACCACCAGGGTGCCCGCCGGAAACGACGCGAGCGCCCCGGCGCCGGGCACCAGCGCGCGCTGGGCAACGCCGCTCACCAGGTAGCGCAGGACGGAGCCTGCGGCACCGCCCGTGGCCACGAGGAGGAGATCGCGAGCGTTCAGGGCGCGATCTCCCGGGGGCGGGGTGCCGGCAGGGCAGCGCGCGAATCCCGGCTTTGCTTCTCCTTGCGCAGGTTGCGCACGGCCTTGCGGAACAGGCTGCGGAGCTCGTGACCGTCATCCGGCGCGGCCGCCACGCCGACGGTCACGGCCAGCCGGCGCATCGCGTAGTCGAAGTCCTGGGTTCCGGAGAACACGTCGTGGCGGATCCGGTTCGCCACGGCGTCAGCGGCGGCCCGGCCGCAACGGGGCAGCAGGATGACGAACTCGTCGCCGCCATACCGGGCGCAGAGGTCGCCCGTCCGGGTGGCCCGCTGGATGCTGGCGGCGACGGCCCGGAGTGCCCGGTCGCCGGCCTCGTGGCCGAAGCGATCGTTGATCTGGCCGAGCTGCTCCACATCGACCATCAGCAGGGCGCTGGGCGCGCCCGCCTCGCTGGCCGCCCCGTGCTCGGCATCGGCCAGCTTGCTGAAGCTGCGCAGGTTGTAGAGGCCCGTCAGGTCATCCCGCTCGGCCAGGAAGCGGATGGTGCGGGTGGCCCGGTCCAGGTCGCTGGAGAGCGCGCTGGTGAGGAAGGCCACCAGCAGCGTCGGCGCCAGCTCGGCAAACAGGCCGATGAGGGCGGGCATCGCCAGCGCCTCCAGGCCCTGGTCGAGCGCGCCGACGAGCAGCCTCGCGACCAGGATCATGAGCAGCAGCAGCCCGGTTGCCTGCCGGCCCAGCAGCAATGCGGCCGTGACCACCGGCAGGAGATAGAGGTGGCTGAGCGGCCCGGCGCTCTCGCCCGCCTGGGCGATGAGGGCGGTGATGAACAGGGCCATCGCGGCAATCTCGAGCACGAGGCGGAGGCGCGGCTGGCCCCGGAGGCGGGGCACCAGGGGCATGGCCAGGACGGTGATGCCAAAGACGAGGAGCGTGAGGAACCAGTTCGTTGAGCTGGCGATGGCCTCGCGGGCCACGAAATGGAACAGCGCCGTGACCAGCAGCAACAGCAGCTGGACCTCCCGGATGCTCCGCGCAATGCCCTGCAAGGCGTCCATGCGCAGCGTGCTAGTTGGCGCGGGTCTGGAGCAGCGGACCGGCGCCGAGGAGGCGCGCGGCCTGCTGCAGGCCTGCTTCGGCATCGCCGGAGGCAAGCTCCACGTCGGGCGTGATGCCATGGCCCTGGATCGAGGCGCCGGAAGGCGTGAAGTAGCGGGACGTGGTCAGCTTGATGGCCCGGCCGCCCGACAGGGGCATGACGGTCTGCACGGAACCCTTGCCAAACGTCCGGGTGCCGACGATGGTCGCGCGCCGGTGGGCCTGCAGCGCGCCGGCCACGATCTCCGAGGCCGACGCGGAACCGCCGTTCACCAGAATCACCAGCGGCGCGCCGGCCAGCAGGTCGCCCTGCGCCGCGTCGTGCCGGAACGTGGCGTCCCGGGTCCGGCCGCTGGCCGTGACGATGAGCCCGGCGTCGAGGAAGCTGTCGGCCACGTCGACGGCGGCGTCGAGCACGCCGCCCGGGTTGTCCCGGAGATCGAGGACGAGGCCACGGATCCCGCCAGAGGTCGAACGGTTGAGCACCGCTATTTCGTGCCGGAGGTCCTTCGCCGTGGTGTCGCTGAACTGGGAAATGCGGACATAGCCGTAGCCGTCGTCGAGCAGCCGGGAGCGAACGCTGTGGACGTCCACGGCGCTGCGCTCGAGGTTGAACGCCAGGGGCTCCGCCTGCCCGTCCCTGGCCACGGTGAGCGCGACATGGCTGCCCGCCGGGCCGCGCATGCGCAGGATTGCCTGGCTCACGTTGGCATGATCCACCGGCTCGCCATCAATCGTGAGGATGGCATCCCCCGCCTTGATGCCCGCCCGGTACGCCGGCGTGCCCTCGATCGGGGTCACCACGCCGACCCGCCCGTCGCCGGGTTGCAGTTCAAGGCCGATGCCGGTGTAGGTGCCGCTGGTGTTGATGCGGATTTCCTCGTACTCGCGGGGATTCAGGAACTGGGAGTGGGGATCGAGCTCGGCCAGCATCCCGCGGACGGCGTTGTCCATGAGCTGCCGGTCGGAAACGGGCTCCACATACTCACGCTTCACGCGCTCCAGTATTTCCGCCAGCACCCGGGCATCCTCCGGAGGGAGGCCGGGCGGTGGGGCCGGGGGAGCGAGCAGGGCCGAGGCGTTCAGCCCGGCGGGCGTAAGACCGGCCAGCACGGCGCCGCCGAGGGCCAGTCCGAACCCCAGCAGGACCCCGGTGAGCAGCGGCAGCAAGCCTCTGATGCGAAAAGGTTTCACGGCAATCCAGGCATCGCAGTGGCTTTTGACAGTAGCACAGGGTCCGGCGACCGGGGATGGACTGGCACACAGTCCGCTAGTTGCCCCATTGGCGGGGGTTCATGGGCCGGCCATTGCGTCGCACTTCGTAATAAAGGGCCGGACGGGGCTGGCCGCCGGTGTCGCCCACATGGGACAGCACGTCGCCGGCCGAGACCCGGTCACCCACCGTCCGGGAGAGATCCTGGTTGTGGCCATAAAGGCTGAGATAGCCGCCGCCATGATCCAGGACCAGCAGCAGGCCGAGACCGGGCAGCCAGTCGGCATAGACGACCTTGCCCGCCTGGATCGTGCGGACTTCCGCACCGGCAGGCGCCGCGATGAGGACGCCGTCCCAGCGCATCTGGCCGCCGGCCCGGGGCTGGCCGAAATCGGCCAGCAATTGCCCGGCGACCGGCCACTTGCCCTTGCCCAGGGGCTTGCCCGTCGCCGGCGGCGCCGGCGCTTTGTCCGGTGCCCTTGATTCCTGGCGGGCCCGGGCGGCGGCGCGCTCGAGTTCCCGCAGCACGCGCTCCAGGCTGGCGGCCTCGGTCCGGGCCTGGGCCAGCTGCCGGTTCTGGCCCTTCAACTGGGCGTCCAGGCTGGCGACCACGGTCGCACGCTGCTGGCGGGATCCTTCCAGCTCGGCCAGCTGTTCGCTCCGCCGGGCTTCGAGCGCAGCGAGGGCGGCTTCCTGTTCGGTCACCGCCTGCAGGTCCTGCTCCAGGGCCTCGAGGCTGGCCTGGATGGAGCCGAGGAGCTCGCTGCGACTCTGGGCCAGGTAGGCCAGCCAGGTGAGTCGGTGCCCGACTTCGGCGGGGTCTTCCTGATTGAGAAAGGCCCGGACCCTTTCGCTCCCGCCGGTCAGGTGTGCGAGGCGCAGCTGGCCGGCCAGTGCAGCCCGCTGCCGGTCGAGACTGGCGCGAGTGGCTTCCACCTGCCGGTTGAGCTCCACCAGCCGCCGCTGCGCCTCGGCAAGTTCCCGGCGGGTGGCGTTGAGCGCCTGACGGGTGCGGGAGGCGGCCGTCTCTGCCTCCCGCAGCTGCTTGTCGAGCTCGCTGCGCCTGGCCTGGTCCTGCCGTTTCTGCTTCTCGAGGTCCCGGATGCGATCCCGCACCTTCGCGAGATCTTCCTTGGTCTGGCCAGTGCTCTGGGTGGACTTGCCGGTGGCTTTCTGGGCAGCCGCCGGCCCGCCTGGCAGGGACACGAGCAGCGCCAGCGCGAAACAGGGCAACACACGGATCATCGTCTGGCCAGTTTAGGCCATGGTTATAATGCGCCGCCAGCCAGATCGGACCTCATGAACAAGCTCGTCGAATTCGCCGCGGCGAATCCCTACCTCGTCACCGCGACGGTGCTGATGCTCATCGCCGTCGTCGCCTTCGAGCTGCGCCTGCGGGCGCGCGCCAGCTTCGAGGTGACGGTCGCCGAGGCCGTGCGCATGATCAACCGGGGAGCCGCAGTCGTGGATGTCCGCGATGCGGCGAAGTTCGCTGCCGGGCACATCGTGGACGCCCTTAACATCCCGCCCACCGAGCTCGCGAAGGGCGAGGAGGGCAAGATCAAGAAGAAGCGCGGCGTGGTGGTGGTCTGCAATGCGGGCAACGAAAGCCTCGACTGCGTCCGCAAGCTGCGGGCTGCCGGGTTCGACGGCGCCTTCAGCCTGGGCGGCGGCATGGACACGTGGCTGCGGGAGAACCAGCCACTGGTCCGGGGCCAGCGCTGATGCAGGACGGCGGGCCGGTGGTCGAGATGTACGCAAACTCCTGGTGCCCCTACTGTTCGGCCGCCCGGGCGCTACTCGACAGCAAGCAGGTGCCCGTCGTCGAGATCAACGTCGAGGAGTTTCCCGACCGCCGAGCGGAGATGATCGCGCGCTCGGGCCGGCGGACGGTGCCACAGATTTTCATCGGCGCCACCCACGTGGGCGGCTACGACGACCTGGCCGCGCTGGAGCGCGAAGGCCGGCTGGACCCGCTCTTGCGGGCCAATCACTGAACAGCGGGTAGCACCATGAGCGAGTCTTCCACGGGCAAGCAGGGCAACGGCGCGGCGACGGAAGACGCGCGGCAGTTCGGCCTGCGGCGCTTCTACATCAAGGACGTCTCCTTCGAAGCGCCGAATTCCCCCGGCATCTTTGCAGAAAGCGGCCTCGACCCCGAGATCAAGGTAAACCTGCGGACCTCCCAGCGGAGCCTGGGTGATGGCGTGTCGGAAGTGGTCCTGCACGTGACGGTCCACGCGGTGGCCGGCCAACGGACGGTGTTCCTGGTGGAACTGCAGCAGGCTGGCGTCTTCCAGATCAGCGGCTTTCCACCCGATGAAGCGCGGACGATCCTCGGCGTCGCCTGCCCCAATGCGCTGTTCCCCTACGCGCGCGAGGCGGTGTCGTCGATCATCCAGCGGGGCGGCTTTGCGCCGATCCTGCTCCAGCCCATCGATTTCACGACGCTCTTCGCCCAGGCCCAGGCAGAGCGGGCGGCGAAGGCGGCTCCCGCAGGCCAGGCCTAGGCCCACCCGGGTGTTCTGCCAGTGACACCCGCCTCCGACTTCCCCCCCATCGCCGTCCTCGGCGCCGGATCCTGGGGCACGGCGCTGGCCATCCAACTGGCGCGGGGCGGCCAGCCGGTGACCCTCTGGGGCCGGAACGGGGCCGATCTCCGGGACCTCGCGAGCCACCGGGTCAATCGCCGCTACCTGCCCGGCACCAGCCTTCCCCCCGGCGTGCTGCCCGACCCCGACCTTCACCGGGTGGTGAGCGGCCACCGGGAACTGCTGGTGTGCGTGCCGAGCCACGCCTTCCGCGCCACGCTGGCGGCGGTACGCCAGGACCTCAAGCCCGGAACCCGGCTCGCCTGGGCTACCAAGGGCTTCGAGCACAGCACCGGGCGGCTGCCCCACGAAGTGGCGGCGGAGGAGCTTGGCGCCGGGGTTCCAGTGGCGGTGCTGTCGGGTCCCACGTTCGCCCGCGAAGTGGCGGCCGGCCTGCCGACGGCGATGACGGTGGCGGCCAGCGATCCGGCCTATGCCGGCGCCCTGGCCGCGCGCCTGTCGGACCACACGTTCCGGGCCTACACCTCCGATGACATGATCGGGGTCGAGGTCGGCGGCGCCGTCAAGAACGTGCTTGCCATTGGCGCGGGAATTTCCGACGGCCTGGGCTTCGGCGCCAACACGCGCATTGCGCTGATTACGCGCGGCCTCGTCGAGATGACCCGCCTGGGCGTCGCACTGGGGGCGCGCGCGACGACCTTCATGGGCCTGTCCGGCATGGGCGACCTGGTGCTCACCTGCACGGATGACCAGTCCCGCAACCGGCGCTTCGGCCTCGCGATCGCCAGGGGCCAGACGCCGGCCGAGGCGGCCCGGAGCATCGGCCAGGTGGTCGAGGGCCAGTTCGCGGCCAGCGCCGTCCGGTCGGTGGCCGGACGGCTGAATCTCGAGATGCCTATCTGCGAGCAGGTCTACCGGGTGCTGGAAGAGAACGTCGCACCGCAGGACGCGGTCATGGCGCTCATGGCGCGGGCCCTGAAGCCGGAGTAAGCCTCAGGCGAAGCCGAGCTGCCGCCAGGCTTCGTACACCACCACGGCTGCGGCGTTCGAGAGGTTCAGGCTGCGCGCCCGGGTCTGCATCGGGATGCGGAGGACCTGCGGAGGGGGCAGCGCGGCCAGGAGCTCGGCCGGCAACCCGCTGCTTTCAGGCCCCAGCAGGAACGCGTCGCCTGGGGCAAAGGCCGGGTCCGTGTACAGCCGCGCACCCCGGGTGGAAACCGCAAACAACCGGGGCTGGCCGAGGTTGCCGAGGCAGTCGTCGAGGCTGTCGTGCTGCCGCACCGTGGCCCATTCGTGATAATCGAGGCCGGCCCGGCGCAGCTGCGCGTCCTCCAGGGTGAAGCCGAGGGGCTTCACGAGGTGCAGCGCGGTCCCCGTGTTGGCGCAGAGGCGTATGATGTTGCCCGTGTTCGGAGGGATCTCCGGGCGAAACAGAATCAGATTGAACACAGCCGTGTCTCCAGCCTCCGCCGCCGATTCCGCCCTGCTCGCCACCACGTTCTGCGGGCTCCCGTTCGCGTCGCCCATCGTCCTGCTGTCCGGCTGCGTGGGCTTCGGCGAAGAATACACACGGGTGGCAGGCTTCTCGAACCGGGATGCCGGGGCCATCTGCCTCAAGGGCACCACGCTGCACCCGCGGCTCGGCAACGAGCCCCACCGGATCGCCGAGACGCCCATGGGCATGCTCAACGCCATCGGGCTCCAGAACCCCGGCGTTGACGCGGTCGTCAGCCGCATCCTTCCCTCGCTGGATTTCAGCGAGACCCGCTTCATCGCCAATGCCTGTGGCTCCACGATCGAGGAATACGTGGAGGTCTGCCAGCGCTTCGACGACTCGGCCATCGATGCCATCGAGATCAACATCAGCTGCCCGAACGTCAAGGAGGGCGGCGTGGCCTTCGGCAACTACCCGGACGTCTCCGCGCGGGTGGTGGCCGCCTGCCGGAAGGCGACGAAGAAGCCACTGATCACCAAGCTGTCCCCGAACCAGACCGACATCCGGGAGAACGCCCGGCGGTGCATCGAGGCCGGCACGGATGCCTTTGCCGTCATCAACACGCTGATGGGCATGGCCGTGGACGTGGAGCGGCGGCGGCCAGTGCTGGCCAACGTGCAGGGCGGCCTCTCGGGTCCGGCCATAAAGCCGATCGCCCTCCTGAAGACCTGGCAGGTGTACCAGGAAGCCGCCCCCCACCAGGTGCCCATCATCGGCCAGGGCGGCATCACGACGGCCAGCGACGCGCTGGAGTTCCTCATCGCCGGCGCGTCGGCGGTGGGGGTCGGCACGGCGCTGTTCTATGACCCGCTGGTCTGCCAGAAGATCAACGCGGGGATCGCGGACTACCTCCGGCGCCACGGGATCGCGAATGTGGCCGGGCTGGTGGGCACCCTCGCGAGCGGCCCCGGCCGGGTGGGTCGGGAAGCCCTGTCGGCCACGGGATCCGCCGGTTAGCTGTCTATTCTAGTGGTGATATGGTGTCGTTTACTGGCGATATTAATATCTACCGATAATACAAAGCGATAGGACACCGACGCGTTGAGCCTTCCGGGTCGATGACGACTCCCGCCAGGGACCTCTGGCTGGCCTGCCCGGTCTGCGAGGTCGTCGCAGGCCAGTACTTCCTGGAGGTGGAACACCGGGACTACTGGCGTTGCGGGGAGTGCCTGGCGACGTTCGTCGAGCCTTCGCAGCGGCCCTCCGCCGAGCTTGAACGCACGCACTATCGCCTGCACCGGAACGACGTCAACGATGGCGAGTACCGGAAGTTCCTCAATCAACTGGCCGCTCCACTACTCCGGAACCTGGCCCCGGGACAACGGGGACTGGACTACGGGTGTGGGCCCGGGCCGGCGTTGGCCGAGATGCTGCGCGAACGGGGCCACCCGGTGGCGCTTTTTGATCCCTGCTTTCACCCGGATCGGGCGGTCCTGGGGGACATCTACGATTTCATCACCTGCACCGAGGTCGCGGAGCACTTTCATCGTCCGGCAGAGGAGTTCCGTACCCTCCGTGGCCTGCTCAGGCCCGGTGGCTGGCTTGCCGTGATGACGAGTTTCCAGGCCAACGATGTCGCGTTCGCCACCTGGCACTACCGGCGCGACCCGACCCATGTGGTCTTCTACCGGGAGGCAACCTTCCGGTATCTCGCCCGGCACCAGGGCTGGACGTGTGAGTTTCCCGGCGGGAACGTGGCCTTGCTGCGCAAGCAAGGATAGCCGCAGGCCGTTACTCGAGGCCGTGCTCGCGGATCTTCCTGGCGAGGGTATTCCGCCCCCAGCCGAGCAACTTTGCTGCCTCCTGCCGGTGCCCCCGCGCGTGGGCCAGCACCACCGTGATGAGCGTCCGCTCGAACTCCGGCAGGGCGGTATCGAGCAGCGGCTTGCCGCCCGGATCCTGCAGGGCGCCCTCCGCCCAGCGGGCCAGTCGCAGGGACCAGTCCGCCGAACCTGCCCGGATTCCAGCCTGGCCGCCAAGCTCGTCGGGGATGTCTTCCGGCCGGATCTCGGCACCCGGCGCCGTCACGGTCAGCCTCCGGCAGGCATTGACGAGCTGGCGCACGTTGCCGGGCCAATCGAAGCTGACCAGCAGGTTCAACGCCTCCGGCGCGATGCGCTTCGGCGGCGTGCCCAGCTCCCGGGCGGCCTCCCGCAGGTAGAAGTCCAGGAGCAGCGGGATATCGTCCCGCCGTTCCCGAAGCGGGGGCGTCACGATGTGGATGACGTTGAGCCGGTGGAAGAGGTCCTCCCGGAACCTGCCCGATCGCACGGCAGCCGTCAGTTCCTGGTTGGTGGCGGCGATCACCCGCACATCCACCCGGATCGGCACCTGGCCACCCACCCGGTAGAACTCGCCCTCGGCCAACACGCGCAGCAGCCGCGTCTGGAGCGCCGGCGACATGTCGCCGATCTCGTCCAGGAACAGGGTGCCGCCATTGGCCTGCTCGAAGCGGCCAATGCGGCGGCTGTCGGCCCCGGTGAAGGCGCCCCGCTCGTGGCCGAACAGCTCCGACTCCAGCAGCTCGGAGGCAATGGCGGTGGTGTTCAGCGCGATGAAGGGCTGCTGGGCCCGTGGGCTGTGCTCGTGCAGGGCCCGCGCCACCAGCTCCTTGCCGGTGCCGGATTCGCCGGTGATCAGCACTGTCATGCTCGAGCGGGAGAGCCGGCCAATGGTCCGGAAGACCTCCTGCATGGCCGGTGCGCGGCCGATCATCGCCGGCACCTGCCGGTCGGACTCGACCTGGCCACCGGCGATGCGTGGGCCGAAGCGGGCGGCGCGGCGCACGAGGGCCACGGCGTCGTCCACATCGAAGGGCTTGGGCAGGTATTCGAAGGCGCCGCCCTGGTAGGCCGCCACGGCGCTGTCCAGGTCCGCGTGGGCGGTGATCACGATGACCGGGAAGGCGTAGCCGTCCTTCACGATGCGGCGGAGCGCTTCCATGCCGTCGGTGCCGGGCATGCGCACATCAGAGATCAGCACGTCGGGCTGTTCGGTGCGCAGGGCGTCGAACAGGCTGTCGGCGGACTCGAAGCTCCGGGTGTTCATGCCCTCGTTATTGAGCGCCCGGTCCAGCACCCAGCGGACGGACGCGTCGTCGTCCACGACCCAGACGGCGAGCTCCCGGCCGTTCATGGCGCCTCCGGGGCCGGCGCAACCACCGGCAGGCGCACCGTGAAGACGGTCTTGCCGGGGCGGGACTGGTATTCGATCAGTCCACCGTGGCGGCTCACCAGGTCCTGGGAAATTGCCAGGCCGAGGCCGGTACCGTCAGCCCGGCCGGTGACCAGCGGGTAGAAGATCGACTCCGCAAGGTCGGCGGGCACGCCCGGACCGTTGTCCTCGATCTCGATGGAGAGCACCAGCTTGTGGCGGATGGCGCCGATGGGAAAGTTGGTCAGCGCCCGGGTACGGAAGATCACGTGCCCTTCCCCGACGATGGCCTGGACCGCATTGCGCGCGATGTTCAGCAGAGCCTGCATCAGCTGGTCGGGATCGGCGGACAGCGGGGGCAGGCTGGGATCGTAGTCCCGGACCAGCTTGACGGCCTCCCGGTGCTCGCTGGCGATGAGCGTGACGACCCGCTCCAGCACTTCGTGCACGTTCACGTCCTGCCGCTGTGGCCGGCGCACGGGACCGAGCAGGCTGTCGGTCAGGGAGGTCAGTCGATCCGCCTCGCCGATGATGATGCGGGTGAACTCCCGGAGGGCGGGCGTGGGGAGTTCGCGCTCCAGCAGCTGGGCCGCGCCACGCAGGCCGCCCAGGGGATTCCGGATCTCGTGGGCCAGCTGGCGGATCATGCGCCGGCTGGCGTCCCGCTGGCTCATCAGCGCGTGCTCCCGGTCGATCTGCCGCCATTGGGTCGCGTCCGAGAGCTCGACGATGACGCGCCCGCCGGCGCCCCGGAGGGGCGACACATGGCAGGCCACCTCGATGGGGGTTTCACTCTTGTGGGCCGCCGTGACCGTGACGAGCTGGCCGAAGATCTCGCCTCCGGTTGCGGCCCGGCGGAGCAGGTCCTCGACGCTGCGCAGGCTGGGGAGGAGCGACTGGAGCGTGCGGCCCAGGCTGTGCCGGGCACTCACGCCAAGCAGGTCCTCCGCGCCCGCATTGAGGTAGACGAGAGTGCCGTCGGGGTCGACGATCAGGACGGCAGTGGCAAGGCTGCCGAGGATGTCAGCGGGCAGCGGCGCCGCGAGCGGTGCCGAACCTGGAGGTTGCGTGCTGCCCGGAACTGCTAGGGTCGGGCTGCCGGCACGGGATTCGGCAGCGCGGTCTGACGCACGAAGAAGCGCGTCGTCGGGCTCGCTACCAGGGGCCGCCCCTGGTCGTCCACCACCTCGACCTGGAGCGAGTGTTCCCCGCGGAACACCTCCGGGAACTGTGCCCGGGTGCTCCCCGGTTCCGCCGTTACCGTCCGGCCATCCAGGGTGAACCGCAGGGCGTGACCCGGCTGCAACGGTGGTTGCACCGTTGCCGCGACGTCCAGCTGGCCCTCGATATTCCAAAGTACCTGTTCCTGCGCCGGGCTCGTGATGATCAGGGTCTGGTAGCGGTCGACCGGGGCCGGCGTCTCGCCGGCAGGCTGCTGGTTGCTCCCGGACCGGCTGCTGCCATCGGGCGCACCACTGGCGGGCCTGGTGACCGTGATGGTGATCCGCTCGGCCCCCGGCTGTGGCCGGTCCGAGTAGTGGGTTTGCCCACTGGAATCCGTCCAGCGATACACGTCGGCCGAACCCGCGGTTGCAGCGAGGGCAAGGGCCAGAAAAATGAACGCGCGATGCATTTTTCAAGCATACGCCCCCGGCCTGGAGGCAACCAGCGCCCGGCACGCACTTTTGCGTGCCGGGCGCCGCCGTCCGTCGTTATGTCAGAGGCTGTAATACAGCTCGAACTCGAGCGGGTGCGTGGCCATGCGGATGCGCGTGACCTCGGCCATCTTGAGCGAGATGTAAGCATCGATCAGGTCGTCGCTGAACACGTTGCCGGCCTTGAGGAAGTCCCGGTCCTTGTCCAGGGATTCCAGCGCCTGCTCCAGCGAGAAGCAGACCTTCGGAATCTTGGCGTCCTCCTCCGGCTCCAGGTCGTAGAGATCCTTGTCCATGGCTTCGCCCGGATTGATCTTGTTCTGGATGCCGTCGAGGCCGGCCATCATCATGGCCGCGAAGGCGAAGTACGGATTCGCGGTGCTGTCCGGGAAGCGGACCTCGATGCGGCGGCCCTTCGGGTTCGGGATGAAGGGAATGCGGATCGATGCCGAGCGGTTGCGGGCCGAGTAGGCCAGCATCACCGGCGCCTCGAAGCCCGGCACCAGGCGCTTGTAGCTGTTGGTGCTGGGATTGGTCAGGGCGTTGATGGCCTTGGCGTGCTTCATGATGCCGCCGATGTAGTACATGGCCGTCTGGGACAGGCCGCCGTACAGGTCTCCCGTGAACAGGTTCTTGCCACCCTTGGCCAGGGACTGGTGCACGTGCATGCCGCTGCCGTTGTCGCCCACGAGGGGCTTCGGCATGAAGGTGGCCGTCTTGCCGTAGGCGTGGGCGACGTTCTGCACCACGTACTTCAGGATCTGGACCTGGTCGCCCTTCTCGGTGAGGCTGCCGAATTTCACGCCGATCTCGCACTGGCCGGCGGTGGCCACCTCGTGATGGTGCACTTCGACGCCGAGGCCCATCTCCTCGAGGGTCAGGCACATCTGGGAGCGGATGTCCTGCAGGGCATCTACCGGCGGCACGGGGAAGTAGCCGCCCTTGATGCCGGGGCGATGACCGGTGTTGCCGTTCTCGTATTCCTTCTTCGAGTTCCAGGCACCTTCCTCGGAGTCGATCCGGTAGAAGGAACCGTTCATGTCGGCGCCGTAGCGGACGTCATCGAAGATGAAGAATTCGTTCTCCGGGCCAAAGAAGGCCTGGTCGGCGATTCCCGTGGACTTCAGGTAGGCCTCGGCGCGCTTCGCGGTCATGCGCGGGCAGCGGGTGTAGCCCTGCATGGTCGCCGGCTCGTAGACGTCGCACCGGATCGTGACGGTGGTGTCTTCCATGAAGGGATCGACGACGATGGTGGACGCGTCAGGCATCAGCACCATGTCGGATTCCTGGATGCCCTTCCAGCCGGCGATGGAGGAGCCGTCGAACATCTTGCCGTCTTCAAAGAAGCTGGCATCGACGGCGTGCGCGGGGATGGTGAGATGCTGCTCTTTGCCACGGGTATCGGTGAAGCGCAGATCGACGAACTTGGCCTCTTTCTCCTTCAGGAGGTTCAGGGCATTGGCAGGCGTGGTCATGTCGACTCCTTAACGGTATGGGGCGGTAATGGCGAAAACGGGACTGCCGGCAATGGCGTTCTCAGGATGGGTCTCGGCAGCAGCGCCCTATCCTATTGCAACAGCCGTGCCAAAAGCGAGCGAACGCGAAGTCATTGATATAATTAGAAAACGTACATTGAGCGCGCCGAACGATGCGCTACGATGGTGCGCAGGGCCGGCAGTGCGCACCAATTGTGTGCAACTGGCACTGCCGGCTGCCCAAGGACTGCTGCGGCTTACGCCGGCAATCATCAACGCTATACTGCCGCGCCCTCCGCCCTCGGACTTTCCGCTTGACGCAGTCGAAACGCCCACGGACGTTTCAGGACCTGATCCTGGCGTTGCAGCGCTACTGGGCCGACCAGGGCTGCGTGATCCTGCAGCCCTACGACATGCCGATGGGTGCCGGCACGTTCCACTCGGCCACCTTCCTCCGGGCCATCGGCCCGGAGCCCTGGAGCGCGGCCTACGTGCAGCCCAGCCGCCGGCCCACCGACGGCCGCTACGGCGAGAACCCGAACCGCCTCCAGCACTACTACCAGTTCCAGGTGGTGATCAAACCCTCGCCACTGGATATCCAGCAGCTCTACCTGGATTCCTTGCGGGCGCTGGACATCGATCCGCTGGTCCACGACATCCGCTTCGTCGAAGACAACTGGGAGTCGCCCACGCTGGGCGCCTGGGGCCTGGGCTGGGAGGTGTGGCTGAACGGCATGGAGGTCACCCAGTTCACCTACTTCCAGCAGGTTGGCGGCCTGGACTGCCGGCCCGTGACCGGCGAGATTACCTACGGCCTCGAGCGCATCGCCATGTACCTGCAGGGGGTGGCGAGCGTCTATGACCTCACCTGGACCGACGGACCGCTCGGCCGCGTCACCTACGGCGACGTCTTTCACCAGAATGAGGTGGAGATGTCCCGCTACAACTTCGAGGCGGCGGACACGACGGTGCTCGTGCCGCGGTTCGACGCCGCGGAACGGGCCTGCCGCGGGCTCATCGAGGCAGGCCTCACCCTGCCCGCCTACGAGCAGGTGCTCGAGGCCTCCCACACCTTCAATCTGCTCGATGCCCGGCGTGCGATCTCCGTCAGCGAGCGTCAGCGCTACATCCTGCGCGTGCGCGAGATGGCCCGCTCGGTGGCCCAGGGCTACCACGACAGCCGGGCGGCGCTCGGCTTCCCGATGCTGGCGCGCGCATCAGCAGGCTCCCCGTAAATGACAGCGACCGCGGATTTTCTCGTCGAGATTGGCACGGAAGAGCTGCCGCCCAAGTCGCTGGCCGACCTGGAGCGGGCTTTTGCGAGCCAGGTCCAGGACGGGCTGGCCGGGGCAAGCCTGGGCTACCAGGGCCTGCGTTCCTTCGCGACACCCCGCCGGCTCGCGGTGCTGGTCAGCGGCCTGCAGGTCGAACAGCCGGTCCAGGTCATCGAGAAGCGGGGCCCGCCCGTATCGGTCGCGTTCAATGCCGACGGCTCGCCCACCCGCGCCGCGGCGGCCTTCGCGGAAGGTTGTGGGGTGGCGGTTTCGGACCTCGGCCGGGTGGAAACGCCCAAGGGCGCCTGGCTGTTCCACAGCGCTACGGCCCCGGGCCGGCCGGCAGCCGGGTTGCTTCCCGGGATCGTCACGGCGGCGCTGGCGGCGCTGCCGATTCCCCGGCGGATGCGCTGGGGCAGCGGCGAGGCGGAGTTCGTCCGGCCCGCCCACTGGATCGTCATGCTGCTGGGCGACCTGGTCCTGGACGCCCCGGTGCTGGACCTGGTACCCGGCCGCAAGACCCGCGGCCATCGCTTCCATGCACCGGACGAACTGGTGATCGGCAAGCCGTCGGACTATCCGGCGCTGCTGGCGGACCGGGGCAAGGTGATCCCGGACTTCGCAGCCCGGCGCGACCGCGTGCGGCAGCTGGCCGACGCGGCGGCGCTGGCGGCCGGCGGCCATGCGGTCTACAGCGACGAGCTCCTGGACGAAGTGGCCGGCCTCGTGGAATGGCCGGTGGCCATCACCGGCGGCTTCGATCCCGTCTTCCTGCGCCTGCCTGAAGAGGTGCTGATCGCCACGCTCCAGGGACACCAGCGCTACTTCCCGGTCCGGGATGCGGCAGGACGACTGATGCCGCGCTTCATCACCACCGCCAACCTGGAGAGCCGGGACCCGGACCAGGTCCGGCAGGGCAACGAGCGGGTGATCCTGCCCCGCCTGTCCGACGCGGCGTTCTTCTGGGACCAGGACCGCAAATCGTCCCTCGCGACGCGGGTGGAGCGCCTCGGCACCGTCGTGTTCCAGCAGGGGCTCGGCAGCGTGCTCGACCGCTCGTGGCGGGTCGGGACATTGGGCAGCGAGATCGCCAGGGGGCTGGGAGATGACCCCGCGGTCGTGGAGCGGGCCGCGCTGCTTGCCAAGGCGGACCTGCTGACCCAGATGGTCGGCGAATTCCCCGAGCTCCAGGGCCGCATGGGCTTCCATTACGCCACCCACGATGGCGAGCCGGCCACCGTCGCCACCGCCATCGAAGAGCAATACCTGCCGCGCCACGCCGGCGACCGCTTGCCGGCCTCAGCAGCGGGTCGCGAGCTCGCCATTGCCGACAGGGCCGACGTGCTGGCAGGCGTCTTTGCGCTCGGCAAGCGTCCCACCGGCAACAAGGATCCCTTCGGGCTGCGCCGCGCGGCACTGGGGCTGCTCCGCATCCTCGTGGAAGACAGCGTGGACCTGGACCTGACGGCGCTGCTGACCAGCGCAATCGCCCTCCAGCCCTGCAAGGTCAAGGACCCTGCCGCCCTCGCCGTGGAGCTGTACGACTTCATCGTGGAGCGCGGTCGCGCCTGGTATCTGGACGGCCTCGCTCCTGGCCTGCCCGCCGGCGCGGTGACGGCCGAGATCTTCGAGGCGGTGCGGCTGCGGCGGCCGTCGTCGCCCGTCGACTTCCACGCGCGGTTGCTGGGGGTCCGGTCGTTCCTCGGTCTGCCGGAAGCCGAAAGCCTGGCCGTGGCGAACAAGCGCATCGCCAACATCCTGCGCAGCGCCGGCGCCGGCGATCACCAGGTTGATCCGGCCCTCTTCGAGGTTGACGAGGAACGGGCCCTGCACGCCGCCATCTCGAAGGTCGGGACCACCCATCGCCAGCACCTGGCAGGCCGCGACTACCGGCAGGCCTTGCAGGACCTCGCCGCCCTCAAGCCGCCCGTGGATGCCTTCTTCGAGGCGGTGCTCGTGATGGCCGACGTGCCGGCGGTACGGGACAACCGCCTCGCCCAGCTCCGCCGGCTGCGGGAGCTGTTCCTGGACGTGGCTGACCTGTCCTGCCTGTCCACCACGGGCACCTAGGGCCGCCGGGCGGTCCCGGACCGATGGCCGCCGCCGACCCGATCCGCCTCGTCGTCCTCGACCGGGACGGCGTGATCAACCGGGAATCGCGCCACTTCATCCGGCGGCCGGAGGAGTGGATTCCACTGCCGGGAAGCGTCGAGGCCATCGCGGAACTGACGCACGCGGGCTTCACCGTGGTGGTGGCCAGCAACCAGTCAGGCGTTGGCCGTGGATTGTTCTCAGGCGACATGCTTGCCGCGATCCACGAGCGCATGACGCAGACCGTGGAGGCGGCTGGTGGTCGGCTCGACGGCATCTGGTTCTGCCCGCACCGGCCGGAAGATGCCTGCGAGTGCCGGAAACCGCGGCCCGGCCTGCTGCGGCAGATCGAGGCACACTACGGGGTCACGTTGCAGGGGATCCCGGCGATCGGGGACTCCTACCGCGATCTCGAGGCCGCCTGGCGCGTCGGCGCACGGGCGATGCTGGTGCGCACGGGGAATGGCCAGGAGACCGAGCGCCGGCTTGCCCCGGATGCGGTCGTCGAGGTGTTTCCGGATCTCGCGGCGGTGGCAACCCGGCTGATCGGGGAGAGCCAGCACCGTTGATCCTGCTCAGGTCCATCCTGTTCACGCTCCTGATGTCCGCCAGCGTCCTGCCCTGGAGCATCGTGGTCGTCATCGGGCGTTTCGTCGGCGGCTATCCGGCCGCCTACGATCTGGTCGTCACCTGGGTGCACGGCTGCTTCTGGTTGCTGGACAGGCTCTGCCACCTCAACTTCCGGGTGGAAGGCACGGAGAACATCCCGGCCAGGAACTCGGTGGCCCTGCTCAAGCATTCCTCCGCCTACGAGACGCTGGTGCAGTTCCTGCTCTTTCCACGCCAGTGCTGGGTGGTGAAGCACGAGCTGATGTGGGCGCCATTCCTGGGCTGGGCCGTGTGGGCAATTCGTCCCATTGCCATCGATCGCGGCGCGCGCCAGAAGGCGATCGCCCAGGTGCTGGCCATGGGCAAGGCCCGGCTGGAGGAAGGCCACTGGGTGATGATCTTTCCGGAAGGCACGCGGGTGCCGGCCGGGGAAACCCGGCGCTACGGACTGAGCGGCGTGCTGCTGGCCCAGGAAGCGGGCCGGCTGCTGGTCCCGGTCGCGCACGATGCAGGAGACTACTGGCCGCGCCGGGGGTGGGTGAAACGGCCCGGCACCGTCACCTTCCGCATCGGGCCACCGGTGGACCCGGCCGGCCGCGAGCCGCGACAGGTGAACGAGGAGATCCAGGCCTGGGTCGAGGCGCAGATTGCCGACCTGCGGGGCTCGATGCCCCGCCTTTGACAGCCCGCCGCTAGATGTCGAGATTCTCCGCCGCCAGGGCGTTCCGCTCGATGAACTCCCGTCGCGGTTCGACCTGGTCGCCCATCAGCGTGGTGAAGATCTCGTCGGCCGCCACGGCGTCCTCGATCCGCACCTGCATCAGGCGCCGGCTCTCCGGGTTCACGGTGGTCTCCCAGAGCTGCTCGGGATTCATCTCGCCGAGGCCCTTGTAGCGCTGGATGGTCTGGCCCCGGCGCGCCTCGGCCATCAGCCAGTCCATCGCCTCCCGGAAGCTCGAGACGTCGCGGCGCTGCTCGCCGCGGACGATGTAGGCGCCCGCGCCAATCAGGCCCTGCAGGCTGTTGGCCAGGTCGGCGATCTTCCGGTACTCGGGCAGCTCGAAGAAGCGCAACGGCCAGTCCACGCGCTCGTCGACGCCGTGCCGGGCGCGACGGACAGCGAAGCCCTGCACCCCATCCTCATTCGCCGTCAGGTCGACCCGGTAGGCGATGCTGTCGCCGTTGGTCGTTGCCATCAGTGCCTTCTGCAGGCCGGTTGCCCAGTCCGTGAGCCAGGCACGATCGCCGAAGCGGGCGCTCGTCACCTCAGGCTGGTAGAGCAACTGCTCGAGCACACGGGTGTCGTAACGACGGGCGAGCCGCTGGATCATGGCCGACACGATCACGAACTGCTCCGCGAGCGTGCGCAGGGCTTCGCCCTGTAGCGGTGCGTCCTTGCCGTTCACGTGCAGGGCGGCGTTGTCCAGCGCGGACTTGAGCAGCAGCGTGTTCAGCTCGACATCGTCCTTGACGTAGGTTTCCACCTTGCCCCGCTTGACCTTGTACAGCGGGGGCTGGGCGATGTAGATGTGGCCGCGCTCCACCAGCTGGGGCATCTGCCGGTAGAAGAACGTGAGCAGCAGCGTGCGGATGTGGGAGCCGTCCACGTCGGCGTCGGTCATGATGATGATGCGGTGATAGCGGAGCTTGTCCGGATCGAAGTCCTCGCGCCCGATGCCGCAGCCTAGGGCGGTGATGAGCGTGCCCACCTCCGCGGAACCCAGCATCTTGTCGAAGCGCGCTTTCTCGACATTGAGGATCTTGCCCTTGAGGGGCAGCACGGCCTGGGTGCGCCGGTCCCGCCCCTGCTTCGCGGAGCCGCCGGCCGAATCACCCTCGACGAGGAACAGCTCGGAAAGTGCCGGATCCTTTTCCTGGCAGTCGGCGAGCTTGCCGGGCAGGCCGGCAATGTCCAGTGCGCCCTTGCGCCGGGTCATCTCCCGGGCCTTGCGCGCCGCTTCCCGCGCGCGGGCTGCATCGATCAGCTTGGAGGCGATCACCTTGGCTTCGACCGGGTGCTCGAGCAGGAAGGACTCGAGGAATTCGCCAACGACGGTTTCGACGGCGGCCTTCACCTCGGAGGAGACCAGCTTGTCCTTGGTCTGGGACGAGAACTTGGGGTCGGGCAACTTCACGGAGAGGACGGCCGTCAGGCCTTCGCGGGCATCGTCACCGGTGGTGGCGACCTTCTCCTTGCGCGAGCTCAACTCCTTCTCGATGTAGGTGTTCAGCGTGCGGGTAAGTGCGCTGCGGAAGCCGGAGAGGTGGGTGCCGCCATCCTTCTGGGGAATGTTGTTCGTGTAGCAGAACATGTTCTCCTGGTACCCGTCGTTCCACTGGAGGGCGCACTCGACGACGATCAGGTCGACGTCGCGGGAGAAGTGAATGACGGAGCCGTGGATCGGCGTCTTGTTGCGATTGAGGTGCTCGACGAAGGCGCGGATGCCGCCCTCGAACTCGAACACGTCCTCCTTGCCGTCCCTTTCGTCCATCAGGTGGATACGAACGCCCTGGTTCAGGAAGGACAGCTCCCGCAGCCGCTTGGCCAGGATGTCGTAGTGAAACTGGATGTTCGTGAAGATCTCGGCGCTGGGCTTGAAGCGGATGACGGTGCCCCGCTTCTTCGTCTCGCCCGTAATGGCCAGGGGCGCGTCCGGCTCGCCCAGCCGATAGCGCTGCTCGTGGGTCTTGCCGTCCCGGTGGATGGTTAGATCCAGCACTTCGCTCAGGGCGTTGACCACGGAGACGCCCACGCCGTGGAGCCCGCCGGAAACCTTGTAGGAACTGCTGTCGAACTTACCGCCCGCATGGAGGACGGTCATGATCACCTCGGCGGCGGATATACCCTCCTCCGGGTGCAGATCTACGGGGATCCCGCGCCCATCGTCGGTGACCGTGACGGCTTCATCCGCATGGATGGTGACGGTGATGTTGGTGCAGAAACCGGCCAGAGCCTCGTCGATGGAGTTGTCGACGACCTCGAAAACCATGTGGTGGAGGCCGGTGCCGTCATCGGTGTCGCCGATGTACATGCCGGGCCGCTTGCGAACCGCATCGAGGCCCTTCAAGACCTTGATATTGCTGGAATCGTAGCGTTCTGATTCGACCATGAATAACCCCGATGACTAACGCGAAATTATAGCAAAGCTTGGACCTCGGCATGTTCCACGTGAAACGCCCGGGCGCCGGGCGGAAGCGCCATTGAGGCCGGATCCAGACAAGTGACAAAGGCCTGGGCCGGCGCGGCGGCCACTTCAGTGAGCAGGCGGGCCAGGTGCTCCCGGTCGAGATCAGCCCCCGGCTCATCCACCAGAAGCACGACCGTCTGACCCCGGGCCCCGGCCACCAGCTCCAGCTGGGCAAGCGTCAGTGCTGCCGCCACGAGCTTCTCTTGGCCCCGGGAGACGCTGTCCCGGGCGCGACGGGAGCGAACGGTGATCCGAATATCCGCACGGTGGGGGCCCACATGGCTGGTGGCCAGCTGCAGGTCCCGGTCCCGACTGGCAGCCAGGGCCTCCGCCAGTGCCGTGCCCTCCGCCCAACCGGCCTGGTAGGCCAGATCGATCTGGGCCCCCAGCAGCCGCTCACCTACAACTGCCACCCGCTGGGCCAGCGCATCCAGAAAGCGCCGCCGACAGGCGTCCACCAGGGTGCCTTCGGCCACCAGGGTTTCGTCCCAGACCCAGGCGGATGGGCTCCGGGTCTTGAGTGCGGCGTTCCGCTGCTGCAGGGCCCGCCGGTACCGCTGCCAGGCCGGAAGGAACCCGTGTTCCACGTGGAACACGCCCCAGTCCAGGAATTGCCGGCGACCGGCCGGAGGACCGTTGACGAGTTCGTGGCTGGCCGGATCCAGGATCTGGACGGGCAAGGCCCGCGCCAGATCAGCGCGCGTTCCCGGGACTCCGTCGACGCGGATTGCCAAACCATCGGCCCGGGAGATCTCCAGGCCCACCCGGGACGCAAGCCCGACGCCCAGGCGCGCGAAGAGGGTGGCCCGATCGGCATCGAAGCGGATGGCCGCCTCGGCCCGGGAAGCCCGGAACGAGGTCCCCCGACCCAGGAAGTACAGGGCTTCCAGGAGGCTGGTCTTGCCGGAACCGTTGGCTCCCGCCACCAGATTGAATCCGGGGGCGGGCTGGACGGTGGCTGATTCGAAACAACGGAATGACCCGAGCTGGACCTCGGCAACCACCGGGGCCGGGGCGGGAGACGGCACCTCTAGAGCCGCATGGGCATCACGACATACCGGGCCTGAACCGGCCCTGCGCCGCTGATGAGGCAGCTGCTGTTGGCGTCCACGAAGCCCAGTTCGACCTGCTCGCTGTCCACCGCTGCCAGGGCATCCAGCAGGTAATTGACGTTGAAGCCGATTTCCAGGGCCTGACCACCGTACTCCACCTCGAGCTCATCCCGGGCCTCCTCCTGGTCCGGGTTGTTGGCCTGGATCCGCAGCGTCGCATCGGCCAGCTCCAGCCGGACGCCGCGATATTTCTCGTTCGAAAGAATGGCCGCCCGCTGCAGGGCCTGGCGCAACACATCCCGGCCCGCCTTCAGGATGTTGCCCTGGGGCTTCGGGATCACCCGCTCATAATCCGGAAAACGCCCGTCAATGAGCTTCGAAGTGAAGCGAATATCGCCGATCGTGGCGCGAACGTGATTATTACCTATAGCCAGCACCACGGCCCCCTCCCCGGTCAGGAGGCGCTGCAGCTCCTGGACGCCCTTGCGGGGAATGATGACCTGGTGCCCATCCCCCTTGGGACTCTTCCCATTGCCCTTGGTCGCCTCGGTGGCCAGTTCGCAGAGCGCCAGCCGGTGGCCATCGGTCGCCACCGCCCGGACCACCTTCTTGCCGGTCTCCAGCAGCAGCCCGTTCAGATAGTAGCGCACGTCCTGCTGGGCCATCGCGAAGTGGGTCTTCTCCAGCAGCGTGCGGAGATCAACCTGGCTCAACTGGAGGCTCTGGATGGCCTCCATGTCGTCCACCACCGGAAACTCGGCGGCGGGCAGGGTGCCCAGGACGAAGCGCGAGCGGCCCGACTTGATGACCAGCCGGTCACCGTCCAGCTGGACCTGCACGTTGGCGTCGTCGGGCAGGGCCCGGCAGATGTCGAGCAGCTTGCGGCCGGGCACGGTAACTTCCCCACCGCTGTCCGCCTTGTCGAGCGGCACCCGGGCCACGAGCTCGACCTCCAGGTCGGTCGCGGTCACGGCGAGCTCCTGCCCGCGAACCACGAGGAGCACGTTGGCAAGGATCGGCATCGTTTGCCGGCGTTCCACGACACCAATGACGGCCTGGATCGGCTTCAGCAGCGTTGCGCGCGACGTCGTGAACTTCATCCCCGGATCATCCTATGCAGCTGGCTGTCTGTAATTACTGTTCTTGGTTAAGACTACTTAGTAGTAGTTATTAAGGCGGCCTTCGCCTGTGCATGACCGACCTCCCGAGCGGGAAAAACAGGCGTTTTAGTCCAATTCACGTTGTGGGCCAACCGGCGGAGGGACAATGTAGCACCTGTGCGGAACCTGTGGGCTTTTCACCGCCCCTCTTTTGTCCACAGCATGCCCACCGCTTCCACCCCGGATGGCCACGTCAGCGAAGCGCAGCCCTCCACACCGGGCTCATGCCGTCAGTATCCGGATCAGGTTCTGGTAGTCCTCCCGCACCCGGGACTCGGTCTCCCGCAGCAGTTTCACCCGGCGGCAGGCGTGCAGCACCGTCGTGTGATCGCGACCGCCGAACTGGTCGCCGATCTCGGGCAGGCTGTGACTGGTGAGCTCCTTGGCCAGGCTCATGGCAATCTGCCGGGGCCGGGTGATGGACCGGTTGCGGCGCTTGGAGAGCAGGTCGGCCACCCGCACCTTGCTGTACTCGGCCACGATCTTCTGGATGTTCTCGATCGTGACCAGGCGGTCCTGGAGCGCGAGCAGGTCCCGGAGCGCATCCTTGGCGAACTCGAGGGTGATGGGCCTGCCGGTGAAGGTGGAATTGGCCACGACCCGGTGCAGGGCGCCTTCCAGTTCGCGCACGTTCGAGCGGATCCGCTGGGCGATGAAGAAGGCCACTTCCTCCGGCAGTTCCTTGTGGGCAGCCGCGGCCTTGCTCATCAGGATCGCCACGCTGGTTTCCAGTTCCGGCGGGTCGATGGAGACCGTCAGTCCCCAGCCGAAGCGGGACTTCAGGCGCTCCTCCAAGCCATTGACTTCCTTGGGATATCTGTCGCAGGTGAGGATTACCTGCCGCTGGTCTTCCAGCAGGGCGTTGAAGGTGTGGAAGAACTCCTCCTGGGAACGCTCCTTGTTGGCAAAGAATTGGATGTCGTCGATGAGCAGCGCGTCCAGGCCCCGGTAGGCGGCCTTGAACTCGCTGATCGTGTTGTGTTGCAGCGCCCGGACCATGTCCCCGACGAACTGCTCGGAGTGCACATAGGCCACCCGGGCATCCGGCCGGTTGGCCAGGATGACGTGCCCGACACCCTGCATGAGGTGGGTCTTGCCCAGGCCCACGCCGCCGTAGATGAACAGGGGGTTGTAGCCGCGTCCGGGATTGCTGGCGACCTGGAGGGCGGCCGCCCTGGCCATCTGGTTGCTCTTGCCTTCCACGAACTTGTCGAAGGTGTACTCCGGATTCAGCTTGCCGCCGATGCTGGCCAGCGCAACTTTGGCCTTGCCGGCCCCGGCGCCAACCCCGCCCACGGGGACCAGTTGCCGCTGCAGGTTGTTGAGGCTGCCCACTTCCACCTGCACCGCCACGCCCGGGCTTTCCCGCAGGAAGTCGGTGATCCGGGCCAGGCAGTTGCTGGTGACCCAGTCCACCACGAAGCGGTTGGGCGCGAGCAGCCGGATCAGCTGGGGCTCCTCGACGGCCTGCAAGGGCCGGATCCAGGTGTTGAACTGCTGTTCTGGCAGGTCGGACCGCAAGTGCTGGACGCAGCGGCCCCAGAGGGAAGACTGCACGGATTCACCCCGTGAATCTGGTTTATGGTTGTGGAAAGGGGAGGCCGGCAGTCTAGCGGGCAGACATCGACTTATCCACAGGCCCGGATGCCCCGGCCCTGCTATTGACAGGCGCGGGGCGCCTCCTTAACCTTCCGCCCTCCCGCGTAACCCATCCTTTTGTTTTCCGGCGAATTTCTCCATGAAAAGAACTTACCAGCCCAGCAAGCTCAAGCGCGCCCGCAGCCACGGTTTCCGCGCCCGCATGGCCACCCGCGGCGGTCGCCTGGTGCTGAAGCGTCGCCGGGCCAAGGGTCGCGCGCGCCTCACCGTCTGACGGTTCCGCGCGCACGCCCAGGCAATTTCCGGAAGAGCGCGATCGCACCGTCGCCGAGCCTTTCCGCTGACGATCCCCGCCAGACTTTCCCGCGGCAGCTGCGCCTGCTACACAAGGCCGACTTTGATAATGTGTTCCAGCAGGGCCAGCGTTCAGCGGATCGCTACTTCACGATCCTGTTCAGGCCAAACACGCTGAATCACCCGCGCCTGGGCTTCGCGATCTCCAAGCAGAAGATCCGCCTTGCCGTCGGGCGCAACCGGCTCCGCCGGCTGGTCCGGGAGAGTTTCCGCAAGCGTGCCGCCGGCCTGCCACCGGTGGACCTGGTGTTTCTGGCACGGGATGCGATCACCGCGGCAACAAATGGCGAGATTGTCACCAGTCTCGAGAAGCACTGGGCCCGCATCGAAGCCGGTGCACCAAAACTGACAGGGAATGGCGGCACGTGACGATGGATAACCTGCGAATCTTCCTCTGGGTCGGCCTGCTCATGCTGATCTGGCTCACGGTGCAGACCTGGCAGACGACCTTCGCGCCAAAGCCCGCCGGGATCTCCACGACAACTGCCACGCCGGCCGCACCCGGCGCCGCGGCGACCGCCCCGGTCCAGGCGCCGCCCGAGCTGCCGGCACTGGCCGAAGGCCAGGCTCCCGGGACTCCCGCACTCGCGCCGGCGGCCACCGCCGAGCCGGTGGTCCCCGCAACGACGCTCATCCGCGTACGCACCGACGTGCTCGATCTCGCCATCGACGCCCGCGGCGGGAACATCGTCGACGCAAAGCTCCCCACCTACCCGGTGCACAAGGACCAGCCCAACGTCCCGGTCGAACTGCTGTCGCCTGAACCCAGCCGCTTCTTTGCCTTCCAGGGCGGGTTGCGCGCCGCCGGTGGCCAGCCGGAGGCGAATCACCTGGCGAACTTCACGGCCACGGGCACGGATTTCACGCTGGAGCCCGGCGCCACGGAGCTCAAGGTGCCGCTCCGCTGGGAGAGCCCGACGGGCGTGGTGGTCACCAAGACCTACACCTTCCGGCCCGGCCGCTTCCAGATCGACCTGGATTACACCGTGGAGAACAACGGCGCCGAGCCCTACCAGGCGGCCGAGTACCTCCAGCTGCACCGGCTGTTCACGCCCCACAAGCAGAGCATGATCGACGTGGAGACCTACTCGTTCAACGGGCCGGTCACCTACGACGGCAACAAGTACCAGAAGCTGGACGTGGAGGACCTGGCCGGGGCGCCCTTCAGCCAGTCGGTGCCGAACGGCTGGTTCGCGGCGATCCAGCACCACTTCCTGGCCGCTGCGGTGCCGCCCGCCGGCGAGACCTGGAACTACGCGGGCAGTTTTGCCGAGGGCAGGTTCCTGGTGAGCGCCATCGGGCCCCTGCAGGTGATCCCGCCGGCGGGCTCGGCTACCTTCAGCTCGAAGCTCTTCGTCGGCCCCAAGCTGCAGAGCGAGCTCAAGACCGTGGCGCCGGGCCTCGAGCTCACGGTGGACTACGGCCGGCTGACCCTGCTGGCCCAGCCCATGTTCTGGCTGCTGGACACCATGCACGGGTTCGTCAGGAACTGGGGCCTCGCCATCATCCTGGTGACGCTGCTGATCAAGCTCGTCTTCTACAAGCTTTCCGAGACCAGCGGCCGGTCCATGGCGGGCATGCGCAAGCTGCAGCCCCGGATGAAGGCGCTCCAGGAGCGCTACAAGGACGACCGCCAGGCCATGAGCACGGCGCTGATGGAGCTCTACAAGAAGGAGAAGATCAATCCCGCGGCGGGCTGCCTCCCGATGCTGGTGCAGATCCCGTTCTTCATCTCCTTCTACTGGGTGCTGCTGGAGAGCGTGGAGATGCGCCAGGCGCCGTTCGCGCTCTGGATCACCGACCTGTCCTCCAAGGACCCGTTCTTCATCCTGCCCCTGCTGATGGGTGCGGCGATGTTCTTCCAGCAGAAGCTGAACCCGCCGCCGCCGGACCCGGTGCAGGCGAAGATGATGCAGATCATGCCCATCGTCTTCACGGGCTTCTTCGCCTTCTTCCCGGCCGGGCTGGTGCTCTACTGGCTGACGAACTCCGTGCTGTCCATGGCCCAGCAGTGGCGCATCAACAAGGTGCTGGGCGCCGACTGAGTGCCCTGGCGTGCCGGGTGCCATGAAGACGACACCGGGCACCACCATCGTCGCCCGGGCCACGCCGGCAGGGCGGGGCGGCGTGGGCATCGTGCGGGTCTCGGGGCCGGGCGTTCGCGCCATTGCCGCCGCCGTCCTCGGCAGCTGCCCGGAGCCGCGGGTTGCCACCCTCCACGGTTTTCGCGACGTGGACGGCCAGACGCTCGATACCGGCCTCGCGCTGTTCTTCCCGGCCCCCCATTCCTTCACCGGCGAGGACGTGCTCGAGCTGCATGGCCACGGCGGTCCGGTGCTCCTGGAGATGCTGGTGGCCAGGATCACCGGGCTCGGCGCCCGGCTGGCGCATCCCGGCGAGTTCTCCGAGCGGGCCTTCCTCAACGACAAGCTGGACCTGCTCCAGGCGGAAGCCGTGGCGGACCTCATCGACGCCGGCTCCCGCGCGGCAGCCCGGGCGGCCCACCGGTCCCTGTCCGGCGAGTTCTCCGCCGCGATCCTCGGCCTCAACGAGCAGGTGACGGCGCTCCGCATGTACGTGGAGGCGGCCATCGACTTCCCGGAGGAGGAGATCGACTTCCTCGGCAGCGATGAGCTGCGCCGCCGGCTGGACACCGTGGCCGCCGGGTTCGACCGCATCGAGGCGACCGCCCGCCAGGGGCGCCTGCTCCGGGATGGCATCCACGTGGTGCTGGCGGGCAGGCCGAACAGCGGCAAGTCCAGCCTGCTCAACCGCCTGGCCGGCTACGAGGCGGCGATCGTCACCGACGTGCCGGGCACCACCCGGGACCTGGTGCGGGAGCAGCTGGAGATCGATGGGTTGCCGGTGCATGTGGTCGACACGGCCGGGCTGCGGGAGACCAGCGACGTGGTGGAGAAGGAGGGCGTGCAGCGCACGCGGGGACAGCTGGCAGTGGCGGACCTGACACTGCTGGTGCTGGATGCGACGGATACCGCGCCGCTGGACGAGCTGCTGGCGGAGGTGCCGGTTGGCGTGCCCGTGGTGCTGGCGCGGAACAAGATCGACCTGACGGGGGAGGCGGCGGGGGTGGATGCCGCGGCGGAACCGGCGGTGGTGCGCCTCTCGGCACTAACCGGCGCCGGGCTCGACGACCTGCGCCGGCTGATCAAGTCCCGGGTGGGCTACGGTGACCCGGGTGAGGGCACGGTAATCGCGCGGCAGCGGCACCTGGACAGCATCCGCCGTGCCCGGGCCCACTTCGACGCGGGACGGGAGCAGCTGGAAGTGAACCGGGCGGGGGAGTTGCTGGCGGAGGAATTGCGGGGGGCGCAGGTGGCGCTGGCGGAGATCACCGGGGAGTTCACGAGCGATGATCTGCTCGGCAGGATCTTCGCCGGCTTCTGCATCGGCAAGTGATTTCGTCAGGGTCTTATCCGACCAACCTCCGGCGGGTCGCGCCGATAACACCCAGCGCGGACCCAAAGAGCCAGGCGGCCGGTGGCACTGGGATAGGGGTTAACTCAACGATGAAGCCTTCAGTCAGGTACTGGGGGTTCTGGCCGAGACCTACCACCCATCGGCCATCGGCTGATACGGCGGTAGCTTCGAGAAGACTCCAGCCATCGAGACCGGTTACACCTCTGCCTACTAACAACTCGAGCAAGCCCTTCATGCCTGTCTCCGGCGTCCACACAAAAGCCAGTCCAGCCAGATTGCCGTAGGAATCGAGCCCCTCCGCTCTGCCCACGACGATGGAACCGTCGGCGGACACATCTCGTGCCACACTCGATGAACCACCGGGAAGGAAACCGAGGCCGACCATGCCCGTCTGGCTTGTCCAACGGTATGCTTCGGCAGCATTGGACGCGTTGAGCGCTTCGCCAACGATTATCGATCCATCGGACGATATGCCCCACGCGCGGCTCACCTCAAATCCAAGATGGCCAGGCAGATGACCGAGACTCGTCATTCCGGTTGCGGCGGTCCACCGGAAGGACTCCACCCCGGATGGCGCATTACTGGTCCCGACTAGAACGGAACCGTCGGCAGAGATTGCAAGCGCCTCGCTCCCAGTGGGTGGACCACTCAGCCCACCGAGTCCGACGGTGCCGGTGGCGCTGGTCCAGCGAGTAGCTTCGTAGATGTTACGAACGGCCCGGCCGGCAATCACCGATCCGTCTCCGGATGCTCCATAGGCGTAGGACAGGAAATTTGTGCCCCCGGGCAGGATCCCTAGGCTGACGATGCCTGCCGCGGAGTCCCATCGAAATGCGTCATTACCGCTGGATGTCGGGTTGGAGCCGACGATTACGTTCCCGTCGGCCGAGACCCCGAGAGCAGTGCTCCCGTAGGCGCCACCGATAGTCTCCATCCCTCCCGCGCTGGTCCAACGAAACGCCCGTTGGTTCGATTGGCCAACCACGACCGAACCGTCGTCGGAGACGCCCCTGGCCGTACTGTCATATCCGTTGGGCAGATAGCCAAGGGGAGTGAAGCTGTCGGCGATGGCACCGCCGGGCAGCACCAGAACGCTGAGAACACGCAGCAAGAAGAATTTCATTGGCCTACTCCGTATGGCCGATCGTTGGCTCGGGCCCGGCCAGTTACACCTGTTGTGTCATCGAGTATCAGTCGCCAGGCTTCTCATTTGCATCATCCGAATGGGCGATGACGCGCGTTATGTCAAGCCGGATCCGAAAGCTTACCCCTGGCAGAACTCGTACCCCGTCGACGCGCTACTCGGCCTTCAGCGACGCCATGTCGATGGCAAACCGGTACTTCACCTGGCCGTTGAGCAGCCGCTCGTAAGCCCCGCCGACCTTCTGGATCGGCATCACCTCCATGTCGGCGGTGATGTCGTGCTCGCCGCAGAAGTCGAGCATCTCCTGGGTCTCGGCGATGCCGCCGATGTTGGAGCCGGAGAGACTGCGGCGCCCATGATCAGCGCGAAGGACGCGACGCTGAGCGGCTTTGCCGGGGCGCCGACCAGTGTCAGGTTGCCGTCCCGAGCGAGCAGCTTTGAGCTAGGCGTTCATGTCGTGATCGGCGGACACGGCGTCGAGGATGAAGTCGAGGAGGCCAGCGTGCTTCTTCATCTCGGCGGCGTTGCTGGAAACGACCACTTCAGCGACCCCCAGTCGGAGCGCGTCCTCTCTCTTGCCAGGCGAGGTGGTGAAGACAACGATGTGGGCGCCGAACGCACCGCCGAACTTCACGGCCATGTGGCCCAGCCCGCCGAGGCCGACCACGCCCACCTTCCTGCCCTTGCCGACGCCCCAGTGGCGCATCGGCGAGGATGCTGTCGGAGTCGCCCCCGTAGGTGACGCCGCCCAGGTGCCTGTCCGGGCCATTGAAAGTGAGAACCTGGTTCGGGCAGGCCTGCTCATTGCCGGCCTCGCAGTGCGGACAGGTACGGTCCGAGTCCAGGAGCCACCCGACCGCGGGGAGATCGCCTGGCTTGTAGCGGGATACCGCCGACCCGACCTTAGTTACGCGGCCGACGATCTCGTGGCCCGGCACGATCGGGTAGACGGTGGGCATGACGTGGCTCCACTCGTTTCGTACCTGGTGGCGATCCGAGTGGCAGATGCCGCAAAAGTGGATCTCGATCTGGACGTCCCGGTCGCCCGGGTCCCGGCGGATGATCCGGCTGGACGCCAGGGGAGAGGTAGCGCTGGTGGCGGTGTAGGCCCTGGTGTTGTAAATGTTCAGGTGCTCCCGCCATTCTGGACCTGGAGCGCCGCGCCCGCTACTGGGGCCTGGTCGTGAACAGCCGTTCGTAGTCGGGCACAGTAGTCCCGTAATCGCCGGCCCTGATCAGGTACAGGCACCCGCGCGGATGGAGCTGACCGTAGATGGATTGCAGCTCCTGGTCTATCGCCTCCGGTGTCGCGCCAGAGACCGCCTGCGCGATCTTCCCGCGCAGGTCCCGGATCGACGTCCGCCCATCCATGTGGGCATAGATCACCTTCGAGATGGGTGTGCAGGGAATGTCGAGCGTGACGCCGCGATCCTCGAAGCGCAGGACCCGCCCGGGACCGGGGACCATCTCCTCCGCCAGCCGGGAAGCAGCGAACAACAGCGCGCCGTAGGAGCGGAGAGCGCAGCCTTCGTCCTGGAGGCTGGCCCCGCGGCCTGGCTGTCGCGCGAGGAAGAACTCGTGGGTGCGCATGTTGCCGATGAACAGCTCCGCGAGGGCGTGCCGGCGGGGCAGGTCTAGTTGCGCCACCCGCTCCCGTACCTCGGGATCAGTGACGAGGTTCGCTGGCTCGTAGTCGGCGGCGCGCCAGGCCCAGCCCTGGAGGTGTAAACCCGCTGACCCGGCCAGGGCGTAGACGCCCGGCACATCGAAGCAGCGGTCCTGGGTGTGGAGCAGAAGGTCGTAGAGGCCCGCGTCGCCAAAGCCCTCTGTGGAAATTTCCCAGCCCGAGGCGTCCAGGTCCCGGACGAAGCTGTTGGACGCGGGCAATGCCGCGAGCAACTCCCGGGTGAGGCGAACCTTCTCCGCCATGCTGGCGTCGAGGGGCAGGTAATTTCTGAGCAATGCCTGCATGTCATAGATGGCCTGACGGCCGTACTTGCCGTAGAGCATGAGAAAGATGGCGCCGTCATCCCGGAGCACGGCATTGAGCACGGCGAGCCCGGCTTCGGTGGATTCCAGGTGATGCAGCACGCCGGCGCACTCGATGTAATCGAAGGGACCGAAGCCGAGCCGTGGCAACTCCATGATGGACGCCGTGACCCAGGTGATGTTGGTGAGCTTGCGGACGCGGGCGCGCGCCTCGGCCACTTGCCGCGAGGCAAGCGACATGTCGAGATACACCACTTCGGCGTCGTAGTGACGGAGCTGCTCTGCCAGGAAGATGACTGCGTCGCCCGTACCACCGCCGGCCACCAGTACCCGGAACCCCGAGCGGAAGTCCCTCCTGCCATTGAAGCAGTGGTGATTGATGGCCAGCAGGCTGGCTGGAACGGAGTGGACGAGCCGGCGCAGTTCATCGGCTGGATCGCGCGGAGGGTACGGGAAGCTCTCGTACTGTTCCCTGACGGCCGGCAGAAAGGGCTGGTCGGTCATGTCGCGTCGATCATATCTACTTTTCGGCCGCCGCCGGATACGCTAGGTCCCCATGAACGTCACGACCCACCGCGCCGCCCGGCTCTTCGTCGTCCTGGCCGGCATCTTCGTGGCCAACGCGATCCTCGCCGAGTTCATCGGCATCAAGATCTTCGCGGTGGAGACGACCCTGGGGCTCGAGCCCTTCAACTGGTCGCTCTTCGGCCAGACCGGCACGCTGAACTTCACGGCGGGGGTGATCCTCTGGCCGGTGGTGTTCGTGATGACGGACGTGGTGAACGAGTACTACGGGCGGAACGGGGTGCGGTTCCTGACCTTCCTCGCGGTGGCGCTGATTTCCTATGCCTTCGTGATCGCCTTCATCGTCATCCAGCTGGCGCCGGCGGACTGGTGGGTGACGTCCTTCCAGCCCCAGGGCGTGGACAACCTGCAGGTGGCCTTCGCGGCGATCTACGGGCAGGGAATGTGGGTGATCGTCGGGTCGCTGGTGGCGTTCCTGATCGGGCAGCTGCTGGACGTGTCCATCTTTCACCGGATCCGGCAGGTGACGGGGGAGCGCATGATCTGGCTACGGGCCACCGGGTCGACCCTCGTGTCCCAGTTCGTCGACAGCTTCGTGGTGCTCTACATCGCCTTCGTCCTGGGTCCCCAGCAGTGGCCGCTGAACCAGTTCCTGGCCATTGGCACGGTGAACTACGCCTACAAGTTCCTGGCCGCACTGGCGATGACCCCCGTGATCTACGGGGTGCACTGGCTCATCGACCGCTACCTGGGCGAGTCGCTGGCGGTCCAGCTCAAGGAGCAAGCCACCGTCGACCGCGCCGAATTCTGAAAGGTACCGGACACTTAGTTATTGTTTGCTTAGTTATTGCGCCGCCGGAAACCGATGGTCCAGTAACTAAGCAAACAATAACTAAGTGTCCGGTACCTTTTCTTTCGGTACCTTTTCTTTAAGGTCCGGCGCCTTTTATCAGGTCGGGCATCACGATGGCGTTTGGGCCGCCGTCGGTGGTGGCGCAGTGCACCCGGTTGCGGCCGGCGTGCTTGGCGCCGTAGAGCGCCTGGTCGGCCCGGCCGATGAGGCTCGACACGGTCTCGCCGGGCCGGTACTCCGCGATGCCGATGGACACCGTCACCTGGTGCAGCCCGTCGAAGGGCCGGCGCACCACCGCCTTCCGGACCCGCTCGGCGCACCGGAGCGCGCCCCGCAGCGACGTGTCCGGCAGCAGCACGATGAACTCCTCGCCACCCACCCGGCCGAGGGCGCTCCGCCCCGCCGGCCCGATCTGCTCCGTGACGGTCGCGGTAGGTACGCCGCCGCTGTTCAGCACGTCCATGGTCCGCAGCGCGCCCCGCACCCGCCGCGCAAACGCCGCCAGGATCCGGTCACCGGCCTGGTGGCCGTAGCGGTCGTTCATGTCCTTGAAGTGGTCGATGTCCAGCAGGCAGACGCACAGCGACTCGCCGCTCCGGTCGGCCCGGGCCTTCTCCCGCCCCACCATCTCGAGGATCGACTGCCGGTTGTAGGAATTCGTCAGATGGTCCCGCTCCGCCCGGCGGGCGATGCGCTCGATCCCGGCCTGCAGCTCCGCGTTGCGCGCCTGCAGCTGCTCCCGGGCGCCCGCCAGGGTGCGCGCCGCCAGGTGCATGGCCGTGAGCAGCACGACCAGCACGAGGCTGGGCAGCAGCGCCGTCAGCAGGCCGACGTCAGCCAGCCCGGGCTGCTGCAACAACGGCGTGGCCAGGCTCGCCAGCCCCGCGGCGACCATCAGACGACCGAGCACGGGCAGGCTGGTGCCCGGCAGGGCCAGGGCAATGGCCGACAGGTACATGCCAACGCCCAGCACCGCGGCACCCGCCGAGGGGCCTGCAAACCAGATGTACAGCGTGGCCCAGGCGATTCCCATCAGCGACTGGCCTGCGACCAGCGTGCTGTCGCCCGCCGGCCGCCCGGCGGTCGGGCGGCGTGGGACGAACGTAAAGAGCCCGAGGGTCAGTACGCTGCCCAGGACGAGGACCAGGCCGGCCCCGGGCGGCAACGGGACGGCGCCCGCCGCGTGGGCCAGGCCCGCGACCACTGCCCACACGGTGTACAGCACGGCGGTGCGCTGTTCGAGCGCGACCCGAACGCTCTTGGCGGAGGGCGGATTCCCGGCAGCGGACGGCCTGGTGGCAGGGGACTCGTGCATGGCAGGCGACTCTTGTTGTTCTTGTTCTGGTCGGCGGTCAGGTCGCGCCCCCTTTGCCGGGGCGGCCGTCCGTCCTTATTGAGCAGGATGCTGGCACACTGGCCCGGGCCAAACCGTGACGCGCTTCCGGGGAATTTTCTTGCCATAACGCGTCAGGGCGGCCGGCCTTAGAATGAACGACCGAGCGAGATGAGCAGCACCAACACCTTCGACGTGATCGTGGTCGGCGGCGGCCACGCCGGCACCGAGGCCGCCGCAGCCGCGGCGCGCCTGGGCGCCCGCACGCTCCTGCTCACCCAGAACCTGGAAACCGTCGGCCAGATGAGCTGCAACCCGGCCATCGGCGGCATCGGCAAGGGCCACCTGGCGAAGGAGATCGACGCACTCGGCGGCCTGATGGCCGTCGCCGCCGACCGGGCCGGCATCCACTTCCGCACCCTCAACGCCAGCAAGGGCCCGGCGGTGCGCGCCACCCGCGCCCAGGCGGACCGCGCGCTCTACCGGCAGGCGATCCGGGCGCTCCTCGACGCCCAGCCGAACCTGCAGCTCTTCCAGCAGGGCGTGGAGGACCTCGTCGTGGAGGGCGGGCGCGTCACCGGCGTCGTCACCCAGTCCGGCCTGCGCTTCAACGCGCGCGCCGTGGTGCTCACCGTCGGCACCTTCCTGGCTGGCCGTATCCACGTGGGCCTCACCAGCCATTCCGGCGGCCGCGCCGGCGATCCGGCCTCCATCGGCCTCGCCGCGCGCCTGCGGGAGCTGCCCTTCGACGTGGGCCGCCTGAAGACCGGCACCCCGCCCCGGATCGACGCGCGCTCCGTGGACTTCAGCGTGATGACCGTCCAGCACGGCGACGACCCGCGTCCCGTGTTCTCCTTCCTCGGCCGCCGCGCCGATCACCCGCGCCAGGTGCCCTGCCACCTCACCCGCACCACGGCCGAAACCCACGACCTGATCCGGAACGCGCTGGACCGCTCGCCCATGTACACGGGCGTCATCGAGGGCGTGGGCCCCCGCTACTGCCCGTCGGTGGAGGACAAGATCGTCCGCTTCGCCGACAAGGACTCCCACCAGATCTTCGTGGAGCCCGAGGGTCTCGACTCGACGGAGCTGTACCCGAACGGCATCTCCACGAGCCTGCCCTACGACGTGCAGCAGGCCTTCGTCCGCACGATCCCGGGCTTCGAGAATGCCCACCTCACGCGGCCGGGCTACGCCATCGAGTACGACTACTTCGACCCGCGGGGCCTCAAGTCCACGCTGGAGACGAAGAGCCTCCAGGGCCTCTGGTTTGCCGGCCAGATCAACGGCACCACGGGCTACGAGGAGGCCGCCGCCCAGGGGCTGATCGCCGGCATCAATGCTGGTTTGGCGGCGCGGAGCGCCGACGCCGGCCTCTCGACGCTCGGCGAGGAACACTGGTCCCCCCGCCGTGACGAGGCCTATCTCGGCGTGCTGGTGGACGACCTCGTCACCCGGGGCACCACGGAGCCCTACCGGATGTTCACCAGCCGCGCCGAGCACCGCCTGCTGCTCCGGGAGGACAACGCCGATGCCCGCCTCACGCCCACGGGCCGCCGGCTGGGGCTGGTGGACGAGCGGCGCTGGCAGGTGTTCAGCGCCAAGCAGGAGGCCATCGCGGCCGAGCGCGGCCGCCTCGCCGGCATCGTAATCCAGCCGGCGGACGTGATCCTGGAGCCCGCCCTGCGCCGGGAACAGCGCGCGCTGGAGCTGCTGAAGCGCCCCGACATGGACTACGCCGGTGTCACCGCCCTCGACCGGGTCGGCCCGCGGGCCACGCCGCCCGACGAGTACCCCGAGCTCACCGGGCAGATCGTCGCCCAGGTGGAGATCGAGGCCCGCTACGCCGGCTACCTGCGCCGCCAGCAGGACGAGATCGAGCGGAGCCGGGGCACCGACGAACTGCCGCTGCCCGACGACCTGGACTACGCCGCCATCCACGGCCTGTCCCACGAGATCCGCCAGAAGCTCTCCCGCCAGCGGCCGGCCACGGTGGGGCAGGCGTCACGCATTCCCGGCGTGACGCCGGTGGCCGTGTCCCTCCTGCTCGTGCATCTGCAGAAGCGGCGCCGGCGGGCGAGCCAGGCGAGTGCCTAGCCGGCTCGGCTGGCTGCTGCTGGCCCTGGCGCTGGCCGCCGGCTGCAGCCGCCCCGGCGACCAGGCCAACCTGCCGGTGCCCAGGAAGGTCGTGGTGGGCGGCGCGACGGGCCAGGAGCTGGCCGCCGAACAGATCCTCCGCAAGGGCAACGGCACCGAGCCGGAAACGCTGGATCCCCACCGGGCCGAGGGCGTGACCGCCTCCAACGTGCTCCGGGACCTCTTCGAGGGCCTCGTCACCGAGGCCGCCGACGGGACGCTGATCCCCGGCGCCGCCGCGAGCTGGACCATCAGCGACGATGGGCGCGTCTACACCTTCCGGCTGCAGCCCAATGGCCGCTGGAGCAACGGCGATCCCGTGGTGGCCGAGGATTTCGCCTTCGGCCTGCGCCGGAGCGCCGACCCGGCCACCCTGTCCGAGTACTCCGCGATCCTCTACCCCATCGACAACGCGGAAGCCGTGGTCAACGGCCAGCTGCCGCCGGAGCAGCTGGGCGTCCGCGCCATCGACCCCCGCACCCTGGAGATCCGCCTGCACTCGCCGACGCCCTACCTGCTCGGCCTGCTGACCCACTCCAGCACCTACGCCGTGCACCGGCCGTCGGTGGAGAAGTTCGGCGACAAGTTCGCCCGGCCGGGCAACCTGGTGAGCAACGGCGCCTACCGGCTCAACGCCTGGAAGGTGCAGTCCCACATCCAGCTGGTGCGGAACGTCCACTACCGGGAGAACGACCAGACCACCATCAACGAGGTCTGGTACTACCCGGTGGAGAACGCGGAGTCGGAGCTGAACCGCTACCGGGCCAACGAGTTCGACATGACCGAGACCGTGCCGAACCGGCAGATTCCCTGGCTGAAGAAGAACCTGCCCGACGAGCTGCACATCGCGCCCTATCTGGGCAGCTACGTCTACGGCTTCAACACCAGCCAGCCGCCGTTCAAGGACAACGTCCCGCTCCGCAAGGCGCTGGCCATGGCCCTGGACCGGGACATCCTCGTCGGCAAGATCACCGGCGCCGGCGAGATCGCCGCCTACGGCTGGGTGCCGCCCGTGACCGGCTACAAAAACCAGCAGCCCGTGTGGGCCACCTGGACCCAGGAAGAGCGCGACGCCGAGGCCCGCCGCCTCTACGCCGAGGCCGGCTACTCGGCGGAGAAGCCGCTCCGGGTGCAGCTCCTCCACAACACCGAGATCAACCACCGGCGCCTGGCGGTGGCCATGGCCGCCATGTGGCGGGACGTGCTGGGCGTGGAGACGGAGATCCTGAACCAGGAGTGGCAGGTGTTCCTGCAGACCCGCCGCACGAAGATCGATACCCAGGTGTTCCGCTACGGCTGGGTCGGCGACTACAACGATCCCTACACCTTCGCCGAGATCCTGGAGTCGAAGCACGGCCTGAATGACATGGCCTACAACAACCCGCGCTACGACGGGCTGCTGCTCCAGGCGTCCCGGGAGGCGGACCCGGCGGCGCGCATGGCGCTGCTCGAAGAGGCGGAGCGGATCATGCTGGACGACATGCCCGTGCTGCCCATCTACTACTACGTGAGCAAGCAGATGGTGAAACCCTGGGTGGCGGGCTATGCGAGCAACATCATGGACCACCACCACACCCGCCACTTTCGCATCCTGAAGCACTGACAATCCGTGTTGCGCCTCTTCCTACGCCGCCTGCTGGAGTCGATCCCGACGCTCCTCATCCTCATCGCCGTCACCTTCTTCATGATGCGGATGGCGCCGGGCGGCCCCTTCGACAGCGAGAAGCGGCTGGCGCCGGAGGTGGAGGCGAACCTGCGGGCCGCGTACCACCTGGACGAGCCCCTCTACCAGCAGTTCGGCCGCTACCTGTGGAACCTGGCCCAGGGGGACTTCGGCCCGTCCTTCCAGTACCGGGACCGGACGGTCACCGAGCTCATCGCCAGCGGTTTCCCCGTGTCGCTGCAGCTGGGCGGCTTCGCCATGCTCATCGCCGTGTTCGGCGGCGTGGCGCTGGGCAGTGTCGCGGCGCTGCGCCAGAACAAACCCGCCGACTACGGCACCATGGCGGTGGCGATGACCGGCATCTCGGTGCCCAACTTCGTGCTGGCTCCATTGCTGGTGCTGGTGTTCGCCGTGTACCTCGGCTGGCTGCCGGCGGGCGGGCTGGGTGAAGCCAGCCTCTTGGATGGCGGCTGGAAGAACCTGGTGCTGCCGGTGTTCACGCTGGCGCTGACCCAGGTGGCCTACATCGCCCGGCTCACCCGGGGCAGCATGATCGAGGTCCTGCGCAGCAACTACATCCGCACGGCCCGGGCCCAGGGCCTGCCCACCCGCACGATCCTGCTCCGCCACGCGCTGAAGCCCGCGCTGATCCCCGTGATCTCCTACCTGGGCCCCGCCACCGCCGGCCTCATCACCGGCTCGGTGGTGATCGAGACGATCTTCGGCCTGCCCGGCCTCGGCCGCTACTTCGTCACCGGCGCGCTGAACCGGGACTACACCCTCGTGCTCGGCATCGTGGTCTTCTACGGTGCCCTGATCATCCTCTTCAACTTCCTCGTGGACCTGGCCTACGGCTGGCTCGACCCGAGGTCGCGGGAATGAGCGACGACGCGGCCCGGGTCGCGGCTGAAGCCGCTCCTACAGCACCTGTAGGAGCGCCGTCAGGCGCGACCATTCCCGAGGCTCCAAGAAGCCTCTGGTCCGACGCCTGGCTCACCCTCCGCCAGAACCGCGCGGCGATGACCGCCGCCGTCATCCTCGGCCTCCTGGTGCTGCTCGTCCTCGCCGGCCCCTCCCTGAGCGACTACCGCTACGACAAGCCCAACTGGGACGAGATCGCCGTACCCCCGTCGCTCGCCGGTGGTCTGGCGGGCGGCCACCTCTTCGGCACCGACTCCCTCGGCCGCGACATGTTCACCCGCACCCTGATGGGCGGCCGCATGTCCCTGCTGGTGGGCATCGTCTCCACGCTGGTGAGCCTGGTCATCGGCATCGCCTGGGGCGCCACCGCCGGCTTCCTGGGCGGGCGCGTGGACCGGGTGATGATGCGCATCGTGGACATCCTCTACGCGTTGCCGTTCATGTTCCTCGTGATCCTGCTGATGGTGCTCTTCGGCCGGAACATCCTGCTGATCTTCGTGGCCATCGGGGCCATCAACTGGCTGGACATGGCCCGCATCGTCCGGGGCCAGACCCTGGGCCTGAAGCAGCGGGAGTTCATCGAGGCGGCCCGGGTGTCCGGCGTGCGCCCGGGTCGGATCATCCTGAAACACATCGTTCCGAACCTGCTGGGCGTGGTGGTGATCTACGTGACCCTCACCATCCCCCAGGTGATCCTGGTGGAGTCCTTCCTGAGCTTCCTGGGCCTGGGCGTGCAGGAGCCCATGACCTCCTGGGGCGTGATGGTGAGCGACGGCGCGCTGGACATGGAGAACGCGCCCTGGATGCTGGTGTTCCCCGCCGTGTTCCTGGCCATCACCCTGTTCTGCTTCAACTACCTGGGCGACGGCCTGCGGGACGCGCTGGACCCCCGGGACCGGAGCGGCCGATGAGCCCAGGTCCCGGCAAGGCGCTCCTCGAGGTGGACGGCCTCAACGTGTCCTTCGCGACCCGGGACGGCCCCGTGCACGCGGTGAAGGACCTGTCCTTCCAGCTCAGGCCCGGCGAGGTGCTGGGCATCGTGGGCGAGTCCGGCTCCGGCAAGACCCAGGCGGCCATGGCGGTGCTGGGCCTGATGGCGGACAACGGCCGGGTGTCCGGGAGCATCCGCTTCGAGGGCACGGAGCTGGTGGGCCTCAGGGAGTCCGCCCTGCGGGAGATCCGCGGCGACCGGATCGCCATGGTGTTCCAGGACCCCATGACCTCCCTGAATCCCTACCTGACCATCGGCGCCCAGATGGGCCTGGTGCTGAGGGAGCACCGGGGCCTCAAGGGCGCCGCCGCCACAGCCGAGTGCACCCGACTGCTGGAAGCCGTGCACATCACCGACCCGGCCTCGCGCCTGACCATGTACCCCCACGAGCTCTCCGGCGGCATGCGCCAGCGGGTGATGATCGCGACCGCGCTGCTCTGCCGGCCCGCGCTGCTGATCGCCGACGAGCCCACCACCGCCCTGGACGTGACCGTGCAGGCCCAGATCCTGGCGCTGATGGCGGAGCTCCGCGCGAGCTTCGGCACCGCCATCCTGCTGATCACCCACGACCTGGGCGTCGCCGCCGGCACCTGCGACCGGCTGCTGGTGATGAAGAACGGCGAGTGCCAGGAGCAGGGGCCCATCGACGACTGCTTCCACAACCCGAGGACCGCCTACGCCAGAGAGTTACTCGCGGCAGTCCCCCGCCTCGACACCCAAGAGGTGCCGGTGCTTCGCTTCGGAAACTCCGGCCCGGTGCTGCAGGTGAACGACCTGGCCGTCCACTATCCGGTGGAACAGCCGGGCCTGTTCACCAAACCCCGGATCCTGCGCGCGCTGGACGGCGTGACCCTGGAGCTCCGCCCCGGCGAAACCCTGGGCGTGGTCGGCGAGTCCGGCTCCGGCAAGTCCACCCTGGCCAGGGCGGTGCTGCGGCTCGTCCGCCCCACCAGCGGCAGGGTGTGCCTGCTCGGTAGGGAGCTGGCCCGGCTCCCCGAGGACGAAGTGCGGGAGTCCCGCCGTGACATGCAGCTGGTGTTCCAGGATCCGCTCGCCGCCCTGGATCCGCGGATGACGGTGGGCGAAACCATCGCGGAGCCGCTGCAGGTGTTCGAGCCGTCGCTGAGCAACGCCGAACTCACCGCCCGGGTGAGCGAGGCGATGCTTCAGGTGGGCCTGGACCCGGAGTGGCGCAACCGCTACCCCCACCAGTTCTCGGGCGGCCAGTGCCAGCGGGTGGGGATCGCCCGGGCGCTGATCCTGAAACCGAAGCTGCTGGTCTGCGACGAAGCGGTGAGCGCCCTGGACGTGACCGTCCAGGCCCAGATCGTCTCCCTCCTGCTGGAGCTGCAGGCGCGCCTCGGCCTCGCGCTGATCTTCATCTCCCACGACCTGGCCGTGGTGCGCCGGCTCTCCCACCGGGTGCTGGTGATGTACCTGGGCAAGGTGATGGAGCTGGCGGATGCCGATGACCTCTACCGCAACCCGCAGCACCCCTACACCCGGGCGCTGATGGCCGCCGTGCCCATCCCGGACCCGCGGCTGGAGAAGACCCGGGTGAAGGCGCTGGCTAAGGGGGAGGTGCCGTCGCCGCTGGCGCCGCCGGGAGGGTGTGCGTTCCGGACGCGCTGCCCGGTGGTGTTTGGGCGGTGCGGCGAGGAGGAGCCGGTGCTGTTGACGAGGGACAAGTCGAGCGTGGCATGCTGGCGGGTAGGTGGTGAGGAGACCGGACGATAACCGCCACTTTCTCCAGCAAATCCTCCGAATTGTGCTGTAGACGGCGATCTTTGCCGGTTGAACCATCGCGGTGTGAAGCACCGTGACACCCGTCGTTGCACCTATGTCAGTCCTGACATAGACTCTTCCGCCAGTGCAGAAGACCGGCCCCTCATATGGCTGCACGGGGAAATCAGGACTCCACCTTTCTCGGCGGAGGCGAGACGGGAGGCGGGTTTTCTCCTCCGCCGCCTCCAGCGCGGCGAGTTGCTGGCCATGCCGCAGTCGCGGCCCATGCCCCGGATCGGCAAGCGGTGCCAGGAGTTGCGGGTCATGGATGCAGATGTGACCTGGCGGATCTTTTGCCGGGTGGACCCCGATGCTGTCCTGATCCTCGAGGTCTGTGCCAAGAAGACCGCCACCACACCCAGGCAGACCATAACGTCCTGCCAACGGCGGCTAAGGGAGTACGACGATGAGAGCGGATAAACGGAAGCGGCTTGAAGCCCGCGGCTGGAAGGTCGGCACCGTAAAGGAGTTCCTCGGCCTGACCGACGAGGAAGCCGCCTACATCGAACTCCGGCTGAAGCTTGCCGACGGCCTGCGGGCGCGCCGCACTGCCAAGGGCATCAGCCAGACGGCGCTCGCGAAGACCCTGGAGTCGAGCCAGTCACGGGTCGCGAAGATGGAGTCGGGTGACCCGTCCGTGTCGCTGGACCTGCTGGTGCGGTCGCTGCTGGCGCTGGGGACGTCGAACCGGGAGCTGGCGCGAATAATCTCGGCGCGTTGATCTTCGCTCGCAGGGTTCAGTCGACGGAGGTGGTCAGATATTCAACAATAACAATTGGTTGTATAAGTCACTCTATTGACAGTGTCGATAGAAACTCTCAAAGCCCCAGCACCAGCCGCAGGCCCTCATCGACCCGCCGGATCGCATCACCCGCGAGCGGCCGCACACGTTTCAAGAGCAGCCGCCTGTCGAGGGTCGCGACCTGGGAGACATTGACCACCGACGGCCTGGAAAGCCCGGAGTCCGACTTGCCGAGGCGCACATTCCCGGGCGCCTCCGCCAGTGCCAGGTTGGAGGTGATCACCGCAACGACCACCGTGGCAATCCGGCTGTCGTTGAACGGGTTGGACTGAACGATCACGACCGGGCGGCGATACCCCGGCCCGGAGCCGCTCGGCGGCGGCAGCGCCGCCCACCAGATCTCACCACGCTTCATCGCCGAGGGCTTGGCTCTGCGCCCGGGCCAGGCCGGGATCCAGCGTTGACTCGGTTGCGCCATAAACCGCATCGAGCCGGGCGGTGACCTCTGTCGCGCCGCGGGAGGAGAGGTACGCCGCCAGCGCGTCGCTGTAAAGCTGGCTCCTCGAGAGCTTCAGCTGCTGCGCCAGATGCTCGCCCGCCTGAAAGACGGGATCGGGAACGGAGATGGCGATCTTCATGGGGGCACGGTATCACTGGGGTATGACCGCGGCAAGGTACTGGCTGGAGTGTGAGCATCGTGCCCGGGTCAGGGGGATGCCGCATTGAGTAAAACTGATGGAAGTGCCGAGAAATGAGCTGCCCGACAGGTGCCTTCGGCCTGACCTACCCCGTAAACCGCCTCACCAGCTCCCGATCCTGCGGCACCTGCTTCTCGAACTCCCGCGCATCCGCAAACGCCGCCGCGAAGGCAGGCCGCTGGGCCAGCCGGCCGACATACGCCTTGAACACGTCGTCCCGGCACAGGCCGTAGCCCCGGGCCCAGATCACCGAGTGCCCGACGACGCAGTCGGCCGCCGTGAACCGGTCGCCGCAGATAAAGGGTGTCCGGGCGAGGCGTTCCGCCACCTGGGGCTCGGCCTCGGTCGTGAACTTGTGCCGGTAGCGGGCGATGGTCCGGTCGTCCCGCTGGTCGGCGGGGAGCACATGCTCGTGGATGCGCACCTGCCAGAGCATCATGTCCATCCAGGTGGACCCGAAATGCAGCATCTGCAGGTAGTCCGCCCGTTCGGGTGAGGGTGCGGGGGTTGGCGCCAGCCCGGCGGCGGGGTAGGCGTCGGCCAGGAAGGCCACAATGGCGCCGCTTTCGATCACGCGCTGGACCGTGCCGTTGTCCCAGGTGATCTCCAGCACCGGCACGGCGTGGTTGGGATTGAGGCGCAGGAACTCGTCGCTGTACTGGGCGCCGTCGTAGAGGGCGACGCGGGAGACTTCGAAGTTGTTGCCGACGACTTCGTGGAGCATCCACCTGGCGCGGGCGCTGCGGGAGGCGGGGAAGTGGTGGAGGGTTAGGTGAGCCGGGGTCATGCTGAGCAAGCCATCTAGGGGCTACCCGCCTTCCCTTTCCCCGCCTTGCTCCCCGCCGCTGCCTTCGCCTTCTGCTTCTCCTTGTTTCGGTCCGCGATGTTGATCAGCTCTAGGCCGAGCTTGTGTGCGGTACCTGGGGTGAGACAGATCGCCACCTTGAAGGAGGATCGACCAACATCCTGCTCCGTAGGAACGTCCCGGCGCAGCTGAAGCCAGATATGCGTTTCATCGCTGTAGACGTGCACATTGTCCGTCGTGTTAACGGGAAACTGCTGAGCCCGGAATCCCTTTGGGGTTGCCACGGATGATCCTCTTACGTTGATATGCGGCGAGAGATGACTACTGAGTATGCGAAACGCTTGAGCTCATTGGCCGCGGCCGACGCCCAACTCGTGGCGCCCACGCACGACACAGTGCCGAAGCGATTGGCTAGCTGGCTTTGAGATCACTCAGCAATCTCTTTGTGTGCTCTAACGAAAGGCTGTGGAATTCCTGCTCAGCTAGTCCTCGCGCGTTAAGTAGCAAATTAGCTATTTGCAGCCCGTACGCCGCCAACTCGCGGAGCTGATCCGGGCTGATCGCTGCCTTGGTAAAGGCCTCTTTGTAGGAGAGATGAGCACTCCTGTGGCCGAAGAGATTATTCCGAAGAATGCTAACTTTGGTGAAAAGTGGTTCAGCGATAGCCAGAATGCCTTTGGCCTTAATTATTGCCTCGGCTGAGAACACCTCAGATCGTTCGGCTTCTCGAACCAATGATGGGAAATTGATGGTGTTACTTCGGGATTCGAACAAGGCATACAGGTGCACCACCAGCGCAATGAAATGCGCGTGCGCATCGAAGCGAAAGAACTCGGAGTAGTTCTGCATAGTGTCAAGGATTGAGGATCGGGTGTTCGCTCCCTCGTAGTAGAACCAAATATCGTGAAATATTGCTGCTCGTTTGGCGAGCTGCGCTGACTGGGATAACCGCCTCTCCAAAGGAATGTCTGCCGCCATATCAACGCAGCTAACGCCCAGCTTGAGGGACGCACCGACAGCAAGCGAAGCTTGCTGTCGGTGCGTCCCTCTCGAAGTGATTTTTGGCGCTCATTTGCAGTCTTGCGGAAAGTGATTCGCAAAATCGGCGCTGATCTGGAGGTCATCGACTGGCGCGGACCTTATAGTTCGCTTCTCGCCATAGTGTTGGCGCCAAAGGGTCGGAACATCTTCGAAGTAGGGCTCGCCTCTACTTATGCCAATTACGTACACGCCTTTCTCCTCTCCTTGGTGCACGACAGGAACGAGAAGGCCTACTGAAAAACCGAGCCATCGATTTCTAACTCCGACCCAGCGAATCCTTTCGAGCGGGCGCGTGAAGTCCAACAGAAAAGCGCAATCCTCCAAGGCGGCGTCTACTTTCGTGACAGCGAAGTCATGCGGCCGATCATGGAATCCGAATAATGTCAGCGCCATACGGAAGCCTTAACGTTCGAACTAAGCGGGAGGCGACGGCAGGCCACCGGCCCGGCGTTGGCGCTCTGCGTGCGCGAGGGGTTAGCCATCACTTGCGGGAGAAGCGACGTCGTAGGAGACATCCGCGAGAAAAGGGCCCACATTTTCTTTTAGGGTCGCGGCTGAAGCCGCTCCTACGGCGCGATCACATCAAAGGTCGCATCCACCCGGCTCTCGAAGCTGATCTCCCCCGGCACATAATTCGCCGCCTTCCCGGCCATATCCGCCATCGGCGCCGCAGACATCATCCGCACCTCCTGCATGGGCATCGGCGGCGGCATCGATCCACCGGCCACAACTGTCCTGACCGAACCCAGCTTCACCCCCAGGCTCGAAGCAATCCTCTCCGCATTCGCCTTCGCGTCAGCGGTGGCAGCAGCCAACGCATCCCGGTTCAGCTCCTTCGCCTTGCTGCTGTCGAGCGCCGGCGGCGACACCTCGTTCACCCCCGCGTCGATCGCGCCCTCGATCACGTTGCCGAGCTTGTCCAGGTCGTTGATCTCCACCTGCAGCTGGCGCTGGACGAAGTAGCCGATGAAGACCTGCTGGTTCTCCTTCTCGTTCCAGCGGTACTCGGGCTGGATGGTCAGGCCGGAGGTGCGGATCTTGTTCTCGGGGATGCCGAGCTTCTTGCACAGGGCGAGGAAGGCCTTGGACACGCGGACCGTCTCGTCCCGGGCCACCTGCATGCTCGCGTTCCGGCGCTGCACGGCGAGGGACAGCCGGGCGATGTCCGGGGTGGCGTCGATGGTGCCGGAGCCGGACACCGAGATGGTGCGGGGCATCTGCATCGGCGTGCGCATCGCCATGTCCTGCGCCAGGGCCGTGCCCCAGCCGCCCACGCCAGCCAGCAGCAGGCACGCCGGAAGCCAGACGGGACGAATTCTCATCGGGAAACTCCTTGTTATTGGTCTGCCGGGACACAGCGAGGCGGCGGGAACTGCCTGACCGGCCGGGAATTCCGGTCTGGAATTCCGGGCCTGCTCTGACTACCATAGCGGCCCTCACGACGCCCATCAATCGTCGCTCTTGCAAGTGTCAGGTCCCATGCATAACAACCGGTTGGCCGTTTTTTTCAGTCTCGCCCTGGCGGGCGCCATTGCCACCACCCCGGTGATGGCCCAGGAACCGGCCACCGCCGGCGACCCCGCCCGCGGCCAGGTGCTCTCCGACACCTGCATGGGCTGCCATGGCATTCCCGGCTACCGGAACGCCTACCCCTCCTACCGGGTGCCGAAGCTCGGCGGCCAGACGGCCGACTACATCGTGCTCGCGCTCCAGGGCTACCGGAACCAGACGCGCCCCCACAAGACCATGCACGCCCAGGCGGTGTCGCTCTCCGACCAGGACATGCAGGACATCGCCGCGTTCTTCGTCAGCGAGGGCGCCATCCAGAAGGCGTCGGCAACCGTCGGCACCGCGCCGGAGAAGGCCGCCACCTGCGTCGCCTGCCACGGGGAGGGCGGCGTGAGCGTCGCGGCCAACTGGCCGTCCCTGGCCGGCCAGCACAAGGATTACCTCGTCCACGCGCTCAACGAATACAAGGGCGGGCTCCGCAAGGATCCCGTCATGGGCAGCATGGCCGCCCCCCTCACGGCCCAGGACATCCAGGAGCTCGCCACCTACTTCGCGTCCCAGTCCGGGCTGTTCTCGGTGCACTACGCCGTCGGGCCCAAGACCGCCAGGAACACCGCCACGGCGGAGTAAGCCCGCCGGCCCGATCGCCCACCGAAGCTCCAGGAGCAGCGCCGTGGAATCCTTCAGAGCGCTGCGCGTGCACCAGGAAGACGGGAAGATCGTCCCGCGCCTGGAGCAGCTGACCCTCGACGACCTCGCGCCCGGCAACGTCGTCATCCGGGGCGAGTACAGCAGCATCAACTACAAGGACGCCCTCGCCACCACCGGCAAGGGCAGGATCCTCCGGCGCTTCCCGCTGGTGGCCGGCGTGGACATCGCGGGCACGGTGGTGAGCTCGGAAGACCCGCGCCTGAAGCCCGGCGATCTCGTGGCCGCCCACGGCTGCGGCATGAGCGAGACCCACGACGGCGGTTTCGCGGAGTACGCCCGGGTGCCAGCGGACTGGGTCAACAAGCTGCCGCCCGGCATTGACGCCCGCACCGCCATGGGCCTCGGCACCGCCGGCTTCACCGCCGCCCTCGCCATCCACCGCATGGAGCAGATGGGGCAGGAGCCCGGGATGGGCCCGGTCGCGGTCACCGGCGCCACCGGCGGGGTGGGCAGCGTGGCCATCGCGCTGCTCGCGGGCCTGGGTTTCAAGGTGACGGCCGTCACCAGCAAGACCACTGCCGACGACTACCTGAAGGGCCTCGGCGCCAGCGAAATATTTCATCTCAAGGGCCGGGAGCTCGGCACCAAGCCCCTGGAGAAGGTCCTCTGGGGCGGTGCCGTGGACAACCTGGGCGGCGCCACGCTCGCCTGGCTCACCCGCACCGTCGCGCCCTACGGCAGCATCGCCAGCATCGGCCTGGCCCAGGGGCCGGAGCTGAACACCACCGTGATGCCCTTCATCCTCCGGGGCGTGAGCCTGCTCGGCATCAACTCCGTGGAGGTGCCTCTCGGGCTGCGTGCCGAGATCTGGCGCCACCTGGCCGGGGACCTGAAGCCCACGAACCTGGGGCTGATCGCCACCCGGGAAGTCACCCTGGACCAGGTGCTGGAGGTCGTGGACGGCTGGGTGGACGGGTCCATCACCGGCCGCTGCCTGGTCCGGCTGCGGTAGATTCCTTGGCTATAGTGGAAGACCTGCTCCGGCAGGGGTTGCCGGAGCTGGGCATCCCGGCGGACGACGCGCTGGTCACGGCCTTCGCCGGTTACCTGCGGCTCCTGGCCCAGTGGAACGAGAACATCAACCTGACCGGGATCCGGGAGCTGGCGGACATGGTGCCGCTGCACATCCTGGACTCGCTGACGGCCCGGCCGTTCCTGAAGGGCCAGCGGATCGTGGACGTGGGCTGCGGGGCGGGGCTGCCGGGCATCCCGCTCGCGCTGACGGAGCCCGCCCGGCACTTCACGCTGGTGGATGGCACGCTGAAGAAGATCCGCTTCGTCCAGCAGGCCATTGCCGATCTCGGGCTGGCGAATGCCGAGGCACTGCACGCGAGGATAGAGGACCATAAGCCCGTGCCCCTGTACGACACCGCCATCTGCCGCGCGCTCTCCTCGCTGCCGGACTTCGTCCGCCGCGCGGGAAGCGTGGTGGCGCCCGGCGGCCAGTTGCTGGCCATGAAGGGCAGGCTGCCGGCGGAGGAGATCCGGGCGCTGCCGAAGGGCTGGCGGCTGGCGGCGGTGACGCCCGTGAAGATCCCGGGCGTGGATGCCGAGCGCCACATCATCCAGGTGGTGCGCAAGTGAGCCGCATCATCGCCATCACCAACCAGAAGGGCGGGGTGGGCAAGACCACCACGTCGGTGAACCTGGCCGCGTCGCTGGCGGAGCTCAAGAAGCGCGTGCTGCTGGTGGACCTGGACCCCCAGGGCAACGCCACCACCGGCTGCGGCATCGACAAGCAGTCCCTGGAGGCCACGACCTGCGAGGTGCTGCTGGGCGAGGCCCAGGCGCTCGAGACGATCGTCACGGTGACCAGCGCGGGCTTCGCGCTGCTGCCGGCCAACGCCGACCTCACGGCCGCGGAGATCCGGCTGCTGCAGGAAATCGGCCGGGAAATGCGCCTCCGGAAGGCCCTGGAGCCGGTGAAGGGGCTGTACGACTACATCCTCATCGACTGCCCGCCCACCATCAACATGCTGACGCTCAACGCGCTCACGGCGGCGGACGGCGTGCTGATCCCGATCCAGTGCGAGTACTACGCGCTGGAGGGCCTGTCGTCCCTGCTGGAGACGGTCAAGCAGGTGCGGAACACGGTGAACCCGGCGCTGAACATCGAGGGTCTGCTGCGGACCATGTTCGACCCGCGGAACCGGCTCGCGATGGACGTGTCCGCGGAGCTGGTGAAGCTCTTCCGGGACAAGGTCTACAACACGGTGATCCCCCGCAACGTGCGGCTGGCGGAGGCGCCGAGCTTCGGCCTGCCGGCCCTGCAGCACGACAAGGGCTCCCGGGGCGCCCAGGCCTACATGGAGCTGGCGGGCGAAGTGCTGCGCGGGCCGATGCCGCCGGGCGGGGCGCCGGGCGGCGACGCGGCGCCGTCGGGTCCCGCCTAATCGGTTTAGAATGCCGGCCTTCCCCGGCGGCAGGCGAAACCCAGATGGTGGCGAAACGTACCGGCCTCGGTCGCGGGCTTGAGGCCCTGCTGGGCCCGTCGGCGTCCACGCCGGCGGCGGTTGCCGACCTGCCGGGCCCCGACGCGCCCGCCCGGGCCACCGGCGAGGGCCTGGCCACCCTGGACGTGGACCTGCTGGTCCGGGGCGCCTACCAGCCCCGCCTGGACATGCACCTGGAGTCCCTGGAGGACCTGGCCGCCTCCATCCGGGCCCAGGGGGTGATCCAGCCCATCGTCGTCCGGCCCCTGGCGGAAAAGGGCCCCGGAGGCACGCCCCGGTACGAGATCGTGGCCGGCGAACGGCGCTGGCGGGCCGCCCAGATGGCCGGCCTCCAGTCCGTCCCGGTGGTGGTCCGGGAGATCCCGGACTCCGCCGCCATCGCCATGGCGCTGATCGAGAACATCCAGCGGGAGAACCTGAATCCTCTGGAAGAGGCCCTGTCCATCCGCCGGCTCATCGACGAATTCGGCCTGACCCACGAGGAGGCCGCCGAGGCCATCGGCCGGTCCCGGGTGGCCGTGTCGAACCTGCTCCGCCTGATCCAGCTGGGGGAGGTGGCCCGGGACCTTTTGCAGAAGCGGGCCATCGAGATGGGCCACGCCCGGGCCCTGCTGGGCCTGACCGACGGCCGGATGCAGGCCGAGGTGGCCCGGCTGGTGGCCGCCAAGGGGCTGTCGGTCCGGGAAACCGAGCGGCTGATCAAGCGCATGCTGGAAGGGCCGTCGAAGCCGGCCGCCGATGGGCCGGGGCGGTCCACGGATCCCGATGTCCGGCGCCTGGAGAACGAGCTGGCGGAAAAGCTGGGGGCCCGGGTGGCCATCCAGCACGGTCGCGGCGGCAAGGGCAAGCTGGTCGTGAGCTACAACAGCATCGACGAGCTCGACGGCATCCTCGGCCACATCACCTGACGGGGGGAATTGGGGACATGCCTAATTTCCCGTGACAGCCCGGCGTGCCAGTCGCAGCCGAGGGAAATTAGGCATGTCCCCAATTCCCCCAACTAACAAAACCAGGGTCCGGCACCTCTTCAGCCTTGATTGCACGCCGCAAGATCAATAAACTTCGCCGGCTTGATGCCACCGGGTAGCCGGTGAGCAGAGGCCGTTTTTGTATCCTCGCTGCACGCCCGCCCTGATGGGCAGATCCTCGGGGCTACGAATGGGCAAATCGCGGGCGTTCAGACCAATGCGCCGGGCCGCATTCCGGCTGGCTGGCATGCAGTGCGTGATCACCCTGGTGGTGGCCGCTGGTGCCAGCATGTTTGGCGGGCCGGTCGCCGCGTGGTCTGCCTTGCTTGGCGGCGGAATCGGAATCGTCGCGGGCCTGTATCAGGCCATGCGGATGTTCCGGGTGAGTGCGGCGGAAGATCCCGCCCGGTTCTACCGGGGGGTCTGGATCAGTGAAGTCGTGAAGATCCTCCTGACGGTGGCTCTCTTCAGCTTCGCCATCCGGATCCTGAGGCCACAGTTTGCGCCCCTGATCGTAGGCTACGCCGCCACGTTCATCGCTTACTGGGTGGCGCTGGGTACTGGCTATCCGTGGCTGCCGACCGGGCCCCTGCCGGACGCACCAGCCGAACGACCACAGGAAGAAGACCCCTCAGCGGGGGCGCGAGACAGCAGGTAGCGAATGTCAGTAGCAGGCGAAAAGACGTCAGCCGAGTATATCCAGCATCACCTCACCCACCTTCAGGTCTGCAAGGACGAAAGTGGCGCCTGGGTGTGGAACGAATGTTCGGGAAACTTCTTCGCCGTCAACGTCGACTCCATGGCTGTCGCCATCCTGCTCGCCATCTTCCTGGGCTGGCTCTTCCGCCGGGTGGCGGTCAAGGCGAGCGTCAGGACGCCAGGGCGCCTGCAATCGTTTGTCGAACTGGTCGTCGACTTCGTTGACGGGAGCGTTCGCAACACGTTTCAGGGCCACAACCGCCTCATCGCTCCGCTGGCTCTAACGATCGTTACCTGGGTTTTCATGATGAACCTCATGGACCTCATCCCGGTGGATTTTCTCCCCTACGCGTTTGAGAGCACGGGCGTCGCGGAGTACCTGCGCGTAGTGCCGACCGCAGACGTCAACGTTACCTTCGGCATGTCCCTGTCGGTTTTCGCCCTCATTCTCTTCTACAGTTTCCGGGTGAAGGGCGCGGGCGGCTTCTTTGGTGAGCTGACCATGAGCCCCCTGAATCCGAAGACGCTGGGCGTTCCGGTGGTGCTCTGGCCGCTCGTGATGATCTTCAATCTTGTCCTGGAGAGCGTGGCCCTCCTGGCCAAGCCCCTGTCCCTCGCGCTTCGACTGTTTGGCAACATGTACGCGGGCGAGCTGATGTTCATCCTGATCGCCCTGATCGGCCTCTACCAGTTGCCGCTGCACTTCGGCTGGGCGGTTTTTCACATCCTGATCATCACGTTGCAAGCCTACATATTCATGATGCTGACCATCGTGTACCTGAGCCAGGCCCACGAGCACCACTGAGAACGTCCGACCATTAACTGATTTTGTTCGCAATAATTCGGAGTTAGGAGTAACCGATGGAAACTGTAATTGGCTTTACCGCGATCGCCGTGGCGATCCTGATCGGTCTCGGCGCACTGGGCGTCGGTATCGGCATGGGCCTGCTCGGCGGCCGGTTCCTCGAAGGCTGCGCTCGGCAGCCTGAACTGGCCAACATGCTGCAGACGAAGATGTTTCTGGTCGTCGCGCTGCTCGATGCAGTGGCCATGATCGGCGTCGGCATTGCCTTGTTCTTTGCCTTTGCAAATCCGTTCGTTGGCCAGCTCCAGACGGCGATGGGCGGCTGAGTCAGCTGGTCGGGCGAGGGCAGCGGGCCGTTCGCCCCCGAAGAGGGTCAGGAGTCGCAGGGTGGATATCAACCTCACATTGATCGGGCAGGCCATTGCGATGGCCGTGTTCGTATGGTTCTGCATGAAGTACGTCTGGCCGCCCCTCCTTGGAATCATCGAGGAGCGCCGCACCACGATCGCCGACGGCCTCGCCGCCGCCGACAAGGGCGCCCGCTCGCTGGAAGACGCCCAGGTGAGAATCACGGCCATCGTCGAGGAGGCGCGCGGTCAGGCCCGCTCGATCCTCGACCAGGCCCAGACCCGCGCCAACGGCATCGTCGATGAAGCCCGTGCGGGTGCGACCCAGGAGCGCGAGCGCATCCTGCAGTCGGCCCAGGCGGACATCGACCAGCAGATCAACCGCGCCCGGGACGAACTCCGGGCCCAGGTGGCCGCGATCACCGTGGCCGGCGCCGAGAAGATCCTGGCGCGGGAAATCGATCCCCGCGCGCACCAGGACCTCCTCGACAAGCTCGCCGCCCAGATCTAGGCCAGGCAGAACCAGGACAGAGCATCCATGGCCGACCACGGCACCACCGCACGACCCTATGCCCAGGCAGTCTTCGAGATTGCCCGCACCGACAACCAGCTGGGCGACTGGTCGCAATTCCTGGCGCTGGCCGCCGAGATCGCGTCGTCCCCCGACGTGGGCAGCTTCCTCTTCAAGCCGGGCGCCGACGGCCATGCCGTTGCCGATGCCATTGCCGGCATCTGCCGGGAGAAGCTCCCGGCCCTCGCCCTGCTCCGGGATGGCCCGAAGTCGGTGGGCGCCGGCTTCCTGAAGGTGCTCGCCGAGAACCAGCGGCTTGGCGCGCTGCCCGACATCCTGGGCCGCTACGAGGTGCTGAAGGCTGACGCCGAGCGGACCCTCGACGTGGTGCTCACCTCCGCGTCCGCCGTCAGCGACGACCAGCAGAAGCGCATCATCGACTCGCTCAACAAGCGTTTTGGCCGGCAGGTCCGCCTTGCCGTGCAGCTCGACCCCACGCTCATCGGCGGCGCGCGACTGCAGGTGGGCGACCGCGTCATCGACGGCTCCGTCCGCACCGGTTTGGACAAACTCGCCACGGCGCTCCGCGCCTAGACTGAAACCAGCGCGCTGAACGCGCGTTCAAGGAACTACATATGGCACTCAAGGCCTCCGAGATCAGCGAGCTGCTCAAGCAGCGCATCAAGAACTTCGAAAGCGCCGCGGAAGCGCGGGACGTGGGCACGGTGATCGCCGTGACCGACGGCATCTGCCGCATCCACGGCCTGGCCGACGCCCAGTACGGCGAGATGCTCGAGTTCCCCAGGAACACGTTTGGCCTGGCGCTGAACCTGGAAAGCGACTCGGTCGGCGCGGTGGTGCTCGGCGACTACAAGCACATCTCCGAAGGCGACCAGGTCAAGACCACCGGCCGAATCCTCGAGGTGCCCGTCGGCGAGGGCCTGCTCGGCCGCGTCGTCAACGCCCTCGGCGAGCCCATCGACGGCAAGGGCCCGATCCAGGCCGCCGGCCGCTCGCCCATCGAGAAGGTGGCGCCGGGCGTCATCACCCGCCAGTCCGTCAACCAGCCCGTGCAGACCGGCCTCAAGGCCATCGACGCCATGGTGCCCGTCGGCCGCGGCCAGCGCGAGCTGATCATCGGCGACCGCCAGACCGGCAAGACCGCCGTCGCCGTCGACGCGATCATCAACCAGAAGGGCACCGGCATTAAGTGCATCTACGTGGCGATCGGCCAGAAGGCCTCCTCCATCGCCAACGTGGTGCGCAAGCTCGAGGAATTCGGCGCGATGGACCACACCATCGTCGTGGCCGCCTCGGCCGCCGACTCGCCCGCCATGTGGTACCTGGCCCCCTACGCCGGCTGCGCCATGGGCGAGTACTTCCGGGACAAGGGCGAGGACGCCCTGATCATCTACGACGATCTCACCAAGCAGGCCTGGGCCTACCGCCAGATCTCGCTGCTGCTCCGCCGCCCGCCGGGCCGCGAGGCGTATCCCGGCGACGTGTTCTACCTGCACTCCCGCCTGCTGGAGCGCGCGGCCCGCGTGAATGCCGAGTACGTGGAGAAGATCACGGGCGGCAAGGTCAAGGGCAAGACCGGCTCGCTCACGGCCCTGCCGATCATCGAGACCCAGGCCGGCGACGTGTCCGCCTTCGTGCCGACCAACGTGATCTCGATCACCGACGGCCAGATCTACCTGGAAACCGACCTCTTCAACGCCGGCATCCGGCCCGCCATCAACGCCGGCCTCTCGGTGTCC
>JAEUQA010000057.1 GCA_016789845.1 Chromatiales bacterium
GCCGCTCTGCGGCTGAAATGCCCAGATGCCAAACCCGGTGCCTCTTACGTGGGTTGGACGTTGGCGTTCAGGCGGAAGAGGTTGCCGGGATCGTAGCGGTCCTTCAGCTTCACCAGCCGCGGGTAGTTGGCGCCGAAGTTCGCGCGGACCTTCTCCTGGCTGTCGCCGATCGTGGTGTTGAAGTAGTAGCCGCGGGTGTAGCCCTCGAGGCCGCGCCAGAAATCCCTGATCCAGGCGGTGTGCTCCGGGGTCTGGGCAGGATCCTCCCAGCCGCCCAGCACCAGCAGGTCGAAGCGGGCCTGGCGGTGATTGAAGGCGGTGGCGTCGGGGCGCACGCGGCCGATGGCGCCGCCCAGCTGCTGCAGGAGCATCACGGTGGACCGGCCGGCCGCCGGACTGAAACCCGCCAGCATCGCGTCGAAGAGCTTGGGATCCGGGGCTTCGACAAAGCCGCTCTTCACGTAATAGTTCCGGCCGGCCGCGTTGGCCTCGTCACCACCCGACTGCAGCTGCAGGTAGGGCATCGCCTTCACCTGATCCGCGAGCGGCTTGGTGAAGCTGCGGACCGGGGCGATCACCTTCTCACCCCGGGCCAGGTCGCCCGAATAGCAGACCTCGAGGATCACCATGGGCTTGCCCCCCGGGGGTGCCACGATGGCGCAATCCAGGTTGAGCTCGTCGGGAGCCCTGGCGGTGAACTCCACGAAGAAGTCCAGTACCTCCCGGGCGCGCGCGAAGGGGAAGATGATCGGGCCGCCGAGGATCGTTGGGCTGACCTCGTGGAGGCGGTACTCGAAGCTCGTGGCGATGCCGAAGTTGCCGCCGCCGCCGCGCAATCCCCAGAACAGCTCCCGGTTCTCGTCATTGCTGGCGCGGACCACGTCGCCACCGGCCGTGACCACATCCACCGATACCAGATTGTCGCAGGTCAGGCCGAAGCGCCGGCCGAGGCGGCCGAAGCCGCCACCCAGCGTCAGCCCCGCGGCGCCGGTATGCGACACCGTGCCCGCCGTCGTCGCCAGGCCGAAGAACTGCGCCTCCCGGTCGAGCTCCCCCAGCAGGCAACCGCCCGGTACCCGGGCACGCCTGGCCCGGGGGTCGACACGCACGCCACGCATGTCCGCGAGGTCGATCATCAGCCCGCCATCGCACACTGACTGTCCCGAGGTACTGTGGCCGCCGCTGCGGACGGCCACGAGGAGGTCGTTGGCGCGGGCGAACTGGACGGAGCGGGCCACGTCCGTAGCGCCGGTACAGCGGGCGATCAGGGCCGGGCGGCGGTCGATCATCCCGTTCCAGACCTGCCGGGCGCGGTCGTAGCCGTCCTGCCCCGCCATGAGCAGGGGCCCCCGTAAGCTGGCCCGGAAGTCCTGCACCGCCGAGCGGCTGAGGACGGTCTCCCCGCCGCCCAGCCGGGTGGCAGGCACGTCGCCAGCCACCGGCGCGTTCGCCGCGGCGAGCGCGCGGGCAAGCGGCAGGCCGGCGGCAGCGGCCCCGAGCATGGAGCCGAGAAACAGGCGGCGTTGCATGGCGGACGACCTCCGGGCGAAAGCGACGGCCGACGCTACCACGCGCGCGGGCCGGCCGGAAAGCAGAAGGGCGGCTTGCGCCGCCCTCCGGGGATCGGTTGCCGGTATCCCGGCCCCGCGTCAGGGTTACCAGCAACGCTCGAGGTCGCCTTTGCCCGTGATCGAACGCACGCCGGTGTTGGTCAGGGCAAGGCTGCCGCAGTCCTCGTCATCTTCCTGGGCGCCCTGGGGGGCGGCGGTCAGGGTGTAGTTCGCCGCGTCGGTGACATCCACGGTCAGCAGATAGAACCCCTCCCGGGACAGGATCTCCTCCCCGTCGGAGATGGCACAGTCATCCGCGTCGTAGGCTCCGAACTGGGTGTAGCAGCGCTCGAGGCGCTGGGCGGTGTCATTCAGGACGACGCGGCCATCGGCCCGCCGGCTCTTGATGACGCTGGCCTGATAGCTCGGCACCGCGATCATCGCCAGGACGCTGGCGATGACCATGACGATGAGCAACTCGATGAGGGTGAAACCCCCGCCGCTCCTGTGACTATGCATCTTGGACCTCCCTGGCCCAGCTGATCGACTTAATCCGGGACCACGGTGATGCTGCGCACGACGGGCCGGTCCGGGTTGTCGTCCGCCAGCTCGACACGCACATTCATCCCGGGCTTGACGTCCCCCAGCGAGCCCCGCGCCTTGCCAGGCACGGTGATGACCACCGTGCTCGACAGCGCCCAGGTAATGCCGTCCGCGACGAACTCGCGACCGGCCACGTTCACCGCCTCGATTCGCGTCGTCACCGGCTCGAGCGGTGGCGCGGCCTGCGCCACCGCCGCCAGGGACCAGGTCAGAACTGTCAGAACCGTCTTGCGCATGGTGTCATTCCTCACTGGATCTCGCGCCAGGACTGGCGGCCTCGCTGCTTGCCGGCGTTCTCGATCGTGGTGTCGATACCGCCGGCGCTGCCGGAGGCGAACTTGTACTCGATGCGGTCGTCCGTGACGATGCCGGGCGTCTTGATGATGCCCTGGGTCGACTTGCGGCCGCTCACGGGCACCAGGGGGCTGTTCGGATCATTGGGATCGAGCCTGGCGAAGTCGTTGATGTCGAAGGACCGGTCGCGGTTCAGGTCGAAGGGCGACTCGGTCAGCCGCGACCCGGACAGCGCATCCATCTCCATCAGCCAGGATTCGCCACCGGCGGAGCAGGCATCGCCCGAGGGTATGACTGTGGTGAAGATGATCCGGCCGCCACGGAGCAGCGGCGTACTGACCTGGCGCTCGCCAGTGGCCGGCAGGTTCAGGTACCAGCCGTCCTTGCTGTCCGTGATGGGGTTGTTGGTCGTTACCCGAATGCCTTCCTTGTAGTCGCCGAACTGCAGGTACTGCTCATTCAGCACGGACTGCTGGACCAGCGTGGAGCGGCCGGGCGTCGGGCGCACGGGCGACGCGGTGCCCTTCTCGTTCTTGTCGCGGATGGCGTAGACGGTGTTGGCGCCGGTGCCAACGCCGTTGTCCCCCACCGCAAAGTAGCGGCCCGTGCCAAAGTAGACGAAGTACCCGGCCGGGGGATTGATGCCGACTTCGGGTCGCGCCGTGATTGGCTGGCGATTGGTCGCCGTGCACGGGTCCGCGCTGCAGGCCGTGTACAGCGGGAGTCCCGAGAAGGCGATTGCCCAGCTGGAGGGGACGGAGCTCGTGACATCGAACTTCCACATGTTGCCCTTCAGGTCGCCGGCGTAGATGTAGTCGGTAATGCGGTCGCCGTCCACATCCACGGGAGTGGGACTCGACAGCCCGTTGTCGCCGCCGACGCCCGTGTCCAGCTTCCTGATGGTGGCGCCCGTCTCGAGGTCGATGACGAACAGCATGGCGTTGCCGCCGGAGTTGTAGCCATTGCCGACGATGGCGGCCCACTTCCCGTTGTACATGCGGGCGATGGTCGGCTGGGGGATCGCATCGCCCATGCCGGCGTCATCGGCGCTGGTGAATTCCCACTTCACGTTGCCGGTGCCGAAGGTGTCCGGCGTGGTGACATCGAGGGCATAGATGCCCTTGCCGCCGCCGCCCAGGCTGCCCAGCAGGATCGTCTTCCAGGCGCCCCCGACGTACGCATCGAGCGCCCGGGGAGGGCCGTCGTTGATGAGCCGGTGGGCGGTGTTGTAGCTCGGGTAGGTCAGGTAGCGCAGCTTCGGATAGACCGAGTTCGGCATGTAGGCGAACTTCTCCACGCCCGTCTCGGCATCGAAGCCGTGCAGCATGCCGTCGTTGGCGGCCACGTAGACCATCGGGGAGCGGTTCTTGTAGGACGAACTGCTGCGGAAGGTCTTGTAGGCCGAGCCCTCCGAGCCGGGCAGAGTGTCGAAGCCGTAGTTCTGCTGGCCGACGAAGGCCGGGTCGGAGTTGATGATGTCGCCGAGCTTGGAGCTGCGGTTGCGGAACGGGCCGCCGTTCATGGCCTCCTGGCTGGCGTCACCCCGGAGGTAGGCCACCCGCTGCGCGGCCAGGCCGTCCGCCGTGCCGGCGGAATTCTTGTCCAGCTCGGTCTTCTGGGCGGCCGTCAGCGAGCTGTACAGGAAGTCGATGCCCCGGGAGCCGGCCGACGCACCCGGGTTGTAGGAGTAGATGTTGCGGTCAGCGGCGGCGGGCAGGACCTTTGCAGCGTTCCAGCCGGACCGGCCGTCGACCACGGAGATGCCGTTGCCGTCCACCTCGGCGATCGCGCCATTGGCGCCGATGGGGTACGCCAGCAACTGGCCGCCCCAGTCGCCGCTCGAGAAGCGGGCCTGGTAGATGAAGCTGTCGGAGGCGAGCCGGGTGGAGTTGGTGGCCACCGACGACGCGGAGGCCGTGCGGATCTCGATGTCGGCCAGGGCCGCCTGGAGGGCCGCCGTCAGCTGGGCCTCGTCGTTGGCCGTGAGGTAGATGCCGTCGCCGTACTTGGCGGCGTCCGCCAGCATCTGGTTCGCCACGGCGAAGCCCACCGTGTAGGTGACGAGGTTCTGCTTGGGAAAGTCGGGGGCGTTGAAACTGGTGCCCGTGAGGTCATTGCCGGTCGTACGCATGTCGATGTCGTACGCGAACTTCGCGATGTCATCCAGGTAGAGGCTGTAGCCCTCGTCCGTGATCGCGCCGGTCTGGAAGCCGTCCGAGTACTGGGGGAAATTCGGGTATTGGGAAACGGTGGTCGCGGGGGCCAGGTTGTCCCAGTTGGGCAGCGCGGCCGAGGTGTTGGCCACGTCCGCGGGGTCGTTGTTGGGGAAGCTGGTGTCCTGGGTGGGGAAGCCATCCGTGATCACGATCACGAAGTTCTTCTGGCAGCGGTACTGGATGGGGCTCGTGTAGCTCACCCCGGTGTTGTACTGGCTGCTCATGCCCCGGAAATAGCGGGTTACCTCGTAGAGGGTCTCGGCCAGCGGAGTCCAGGTGGTTGCGGTCAGCGTGCCGATCTGCGTGTTGATGGCCGAGGCCGTGGAGCCGCAGTTTGCCAGCACGGTGCCGCCCTGGTCCGTATTGAACCTGGTCAGCCCGAGCCGCAGGTTGCTGTTGTTGTTCACCACGGAGGTCGCCACGTTCCGGGCCACCCGCATCCGGTACTCATTGGGAATCTGGCCGGCCGTGAGGTCGGTGTTGTTGGCGTAGGTCTCGAAGAGGTAGTTCAGGTACTGGCCGGTGATCCGGGTGCTGCCGCCACCCACCGGATCGGGAAGGCGCAGGCACTTGTTGGTTGCGCCGTTCTGTCCCCAGACGTAGTTGGCCGGGCACTTGACCGTAGCAGCACCGCAACTGGAACTGGTGCTGCCCCGGCGCCGGTTGTCGAGCAGGGTGGAAAGCGAGATGTTGCCGTCCGTGGCGCTCCACGACTCAACCGTGGCCGTGCCGCCGCAGTTCGTGGCGCTGCGAATGGGCGGGCTCCAGTCGGCATAGTTGGTCTTCGGGTCGAAGCCCGACGCCCACACGAGGTTGTCCATGCTGCCGGAGTTGTCGACCACCAGCATGACGTTGGGAACCACGCCCGGGGCGATGAACAGGGGGAACTCGGCGATGGTGACGGCATTGCCAGCCTGGCTGAGCGCCAGCAGCGCACCGCCGAGAAGGGCGGACATCCGTGTCCGGTATGAACGTTCCATGTTCTGTCTCCAACCTGACCTTGGCGGTCTTCAGTCTCAACGCTTGAAAGTGGATTGCAGCGTCACCGTGGCGTTGCCGCCCACGCCGACGCCCCGGGACGTGACCCGGTAGAAGGTCGCCTCGTCCACCGTGGCATCGGCGGCCAGGCTCTCGCCCGGCGTGGCGACGCGCGGCAACTGCTCCACGATGTAGCTGGCACGGGCGGCGGCCAGGGTGCCCGGCGCATCCGCCAGCTCGTCCGAGATCAGGACGTCCTGGGCACTCGTCCAGTCGACCGTCGCCCAGACGGGGTCATCGCCAGGATCAGCCGGCGTGTACAGGCCCTGCTGGTTCACCTCGAAGTCCGGCAGCACCGGCACCTGGGCCTCCCCCTCGCCGGCGCGCAGGCCGCCTTCGGCTGCCTGGAACGCGATGTTCCGGTCCTGGGTATTGCCGGTCATCCGCTCCTCCATCAGCGTCATGCGGGCGCTGGCCGTGGCCAGCAACGTCAGCACGAGGAGCATCACCAGCGCGATCACCATGGCGGCGCCGCGTTCGCGAAGTGGAAGTCCGCTCGAGTTGTTCATGACAGTCGGTTTCTCAAGGCCACCGTGAAACTCACCACCCGGCGAACCCGGCCATCGGACGGCAGGGCGCCGCCATTGGTCGGATCCACCACCTGGCCAAGCAGGTCGAACGTCCTAGGATCGGCGTCGGCCACCCGATCCTGGGTTCCGGCGGCCAGCAATGCCACCTGCAGGCTCACCACCTGGCCCCAGTTCGTCACCGCATTTGCGGCCCGGTACACATCCGGCGACTGGTCGCCGTCGGTGTCCTGGCCGTACAGGACCTGCATGTTCTCGATGCCCTCCGCCAGCTCCTCGGCCGGCTGCAGGCCCACGCGCCGCCAGAGTGCCGGCCCCGTGCCGTTGGCGCTCTCGCGGATGTAGTAGGTGGTGGTGCGCAGGCGGAACACCTGGGCGCCCGTGGCGAAGCGCCGTCCGAGGTTGAGCGTGCTGTTGCCGGGCACGCCTGCCGAGACGTGCTCGATGGCTCCGGTCCCCGGGTTGTACTTGTCCACCTGGAACACGGCGGCGCCGGAGCAATCCGCCACGAGCGCGATGTCGCCGTTGGCGAGCGGCACCGGATCGAGGCCAGCCGTCGTCACGGGGCTGTCGGAACTCGTCGCCATGCCGGCGGCCAGCACGACGTTGGTGTCGTCCACCGTCCGCAGGGTCAGCACGTCGGTGCCGGGCACCACGTTGGTGATGGACGCCGGCAGGCCGCCGGCGTTCTCGAAGCCGACCACATGCTGCCCGTAGTTGTAGAGGAAGTTGTTGGAGTTGTTGAGGGTATTCACCACCGTCCCGAGATCCCGGAGGCAGCCACGGAAGCCGGCCATCTGCGCGTCCCGCTGGATGAGCTGGGCGGCAAAACGGGCCGACTCCTGGCGTCCCGTGAGGCTGGTCTGCATGTCGTTCTGGCGCTTGGTCGTCAGGTAGATCTGCACGATGGCACCGGTGACGATCAGGCCAAGGGTCAGCGAGATCATGATCTCGACGAGGCCCACGCCGCGCTGGTGCGGGCTGGCGGCTTGCCGGCGCATCCCATTCATCATCACAGCCCCGTCCTCAGGAAGATCGACATGTCCCGCGTACCGCCCGCGTTGTCGTCGGAAGCGTCCGTCCACTGGACCTCGATCGTGACGATGCCGTCGTTCACCTCAATGGAACCGTCGCCATTGGGCAGCACGGCCAGGGCGTCCATCCAGGCATCCAGGTCGTCGCCGGCCAGGCCGGCGGCGCCGGGATCATCGCCCATCGCCAGGTCGTACAGGCCGTTCAGCGCCTGCTGGCGGTTGGCACGCATGCGCTCGAGGATGTCGCGCGCGAGCGTGGTTGCCTCGAAGCGCTCGGCGGCACTGTTGGTATTCTGCACGCTCGTGAGCTGCAGCCCGGCGAGGCCCAGTAGACCGACGGACACCAGGATCACGGTGATCAGGACCTCGATCAGGGTGGTGCCTCCCTGATTCCCGCAGGACTGGCTCCTGGAGGGTGGTCGACGGCCGGGGTTCGCGTGCTGCATGGTATTACCCAGGGTTCTTCAATCGCAGGCGGTATTGGCGACGGCGCCACGCCCCTGCAGGTTTACCGTGATCGTCCGGTTGTGATTGCCGGTGCATTCCGGGATGGCGAGATCGAAGGTCACGGCGGCGGCATTGGTGAGGAAGCCATTCGCGCCGTAGGAGACGAAGTTGGCATTGGCGGTCAGTTCCGAGCCGTTGCGCAGTTCGGGCAGGGCCCGGAGGACGGTGTCCGGCGGGTCCCCCGCATCCACGGCGCCGATGGGGGCATTCACGTCCGTGAAGACGATCCAGCCGGTGCTCCAGTCCATGTCGTCGGCGCAGGTGGCGTTGTCGGTGGAGGCACAGACGGTGACGGGCACGCCGCGGGTTACCGCCTCGCTCCGGGCGAGCGCGAGGGCTCCGACCAGGGCGTTGGCCTCCTCGGCGGCCCGGTTGTTCTGGACGAAGTCCCGGAAGTTGGGCACAGCGAGCGCCAGCACCAGGCCGGCGATGGCCATGGTGAACAGCAGCTCCACCGCCGTCATGCCGCGGTTGCGGGTCAGACCAGGGGGGCAGCGGCACATCACGGGCAGGTCTCCAGCACACCTTGCGATGGCCGGAACGATAGGTGAGCGGAACGGGGAAGACCGTGACGGGCTTCCGGTTTTACCGGAAAAAAGCCATATATTTCAGTTTGTTAGCGCCGCCCGTCGGCACCGGGGACCGCTCGTCCCTTATGTTGCCTCGCTGGCAGGGAGTTCACGCTTCTTCAGGAGGCGGCGGCAGGCCAGTCCGGCGACGCCCGTACCCAGCAGCCACACAGCCGGTGGCGCGGGCACGCCCGTCAGCGCCGAAAAGTAGACCGTGGTGTCGAGAACGCCGTCGCTGGTATCCGCGACGATGAAACGCAACTGGTTCCCGGTGGGATTGACGAGCCCGGTAAACGTGAGCACCGGGTTGCCACCAGGCCCGAGGATGCCGTCCAGCTCGGTGCCTGGAATGGTCGTGCCCGGGACCGGGTCCTGGTTCTCGTCCACGAGCGGCCGCATGTCGGGGTGCCGGATGTTCACCGGGAAACCGCCAACTGCAGCAATGTTGACCCCGTTCAGGAACATGCCGAAGCCGTCGATGAACGGCGAATCCCGAAACTCCGGCCATTCCTCCGAGCCGAACACGATGTTGAAGGCCACCTGGGTAAAGCCGGCCTGCATGTCGAAGTTGATGATCAGCTCGGTGACGTCGTAGTGGCTGCAGAAGACCGGGCCGGGATCGCAGGCCGGGTTCTGGGTTATAGGATCAAGGAGGGCCTCCTGGGCACTGGTGGCCGGCAGGCCCGGCGTGCCGCCGCCGGGGTCATTGGGATCGGGCAATCCCGGCGGGAAGGTGCCACCGAATGCCCAGCCATTGCCCTCCTGGGTGTTCGGTCCATCGCTGTAGCCGGCGACGAAGGTCTCCGGCGGAAAGCCGCCACCGACGTCGACCGTGATGCCCTCGACGCCACCCGTGCTCAGCACCACGCCGGGACCGATGCCGTAGGTGCCGCTCGCGTTCGTGTAGGTTCCGGACGAGGTCAACGTCGCGGCCGGCAGTCCCGGGAACAGCCCGGACAGGTCGACGACCTGGGAATGGCCGTTCAGCGTGGCGCCAGTGACGACGATGCCGGTGTTGGCGCCCGCCAGCAGCGCGTTGACCAGCGTCGTGGCGTCCTGGGTTGCCGTGATCGTGATGGCGTGGGCACCGCCTGACCCCATGAGAGCGCCCGCTGACAGGGCAAGCCTGATCATGCTGTTCATGCTGACCTCTCCCCGGGGTGGTCCCCGGTTGTTGTTCCAGACAATCCGCCTGTTTCCCCGCCAAATCAAGAGGCGGGCGGGACTGTCGGCCAGGTTGCCACTTCCGGCGTTCCGGTCCCCCTGGGCTAGAATCCCGCCACCGTTACCCAGGAAGTATGCAATGCGCAAAGCCACCGCCCGCCACATCCTCGTCGCCGACCAGGCCACCTGCAACGACCTCAAGACCCGCATCGAGGGCGGCGAGGACTTCGCCCAGGTGGCAAAGCAGTATTCCGAGTGCCCCTCCGGCCAGCAGGGCGGCGACCTGGGCGAGTTCAGCCCGGGAATGATGGTCAAGGAATTCGACACCGTCGTGTTCAGCGCCGACCTGGGCAAGGTCCACGGCCCGGTGCAGACCCAGTTCGGGTACCACCTGATCGAAATCACGCGCCGCTCGGCCTGAGGCCCGGCGCATGAATCCCGCGTCAAACCGGCAGTTCGTCCTCGGCGTGGACCTGGACGGCGTCGTCGCGGACTTTGCGCGGGGCCTGAAGCCCATCGCCGCCGAATGGCTGGGCGTCACCGGGGACCGGCTCACCGACGAGATCAGCTACGGCTTCGGCGAGTGGGGCCTCGACGCTGCGGGGGGCTACGACGCCCTGCACCGCTTCGCGGTGAAGGAGCGGGAACTGTTCGCCAGCCTCCCGCCGGTCGCCGGGGCCCCCGCCGCCCTGCGCCGGCTCGACACGATCCCGGAGATCCGGATCCGCATCATCACCCACCGGCTCTACATCCGCTGGTTCCACAAGGAGGCGATCCGCCAGACCTCCGACTGGCTGGAACGACACGGCATCCCCTACTGGGACCTCTGCTTCATGCGCGACAAGGCCGCCGTCGGCGCCGACCTGTATCTCGAGGACAGCCCCGACAACATCCGCGCGCTCCGGGCCGGGGGCCACGAGACGATCGTGGTGCGGAATTCGACGAACCGGGACCTGCCGGGGCCCGGCGCCGCGACGTGGGAGGAAATCGAGTCGCTGATCCGCGAGCGCGTCACCCGCTGGCGAGGCGCCGTGTAGGAGCGCCTTCAGGCGCGAGCGGGTACCCCTGGCGAGAGACTCGCGGACTCGATTCTCGCC
>JAEUQA010000079.1 GCA_016789845.1 Chromatiales bacterium
AAGCAAATGCCCACATGCCAAACCCGGTGCCTCTCCTACTCTCTATCCACTGACACGTCGGCCAGCCCGCCGTCTTCGTCGACGGAGAAGTTGACGAGGATCGGCGCGCAGCACACGGCGCAGTCCTCCACGTAGGACTGGTCGCCCTCCGAAAGGTCCAGCATCAGCGTTATCGTCTCCCCGCAGTGGGGGCACTGGACGGCGACTTCCTCGAGCATCTAGAACCGGTCCTTGCGGCGGCGGGTTTCGCCCAGCACGTCGGCGTCGGGGGCGGCGGGCATGGCCAGCGTGGCCCGCAGTTCAGCGCTCGCCGGCCGCAGGAACGGGTTGGTGGCCTTCTCCAGGCCGATGGTGCTGGGGACGGTGGGCCGGCCGGCAGACCGCAGCGCCGCGACCTCCGCCACCCGCGCCGCCAGCGCCGCGTTCTGTGGCTCCATCGTCACAGCGAAGCGCCCGTTGCCCTGGGTGTACTCGTGGGCGCAGTAGACGCGCACGTCGTCGGGGAGCGCCATCAGCTTCTGCAGTGAGGTCCACATCTGGGCCGGCGTGCCCTCGAAGAGCCGGCCGCAGCCCAGGGAGAACAGGGTGTCGCCGACGAAAGCCGCCTTGTCGGCGTCGAACACGTAGCAGATGTGGCCAACGGTGTGGCCGGAGGTCTCGAGGACCCGCGCCTGGTGCGTCCCCAGGCTGAACTGGTCGCCTTCGCCCACCAGCACGTCGATGCCGGGGATGCGCGCCGCGTCGGCCCGGGAGCCCACGATCACGCAGCCGGTCTTCGCCTTCAACGCGAGGTTACCGCCGGCGTGGTCGAAGTGGTGGTGGGTATTGAGGATGTAGTCCAGTTGCCACCCGCGCTCCGCCAGGGCGCTCTCGATGGCGGCGGCGTCGGGCGTGTCGATGGAGGCGGTGAGGCCGGACGCGGGGTCGTGCACCAGGTAGCCGTAGTTATCCTGCAGGCAGGGTATCTGGTGGATCTGCAGGGCAGCCACGGGCGTCTCAGACCTCCCTGAGGCGCGGCATCAGCTCGGCCAGGTTGCAGGGCCGGGTGCGGTAGTCCAGCTGGGAGGCGATCAGCTGGTCCCAGCCCGTCGCGCAGGCGTTGGTGGAGCCGGGAAGGCAGAAGACATAGGTGCCATTGGCCACGCCGGCCAGGCAGCGGGACTGGAGCGTGGAGGTGGCGATGTCGTCCCAGGAAATCCGCCGGAACATCTCGCCGAAACCCTCGATGACCTTGTCGAGCAGCGGCTCGATGGCCTCGGGCGTGCCGTCCCGGCCCGTGACGCCGGTGCCGCCCGTGGTGATGATCACGTGGATGCCGGGGTCGGCGATCCAGGCAGAGACGGTGGCCCGGATGCGGTAGATGTCGTCCGGTTCCAGGGCCCGGTCGCCGAGCTCGTGGCCCGCGTCCTCGATGCGGCCGACCAGCAGCGCGCCGGACTTGTCCGTCTCGACCGTGCGGGTGTCGGACACGGTGAGCACGGCGATGGAGAGGGGCAGGAATTCGCGGGTCTGGTCCATGGCGCGATGATACGCCCCGGTGGCGGGTCAGGCGGCGTCGTCGCCGCCGGAGCGCCGGACCTGCTCCCGGAGGAATTCCGCGAAGTGCCGGCAGGCGTCGGTCACGGTGAAGATGCCCGCCAGCTTGCCGCGCCGCGTGACGATGGCCGAGCCCAGGTGGTGCTCGGCCATGTGGGCCAGGACGTCGTCCAGGCGTGCCTCCATGTCCACCATGTAGGCGTCCTTCACCATCGCGTCGGCCACCCGGGTCTCGTGCTCGTCCGGGTTGGCAAAGTCGGGCCCCAGGATCAGCTTGATGTCCCGGTCGGACACGCTGCCGGCCAGTTCGCCGCCCTGGGTCACGGGCAGGTGCCGGATGCGATGCTCACGCATGAAGGCGAGGGCATCGGCCACCGAGGCGCCCGCGTCCACCGAGTAGGGAAACGGGGTCATGACGGCCTTGATCGCGGGCATCCGCTTCATGGGCGAATCATAGCGGGGCTTCCACAATTGTGCCCCTCCGGGAAAGTACGGTAGTGTGGATTCCATGGCCGTTCCCACCCCCTTGCCGGACCTCCAGCCCTACTGGATGCCCTTTACGGCCAACCGTTACTTCAAGCAGCACCCACTGCTGCTCGAGTCCGCCGCCGGCATGTACTACTCCACCCGGGACGGCCGGAAGATCCTGGACGGCATCGCGGGCCTCTGGTGCGTCAACGCGGGCCACTGCCACCCCCGGATCGTGGCGGCCGTGCGGGAGCAGGTCGGCCGGCTGGACTACGCCACCGCCTTCAACCTCGGCCACGCCGGCGCCTTCGAGCTGGCCGACCAGGTGGTGAAGCTGGCACCCGGCAACCTGGGCCACGCGTTCTTCGTCAATTCCGGTTCCGAGGCGGTCGACACCGCGCTCAAGATTGCCCTGGCCTACCACCGGGTCCGGGGCGAGGGGCAGCGCTTCCGCTTCATCGGCCGGGAGCGTGGCTACCACGGCGTCGGTTTCGGCGGCATTTCCGTCGGCGGCATGGTGGCGAACCGCAAGGTCTTCGCGAGCGCGATGCTGCCGGGCGTCGATCACCTGCCCCATACCCACGACCTGGCGCGGAACGCCTTCTCCCGGGGCCAGCCCGCCCACGGGGCGGAACTTGCCGATGCGCTGGAACGCCTCGTCGCCCTCCACGACCCGAGCACGATTGCCGGCGTGATCATCGAGCCGGTGTCCGGCTCCGCGGGCGTGCTGCCGCCGCCGAAGGGCTACCTGGAGCGCATCCGGGCGATCTGCGACAGGCACAACCTGCTGCTGATCTTCGACGAGGTCATCACCGGCTTCGGCCGCACGGGATCCGCCTTCGCGTCCCGGACGTTCAACGTGCAGCCCGACCTGATGACCGTGGCCAAGGGCATTACCAGCGGCGTCGTGCCCATGGGCGCGGTCCTGGTGGACCGGCGCATCTACGAGGCCTGCGTCGGTGCCGGCGCCGGGCCCACCGCGCAACCAGAGCAGGCCATCGAGTTCTTCCACGGCTACACCTACTCCGGCCATCCCCTCGCCTGCGCGGCCGGGCTCGCGACCTTGGCCGTGTACCGGGAGGAGGGCCTCTTCGAGCGTGCCGCGGCCCTGGCGCCGGCCTTCGCCGACGCGTTGCACAGCCTGAAGGGTGCGCCCCACGTGATCGACATCCGGAACATCGGCCTGATGGGTGCCGTGGAGCTGGAGTCCCGCAAGGACCAACCCACGCTGCGCGCCCTGGACGTGTTCCGCCACTGCTTCGCCAGCGGCGTCCTCGTGCGCACGACGGGCGACACCATCGCGCTCACGCCGCCACTGATCATCGAAGAGGCCCAGATCGGGCAGATCGTCGACTCTCTCCGCAAGGCGCTCAAAGCTACGGCCTGAAGGAATTTCCCATGCTCATTGGAGTCCCCACCGAGATCAAGCAGGACGAACACCGGGTCGGGCTCACGCCCACCAGCGTCCGCGAACTGACCTTCCACGGCCACCAGGTCCTGGTCCAGAGCAAGGCGGGTGCGGGGATCGGCGTCCGTGATCCCGACTACGAGCGGGCGGGCGCGACGATCGTCCACTCGGCCCGGGAGGTGTTCAGTCGCGCCGAGATGATCGTGAAGGTCAAGGAGCTCCTGCCCGAGGAGTTTCCCCTGCTGCGGGACGGCCAGGTGCTGTTCACGTACCTGCACCTCGCGCCGGATCCGAAGCAGACGGAGAGCCTGGTCAGGTCGGGCGTCGTGGCCATCGCCTACGAGACCGTCACCGGGCCCAACCGCAGCCTGCCCCTCCTGTCACCGATGAGCGAAGTGGCGGGCCGCATGGCCGTGCAGGCGGGCGCCCACTGCCTGGAGCGCGAGGCCGGCGGCGCCGGCATCCTGCTGGGCGGCGTGCCGGGCGTGAAGGCGGCCAACGTGGTCGTGCTCGGCGGCGGCGTGGTGGGCACCAACGCCATCCGCGTGGCCATGGGCATGGAGGCCCAGGTGACGGTCATCGACCGTTCCCTGCCGCGGTTGAAGGAACTGGACTTCCAGTTCGGCGGCCGGCTGAACACCATCTACTCCACCGTGGAGGCCATCGAGCACTACGTGGCCGAGGCCGACCTGGTGATCGGCGCCGTGCTGGTGCCGGGCGCCGCGGCGCCCCGGCTCGTGAGCCGGGAGATGGTTCGCGAGATGCGGGACCGCTCCGTCGTGGTGGACGTGGCCATCGACCAGGGCGGCTGCTTCGAGACCGCCCGGGCGACCACCCACTCGAAGCCGACCTACGTGGAGGAGGGCGTGGTCCACTACTGCGTGGCGAACATGCCCGGCGCCGTGGCGCGCACGTCCACCTTCGCATTGAACAACGCCACGCTCCCCTACGTGCTGGCCCTCGCCGACAAGGGCTATCGGCAGGCGTTGCTCGACGACCCGGGGCTGCTCGAAGGCCTGAACATCCACCGGGGCAAGGTCACCTACGAGGCGGTGGCCACGGCGCTGGGCTACGAGTACACCCCGGCCCGCCGCGTGCTGGGCGTGTAGGAGCGCCTTCAGGCGCGACCCCCTTCCCGCTCGAGACTCGCGGACTCGATTCTCGCGGGAAGGGGGTCGCGCCTGAAGGCGCTCCTACCAGCCGTAGAACCGCGCGGTGTAGCCCGGCGCGAAGTCCGACATGCCACGCGGCAGCTCGACGAACCCATCCGTCCCGCCCAGTGCCACGAAATCCCCTGATGTGTTGGTGGGCTTCGGCGTGGCGAGGCATTCACCGTCGGCACCGTAACTGAGCGTGACCGGCAGGAAGTACGCGAGATCCGGCTCGAACTGCACGTGCCGGTCCAGCCGCGCCACGACGTCCGGGCGGGGAGTCGCGCCCAGCGCTGCCACCAGCGCCGGCGCCACGTAGCGCACCAGACACACCAGGCTCGACACCGGGTTGCCCGGCAGCGCGAACACCGGCTTGCCCGCGGGCGACACACCGAACCAGAGGGGCATGCCGGGCCGCTGCAGCACCTTGTGGAAGACCAGTTCCATGCCGAGGGAGAGCAGGACCTGGGGCACGTAGTCGAATTCGCCCATCGACACGCCGCCCGTGAGGATCAGCACGTCCTGTTCCGCCAGCAGTTCGCCGAGCGCGGTTTCCAGCACCGTCCGGTCGTCGGGCAGGTGCAGCCGGTCGCAGTCGATGAAGCCCCGGGTGGCCAGCGCCGCCGCGATGGCCCGGTCATTGGACGAGCGGATCTGGGCCGGCGCGATGGGCTGCCCCACGTCCACCAGCTCGTCCCCCGTGGAGACGATCGTGATCGCGGGGCGGCGCGCGACTTCCACGGTGTCCACGCCGCCGACTGTGAGAATTGCCATCTCCGGCGCGCCGAGTTGCGTCCCCGGCGACAGCAGCGTCGCGCCCTGCCGGTGGTCGGAGGCCCGCCGGTGGACGAACTGGCCGGCGGCGGGCGCGTAGCCCGCTTCGATCGTGGCGGAGTCGCCATCCCGCCGGATCCGCTCCAGCGGCACTACCGTGTCGGCGCCAGGGGGCAGCGCGGCGCCGGTCATGATGGCCACGCAGCTCCGGTCGTCCGGCAGCGGCGCGGGCGTGCTGCCCGCGCCCTGGGTGCCGGCGACCCGGAAGGTCCGCAGTCCCGCGGCGAAAGTGGCGTGCGGGATCGCGATACCGTCCATGGTGACCCGGTCGAAGGGCGGCTGGTCCCGCTCGGCGGTGATGGCCTGGCGAAGGATCTCGCCCTGGGCGGCATCGAGGGGCACACGCACGGTGCCCCAGCCGGTGAGCCGCGCGCGGATCAGCGCGTCGGCCTCCGTGACATCGATGCGGCGCCGGGCCTGGTTCATCAGCTGTGCCTCGTCATGGCATGGATTTCCCCGAGTATCGACAGCGCGATGGACTCCGGCGAGTCCGCACCGATGTCGAGGCCGGCGGGACCGTGCAGCCGGTCGCCCAGCGCACCGGCGGCGTCACCCAGTTCCCGGAGCAGCCGGTCGCGCCGCCCGGGCGGCCCGAGGAGGCCTATATAAGGAATGGCGCTCGGCGCCAGGGCCGCAAGGTAGCTGCGGTCCGTGGCCAGGTGATGGCTCATCACGATGGCCGCCGCGAACAGCGCCAGTGTGACCTGCTTCGCCAGCGTGTCGGCCGGCGCGCACACGCGGCCGTCCGCGATGGCGAAGGCGGGCCGGTCGAGGTACGCGGGCCGGTGGTCCACCACCGTGATGCGCCAGCCTAGCAGGTCGGCCAGCGTGACGACAGGCGTTGCGTCGGGCCCGGCACCCAGCACCAGCAGGCGGGGCAGGGGGCGCAGCGTGGTGTATAGCACGTCAGCCTGGGAGCTGCCGTCTGCAGGGTTCACCGCATCGAACAGCGTGTCGCCCGTGCGGAACTCGCCCCGGTCTGCCAGCAGCACCGCGCAGTGACACGGCGTGTCGCCGCGCTGGATGTGTGCCATCCGGGTGAAGGGTTCGTAGTCCCCCTCGGGGGAAAGTCGCTGCAGCAGGATGCGCAGCAGCCCGTCGCAGCCGATGCCGAGCCCGAAGAGCTCGTCGTTTCCGCCGCGCAGGTCGTAGGTGATGAGGCGGGCCTCCCCGGAGGCAATGACCTCCCGGGCGTGCGAGGCCAGGTCGCCTTCCAGGCAGCCGCCGCTCACCAGTCCCTGGTAGTCGCCCGAGTCGGCGATGAGGATGCGATGCCCCGCCTTCGTATACGTGGAGCCGGCGGTATCGACGACGGTGGCCAGCACCAGGGTGCGGCCCTCGGCCCGCCAGGCGTCGAAGCGCCGGAGCAGCGCCTTCGTGCTCACGGGTCGTCCGTCATCCGCAGCACGACCTTGCCCATCGCCTGGTTGGCCTCGAGGATGCGGTGGGCCTCCACGGCCTCCGCCAGCGGCAGCACGTGCTGGATGACGGGGACCACCGAGCGCTGCTCGAACAGCGGCCAGACGGCCTCGTGCAGGGCGCGGGCGATGCGGCCCTTCTCGGCGGGCGGCCGGTTGCGCAGGGTGGAGCCCGTCAGCGTGAGGCGCTTCAGGAATACCTGGCTGATGTTCACCTCGCCCTTCGTGCCGGCGAGGGCGGCGATCCAGACGAGCCGGCCATCCTCCCGGAGCAGCCGCAGGTTGTCCGGCAGGTAGGACCCGCCAACCATGTCGAGGATGACGTCGATACCGCGCTTCTTCGTGGCGTCCAGCAGCACATCCAGGAACTTGTGGGTGCGGTAGTTCACGGCGAGTTCCGCGCCGAGCCTGAAGCAGAGCGCGCACTTCTCGTCGCTGCCGGCCGTGGCGAAGACCCGGGCGCCGAAAGCGGCGCCCAGCTGGATCGCCGTGGTGCCGATGCCGCTCGCCCCGCCGTGGACCAGCAGTGACTCGCCCCGCTGCAGGCGGCCCCGCTCGAAGACGTTGGTCCACACGGTGAAGAAGGTTTCGGGTATGGCTGCAGCCTCCACGAGGCTGAACCCCGCCGGCACCGGCAGGCACTGCACGGCGGGCGCCGCGCAGTATTCCGCATAGCCGCCGCCTGCCACGAGCGCACACACCCGGTCGCCCGGCGCCGGGCCCGTGACATCCCGGGCCACGGCCACGACCGTGCCCGCCACCTCGAGTCCCGGCAGGTCCGACACGCCGGGCGGGGGCGGGTAGCCGCCCGCCCGCTGCAGGCAGTCGGGCCGGTTCACGCCCGCCGCGGCAACGCGGATCAGGACCTCGCCGAGCTGGAGTGCGGGCACGGGCCGGGTGCAGAGCCGCAGCACCTCCGGCGGTCCGGCCCCGGAAATCTCGACAGCCTGCATGGTTCCCGACATCGCGGAAGTATATCGGGATGAGCGATGTCAATGCCGTCCCGGGGGCCTCTGCTACCATCGCCCCATGTCCGACAAGGTCATACAGATCCACCGCGCGGGCGAGCTGCCTGCAATGGCAGACCGCCTCAACCGTCCACTCCGTGACCTGCGCATCTCGGTCATGGACCGGTGCAACTTCCGTTGCCCCTACTGCATGCCTGAGGACAAGTACCACCCCGACTTCGAGTTCCTGAAGAGCAGCGAGCGCCTGTCCTTCGACGAGATCCTGCGGCTGGCCCACATCTTCGCCGGGCTCGGCGTGCGCAAGCTGCGCATCACCGGCGGCGAGCCGCTGCTCCGGCCGAACATCGCGGAGCTGGTCGGCGACCTGTCCCGCGTGCCCGGCATCGACGACATCGCGCTCACCACCAACGGCATCCTGCTCTCCCAGCACGCCGCAGCGCTCAAGGCGGCGGGCCTGTCCCGCGTCACCGTGAGCCTCGATTCCCTGGACGACGCCGTGTTCCTGAAGATGAGCGGTGGCCGGGGCAGCAAGGGCCAGGTGCTCGAGGGGATCAACGAGGCGATCACCGCTGGCCTTACGCCCATCAAGGTGAACGCGGTGGTGAAGCGTGGCATGAACGAGCACACCGTCGTGGACCTGGTGGAGCACTTCCGGGGCACGGGCGTCATCGTGCGCTTCATCGAGTACATGGACGTCGGCACCATCAACCACTGGCGGGCCAGCGACACGGTGCCCTCCCGGGAACTGCTGGCCATGCTTGCCGCCCGCTGGCCGCTGACGGCGGTGCAGCCGAACTACCACGGTGAGGTGGCCGAGCGTTACCGCTTCGACGACGGTGCCGGCGAGGTGGGCTTCATCTCGTCGGTGTCGGAGCCATTCTGCGGCACCTGCACCCGGGGCCGCCTGTCGTCCGACGGCCAGCTCTACACCTGCCTGTTTGCGTCCCGCGGCACCGACCTCAAGGGACCCCTGCGGGCGGGCCTCGACGACGACCAGCTCCGCACCCTGATCACGGGCGTGTGGACCCGCCGGGAGGATCGCTACAGCGAGCTGCGGGCGCAGAAGCCGGCCAGCGAGAAGGTGGAGATGTACTACATCGGCGGGTAGGGAAATGGGGACAGATTTATTTTCTGATCTATTTTCCCGGGGCTGTAGCCGGGCGAAAATAAATCTGTCCCCTTTTCCCTCATGACCGGCGAGATCCTCTGGCAGCCTGATGCGGACAGAGCCCGTCGCGCCCACCTGACCCGCTTCATCGACCGCGTCGTCACCCGTCAGGGCATTCCTGTTGCCGACTACCCCAGCCTCCACCGCTGGTCCGTCCAGTCCCCCGGGGCTTTCTGGGGCGAGCTTGCGGCCTTCTGCGATCTGCGCTGGCGCCGGTTCCCCGACGCCGTGCTGGAGCACGCCGAGCGCAATCCCGGTGCCCGCTGGTTTCCCGGCGGCACGCTGAACTTCGCCGAGAACCTGCTGCGCTTCCGCGACGATCGCCCCGCACTCATCTGGCGCGACGAGGCAGGGAGCCGCGGCGAGCTCAGCTACCGGCAGCTCCACGACCAGGTGGCACGGGCGGCTGCCGGCCTGCGCCGGCTTGGCGTTGGTCCCGGTGACCGGGTGGCGGCGTTCCTGCCCAATGGTCCCGAGGCGGTCATCGGCATGCTCGCCAGCACCAGCCTGGGCGGGATCTGGTCGTCCTGCTCGCCGGACTTCGGTGCCGCGGCAGTGCTGGACCGCTTCGGCCAGATCGCGCCGAAGGTGCTGATCGCCGCTGCCGCGTACCGGTATGCCGGGAAGCGCGTCGACACGACAGCCACCGTGAAACAACTCGGCGCGCAGTTGCCCGGACTGGAGGCCGTCGTGGGCGTTGGCGACCTGCCGGACAGCGTCCCGTGGGCGGAACTCACGGCCGCCGGGTTGCCCCTTGAGTTCCACGCCGCGCCCTTCGACCACCCCGTCTACATCCTTTATTCGTCGGGCACGACGGGCCCGCCGAAGGGCATCGTGCACGGCGCGGGCGGCGCGCTGCTCCAGCACCTGAAGGAGCACCTCCTCCACACGGACCTGCACCGGGACGACCGGCTGTTCTACTTCACGACCTGCGGCTGGATGATGTGGAACTGGCTGGTGAGCGGTCTCGCGAGCGGCGTCACGCTGGTGCTCTACGATGGCTCGCCCACCCACCCCGACCCTGAAGCGCTCTGGCGACTGGCCGGGGAGGAGGCCATCACGGTGTTTGGCACGAGCCCCCGCTACCTGGCCGGCCTCGCAAAAGCCGGCACGCGGCCGCGGGAACGCATAGCGCTTCCGGCGCTGCGCACGGTCCTCAGCACCGGCTCGCCGCTACCCCCGGAGTCCTTCGACTACGTGTACGACGCCGTGAAGGCGGACGTGCAGTTGAGTTCCATCTCCGGGGGCACGGACATCGTGGCCTGTTTCGCCCTGGGCAACCCGTTGCTGCCGGTGCGGCGTGGCGAGCTGCAGTGCGCGGCGCTTGGCATGGCCGTGGAGATCTTCGACCCGGCCGGCCACCCACTGGCGACCGGCCGGGGCGAGCTGGTGTGCACCGGGCCGTTCCCGTCCCAGCCCGTCGGTTTCTGGGGGGACGCGGATGGGGAGAAGTACCGGCGCGCATACTTCGAGCGCTTCTCCGGCAGCTGGGCCCACGGGGACTACGCGGAGCGCACGGCCGCCGGCGGCTTCCTCATCCACGGCCGGTCGGATTCGACGCTGAACCCGGGTGGCGTGCGCATCGGCACCGCCGAGCTCTACCGGGCCGTGGAGTCCGTCGCCGAGGTGCGGGAGAGCCTGGCGGTCGGGCAGCGGTGGCAGGGGGACGAGCGCATCCTGTTGTTCGTGGTGCTGGGCGAGGGCGCGGTGCTCGACGCCGCGCTCGCGGAGCGGATCCGGGCGACCGTACGCCGCGAGCTGTCCCCGCGCCACGTGCCCGCAATGGTGCTGCAGGTTCCGGACCTGCCCCGGACCCGGAGCGGCAAGCTGTCGGAGCTGGCGGTGCGGGCGGTGGTGCATGGGGAGCCGCCGGGAAATGTCGAGGCGCTGGCCAATCCGGAGGCGCTGCAGCACTTCCGGGAACGCGCCGAGCTGGCGGTGTAGGAGCGCCTTCAGGCGCAAGCCTTCATCTGCTATACAGGCGTTCGGTCGCGGCTGAAGCCGCTCCTACAGGGAACATCGCCATGCACCACTACCTTGCCACGCTGGTCCTCGTCGCGGGGCTCGGCACTGCCCATGCCGAGGACACCGCTTTCCGCCTCGTCAGCCCCGACCTGGTCCCTGGCCAGGCGATCGCCGCTGCCCAGGTCTTCAACGGCTTCGGCTGCACGGGCGGCAACGTGTCCCCCGCGCTGAGCTGGAGGAACGCGCCGGCGGGCACGAAGAGCTTCGCCCTGATGGTCCACGACCCGGACGCGCCGACGGGCAGCGGCTGGTGGCACTGGGTGGTCTGGAACCTGCCTGCGAACGTGCAGGCGCTCCCGGCCCGGGCGGGTGATCCCAAGGCCGGGCTCCTTCCCGCCGGCGCGATGCAGGGCAACACCGACTTCGGTGTTCCGGGCTACGGCGGCCCCTGCCCGCCGCCCGGCGACAAGCCCCACCGCTACTACTTCCGCCTGCACGCGCTGAAGGTTGAGAAGCTCGATCTGCCGGCCAGCGCCACGCCGGCGATGGTGGGCTTCAACGTCAGGGCCAACACCATCGGGGTGGCGGAGCTCATGGCCACCTACGGCCGGCCGTAGTAGCGGCTTCAGCCGCGACCGCAGGCCCCCGCCGCCGGGAATCGAGTCCGCGAGTCTCC
>JAEUQA010000004.1 GCA_016789845.1 Chromatiales bacterium
AGGGGACAGATCTATTTTCAGGTGCTGAAAATAGATCTGTCCCCTTTTTTGGGTCGCGGCTGAAGCCGCTCCTACCCGGCAAAGAACGCCGAGAGCACCGGCCGGAACCGGTCCATGTCCACCAGGAAGGAATCGTGCCCCTGGATGGACGGCAGCTCCACCAGCCGCACCTCGCGACCGGGCGCCTCGAGGCCGGCCGCGAGCTCCCGCTGCTGGGCGACCGGAAACAGGATGTCGGTCTCGACGCCGATGACGAGCACGCGTCCCGCACGCACCTTCGCGAGGCCGGCTGTCACGGAACCGCCGTGGTCCGCCACGTCGAACAGGTCGCTGGCGCGGGACAGGTAGAGGTAGCAGTTGGCGTCGAACTGGCCGATGAACTTCTGGGCGTGGGCCTCCAGGTAGGACTCCACCTCGAAGTCGAGGGCAAAGGCGTTGCCTGCCTGCCGCTCGCCGGCCACGCGCTCCCGGCCGAAGCGCTGCTCCCACTCGCGGGCCGAGCGGTAGGTCATCATGCCGAGCTTGCGGGCGAGGCGCATGCCGGTGATCGGGCCCGAGCCGGCGGGATAGCTGCCTTCCTCCCAGGCCGGGTCGCGGCGGATCATCTCCCGCTGCAGCGAGCGGATGGCAATCGAGAACGGCAGCGCCCGGGCAGCCGTCGACAGCAGGACGATGTTGCGGGAGATGCCAGGGTGCTGGATGGCCAGCGCCAGGGCAGTCATGCCGCCCATCGACGGGCCCACGATGCTGTGCAGGCAGTCGATGCCGAGGTGGTCGATGACGGCCTTGCCCGCATTCGCCACGTCTTCCAGGCTGAGCACCGGGAACGACACCCCGTAGGGCCTGCCCGTGGCCGGGTCCGGCGATGCCGGGCCCGTGGACCCGAAGCAGCTCCCGAGCGAGTTGATGCAGACGACGAAGTAGCGGCGGGTGTCGATGGGCCGCGATGGGCCCACGATCTCCTCCCACCAGCCCGGCGCCGGGTCCTCCGGCGAGGACGTGGCGTGGGCCGAGGGCGACATCCCCGTGAAGATCGCGATGGCGTTGTCCCGCGCCGCGTTCAGCCGGCCCCAGGTTTCATAGGCGATGACGGGCCGGTCCAGATGCCCGCCCCGGAACATCCCGAACCGTCCGGGGAACTGGAAGAACTGCCGGGCCGTCGTCATAGGCGGGAAATTATGCCGCGGGAGGGACGGGGACGCGCGGCCCGGGATCCACTGATTCGCTATATCGATATGGATCAGTTGCGCTTCTTGCCGAGCGTGCGGACGCGCTCGCGCCGCTTCACCTGCCGGGGCGTCAGCTTGTTGCGCCGGCCGGCAAACGGGTTCTTCCCCGCGCGCAGCTCGATGCGGATCGGCGTGCCCCGCAGGCGGAACACCTTGCGGAAGCAGCCCACCAGGTAGCGGCGGTAGCTCTCGGGCAGCGCCGCCGTCTGGTTGCCGTGGATCACGATCAGCGGCGGCCGGCGGCCGCCCTGGTGGGCGTAGGTGAGCCTGATGCGGCTCCGGTGGGCCACCGGCGCGGGATAGGCCTGGATGGCGTCCTTCAGCACGCGATTGAGTTCCGGCGTGGGCAGGTCCCTCACCGCCGCCTCCGCGGCCCGCCGGCCGCTGTCGAGCAGGTCGTAGATGGCCGTGCCATGCAGGGCGGAGATGTAGTGGACGTCGGCGAAGTCGAGGAACGGCAGCTTGCGGTCCAGGTCGCTCTTCACCTTCTCCCGCTGGTCCGTCGGCAGGCGGTCCCACTTGTTGATGCCGATCGCCAGCGCCCTGCCCCGCTCCAGCACCAGGCCGATGAGGGAGACGTCCTGGTCCGTGAGGCTCGAGCGCGCGTCGATCAGCACCAGCACGGCGTCCGCCTCCTCCAGGGCCTGCAGGGACTTCACGATGCTGAAGCGCTCGATCATCTCGTCCACGCGGGCCTTGCGGCGGATGCCGGCGGTGTCCACCAGGATGAAGTCCTGGCCCTCGTGGCTGAAGGGCACCCGGATGCTGTCGCGGGTGGTGCCGGCCTGGTCCGAGGTGAGCAGCCGCTCCTCGCCCAGGTAGCGGTTGATGAGCGTGGACTTGCCCACGTTGGGCCGGCCGATCACGGCGATGCGGGTGCCCACCGGCAGCGGCACGGGACTGTCGTCGGCGACGGCTCCGGCAACCGGCGCCCCGGGGGCGGCCGGCAACCCGGCCAGGATGCGCGTGGCCAGCAGGCCGAGGCGATCGCCCTGCAGGGCGGAGATGGCCACGGGCTCGCCCAGGCCGAGCTCGTAGAAGGCGGCGCCGAGCTGCAGCGGCTCCCGGCCCTCCGCCTTGTTGATGGCCAGGACCGCGTGTTTCCCCGCCTTGCGGATCCGGGCCACGATGGCGTGGTCATCCGGCAGCGGGCCCTCGGCGGCATCCACCACCAGCACCACCACGTCGGCTTCACCGACGGCGTAGGCGATCTGGCGCTCGATCAAGTCCCGCAGCGCCCGGTCGCCGGCGGTCGCCCCCGTCATCAGGCCGCCCGTGTCGATGACGATGGACAGGCGCCCGGCCAGGGTGGCGTAGCCGTAGAGCCGGTCCCGGGTGAGGCCGGGAAAGTCCGCCACGAGCGCGTCCCGCGTGCCGGTCAGGGCATTGAAGAGCGTGGACTTGCCGACGTTCGGGCGGCCGACTAGCGCAACTACCGGCAGCACGTCAGTGCGCCGCTATTCGGTGATCTGCCGGAAGGCAGCCAGGTCTCCGCCATCGGTCTGCACGTAGACCATGTCGTTCACCGCGAGCGGCGGCGACGTGACCCGCTTGCCGCCGGCGCGCACCCGGGCCTGGAGCTCCCCGGTGGCAGTGTCGAAGAAATGCACGTAGCCCTCGAAGTCGCCCACCACGACGGAGTTCTGCCAGGCGGTGGGGCCCGAGATGTCCCGGTTCTTCAGGAGCTCGTGCTTCCACACCTCGGAGCCGGACACCCGGGACAGCGCCGAGAGCTCGCCGCCGGCGCCGGAGACGTAGACATTCTGCAGGTCCACCGCGAGGCCCTCGTAGCTCCGGGCATCCTGGGACCAGAGCAGCTGCCCGGATTCGGCGGCCACCGCCGTGAGCTGGCCGCGATAGCCCACGACGTACAGGTCGTCGCCGATGGTGCGCACGGTCGAGTTGATGTCGGACAGGCGGTCGATCTCGTTGCGCCCGGCCGGCGGGTCGAGCAGCACGTCCCAGCCGGGTGCGCCATCGGCCAGCGCGTAGGAAGCAAGCTTGCCGTTGTCGAAGCCGCAGATGACCGCGTCATTGACCACCACCGGCGCCCCGGTGCCGCGCACCGAGAGGCGGGGCATCACCTGCTGCGCAAACCAGCGCTGCCGGCCGTCGGCGAGGTCGAGCGCCGCCAGCTTGCCGTCGACGGTGCGCACCAGCGCCAGGCCGCCGGCGATCGCCGGCGCCGCCAGCACCTCGCTCGTCACGTTCGACCGCCACTTCTGGCTGCCGTCCGCGGCGTTCAGCGCCACGACCTCGCCATTGCTCGATCCGAGCACGACGACCTCGCCATCGGTGGCGGGCCCGCCGGAAAGCTGGAGCTTGGTCTTGGTGAGCCAGAGGCGCTTGCCCTTCACGGCGTCGAACGCGGACACCCTGCCATCGTGGGCGGCGGCGAAGACCCGCGCGCCATCGGAAGCGGGCTGCAGGGCGAGGCGCAGGAACTGACTGTCGTCCCCGAGCCCGGCCGACCAGGCCTTCTTCACCTTGATCGTCGGCTTGAAGTCGGTGAGCTTGGCGGGCGGATTGGTGTCCTCGTCCCCGCCGAAGAGGCTGCAGCCGCCGGCGAAAAGCGCCAACGCCATCAGCAGCAGGCAGCGGCGAAGGGCCGGGAGCGACATCAGGGCGCCGGCGCGGTGGCGGGGGACGGCGTGGCCGGAGCGAGGTCCGCGCTGGCGCCGCCCAGGTCGTCCAGCTTCGCCTGCACGTAGGCCCGGTCGATGACGGTGGCCGCCACGTCGCTGTTCAGTGCCTGCTCGTACTCGCTGCGCGCCTCCGCCTGCTTGCCCATGGCGTAGTAGACGTCGCCGCGAATGTCATGAAACGCGGGCGCGAACGCCCGGGAGCGGGGCTCGACAAGCGCCTTCAGGGCCTCGTCGTACTTTTCCTGGAAGATCAGCACCCGCGCCAGGCGCAGCCGGGCGATGTTGCGGATCTCGTCGGACGTGGCGGTGGCCGTCACCTGCCGCAGGTTCTCGGCGGCCTTGTCGGCCTTGCCCTGGTCCAGGTACAGGCGCGCCATCGCCAGCCGGCCCTGGTCGGCGTAGGGCGAGCTGCCAAACTCGGCGGCCAGGGTGGCCATGCCCGCCTCGGCCTGCTCCAGCTGGCTGGCCCGGACGGCCTGCAGGAAGCCCGTGTAGACGGCGGACGCCTCCTCGGCCTTGCGCTCCTGGTAGCGGTTCCACTGGTTCCAGCCAAACAGGCCGCCAAGCCCGAGGACCACGCCGGCCACCAGGAAGACACCGTTCTGGAGGAGCCAGCCCTTGACGCGTTCAGCCTGTTGGTCTTCTGTCAGTAGATCATCCACGTCGCTTTTCCCGTCAACGTTGCTGTTCGGCCATCAGGCCAGGGGGGGCCAGCCAGGTAAACCCTGGAGATGCGGCCGGATGGCAGTCGCCAGTTCCGCCACCGCCACTTTCTGCTGCTCGACTTCGGCCCGGAGTGGCTTCACCACCGCCGTGCCGCTGGCCACTTCGTCTTCACCGAGGATCACGGCGACCACCGCGCCGCTCCGGTCGGCGCGCTTCATCTGCGCCTTGAAGCCGCCGCCGCCGCAGTTGGTCTCCACCCGGAAGGCCGGCGTCCCGTCGCGGAGCGCCTCGGCCACCCGGAAGGCCAGCCGCGTGGCGCCGTCGCCCACGGCAACCACGTAGACGTCGGGAGTCCGGTGGGGTGCCGGCACGCCGGCCAGCGAGTACAGCTCCACCAGCCGCTCCAGGCCGATGGCGAAGCCGATCGCCGGGGTGGACTCGCCGCCCAGGTGGGAGACGAGGCCATCATACCTGCCGCCGGCGCAGACCGCGCCCTGGCTGCCGAGGCGGTCGGTGACCCACTCGAAGACGGTCCGGCCGTAGTAGTCCAGGCCCCGCACCAGGCGAGGGTTCACGGCGTAGGCCACCCCCGCGTCGTCCAGCAGGGCGCGGAGCTCGTTGAAATGCGCCTCCGACGCGCCATCCAGGTACTGGGTCAGCTGGGGCGCCCCGGCGATCAGCGCCTGGAGGTCCGGGTTCTTGCTGTCCAGGATACGGAGCGGGTTGCGGTCGAGCCGCCGCCGGCTGTCCTCGTCGAGCTGCCCGAAGCTGTTGCGGAAGTAGGTGGCGAGATCCGCCCGGTACATCTGCCGGGACTCGGCGGTGCCGAGCGTGTTGATCTGCAGGCTCACGTGCCGGATGCCGAGCAGGCGCCAGAGGCGCGCCAGCAGGATGAGCAATTCCGCATCGATGTCGGGGCCGGCGTAGCCGAGAGCCTCCACGTCGAACTGGTGGAACTGCCTGTAGCGGCCCTTCTGGGGCTTCTCGTAGCGGAACATCGGCCCGGTGGAGAAGAATTTCTGGCGCTGGTTGCGCAGCAGGCCGTGCTCCATGCAGGCCCGCACGATGCCGGCCGTCGCCTCCGGGCGCAGCGTGATCGACATGCCGTTGCGGTCCTCGAAGGTGTACATCTCCTTCTCGACGATGTCCGTCACCTCGCCGATGGAGCGCTTGAACAGCTCCGTCCGCTCGACGACGGGCACCCGGACCTCCTGGTAGCCGTAGTCCAGGAGCAGGCCCCGGATGGTGGCCTCCACGTGCTGCCAGATGGCGCTCACCGGCGGCAGGATGTCCTCCATCCCGCGGATGGCCTGCAGCTCGCTCATTCGACGGGGCCGGTCGTGGCAGGGGTGGACGGCGGTGCGCCGGCAGCGGGGGCCGGTTCCGTTGCCGCCGGGGCTGGCTCCGCTTCCGGCAATGGCAGCGGCAGCGGAATGGGCACCGGCTCCGGCCCGACCGGCGGCCGGGTTTCCCCGGGCGGCAGCGCCTCGAGCGCCGGCGCGGGGCCCGATGGCGCGGGCCCGGTGCCAGCGCCCAGGAGGTACAGGACCAGCATGGCCAGCAGGGCAAGGGCCACCGCCGCAAGTATCGCGAGGGGCCCCGGGGTGGTGGTCAGCGGCTTCTCCAGCTCCCGGGTCACCTTGGGCGGCGCATCCGCCTGGGGGTCGGCGGCGCGGTAAGCGGCCAGGACGGCCTCCTCGGACAGGCCCAGCAGCTTCGCGTAAGCCTTCAGGTGGCCGCGGACGAAGACGGCGGCGCCCAGCGCCTCGTAGCGCTCGTCCTCGAGGGCCCGCAGCACCGGGACCTCGAGCCGCAGCGTGAAGGCCGCCTGCTCCAGGGTCAGTGCGCGGGCCTTCCGGGCCGAGCGCAGGCGTTCGCCGAGGCCCAGGGCCGTGTCGCTCTTGCCATCCGCCAGCATGGGTTCCGGGACCTGCCGGCTCAGCCCGGGGACCGGGACTGGTTGAGCAGGAGGCGCGTCTCGTTGGAATCGGGAAAGTTCTCGCGCAGCTGCTGGCCATAGCGGTTGGCGGCGGCAACGTCGTTCAGCGACTGTTCGATGCGCACGCCGAGCCAGAGGGCGGCGGGCGTGGGCTTGCCCGCGGCCAGGTACCGCTCGATGAAGCCCCGGGCCTGCAACCCGTTGCCCCGCTCCAGCGAGACGTCGGCCAGCTGGTAGAGCGCGTCGGGGAAGTTCGGGTCCTGGGCCAGGGCACCGCGCAGGTAGGCCTCCGAGCGCTCCAGGTCAACCTTCTTCGCGCAGGTGCCGGCGTTCGTGTAGAGCATCGTGCGGTTGGCGTTCTTCACGGAGAGGGGGATGGCAATGGCACGGTCGAAGAGCTTCAGGGCATCCCTCGGCTTGTCCTTGCGGGAGCAGGTGAAGACGGCCAGGGCGTTCAGGTTGTCCGGGTCGGACCCGCCCAGGTCCACCGCGCGCCGGTAGTGCCGCTCCGCGCCGTCCGGGTCCTCCAGGCGCTCGAAGACCACGCCGAGCGCGGCATGGGCCGTGGCCAGGCCGGGATCCTGCTCCAGCGCCTTCTCGAGCTTGTCCCGGGCGGCCGGCAGGTTGCCCTGGCGCAGGTAGCCGATGCCGAGCTGCATGTTGTACTGGGCCGCGTCGGAGCTGGACTTCGGCGCCGGCTCCGGGCGGGACGAGGTCGTGACGCACCCGGCCACGGACAGCAGCACGACGGCCAGCGCCGGGGCCCAGGCAGCCAGGCGGCGGGCCAGGTTGCTCATCAGGCCTGCCACCGGATCTCGTGGAGCTTGTCGCCCAGCGCCACGCGCACCCGGTTGCTGACCTGCCCGGCGAGCTGGCCGCAGGCCGCGTCGATGTCATCGCCGCGGGTGCGGCGGGTGATCGTCATGATGCCGGCCTCCAGGAGCACCTGGCGAAAGCGGGACAGCGCCTCCGGCGTCGAGCGGCGATAGCCGCTGCCGGGGAACGGGTTGAAGGGAATCAGGTTGACCTTGGCGGGGCGATTCACCAGCAGCTTCGCCAGCGCGCGGGCCTGGGCCTCGGAATCGTTCACGCCGGCCAGCATGACGTACTCGAAGGTGATGCCCACCGCGTTGGTGGCGGCGGCATAGTCCCAGCAGGCGTCGAGCAGCTCGGCGATGGGGTGGCGCCGGTTGATCGGCACCAGCACGTCGCGCAGGGCGTCATCGGGCGCGTGGAGGGACACGGCGAGGGCCGCGTTGGTCTCCTGGGCCAGCTTGCGGATCTGGGGCACGAGGCCGGAGGTGCTCACGGTGACCCGCCGCCGGGACAGCTGGAAGCCCAGGTCGTCGATCAGCACGCTGCAGGCCTGGACCAACGCCCGGAAGTTGGCCAGGGGCTCGCCCATGCCCATGAACACCACGTTGGTGATCCGGGAGCGGCCCGCCAGCAGCCCGAGCTCCCGGTTGGCCAGCACCACCTGGCCGATGATCTCGGCGGCGGTCAGGTTGCGGTTGAAGCCCTGGCGGCCGGTGGCGCAGAACGAGCAGTCGAGCGCGCAGCCCACCTGGGAGGACACGCAGAGGGTGCCGCGGCCCTCCTCCGGGATGAACACCGTCTCGATCAGCTGGCCGGCGCCGGCCGCCAGGCGCCACTTGGTGGTGCCGTCGGCCGACTCCTGCAGGGTGTCGATGAGGGGCAGGCTGAAATCGGCACGCCGTGCCAGGGTCTCGCGCAGGGCGCCGGACAGGTCGGTCATCGCGGCGGGATCCAGCACCCCGCGCCCGTACATCCAGCGCATCAGCTGGCGGGCGCGGAAGGGCTTCTCGCCCAGCCCGGCGAACAGCTGTTCGAGTTCTTGCCGGGGCAGGCCGAGGGGCTTCAGATCCGGCGTGACGTTCATCGGGTCCCTACCGGGTCCGCGGGCAGATGTCGGCCTGGGCGAAGAAGAAACCGATCTCCTGCCGGGCGGTTTCCACCGCATCGGAGCCGTGCACCACGTTCTCCTCGATGCTCGCGGCGAAGTCCCGGCGGATCGTGCCCGGGTCGGCCTTCTTCGGATCGGTGGCGCCCATGATCTTCCGGTGGGCCTCGACGGCGTTCTCCCCTTCGAGGACCTGCGCAACCACGGGACCGGTGGTCATGTAGCGCACCAGGTCCTTGTAGAACGGGCGCTCCCGGTGGACGGCGTAGAACGCCTCGGCCTGGGCGGTCGTGAGGTGCAGCATGCGGGCGGCAACGATCCTGAGGCCAGCCTGCTCGAAGCGGCGATAGACCTCGCCGATGAGGTTCTTCTGGACGCCGTCGGGCTTGATGATGGAAAGGGTGCGTTCGATGGCCACAAAAACTCCTGGACAGATGACTCGGTGCTAGACGGTAAAACTTTCCCCGCAGCCGCATTCCCCCTTGGCCTTGGGATTGCGGAAGCGGAACGCCTCGTTGAGGCCTTCCCGGACGAAGTCCACGACGGTGCCGTCGATCAGCTCGAGGGCCTGGCGGTCGACGACCACCCGCACCCCGTCCTGGTCGAAGACCACGTCGTCCGGGCTGACGTGGTCGACGTGGTTGATGACATAGGCCAGTCCCGAGCACCCGGTGCGCTTCACGCCGATGCGCAGGCCGGGACCTGGGCCGGCCGTCGGGCCCGCGCCAAACGCGCGCACCCGCTTCAAGGCGTTCTCGGTCAGTGTGACCGCCACCGGCGTCTCCTCTGGTTGAACGGCGTCAGGGGGCTGGCTTCAACTGGGCATTGTCCCAATCTGCCAAGCAGTTGCGCAAGGCATCTTGAATGACCAGCAGCCTGCCGGCCTTTTCCGGCGGAATGCCGAGGTCCGCGCCCAGCAGCCGGGGCTCCAGACGGCCCAGCTCGGCGACGGCTGCGCCGGTGAGCAGCTGCACGGCCCGGTCGCAGGCCGCCCGGGTGTGGGGACAGCCGAATACGCGGGCTTCCAGCGAGGCCACCCGCCCCTCCCGGACCCGGGCGGCGAAGACGACCCGGGTGCCCGCCTCCTCGGAGCCCGCCTCGCCGCGCGCCAGCAAGGTGCCAGCCGGCTCGCCGTCCTGGGTGAACGGCGGTCCGCTGCCCGGGGCGCGCTCCCGCAGCTCCGTAACGGCCCGGTTGAACACGTCGGCGGCCCGGTCGACCTCCCGGTCGGTGGTGGGGCGGCCGAAGGAGAAGCGGACGGAGCTCCGGGCCAGGGCCGGCGAGCGGCCCAGGACCCGCAGCACGTAGGACGGCTCGTCGGTCAGGCTGGTGCAGGCCGAGCCGCTGGCGACGGCCAGCTCCTCCAGGGCCGCGTGCAGGCTCTCGCCCTCGACCCCCGCCACGCTCACGTTGAGGATGTGGCCGGTGGTCTGGCTGGTCCCCTGGCCGGCGTGACCGTTCAGTAGCACGCCGGGAATCGCCTGGAGGCGGGACCAGAGGCGATCCCGTAGCCTCATCACGTGCAGGCGATCCTCCCCGATGCGGGTGGCTGCGATCCGGAACGCCTCGCCCATGCCGACGATCTGGTGGGTGGGCAACGTGCCGGGCCGCATGCCGCGCTCCTGTCCGCCGCCAAAGAGCAGGGGCTCGACCCGCCGCACCCGCTCCCGGTCGATGAAGAGCGCGCCGATGCCCTTGGGGCCGTAGAGCTTGTGGGCGGACAGCGACAGCAGGTCGATCTGCATGGCCCGCACGTCGATGGGCAGGCGCCCGGCGCTCTGGGCCGCGTCCACGTGCAGGAGCGCGCCACCCTGCCGGCAAATTGCGCCGATGGCGGCCACGTCGGTCACGTCGCCCGTCTCGTTGTTCGCGTGCATGAGCGACACGAGCACCGTGTCCGGTTCCAGCGCCGCCGCGACGGCGGCGGGCGCGATGAGGCCGTCGGTGCCGGGCCTGAGCCACGTCACCCGCCAGCCCTCGCCGGCCAGGTGCCGGCAGCTCTCGAGCACCGCCTTGTGCTCGGTCAGCGCCGTTACGAGGTGCCGGCCCCGGGACTTCCGGAAGCGCGCGGTACCGATGATGGCCAGGTTGTCGGCCTCGGTGGCGCCGGACGTGAAGATCACCTCGTCGGGGTCCGCGTTGATGAGCGCGGCGACGCTGGCCCGGGCCCGCTCCACGACGGCGGCAGCTTGGCGCCCGGGCGCGTGGGTGCCCGCAGCCGGATTGGCCGCCAGCACCGGCTCCCCGAGCACGCGGGTGATGGCCGCGACCACTTCACGGGCGACAGGCGTGCTGGCGGCGTAGTCCAGGTAGATGGTGGCTGTCACGAGTGGTCAGTCCTGCCGGGGCCGGTCACCGGACCCGGGCACGAGGCTGCTCAGGATGCCGCGCAGGATGTTGAGCTCGTTCTCGTCCAGGCGCGTCCGGTTGAACAGGCGGCGCAGGCGGCGCATGAGGTGCCGCGGGTTGGCGGGGTTCAGGAAGCCGCTGCCGAGCAGGACCCGCTCCAGGTGCTCGTAGAAGAGTTCCAGCTGGGCCGGGCCGGCCAGCGGCGACTCGGGCGGCGGCACGTCCCGCACGAGGACCTGCTGCTGACGCAGCTCGTAGGCGATGATCTGGACCGCCTGGGACAGGTTGAGGGAGCTGTACTCCGGGTTCGCCGGGATGTAGACGATGGCGTTGCAGAGGTCCAGCTGCTCGTTGGCCAGGCCGGAGCGCTCCGGGCCGAAGACTAGCGCCGCCGGCCGGGAGCGTGCCTGGTCCATCACCTCGGCGGCGCACTCCCGCGGCGTCATCTCGGGACAGCCGATGCGCCGGTGCCGGGCGCTGGCCGCCAGCACCAGCCCGCAGCCCTCGAGGGCCTGCTGGAGGGTCGGCACCACCCGCACGCCCAGCAGCACGTCCTGGGCGCCGGAGGCCATGGCGCGGGAGTCCGTGCACAGCCACTCGTCGGGCGGGTTCACGAGCACGAGCTCGTGGAAGCCCATGGTCTTCATGGCCCGCGCCACCGACCCGATGTTGCCGGGGTGGGTGGGCTCGAAGAGGACGAAGCGGATGGGGGACGCGGCTGTCATGGTCATCGTGTTCTCGCTGTCTCCATAGTATGCCCGCGCTCTGTACAATGCCGGCCCCATGCAGGCCCTACTCAACACCGCCGTCCAGGCCGCCCGTCGCGCCGGCGACATCGCCGTCCGCGCCCTCTCGCGCCTCGACCAGCTCGAGATTCGCGCCAAGGCCCGCAACGAATACGTCACCCAGGTGGACCAGGCCGCCGAGCAGGCGATCCTGGAGAGCATCCGCAAGCGCTACCCGGACCACGCCTTCCTGGCGGAGGAATCCGGCGCCAGCGGCGAGCACGAGTTCACCTGGATCGTCGATCCGCTCGACGGCACGACCAATTTCCTCCACGGCTTCCCGACCTTCTCCGTGTCCATCGCGCTCCGCCGGCAGGACACCCTCGAGGTCGGCGTGGTCTACGACCCCTGCCGGCAGGAACTGTTCACGGCCATGCGCGGCCGCGGGGCGCAGCTGGACGGCAAGCGCATCCGCGTCAGCGAGCGCAAGGACCTGGACGGGACGCTGATCGGCACCGGCTTTCCCTTCCGCAGCAACACCCGGTGGATGAAGACCTACCTGCAGATGCTCGGCAGCGTGATGGAGAACACCGCCGGCGTCCGCCGCCCCGGCTCCGCCGCCCTGGACCTGTCCTACGTGGCGGCTGGCCGGCTCGACGGCTTCTTCGAATTCGGCCTGGAGATCTGGGACACGGCCGCCGGCACGCTGATGATCCAGGAGGCCGGCGGGCTGGTGACCAGCCTCACCGGCAAGACCTCACACCTGGAAAGCGGCGACGTGCTGGCCGGCAACCCGAAGGTCCACGACGCACTGCGGGCCCTCCTCGCCCCCCACCTCAACGCGTAGGAGCAAAGGGGACAGATTTATTTTTCCGCTCCCGGGACCGCGGTCCCGGGAACGGAAAAATAAATCTGTCCCCTTTGCTCCTACGCGTTCACGGCATCGAGTCGACTTCGCCCTTGTCCTTGGCCGGCGGCAGCAGGTCCACGGGGCTCGCCTTCAGTTCGAAGGCGGTCGCGCTGGCGACGAAGATCGACGAGTAGGTGCCGATCGCGATACCGACCAGCAGCGCGGTGGCAAACCCGCGCAGGGTCTCGCCACCAAACAGCAGCATGGCGACGACCACCAGGGACGTGGTGCCGCTGGTCATGATCGTGCGGCTCAGCGTCTCATTGACCGAGAGGTTGATGATCTCGTAGGGCGTTCCGCGGCGCACCTTCCGGAAATTCTCGCGGATGCGGTCGAACACCACGATGGTGTCGTTCACGGAGTAGCCGACCACGGCCAGCATCGCGGCCAGCACCGACAGGTCGAAGGTGAGCCCCATGATGGCGAAGACGCCGAGAGTAATGATCGGGTCGTGCAGCGTGGCGATGATCGCGCCGACGGCGAACTTCCACTGGAAGCGGACCATGATGTAGGCGAGGATCATGAGCATGGCGAACAGCATCGCGAGCGCGCCCTGCTCGGTCAGCTCCTCGCCCACCTGCGGGCCCACGAACTCCGTCCGGCGCAACTCGGCGGACGCATCGCCCTGCTTCAGGACGGCGAGCATCTGGTTCGAGACTACCTGGCCCTGGAGCCCCTCCCGGGGCAGGATGCGGATGAGGACGTCGCTCGACGTGCCGAAATTCTGCACCTGCGCGTCGGGGAAGCCATTGGCCGCCAGCCGCTTCCGGATGTCGGGCAGGTCCGCCGACCCCTGGTACGCCACCTCGACCAGCACGCCGCCGGTGAAGTCGATGCCGAAGTTCAGGCCCCGCACCCCCGGTATGAGGAGGATGAGTGACCCGAGCATGAGCACGGCCGAGAACACGAAGGCAGGCTTCCGCTTGCTGAGGAAGTCAAACGCCGTCTTTTTCTTGAAAAATTCCACAGTACCGCCCGCTATCCTGGCAATCAGACCGCGAGGCGCTCGACCTTGCGGGAACCGTAAATGACGTTCACCAGCGCCCGCGTCACTGTCAGCGCGGTAAACATCGAGGTGAGGATGCCGAGGCACAGGACCACGGCGAAGCCCTTGACCGGGCCCGTGCCGAACGCGAACAGCACGATGCCGGCGATCAGGGTGGTCAGGTTGGAGTCGGCGATGGTGGCAAACGCCTTGTCGTAGCCCGCGTGGATCGCCGCCTGGGGCGTCATGCCATTGCGCAACTCCTCGCGGATGCGCTCATTGATCAGCACGTTGGCGTCCACCGCCATGCCGATGGTGAGGACCACGCCGGCGATGCCGGGCAGCGTTAGCGCCGCCTGGAGCATGGAGAGCAGGGCCACGATCAGCACGATGTTGGTCAGGAGGCCCAGGTTGGCGATGAGCCCGAAGGCCTTGTAGTAGATGGTCATGAATACGGCGACGGCCGCGAAGCCGATCAGGAGCGCGCCGATGCCGCGATTGATGTTCTCCTGCCCGAGGCTCGGGCCGACGGTCCGCTCCTCGACCTTGTAGATGGGAGCGGCCAGGGCGCCGGCACGGAGCAACAGCGCCAGGTCCCGGGCCTCCAGGCTGTCCAGCCCGGTGATCTGGAAACTGCTGCTGAACACGCCGTTGATCGTGGCGACGTTGATGACCTCCCGGGTCTCCCGGGGCACCTCGATCTGCTGGCCGTTCCGCTCGATGGTCTCGCGCTTCTGCTCCACGAAGACCACGGCCATGGGCTTCTTGAGGTTGGCCTTGGTGGTCTCCAGCATGTTCCGGGCGCCGTTGCTGTCGAGGCGCACGTAGACGGCGGGCTGCCCCTGGTCGAAGCCCTGGCTGGCATCCACGAGCTGGTCGCCCGTGACGATGGTCCGGCGCTTCAGCAGCACGGGCGACCCGTCCCGGCCCTTGTAGAGCTCGCAGCCCAGCGGGGCGCGCCCGGTGCGCTCGGCCTCGAAGGCGTTCTCCTCCGCACAGACCAGGCGGAACTCCAGGGTGGCCGTGGCGCCCAGCACGCGCTCGGCCTGGGCCGGGTCCTGCACGCCGGGCAGCTGAACCACGATGCGGTCGATGCCCTGGCGCTGCACGATGGGCTCGGCGACGCCGAGCTCGTTCACCCGGTTGCGCAGCGTCGTCGTGTTCTGCTGGATCGCGAAGTCCTGCCGGGCCTTCATCTGTTCCGGCGTCATGCGGGCGACGAGCAGCACGCCCTCGGCCGTCGAGCGCCGCTCGACCTCCATGTCGCGATCGGCATCGCGAATGAGCTTCTCGGCACGGTCGGCATCCTCCGCGTCGGCCAGCCGGATCTGCACGTCCTGGCCGACGACCGACACGCTGCGCCGGATGCGATTGTCCCGGAGGATCTTGTTGAAGTCCGTGGAGTAGGCATCCAGGCGCTGCTTGATGGCGGTGGACATGTCCACCTCGAAGAGGAAGTGCACGCCGCCCCGCAGGTCGAGGCCCAGCGGCACGGGCTTCAGGCCGATGGCCCGCAGCCAGGCCGGGGTGCTCGGCGTGAGCGTCATGGCGACGACGTATTGCTTGCCCAGGGCGGCGCGCAGGGCATCCGCGCCCTTCAGCTGCTCGTCCACCGAGGGAAAGCGCACCATCACGCGCCCCTTTTCCCCGTAAATCGACGTCTGCTGGACCTGGCCGCCCGCCAGCGCGCCGCGGACCTGCTCGATGCCGCTGCCCTCCAGGGGCTGGCCGTTCGCCAGGCTGACCTGGACCGCCGGCGAGTCGCCAAAGAGGTTCGGCAGCGACACGATCATGGCCACGAGCAACACGACCACGACGAGGATGTTCTTCCAGAGGGGGAAACGGTTCATGCGGGCAACCAGGGCGATGGATCGGGGAGAGTCACGCGGTCGTGCTCAGGCGTTCTTGCTCAGGCGTTCTTGAAGGTGCCCTTCGGCATCACGGCGCCGATGGTCTGGCGCTGGACCTTGATCTTCACGCCGTCGGCGATCTCGACATGCACGAAGGAGTCGCCCAGTTCCGTGACCTTGCCCAGCACGCCGCCGGCCGTGACCACTTCGTCCCCGATGGCGAGCTTGGCGATCAGGTCACGGTGCTCCTTCTGGCGCTTCTGCTGGGGACGGATCAGCAGGAAGTAGAAGACCACGAAGATGATGACCAGCGGCAGCATGCTGAGCCACGGGTCGGATGCGGGGGCAGCGCCCTGCGCGTAAGCGTCCTGGATGAAAAAGCCCATTATTGACGGCCGTCCCGGGAAAAATGGCGCGCCATTATGGCACAGAAGCTCCGGCTTGCTGGCGGGCCAGGAAGTCCCGGGCGAAGGCCTGGAGCTCGCCCCGCTCGATGCTGCGGCGGAGGCCGGCCATGAGCTGCATATAGAAGTGCAGGTTGTGCACGGTGTTCAGGTGGGACCCCAGCATCTCCCCGCACTGGTCCAGGTGGCGCAGGTAGGCCCGGCTGTAGTGCTGGCAGGTGTAGCACCCGCAGCCCTCCTCGATGGGCCGGGGGTCGTCCCGGTAGCGGGCGTTCCGGATCCGCACCACCCCGTCGCTGACGAACAGGGAGCCGTTCCGGGCGTTCCGGGTGGGCATGACGCAATCGAACATGTCCACCCCCCGGAGCACGGCCTGGACGATGTCCGACGGGGTGCCCACCCCCATGAGGTAGCGGGGCTGCCCGGCGGGCATCCGGGGCACCGTGTGCTCCAGGATCCGCAGCCGGTCCGCCTCCGGCTCGCCCACGGACAGGCCGCCGATCGCCAGGCCGTCGAAGCCGATAGCCGTGAGCCCCTCCAGGGACGCGCTGCGCAGCGCCTCGTGCATGCCGCCCTGGATGATGCCGAAGATGGCGGCGCCCCGGGCCGGCGCCGGCCCCGCGTCGAAGGCCCGGCGGCTGCGGAGCGCCCAGCGGAGCGACAGCTCCATGGAGGCCCGCGCCTGCTCCTCCGTCGCCGGGTAGTCCGTGCACTCGTCGAAGATCATCTGGATGTCGCTGCCCAGCCGGGCCTGGACCTCCATCGCCCGCTCCGGCGACAGGAACACCAGGCTGCCGTCCGTGGGCGCCCGGAACTCGACGCCCTCCTCGCTGACCCTGTTCCGGGTCTCCAGGCTCCAGACCTGGAAGCCGCCCGAGTCGGTGAGGATGGGACGCTGCCAGTGCATGAAACCGTGCAGTCCGCCGAGGGACTCCACGATCTCGCCGCCGGGCCGGAGCATCAGGTGGAAGGTGTTGCCCAGGATGATCTCGGCGCCCAGGGCCTCCAGGTCCTCCGGCGTCATGGCCTTGACGGTGCCGTAGGTACCGACGGGCATGAACACCGGCGTCTCCACGGTGCCATGGGCCAGCGTGAGCCGGCCGCGGCGGGCGGCGCCGTCAGTTGCGAGGACGTCGAACTTCATGGTTCCCCGCAGGAGCGCCGACCGGCGTGACCGCCTCCGGCTCGAGACTCGCGGACTCGATTCTCGCCGGAGGCGGTCACGCCGGTCGGCGCTCCTGCAGCGCGTTCCAGGAACATGGCGTCGCCGTAGCTGAAGAAGCGGTAGCGCTGCGCCACCGCGTGCCGGTAGGCCGCCAGCACGCGCTCCGTCCCGCCGAACGCACACACCAGCATGAGCAGCGAGGAACCGGGCAGGTGAAAGTTGGTGACCATCGCGTCCACGACCTGGAACCTGTACCCCGGCCTTATAAAGAGTGTCGTCTCGCCGCGGAATGGCCGCAGCTCCCCCGACTCGCCGGCGGTCTCGAGCGCCCGGGTGGCGGTGGTGCCGACGGCGATCACCCGGCCGCCCCGGGTGCGGCAGGCGGCCACCGCCGCGCACAGCTCCGCCGTGACCTCCAGGCGCTCGGCGTGGAGCCGGCCCGTCCGGAGCTGCCGGGGACGAAGGGGCGCAAAGGTGCCCGCCCCCACGTGGAGTGTCAACGTCCGGAACTCCACGCCCCGCGCGGCGATGGCGGCCAGGAGCACGTCGTCGAAGTGCAGCCCGGCGGTGGGCGCCGCCACGGAGCCCTGCTCCCGGGCAAAGACGGTCTGGTAGCGCTGGCGGTCCCCGGGTTCGTCGTCCCGGCGGATGTAGGGCGGCAGGGGCACGTGGCCAAACTCCTCGAGCACGGGGACCACCGGCCGGGAAAAGCGGAGCACGAAGAATTCGTCCTGGCGTCCGGTTACTTCGGCCGTCACGGCAGGCCCGAACCGGAGCACGCTACCGGGCTTCGGCGCGTGACTGGACCGGAGCTGCACCAGGGCGTCGGTTTCGCCGAGCACCCGCTCCAGCAGCAGCTCGACCTTGCCGCCCGTGGCCTTCTGGCCATGGAGTCGCGCCGGCAGGACGCGGGTGTCGTTGCCAACGAGCAGGTCACCGGGCCGCAGCAGCCCCGGGAGGTCGCGGAAATGCAGGTCGGCGCCGGGCAGATCGTCGCACCCCCTGTCCGGCGCCACTGCACCAACGTGAAGCAGGCGGCTTGCCGTCCGCTCGGGAAGGGCCTGCTGGGCGATCAGTTCAGGCGGCAGGTCGAAATTGAATTCTGCAGGATCCATTGGCGGCATTGACGGGTGCGGGTAGTCTTGGGATTCAGCCGTGCGCATCCTCGCACAATGGAGACCACCGCCATGTTCTCACGCCCCGACCCGCGGATGACCGCCAGGGCCCTCGTGCTCGCCACGGCCCTCGCCGGTACAGCCATGGCCGCCACGGCGCCGGCCCTGGCCGCCGACATCGAGGTCTTCACCGAAGGGCCCCGCCAGCTCAAGGTCTACAAGATCCCCAACGTCCCGAAGGCGGCCGAGCCCTACTACGCCTCGGACAACACGACGCTCATCGCCCAGGTCCAGGACCCGACGGCGATCAGGGCCAAGGATGGCGGCACGGGCGGGGCGCTGACCTGGACGTTCACCGACAAGGGCGAGAACCTCCGGCGCATCAACCCCACCGGCCAGGATGCCTGCTCCTACTTCTTCCCGGACATGAAGCACGTGGTGTTCACGTCGATCAAGGACAACCTGGACATGCCGCTCGGCAACTGGTCGGACCCGCGGGACTATCCCGTCGGCTCCGAGCTGTACATCGCCGACATCGACGGCAAGAACGTGAAGCGCCTGACCAACAACAAGGTGTACGACGCGGAGATCTCCGTGTCGCCGGACGGCAAGTGGATCGTGTTCGGCCGGCAGGAGGGCGGCAACATGGACATCTGGCGCATGCGCGCCGACGGTACCGGCGAGCAGCGGGTGACCAACACCGTCGAGTGGGAGGAAGGCCGCCCCATGTACCTCCCGGACAGCGAGACCATCATGTTCCGGGCCTGGAAGTACGAGGACTACGGCAAGAAGCGTCCGACGCCCATGACGGTCTTCACCATCAAGCACGATGGCACGGACCTGAAGCCCCGCACCTTCGACGACGGCATGAACTGGAGCAGCTACCCGGCGCCCGACGGCCGGCACTTCTTCGCCGTAAGGATCATCGAGAACAACAACTGGGAGATCTTCCTGTTCGACATGGAGCAGCCGGACAAGGCCCCGGAGCAGATCACCTACAACGCCAGCTTCGACGGCTTCCCCTCGGTCTCCCCCGACGGCACCAAGCTCGTCTTCGGCCGCAGCCTCGGCAAGGGCTTCATGAGCGACATCTACGTGCACGTCATGGACATCACGCCCCTCGGCATCGGGCCGAAGAAGAAGTAGGCGCGGTTACCCCCGGCCCGGTCGTGTAGAATCCCGCCCGGGCCGGGATGGCGGAACTGGTAGACGCGGCGGACTCAAAATCCGTTGGTGGTGACACCGTGTGGGTTCAAGTCCCTCTCCCGGCACCACTCATAACCGTCGCACTTCCGCCAGCAGTTCGGGGTGGCGATCCAGCATCTTGAGCAGCTTGACCAGCGCCAGCGGCGGCCTGGTCTTGCCGTTCTCGTACCGCGAAAACGCATTGACGCCGCCGCCGAAAATCTCGGCCGCCTCGCGCTGGTCCAGCGCCAGCTTCTTGCGGACGCTGGCGATGAACGCGGGATCGACGGCGTTGGCGTTGACCTGGCGATTGAATGCCAGCATGGCCGCGTTCACGCGCGCCGATTCGATGGCATCTAGCACGACTTCACCGCAGCTCGGGCAGTACTCGCCGACCACGCCTGGAATTGAGGTCGTCTCGCCCTTGTAGGTGTACGGCAGTTCGCGGGTGTCATGCACCAGCTGGGTGGTTCCACAGGCGGGGCATGGCATGGTCACAACTGCTCGAAGGACACCATCAGGGCGTCGCGGATACTAACCTAACAGGTTACTTTAGCAAGTTGGTTAGTTCGCTGGCCCGCGCAATCGCTGCGTGCCATTCGAAGCCCACTCTTGGGACTGAGGGTCAGCGGGCCAGTCAGCTGACCCGTTAGAGTGGGCCACTTCACGGATGAAACCCCGACGGCCCCGGTGGTTTACCCAGCAGCTGCCGGAACAGGACGGTGTCCTGGGCGTTCACCGCGCCGTTGCAGTTCAGGTCAGCCGCGTTGTAGACCGGCGCACTGGAGGCCCGCCCCAGCTGGGTGCGGAACACCACGGTGTCCTGGGCGTTCGTGACCCCGTTGCCGGTCAGGTCTCCATCGCAGTGATTGCCGTAGCCATCCCCGTCCGAGTCGCACTGGCTCGGGTTGGGGATCAGGATGCAGTTGTCCATGCCGTTGAGCACGCCATCGCCGTCGGAATCGGGGTTAGTCACCGTAATGTTCACCACCGCGTAGTCCACCACCAGGCCGCTTTCCACCCAGTACTCGAACGAGTCAGTACCTGAGTAGCCCGGGTTCGGGGTGTAGGTGATCCGGATCCCGGAGGGCGACCCGGGCGCCCCGATGACCGACGCCGTGCCGTGCAACGGGTCGATCCAGATGCCAACGAAGACGGTGGACAAGAGCCCGATATCGTTCTGCAGGACGTTGATCTCAATGGGCTGATTCATTGCGGTGGCTGCGGCGTCGTCGATCGCGTACTTGCGGGTGGTACTGGTAAACGTGTCGGTCACCCCACCGACGGTGAGCACGGTGTCAACCGCCGTGCCCGGGGCCGCCGAGCTCGTGTGACGAACCCGCACGACACTGCCATTGCCAACGGTGCCAGCCGCGCTCACATAGTTTCCGCCATTAATCGAGTACAGGCCGCCCGTGACGCTGACAGGAGTGGGCGCATTGATGCCGATGATGGTGACCGGCGCCGACGTGATGGTGGTGGACAACGACACATCGACCTGATCAACCAGCGTGAACGCATCGGGAATACTGTCGGACCCAGTGATTCTCGTGCCGGTGAAGCTGAAGAACCCGCCCTGCCAGGAGTTGTCGTAGCCCGGAGGGGAGCCGCCGAAGCCGATGAAGTACTCCTCGGTCCAGTAGACGTAGGCGGACGTGATGTCCCCGGCGGCATTGGTGGAGATCTTCATGATCATGTTGTCGAAGCCGGCCGGCTCGCCCCCGGTGCCGGGCCCATTGCTTTGCCAGATCAGCTGGTTGGTGGTGCAGTCCAGGTCATTGGGCTGGGAGTCGTCGCAGGAATAGCCTTCGAACGTGGCCGTGCTCTGGGCGCCCACGTTGCCGCTGGGCGGGTTCGCCGGCGGCTTCGGATTGGCGGTGACGTAGGCCGG
>JAEUQA010000010.1 GCA_016789845.1 Chromatiales bacterium
CGCGTTGCCTTCGCGATGCCGGCTTAAGACCGCAACACCCACCATCGCTTGCACGGGAGAGTGATCGCCCATCATGGCCACCCGGGTTCCCCCCACACCGCGCGACGCCGGTAACTATTCCGGCAGCTTCACGCCTGCCGCCTGCCGCTTGCAGCGATTGGCGCCGCGGTGACGCAGATTCCATGTCGGCACGGGCCACTGAGAGCCCACTTCAGATGCCGGATATACGACTGCAGGCGAAATCCCCGCGGCCATTACTATCGATCACTCGCCCGACTTGCGGGGGGAGTCCATATACGATTGGTTAGCACTCGCGCTACCTAGAGGCATGAGAATCTCGCAGAGTTTCCATGTAAGTCCGCGCCTCCTAAACACAATGCGAACGTCATCGCCGTCGTCGTTCTGTTGTGTGACGACAAACTTGTTAAGTGAAGCATAAGACATCGATGCTCCATTAAATGGCTCACGACTGTCGTCGGCGCCGTCGCTATCGCCGGCAGGATCTGGAATGTCGCCCTTGACGAGGGCCGTTATCCCGGCGGGGGTGACCAACGCATCGATCATTTTCTCCATCATGACGCTGGCGAGAGCGGCCCCCAATTCAGCAAAACCGCCACCGCTCTTCGAGGTCGCCACATCTGAGACGAGCATTGCGTTGAACTGGTCCTTGAGGCTTTGCCGCAAAGCTACAAAGTCGACGTGTTCCGTAAGGGCCTCTCCATCACGAGCTATTGCCGCTGCTTTGACCTGATGCACCGCAATGTACGGACCTGCGAAGACGTAACCGCCGATCAGCAAGACCGCGACGAGAGAAGCCACTTTGGCTCGCACTGGTGACACCTCGCGAGTGCTAACGGTTGAGCTCACCGGCGCTCGGCGACCGGTGGAGCGACTGGTTATGCCATCGTCCGAGGATGTCGATGATGGCGGAACGGTCACCCATCCCGGAACGATTTAACACCTTGGCAAAGGCGAGGGGCGTTAATCCGTTGAGGGGCGAACCAGTTCGCTCCAGCCCCAGTCGGGGATCCGCTCCGAGTTCCAATAACTGCGCTACAAGTGTCCTATCGTTTGCGAGCACTGCAGAGTGTAGGCACGTTAGCCCAAGGTTTCGGACATCTGGGTCTGCTCCCTTCCTTTTCATTACCGCCAACAGCTCCAGCACCTCCTGATTCCTGAAGCCTGGCAAACCATATGAATTGCAAGCGCAGGAGAAAAGCTGCTGCCCCATCATGGAGCGAACCTCATTCGGCTCGTACGTGCCATACCGCATGTAGAGCCGGCCAAAGATTCTCGGAATCAGCGGAAATGTGTCGTCGGTTGCCGCGATTAGATAAGCAGTCATTGGGTCACGGCTCATAGTCCGCAAAGCGCCCACTACGAACACAAAGAGGAATATGAGCACTGATGCGGTTCCCCAACGAACTGCACGAGGCCATTTCTTAAAGGGCATAACGGTTGGGGTCAGGGGAGCGCCGGTGACGGCGCGTCCCCTGGACCGCTTTGTTGGGCGTTGCCTGCAGGGGTCCATGCGGCAGCCTCTTTTTTGCACTTGTCCATTTCACTGGCGCGCAGCGTGCTTTCGAGGTATGGCGTGATTCGGGATAGTTGCGCCTGGAGTCGTTGGTCATCTGAGCTTGCGTATCTCCGGGCGCGCATTGTCCAGACGCACGCAGACATCATGTCGACCGGCCCTAGCTGGCCCGCCCCATACATGTTGGCCAAGTTCCACATGGATTCGGCCCAGCCAAGGTCAGCTGCTTTGGAATAGAGGTCAAAGCCTTTGTGCCTGTCTTGTTGTACGCCCATCCCAAGATCGTAGAGCAGTCCGAGGTTATTCGTAGCGAGGGCGTGGCCTTGGTCGGCTGCTCGTTGATACCACACTAGAGCCTCCGAGTAGCGCTTCTTGGCTTGCAAGGTACTGCCCAGACTGTTCTGGGCTTCGGCGTTGCCCTGTTCTGCGGCCATCTCGTAGTACTTCATCGCCTTCTTTCCGCTACGAGGCGCGCCAGTGCCGGTGTCATAGGCGGAGCCAACCCGGAGTTGAGCATCTGGATCGCCCGCATCGGCTTTGGCGATCAACGCCTTGACTTCCGATGAAACTGTCCAGTCGGCCAGCGCGATGTTCGAAAAGGCCAGTAGAACGATGGTAGACAAACTAATTGAGATGGCTTTGACGTGTGGCATTACGATGCACCGGTGCCTCAGTGACGCCCAACTATTAATTGGGGGATTCAAATGGGGCGAAGTTTCACCCCAAAATCGTCCGTTAATCGGGTGGAACAAAACATAACTCCCTGACGATACTGGCTGGGCGGCAGGTTGCTGTCGTTCAGGCGCCGGGCCGGCGCGGGGGAGTTTAGCGGCGTGGGTGGCGAGGGGGGCTTGCTGGCGGCGGCGCGGGAGCAGATCCGCACGCGGCACATGAGCTACCGGACAGAGAAGACGTATCTGCACTGGATGCATCGCTTCATCCTGTTCCACGAGCGGCGCCATCCCCGGGAGATGGGCGGGCCGGAGGTAGAGGCCTTTCTGACACACCTGGCGGTGGCCCGCAAGGTCTCGGCGTCTACCCAGAACCAGGCCCTGCAGGCCGTGCTCTTCCTGTACCGGCGGGTGCTGGGGATCGAGTTGCCCTGGCTGACCAACGTGACCCGGGCGCCCCGGTCCCGGCACCTGCCCGTGGTCCTGACCCGGGCCGAGGTGGCGCGGGTGATGGCCGAACTGGAGGGCAACTACTGGCTGATTGCCGGCTTGCTTTACGGCAGTGGCCTGCGGCTCTCCGAGGCCCTGCGCCTGCGGGTGAAGGACCTGGCGCTGGACCGGGGCGAGATGCTGGTCCGGGACGGGAAGGGCGGCAAGGACCGGGTCACGGTGGTGGCCGCCCAGCTGGTGCCGGCGCTGCGGGGTCATCTGGGCCGGTTGCGGGCCTGGTTCGAGAACGAGCGGCGGCAGGGCCGGCCCGGGGTGTCGCTGCCGGGCGCACTGGCCCGGAAGTACCCGGAGGCTTCCCGGCAGTGGGGCTGGCAGTACCTGTTTCCGTCCGCCACCCTGTGCGCCGACCTGCTGGACGGCAGGCCGGTGCGCCACCACCTGCACGACAAGTCCGTGCAGCGCACCGTCCAGGCCGCGGTCCGGAAGGCCGGGCTGACCCAGCCCGCCAGCTGCCACACCTTCCGCCACTGCTTCGCCACCCACCTGCTCGAGGACGGCTACGACATTCGCACGGTGCAGGAGCTGCTCGGCCACAGCGATGTGAAGACGACGATGATCTACACCCACGTGATGGGGAAGGGGGCGAAGGGGGTGAAGAGTCCGCTGGACCGGGGTTAGGTCTGGCGGTGCATCCCCATTGCCGTCAGCAGACCCTGCTCCACGGCCGACAGTTCGCCAGGCAGAAGGCGCGTCAGCGGGCCCTGAAGGAGCCGCTGCCGGTCGATGGCCCGTGGCTCTGACGTGATGACCTGGGACAGTTCCTCCAGCTTCCCGCGGGGCGGGATGGTCACCCGGACCGGTCCGGGATCCTGCCGGAGCCTCGTGGTCAGCGGCAGAATGACCACGGTGGGGTAGCCGGCCATGGTCAGGGCATTGTCCTGCACGATCAGCACCGGGCGGGTCTTGCCGATCTCCGCACCGCGTGCCGGGCCCAGTCGGGCGAGCCAGACTTCGCCGCGCTTCATCGCGGCTGTCGCCTGGCCTTCTTGCGCCTGTAGGTCGTTGGCTTTGCGCGGGCTGCAAGAACGCGTGACTTGCCTCCGGACTCAGCCAGCGCAAGGGCCTCGTCTTCGAGGGGCAGGAACTCCTCGGCCCGGGCCAGGACCGCTTCCCGGTCCTCTCCCATGGCACTTCGGACGTATTCCGCAACGAACTGCTCGCGTTCCTGCCGCGCCAGGTACTCGGCGATGGCGGTGCGGGCGATTTCCGATCGCCCCCGGCCGGACCGGGCTGCTTCCCGGTCGAGGCGGACCTCAAGTTCTTCCGGCAGACGCAGGCTCATGAGCGACATGTCGACACCCGCTGTATTACGTTCTGTAATACGCGGGATGTTAGCACCGGTGGTCAGTCCCTGGCGCGAAGGTGATCGCAGTCAGAGCGTCGTTAGCTGTCACGCAGGTCAGCTGTAAAGCCGATGGGCCGGCTGGCGGTCTCAGGCAGGGCCATCAATTGCCGGATGGCCTCAAACAGGGAGGTGATCGATGTGTCGTGGGAGGCGATCTGGCGCTCGAGTTCCAGCAGGCGCTCCGCCAGCTCCTGATTAGTGGCCAGAAGCGAACGTACCTGGACGAACGCGCGCATGATCGCGATGTTCACCGCCACGGCCCGGTCACTGGAAAGGACGCTGGAGAGCATCGCCACGCCCTGCTCCGTGAAGACTTAAGGTAATGATCCACCAAGGTATTTCCGCGATGGTGTAACAGATTGTGACACCATCTGGCCGACTTCCTCGTCGGTGAGTTGGAACATGAAGTCCGCTGGAAAGCGCTTCCTGTTCCGCTTCACTTGCTGCCTGAGGGCCCGCGCGGGCACACGGTAGAGATCGGCCAGATCCCGGTCGAGCAACACCCTTGCGCCGCGCACGACGATGATGCAGCTCGCTATTGGTGCGGTCGAAATCTTTGGTGAGACGGGCACCGCGTCAGGTTACGGCGCCGACTAGTTCTGGCAACTGAAGAAACTGGCCTGTTTGCGGAGTTTACCAATCTACTTGGGCACCGCAGCACCAATGCAAAGGGCCGGCACCTTGCGGGGCCGGCCCTTTGTTTCGTCGTCGGGTCGCGCGTGAATGCGCTCCTACATGTTGGCGATCAGCTTGTCGCCGAACTCGGAGCACTTCACTTCCTTCGCGCCGTCCATGAGGCGGGCGAAGTCATAGGTGACGGTCTTGTCGCCGATGGTCTTGTCCATGGCGCTGATCACCAGGTCCGCCGCCTCGGTCCAGCCCAGGTAGCGAAGCATCATCTCGCCGGACAGGATGACGGAACCGGGGTTGACCTTGTCCAGGTTGGCGTACTTGGGCGCGGTGCCGTGGGTGGCCTCGAAGACCGCGTGGCCGGTCATGTAGTTCACGTTGCCGCCCGGCGCGATGCCGATGCCGCCGATCTGGGCGGCGAGGGCGTCGGAGAGATAGTCGCCGTTCAGGTTCATGGTGGCGATCACGTCGAACTCAGCCGGACGGGTAAGCACCTGCTGGAGCGTGATGTCGGCGATGGCGTCCTTGATGAGCACCTTGCCGGCGGCCAGGGCGGCCTTCTGCTCCTCGTTGGCGGCCTTCTCGCCCTTCTCGGCCTTGGTGCGCTCCCACTGGTCCCAGGTGTAGGTCTGGCCGGGGAAGTCGCGCTCGGCGAGGGCGTAGCTCCAGTTGCGGAACGCGCCCTCGGTGTACTTCATGATGTTGCCCTTGTGCACGATCGTCACGCTCTTGCGCTTGTTGGTGATCGCGTACTCGATGGCGGAGCGGAAGAGGCGCTCGGTGCCTTCCCGGGAGATGGCCTTGATGCCGATGCCGGAGGACCCGGGGAAGCGGATCTTGCCGTACTCCTTCGGGAAGTTGGCCTTGAAGAGCTCCAGGAACTTCTTGTTGCCCTCGGTGCCCGCCTCGAACTCGATGCCGGCGTAGATGTCCTCGGTGTTCTCCCGGAAGATCACCATGTCCACTTCCTCCGGCTTCTTCACCGGCGAGGGCACGCCCTTGAACCAGCGCACCGGGCGCAGGCAGACGTACAGATCGAGGAGCTGGCGGAGCGCCACGTTCAGCGAGCGGATGCCGCCGCCGATGGGCGTGGTGAGCGGGCCCTTGATGGATACCAGGTAGTCCCGGCAGGCCTCGACGGTCGCGTCGGGCAGCCAGGTGTTGTAGTTGTCGTAGGCCTTCTGGCCGGCGTAGACCTCGAGCCAGTGGATCTGCTTCTTGCCGCCGTAGGCCTTCTTCACCGCGGCGTCCAGCACGCGCACCGAGGCACGCCAGATGTCGGGGCCGGTGCCGTCGCCCTCGATGAAGGGAATGATCGGGTTGTTCGGGACCGTCAGCCTGCCATTGCTGATGGTGATCTTCGCGCCGCCGGCCGGCGGCACAAGTTTCGGTTCTGCCATGGGGACTTCCTGTGGGATTGCTGCGTCAAGCCGCGCATTATCGCAGCCTTGCGTCCCGCCCGTAAACGTCGGGCCGGAAGTTGACCACCCCTTCAGGCGTCACCCAGCTGGTCAGGTAAACCACGTATATCGCTATCGGGCGGGGAAGTTTGACCGTGCGCGTAGGAGCGCCTTCAGGCGCGACCCCCCTCCCGCTCGAGACTCGCGGACTCGATTCTCGCGGGAGGAGGGTCGCGCCTGAAGGCGCTCCTACGAGCCGCCGGGCAAGCTCCTCCGGGTTCTCGAGCCGGATGCAGCCGGAGCTGAGCGTCCGGCTGTTCAGGTCGAAGAGCCGCCGGGACGGGGTGTCGTGCAGGAAGATGTCCCAGGGGTTGCCGAGGACGAATTTAAGCCGGCCGAGGCTGTTCAGCGGGCCCGGGTCCTGGCGCAGGCGGTAGGGGAAGCGGTCGGCGCTGAGCCGTTGCCAGTCGATGCGGGTCGCGTCCTGCTCGCGGCCCTGGCCGTCGAAGACGCGGATGCCGAGCCGGGCGAGGAAGGTGGGGTCCTCCTGCTGGGTGGGCAGCAGGTCCTCCACGGCGATGGTGCGGGGCACGGACCAGGACGGGTTTTCCACGATCGCCGTGACCGTGTCCTGGAAGCTCGGCGTGGGCCGGTCCGGGTGCCCGGCGATGACGCGCATGGCGAGCGTCGTCGTGCCGTCCTCGACGAGCGCCAGGGAGCCGCCGGGCACGTTCACCCACAGGTAGCGGGGGCCGAAGTCCCGGGGCAGCCAGCTCCAGCGGGTCAGCGTGGACTGCAGCTGCCGCACCCGCTCCGGGGCGGGCACGTTGAGCGCGGCGATCGTGCGCTCGTCCGGCACGCCGGTGGCCGGCAGGCCGTGGCGCGCCTGGAAGTCCTGGACGGCGCGTTGCAGGCCGCCGTCGAAGAACCAGGCATCGGCGGTGCCGGGCAGGCCGGCGAAGTCGCCGCCGATGCGCAGCCGGTCCCGGAGCGCCACGACCCGGGCGTCGCGCTGGCCGGGTTGCAGCGATGTTCCGGCGGGCAGTTCGGGCCAGCCGCCCGCGGCGGCGAGCTGCTGGTAGCGGGCGAGGGCATCACGCAGGCGGACGGCATCGGGGTGCTGCGGCTCGCCGGCCCCGGTGGCGAGGGGAATGTGCCAGTCGGGATCCTGGGCCGGGGTGCCGGGAGCCGCCGTTGCCGCCAGGAGCAGGGCGAGCGCGAGGGCGCCGGCCCTCATGGCCGGGACCTCAGGCGGCGGCGCGCTGGAAGCGCCGGCGCGCGGCGAGGGCGGCCACGCCCGTGCCGAGCAGCCAGATGCCGGCGGGCAGCGGCACGATGTTCACCTGGGCGCCCGCGAAATCCGGGTAGAAGCGCTGGTAGGCGGGCACGTAGTTCGCGAAGCTGCCGGAGAAGTCGTCGGCATCGACGAGGCCGATGGTCGCCAGGCTGCCCACCGGGCCGGTCGCCGTGAAGCTGAAGGTGCCCACCGTGCCGCTGTCCGGCGCGTTCTCGAAGCCGAAGGTCACCGTCCGGGTGTTGCCGTTCGTGGCCACCACCGGGGACGAGAAGAAGTTGAGGCCGCTCGCCAGCGTGAAGCTGCCATAGGTGAGCAGCGTCTGGTTGAAGTCCACGACGATCTGGCCGCCGTGGAGGCCCGGGTGGGCGCCGGGGGCGTCCGCGGCGTTCAGCACCAGGTCCACCGTGAAGGCGCCATTGGGCGCCACGGTGCCGGCGGAGGGGACCAGCGCGAGGCTGGCCGCCTGGGCGGTGCCGGCGGCGGCGACCAGCAGGAGTGCAGCGGTGAGTTGGCGGATCTTCATGCGGGTGCTCGATTCGGTAACTGCATTGAATGTCATCACGGGCCGATGACCGGGCCGGCAATCACGTCCCGGAGCAGGCCCACGTCCTTGATGCGGCCCTGGCCCTCCAGCGTGACGTCGATGATGTGGGTGATGCCGCGCGGTCCGCCCTGTTCGCCGACGATGGCCCCCTGGACGAAGTTGCCGGAGCCCGTGACGTTGTCGGTGAACTGGCCGGGCAGGGAGATCAGGTTGGGGCCGGACACCGTGCCGCCCGCGCCGAAGCTCCAGGCGGGGTTGGTCCAGCTGCCCGTCCAGTTCGGGCTGCTGCCGAAGTTCAGGGTCATGTTGCCGGTGGTGGCGTTGTTCACGGACATGGGGCCGCTGAAGTTCAGCGTGACGTTGCCGGCGTTCAGCGCGTCCAGGCCGGCCTGGCTGGTGGCCGTGCCCCAGGCGAAATAGCCGGAGCGGGCGCTCTCCCGGGTGCCGTGGGTCCAGACGTCGGCGGCCAGCTGGATCCCGTCCCCGTCGTCCTGGACGATGCGGGCGATCAGGCGGGAGTTCACCTCACCCTCGCGGCCGGTGGCCCGCAGGCCGTCGTAGCCGTCGGTCCGGGGCTGGATGTTGGTGGTCATCGGGACGGACGCGATCTCGCCGCCGCTTTCGGGATTGATCACGAAGCTGGTGCCGTCGGCGGCCAGGCTGATGCGGCCGAACTCCGTGTCCGCCGCCTCGCCCGTGCTGGTGACGCCGGCCACGATGGTGGCGAAGCCGCAGGGCGTGCCCGGCTGGCACTGCTCCACCGGCGGCACGAGCACCAGCTGGGGCACGCACTGGTTGGCCAGCTCGGCGACGGCATCGCACTCGATGAAGGTCTCCGGGAAGTCGAGGCTCGCGAGGGGCCCGGCGGCCGCGGGCGCCAGTGCCGACCAGGGGCCCCAGCAGAGCACGGAGCTGGCGGCATTGGGGCCGGCGCAGGGGTCGACGGCGGCCACGGGCTCCGGCGCCGGGCCGGCGGCTGGCGCGATGGCGGCCAGCTGGTCCTTGCAGGCGTTGATCTCGCTCTTCGGCGCGGCCTTGGGATCGCTGGCCCAGCGCTCGAGCAGCTGGGCGCAGTCCGCGTCCGTGCGCGGCGTGGCGGCCTGGAGCTGGAACGGGAGCGCCAGCAGGACGACTGCGGCCATGGCCAGTAACTGCTTCATGAGATCTTCCCCACTGTGTCCGGTACCGCGTCTCTCGGGTGGGCGGCTCCCTGGCACTGGAGCCTCGTCCCTGGCGCGCTTCGCCGGAATTCTGCGTTATTGCTTCAGTCTTCTACACCATGTGCCGGCGCACATCACGATGCGCCGCGGAAATCTGTGACCCGGTTCTCACTGAACGTAATCCGCTCAGAAGCCGCGGGACAGGCCCAGGCTCACCTGGTGCCGGTCGTACTCGTAGATCGCCACGTCGGACTGGTTGTCGGTCCAGGTCCAGGAGCCGACCAGGGACCAGCCGTTCAGCCAGCCCTCCCGGTAGTCGTGCTGGAAGCCGGCGACGACGCGCAGCTCGTCGTCGTCCCGGGGCACGTTGAAGAGCGGCTCCAGGCCGTCGAAGTCGTACCAGCGGTAGCCCACCCGGGCAAACACCGAGCCGTTGGTCCAGGCCTGGCTGATGAAACCGGCGAAGACCTCGGGCCCGTCGTAGCTGTACCGGTCCGCGTCCGCGTCGAAGTTGTAGTAGCTGGCGCCGGCCTGCACGAGCAGGCTCCGCTCCCGGAAATAGCGGCCCACGGTCACGCTGCCGGACTGGTAGTCGCCGTCCCGGCCGAACTCGTCGCCGCCCCGGTAGTTGCGGTCCGTGAGGAAGGCATCCAGGGCCAGCTCCCAGTCGTCGCCCAGTTGCCAGGCGATGCCGGGATTGAGGCTGGTGAAGAGCGCCAGGTTCTCGCCCCCCAGGAAGATCTGGTCGGCCTGCAGGGCCACGTAGGCCCGCCAGCTGCCGGGCACGATCCAGGCGGGGCCGGTGCGCGCGGTGAGCACGCCCAGGTTGAAGTCCGTCTCGTCGAAGTAGCCCCGGTAGTAGCCGTCCAGCTCGCTCTGCCAGACGAAGTCGCCCTGGGCCTCGCCCCAGTCGAAGCGCCCGTCCGGGTTGTACGTGTGGGCGATGCCCGCGTTGATCACCCCGGCCCAGTCGCTGGTCTCCTGGGAGCCGGGGGCCACGGTGAAGTCGGTGCCGCCGATGTCGATGACGTCGCTGGCCGGGCCGATGTTGACGTTGGAGTCGTACATCACGCCGGCGTAGACGAATGGCGACCAGAGGTGCCGGGGCGCGTAGCGGCGCTCGTCGGCGTCGATCTGCGCCAGGAAGGCCAGCACGGTCGCGCGCACCTGGGGCGGGGTGTTCGGGTCGTCCAGCACGCGCTGCGCCTCCCGGCGTGCGTCGGCGTAGTCCCGGGACAGGTAATGGACCTTCGCCAGCTCGAGTCGCGCGCGGCTCAACGAGGGGTTGGCGGCCAGCAGGTTGGTGAGGCGCTCCCGGGCCGTGCGCAGGCGCTGCTGCTCGATGGCCGCCATGGCCGCGTCGAAATCCTGCTGGGCGCGGTCCGCGGTCGCCGGGACCTGGGCCTGGACGGGCAGGACCGGACCGGCGAGCCACAGGGCCAGCACGGGCGCGACGAATGCCGTCAGGCAGGCACCGGCGGGGCGCCGGGACGCGGTGGACATAAGCTTGCTTTCCATAAGGCTTTTTGTTGTAGTTTCTTGGCCTTGCGCAAAATTACTACATCTCGCATCAACACTCCAACGACCCTGTCGCTGCCCGGCCGGTCCCTCGCACGAAACCTCACGCAGGGGTTCGTGTATCTCATCTTATGTCTGGCGTCGGTTCGCGCTGCCGCATTTCCGCCCGAGCTCTTCGGCTACCGGCAGCTGCCCCAGGAGCAGATCGCGGATTTTCCACAGTGGCTGCGGGTGCTTGAACGTCACCTGAAAGACGACCTGCAGGATGGCCCCGAGGCCGGCGACTGCGCGGCGAAGGTCTTCAACCGCTGCCACCTGGCGGAGTGGCGGCGCTTCCTCGAGCAGGCCCGGGCCCTGCCGGCCGCCGAGCAGCTCAGGGCCGTGAACCGCTTCGCCAACACGCGGGAGTACGTGCTCGACATCGACAACTACGGCATCGAGGATTACTGGGCCATTCCCCGGGAGTTCCTCGGCAATGGCGGGGACTGCGAGGACTACGTGATCACCAAGCTGTTCTCGCTCCTGTGGCTCGGCTACCCGCCGGACGAGCTCCGCCTCGTCGTCGTGCAGGACACCAATCTCCGCGTGCCCCACGCCGTGCTGGCGGTGGCCCGCGGGCGGGAGACCCTGATCCTGGACAACCAGGTGCAGGCGGTGCTCACGGATCGCGAGGTCGTGCACTACGTTCCCGTGTACTCGATCAACGAGTCCCGGTGGTGGATCCACCTGCCGCCCACATGAGCGCGCCCGCCCCAGGCCGCCCGCTGCTGTCGCCGGTCGCGATCGCGGTGCTGGCGCTGGTCGTGCTGGTCGGCCTCGGCGCGCTGCTCATCAACGTCTATATAGAAGGCGAACGGCAGCGGGACCTGCTGCAGTGGGAGTCCCGGCTGGGCCTCGTGGCGGACGCCAAGGCGGACGCCGTCGCCCGGCTGCTGGCGACCGACCGCCGGGAACTCGAGGAGCTGGCGCGGAACGCGTCGCTCCAGCTCTACCTCTGGCAGGTGGTGAAGGCGCGCCAGTCCCCGGGCGCGGCCGCCGAGCCGGCCCAGCAGGCCTACCTGCGCAACCTGATCCTGGCGGCCGCGGAGCGGGGCGGTTACCTGCCGGACGCCAGCGCCCGGGTGCCGGCCAACGTGCCGCGCGCGGCCACGTCGGGCCTCGCCCTGTTCGATGCGGAGCTGAATGCGGTGGTCGTGACGCCGGGCCTTGGCGCCGCGGCTGGCCACTACAGCGACCTGGCCCGGCGGGCCCTGGCCACGCCGCCCCGGACGGTGGTGGACCTGGTGCTCGGGCCGGACGACCGGGCCATGCTCGTGATGGCGGTGCCGGTCAGTCCGCTGTCGGGCGCGCTGCAGGCGGGTGGGGGAGCCGGTGCCGTTGCGGGGCCTGGCGGCGTGATCCTCGGCGTGCGCGGCGCGGACCAGGAGCTGTATCCGCTGCTGGGCCGGGGGCCGGCCTTCGCCGAGGACAGCGAGACGCTGCTGGTGGCCCGCCGGGACGACAGCGTGCTGTTTCTCTCGCCCACCCGGGAGGGGGCCAACGCGCTCCGGCGGAGCATGCCCATCGACCGGCCCCAGGCCGACGGGGAGCTTGCCGAGGTCTCGGCCGTGCTGGCGCCGGACCGTTTCGCCGCGCTCGACAACTACCGGGGAACACCGGTGCTGCAGGTGAGCCGGCGGATCCGGGGCCAGGGCGCGGATGGCAACGGCTGGGTCCTCGCGCAGCAGGTGAATGCCGGGGACGCCCTCGCCGGCGCCGACGACCGGCGGACCTTCCTGCTGGCGACGCTCTCCCTGCTGCTGGTCGCCATCGCCGCGCTGGCGGTGGCCGCCTGGCGCCACGGCAGCAGCGTACGGGCGCGCCACCAGGCCGACGAGCTGCGCGACAAGGCCGCCAGGCTCCAGCGCCAGACCGACCTGCTCCACACGATCACCGACAACCTGGACGTGCTCACTGTGCTCGTGAACCGGGAGCAGGAGGTGATCTTCACCAACCAGGCCACGGCCAGCGCCGCGAAGAGCACCATCGGCGGCATCGTCGGCGGGCGGCTCTCGAACATCTTCGGCCACGCGACGGCGGTGCTGCTCGGTGACCTCGGCGAGGACGTGCGCCGCCAGCGGCAGCCGCTCCACCGGGTGCTGCCGCTCACGCTGGGCGGCGCGCTGAAGAGCTTCCAGGTGAGCCTGATCCCCGTGGAGCGGATTGGCGAGCGGCGCCAGCTGGTGCTGCTGGTGCTGAGCGACGTCACGGAGCTCCGTGTGGCCGAGCAGCAGCACGCCGACCTGCTCCGGGAGCTGGTGGGCAAGCTCTCAGACGCCGTGGCCCTGCACGACCCGTATTCCGCCCACCACGCGAGCCGCATGGCCGAGGTAGCCCAGGCCGTGGCCCGGGAACTCGGCCTGCCCGAGGACGAGCGGGAGACCCTCGGCCTCGCCGCCACCCTCGCCAACATCGGCAAGATCATGCTGCCGGGTGACCTGCTCACGAAGACGGAGCCGCTGACCGCCGCCGACCGGGAACTGCTCCGCCGGCACGTGGACTACAGCCTCGAGCTGCTGACCGGCCTCGACTTCGAGGGCCCCGTGCTCGACGTCATCGCCCAGAAGCAGGAGCTGCTCGACGGCACCGGCTACCCCAGGGGCCTCACGGAGCAGGAGATGACGCTCTCCGGCCGGATTCTCTCCGTCGCCAACGCCTTCGTGGCGCTGGTGAGCGTCCGGGCCTACCGGGAGGGCGTGTCCATTGACGTGGCGCTGGAGGAACTACTCCGCGGCGCCGGCACCCAGTACGACCGCCGCGTCATCGCCGCGCTCTTCCACGTGGCAGCGAACCGCCAGGACTGGACGAACTGGTAGCAGAGGCACCGGGTTTGACATCTGGACATTTGCGTCGCCGGGCAGCAAAGCGGCCACCGGCCGCTTTGCTGCCC
>JAEUQA010000022.1 GCA_016789845.1 Chromatiales bacterium
CGCGACCCCCTCCCGCGAGAATCGAGTCCGCGAGTCTCGAGCGGGAGGGGGTCGCGGCTGAAGCCGCTCCTACAGGCCAAATCTTAGTGCTATGATTGCGCGCCATTTTTCGGCCCTGCTCTCATCCCCGCTGGGACACCACGCGGGCTGAGGCATCTGAGCCAGGTAATAACAATCCGCCTGGCTTCCAACTGACTAGTCTGGGAGGACTCGACCATGTCAACCGACCTGGCCATCGCGCTGGCCATTGCCGCTTCACTGCTGGCCCTCGTTTACGGCGCCCTTTCCGTGCGCTGGATCAACGCCCAGTCGCCCGGCAATGCCCGCATGCAGGAAATCGCGGCGGCCATCCAGGCGGGTGCCAAGGCCTACCTCAACCGGCAGTACACCACCATCGCGATCGTGGGCGTGGTGCTCGCAATCGTCCTGGCCCTCGCGCTCGACACGGCCACGGCGGGCGGCTTTGTCGTCGGTGCGATCCTCTCCGGCGCCGCCGGCTTCATCGGCATGAACGTCTCGGTTCGCGCCAACGTGCGCACGGCGCAGGCAGCCAGCGTCGGGCTCAACCCGGCCCTGCAGGTCGCGTTCCGCGGCGGCGCGATCACCGGCATGCTCGTGGTCGGCCTCGGCCTCCTCGGCGTCGCCGGCTACTTCGGCCTGATGCGCGGGATCATCGGTGACGACCACGCCCTGCATTCCCTGATCGGCCTGGCCTTCGGCGGCTCCCTGATCTCCATCTTCGCCCGGCTGGGCGGCGGCATCTTCACGAAGGGCGCCGACGTGGGCGCCGACCTGGTGGGCAAGGTCGAGGCCGGCATTCCGGAGGACGACCCCCGCAACCCGGCCGTCATCGCGGACAACGTCGGCGACAACGTGGGTGACTGCGCCGGCATGGCCGCCGACCTGTTCGAGACCTACGCCGTCACCGTCGTCGCCACGATGGTGCTGGGCGGCCTGCTCTTCAAGGGCGCCGAGGGCGGGCTCGATCTCGCGTACATCGTGTACCCGCTGGTCCTGGGCGCCGTGTCGATCATCGCGTCCATCATCGGCACGTTCTTCGTCAGCGTGAAGGACGGCGGCAAGATCATGAACGCCCTGTACCGGGGCACCGCGGTCTCGGGGATCATCGCACTGATCGCCTTCTACCCGGTCACCCAGGCGATGATGGGCGCCGCCGCCAACAACCTGTTCCTGTGCGCCGTCATCGGCCTGGTGCTCACCGCAGCGCTGATCTGGATCACCGAGTACTACACCTCCACGGACTACGCGCCGGTGCGCTACGTCGCCGGCGCCTCCCAGACCGGCCATGGCACCAACGTCATCGCCGGCCTGGCGATCTCGATGAAGTCCACGGCCCTGCCCGTGCTGGCCGTGTGCGCCGCCATCTGGGGCTCCTACCAGCTGGACGGCCTGTACGGCATCGCGATCGCCGCCACCTCCATGCTGTCCATGACCGGCATGATCGTCGCCCTCGACGCCTACGGCCCGATCACGGACAACGGCGGCGGCATCGCCGAGATGTCGGGGCTGCCGAAGAACGTCCGCACGATCACCGATGCGCTGGACGCCGTGGGCAACACCACCAAGGCCGTCACCAAGGGCTACGCCATCGGCTCCGCCGGCCTGGCGGCGCTGGTGCTCTTCGCCGACTACACCCACAACCTGGAAGCCGCCGGCAAGCTCGAGGTCTTCAGCCTGTCTGACCCGGCCGTGATCATCGGCCTGTTCATCGGCGGCCTGGTGCCCTACCTGTTCGGCGCCATGGCGATGGAAGCCGTCGGTCGCGCCGCCGGCTCCGTGGTGGTGGAGGTGCGCCGGCAGTTCAAGGAGATCAAGGGCATCATGGAGGGCACCGGCAAGCCGGATTACTCCAAGGCCGTCGACCTCCTGACGAAGGCGGCCATCAAGGAGATGATCATCCCCTCGCTCCTGCCGATTCTCGTTCCGGTGGTCATCGGCTTCGGCATGAACTTCCTGATGGGCCCGGGCGCCGGCGTCCGTGCCCTGGGCGGCCTGCTGATCGGCACCATCGTCACCGGCCTCTTCGTCGCCATCTCCATGTGCACCGGCGGCGGCGCCTGGGACAACGCCAAGAAGTACATCGAGGAAGGCAACTTCGGCGGCAAGGGCTCCGAGACGCACAAGGCCGCTGTCACGGGCGACACCGTCGGCGACCCCTACAAGGACACCGCCGGCCCGGCCATCAACCCGCTGATCAAGATCATCAACATCGTCGCGCTGCTGCTGGTGCCGCTCCTGTAGGAGCGGCGACCGGCCCGACGCGGACTGATCGATCAGGCACGGCGGGTGGCCACGTCGTCGCCCGCGAACAGCGGCCGCATGCGGGTGATCTCTTCGCGCAGGAAGGCATAGACGCTGGCCACGCGGGCCACCTCCCGCAGTTCCGGGTGCGTCAGGATCCACAGGTCGGTCTGCAGCGCGTCGATCGCCGGCCCGAGGCGCACCAGGCCACCGAGGTATGCCGCCCCGACGCAACTCACCACGCCGGCCCCCACGCCGTCCCTGACCGCCAGGGCCATACCCAGCGTTGAATTCACCCGCAGGACGATCCTGTCGGGGCGGGCGTGGGCGTCCAGGTAGCGCTGGTATGCCGACATCAGGTGGCCGGTGTAGGTGTCGTCGAGCCCGACCCAGGGCAGGTCCGCCAGGTCGGCCGGGTCCAGACGGCGCCGCTTGCCCCGGGGCAGCAAGCGCGCTGCCGCGTAGGGGGCGTGGGCGAGGCTGGCCAGCCGGTGGCCGATCAGGTTCTCCGGCGGACTCGTGGTGGGCCGGATCGCGATGTCCGCGTCGCGCTTGGAGATGTTGAACACCCGGTTATCCAGTTTCAGCTCCACCCGGATTTTGGGGTGAACCTTGTGCAGCGCCCCGATGAGCGGCGCCACGACGAAGGTGCCCGTGGAATCCGGCGCCGTGATCCGCACCACCCCGCTGAGCTCCTTGTCCTGGCGCCAGACGCGGCGCTCGAGGACCCCGATCTCCTGCTGGATGCGCTCGGCCTGGCGCACGATCTCGAGGCCGGGTGCGGTGGCGACGTAGCCCTTGCGGGTCCGGTCGAACAGGCGGACACCGAGCTGCTTCTCCAGGGCCTTCAGGCGGCGGAAGACCGTGACATTGCTGACCCCCAGCTGCCCGGCCGCGGTGGCCACGGAGCTGCTGGCATGCACGGCCAGTACGTAGCGGAGATCGTCCCAGTGCATGCCACGGATCATGCCACGAGCCGCCGTTGCAAATTTGTGCACACCGTTTACACGGCTGTCCATTCCGCCGCCGCGGACCCCCGCCTAGGATCTGCCCCTCATCACCAGCACGCGCAGATGCGCAGGAGGCAGTCATGAACAAGCTGATCATCGGCGGTAGCCGGGCCACCGCCCTCGCGGCGGTGGCGGTGCTGGCGTCACTGGGCATGAGCCCGGCGGTGACGTTCGCCGCGGAACCCGCCAGCGCCGTGGTGGACGCGAGCGCTGTAAACCTGGCTTCAGGGGAAGGCGTGGCCGCGCTCTACGCCGACCTGCGCCGGGCTGCGGAGTCCGTATGCGGCCTCCGGGAGGCCCGCGGCTATGCGTCCCGGAGCCAGGCCCGGCGCTGCGTGCGGGCCACGCTGGACGCCGTGGTGGCGGAGGTCGGCGCGCGCCCCCTGACCACCCAACACCATGTAGCCGCCCGCGTGGTACGTCGTCCGCCGGAGGACGCCCCATCGGCGGCTGCCGTGGCCGCGGGCCGGTGATGGTTCCTACATCAGCACCCGTACGGCGCGCAGGCGCGAGAAATCGCGGTCGTGCGTCACCAGTGCATCGGCATTGACGGCAATGGCACTCGCTGCCTGCACGGCATCCGGCAGCTTGAGGGCCAGGGAGGCCCGCAGCCGGGCGGCGGTGGCGGCAATGTCCACCGAAAGTGGAATGACATTCCACGACTCGAGTATGGCCCGATAGCGCTCCGCCAGCGCCTCATCACCCACCCGCAGCGGGCCAGTAAGGACCTCCAGCAGGGAGGTCGTGGTAACGGCAAACCGGAACCTGCCGGCCGCGTGACCGGCAAATAGCGGCCTGAAGCGCGCTGCCAGACGAGGGTGGCGCTCCAGGCAATAGATGATGGGTGCCGAATCCATCAGCAGCAGGGCACCCTCAGGCAAGCCGCTGGTGTCTAGCGGCTCCATTCGTCACGCAGCTTGCGGAGAGTGGCGCGACTGTCCTGGCCCCACATCCGGCGGCCCGACCCTTCCAGCGGCAAGAGGGACTGCTGGCGACCTCCGGCCTCCCAGGCCGACAGGGGTACCAGAGCCGCCACCGGCTTGCCATGCCGGCTGATGATGGTGGTCTTGCCACCCTCGGCGTCAGCAATCAGTCCCGGCAATTCCCGGCGCGCGTCCTCAGAACCCCTGTATTGCACTTTGCTCATCGGGCAGGCCTCACCACACTGTACAGACCGTACAGTCTAGGAGCGGCCAGCCGTCCCGTCCAGTAAACCGGCGCACATTGTGATGCCGTGCCGGGGACAGGTCTTCTCCACTTTCTGGCGGAAACCGGGGGAAACTGCAGGTCGGATTCAGGCTTGGGTGCCGGGCGTCTTCAGCGTGTAGCGCACCTGACCCTGAGTGGTGAGCGACAGGCGGCCCTCGGCGATGGCCGGCCGGGCGATGTAGCGGCACAGCTGCTCCACTTTCTTGCGTTCATCGGCACCGGCGGCAACCCCCGCGTGCAGGGCGGCTGACGACGCTGCGGTGTCCTGCGAACCCGCAAATCTCCCCGGTAGTCCTGGCGTTGGGCAGCACCTGAGGCAAGCCCGGCTTATCCATTGACTTATCAGCGGTGACACGCGACGCTGGCATTGGAAATTCCGTGGCGCGCCGATGCACAAGGCCCTGACAGTTCCCTGGTGGAGATTTGACGCCAAGCGGCGAGCGCTGCTCGCGGTCGCCTGCGCGTTGGCCGGATCACCGGTACTGGCAACGTCGCTGGCCGCGCCCGACCGGTCGCCCGAGGTACGGCAAAGCCTTCATACCAACGACGTCGCAAGCATTCACGCCGGCCAGCTGCAGGTTGCAGCGAAACGACGGACTGATCCGACGAGCCGTCCGACATCCTCTCCGGTGGCCCTGGCGTGCACGATTACCACCGTACTCCCTGTGGAAGCGCCTCCGGCGCTCGAACCCCGAACCGGCAGCCTCGCCAGGTTCCCTTACCGGGTCCCCCAGGCCCGGGCCCCTCCAGCCTGATCCGGCACTGCGGATTGCCTGCGCCGCAATCCGCCAAGTAACCCGCTCCCAGCACCTGGACCATTCGTCCCGCCACGACGCGGGCGTTCACCCGGGCTGTCCGGAGCAAGTCGCTGTGCTCATTGCCTGGAGTCTTCATCATGTTTCCGTCCCGCTGGAAGCTGGCAGCGTTCGCGCTGATCATTGTCATTGGTGGCCTGATTGCCGCACCAAACCTCGTTTCACCTGACCGTCTGACGAAGTGGCCAGGCTGGTTGCCCCGGCAGCAGGTGTCACTGGGGCTTGACCTCCGCGGTGGATCGCACCTGGTCCTTGAAATGGATCTCGGTGCACTGGCCCGGGAACAACTGTCCGCCATCCGGGAGGATGCCCGCACGGCACTCCGCGAGGCGCGTATCAGCGGGCCAACACCGGCAATCGTTGGTGACTCGGTCATTGTCCGGCTGACCGACCCCGCCCGCGCAGCCGACGCCGAGCGGGTTCTTCGCGCGTTGCAGGCCGACGCTGCACCGGTCGCGGGTGGATCGCCACCCACCCTGCTGATCAGCCGCGGAGTGGATGGCAGCATTGCCTTGCGCCCGGGTAGTGCCTGGCTGGAAGCCCGGCAAGGCACGGCCCTGGAGCAGAGCCTCGAGGTGGTTCGTCGCCGGATCGACGCCATCGGGGTCGCGGAACCCACTGTCCAGCAACTCGGCCAGGACCGGATCCTGGTGCAACTCCCCGGCGTTCAGGATCCCGGCGCGATTCGCCAGCTGCTCGGGAGCACGGCCAAATTGACTTTCCACCAGGTCCATGCGGCCAGCGCGCGGGCCACTGCCCGACTACCGGCCGGCTACGCCTGGTTCCCCGGCACCAGTCCGGGAGAATCCTATGCGATCGAACGGGAGCCGATGCTGCAGGGTGACCGGCTGACCCAGGCCTCCGCGGGATTCGACCAGCAGACGCAGCAACCCATCGTCCAGTTCAGGTTCGACAGCTACGGCGCCAAGCGCTTCGCAGACATCACGCGCGCTCACGTCGGCGAGCCCTTCGCGATCGTCCTCGATGGCAAGGTCATCAGCGCCCCGGTGATACGGGAACCGATCACGGGCGGGGCGGGCCAGATCAGCGGCAACTTCAGCACGGCGGAGGCCAGTTCGCTGTCCGCCATGCTCCGGGCTGGCGCACTGCCAGTCCCGCTGAAAGTCATGGAGGAAAGAACCGTTGGCGCGGACCTGGGTGCCGATGCCATTCGCATGGGCGCTACTACCGGTGTGGCCGGCCTGCTGCTCGTGCTGGCATTCATGACCGTCCTCTACGGTCGCTGGGGACTGGTCGCGAACCTGGCGTTGCTCGTGAACGTGGCCCTGACCCTGGCCGGACTCACGCTCCTCGGCGCCACGCTTACCTTGCCTGGCATTGCCGGCATCGTCCTCGGCATCGGCCTGGCTGTCGACGCCAATGTGCTGATCAACGAGCGGATTCGCGAAGAAACCCGCAAGGGAAAGTCTGCGCTGGCTGCCTTTGATGCCGGCTTCAAGCGCGCCTATGCCACGATCGTCGACTCCAACGTGACCACCCTGATCGCAACCGTGCTCCTGTTCTGGTTCGGATCCGGTCCGGTGCGCGGCTTCGCCGTGACGATGGGGCTCGGAATCGTGATTTCGATGTTTACGGCCGTGTCCGTCGTCCGGGCAATCATGGCCACGTGGCTCCGCTACCGCAAGCCGAAGTACTTTCCCGTGGAGTCGCTCCTGCCCATGCGCCTGTGGACAACCGCCCCGGCGTATCCATTCATGCGCGCCCGCTTCGTCGGGCTTGGCACGTCGCTGGTCCTCTCGGTGCTGTCGATCGGCCTGTTCGTGCAGCCGGGCCTGAACTACGGGGTGGACTTCTCCGGTGGCGTGCTGATTGAAGCAAGGACTCCGGAACGTGCGGATCTCGGCGAGTTGCGCGAATCGTTCAGCCGCCTGGACCTTGGCGAAGTGGCTCTCCAGGAATTCGGCGACAGCTCAACCGTGCTTGTACGCGCCGAACGCCAGCCAGGTGATGAAGAAGCGCAGCTTGCGGTTGCCGAGCGCGTGAAGGCGGATTTCCTCAAGGTCATGCCCGGCACCACCTTTGAACGCGTCGAGGTTGTCGGCCCGAAGATCAGCGGCGAGCTGACGGATGCCGGAATGCTCGCGGTGCTCTTCGCGAGTCTGGCCATGTTCGTCTACATCTGGGTCCGCTTCGAATGGCACTTCGCTGTCGGGGCAATCGCGACGTTGGCGCTAGACATCACCAAGACGGTTGGCTTCTTTGCCCTCACGGGGATCGAATTCAATCTCACGGCCATCGCAGCCCTGCTCACCCTCATCGGCTACTCGGTCAATGACAAGGTGGTGGTCTACGACCGGATGCGGGAGAACATTCGCCTGCACCGGGACATGCCGCTGCGCGAGATCATCGACCGCAGCATCAACGAGACGCTAGCCCGGAGCCTGTACACGTCGGCAACCGCGTTCCTGGCCATGCTGCCGATGGCAGTGTGGGGCGGTGCCGCGGTGTCGAGCTTCGCCGTGCCGATGGTTTTCGGGATCGTCGTCGCCGCCAGTTCGTCCGTATTCATCGCAGCCCCGATCATGCTGATGCTGGGTGACTGGCGGGCGAGGCAGCAGGACCCGGGTCGGGAATCCTTCACGGAAGCCTACGAGAAGTTGCCGTGAGGTTCCTTGGGGCCGTCGGAGCAGCCAGTTCAGCTGAAGCCGCTCCTGCACCACGGAGAGCGCGGTGTTCGGCTCGCCCAGCCGGTGCGGCCGGTCCACGAAGGCCCGACCGTCCCGGCCCGCGAGCCCCGTGACTCCAGGTGCCCAAGGAGCCGGCCGATCACCGCCGGGTCCTCGATGGCGCCAAGCCAGTAGCCGAGCACGACGATGTGGGCGACGAGGAGAGTGTGTTCGAACAATGGTTCGTCCCCGTTCAGAACGTCCACGAGGCTCCCACGAACGGTCCGGTCAGCGCCGCGTCGAGCTGGTACGAGCCACTGTCGTAATCGATGTGCAGGTAGCGCCATCCTCCGATGAGGGCGCCCCAGCTGAAGTCGTAGCCCACGCCGGCATACCCCTGCCACGACGAGTCCGACCCGCCGACGCCAACGTCGCCGGAAAGGTAGGTCCGCCAATGGTTCGCGTACTGCCTGGTCCAGCGCAGTCCCGCGACCGCGTCGAACCAGGCCTGGCCGCCCTGCAGTTGCCTGCTTTGCGCGGCCGCGCCAGTGAGGTCAACGGTGAGATCCAGGTTGTAATAGCGCGCCCCAGCGAAGAGATCGAGGTGGCTTGTGTCGCGCGGCATGAGGTCGTAGCCCGCGTAGCCCTGGAGGACGTGGCCCTTGACCTCACCTTCGATGGAGTCGTACAGGGCAGGGACGCGGGTCGGAGAGTCCGAACTCACCTTCGCGTAGGTCCAGTCCCCGAATGCCGTCCAGCGGTCCCGCCGCCAGTTTGCGTTGACCATCGCGCCGGCGAGCCCGGTGTTCTCCCACGCGTGGTCGAACTCCGCCTCGCCGCCGGTATCGGCGTCACCGCCGGCGCCCCCGACCGTACCCTCGAAGCTCGCTATCCAGCCGTAGGGCGAAATCTGCCACTCGCTGTCGGCTGCCGAGGCGAACGGTGGGACGACGAGACAGGCCAGGAACACGACGGCTGATGCAGGAAGGCGACAGGCAGGCATCGGGCGTCCTCTGCGTGGGATGTGACCCGCGGATTGTCCGACATTGCCGCCGGATTTGCGCGGCAAAGCGTGCTGTCGCTGACCTCGTACACAGGCCGGCACGCGTCCCGGGGGCGACTCATGGCGTTCGCGGTTTTCGGCTCAGCGCGAAGCCGACCGCTTCGCCAGCCCTAGCAACGCAAGCGCCGAGGGGAACAGGAAGGCGGCGGACGGGACCGGCACGACGTTGATGCCGAACGCAAATTCATCGAAGTTGGGCAGGTAGACGGGCGATGTCCAGCCGGTTGCCGGAGTACCCACGAAATTGGATCCCCCCGAGCAACACGAATGCCGTGCCCAGTAGAAACTCCGTTGGGTATCGGTGTCGAGCAATCGGAATGCCACCCAGTAGGTGGCCGCATTGAGCGACATGTCGGGAACATCGATGTCGTACCGGTAGATCGAGTACGTGCCGAGCCCGTTCGGACGCAAGCCTTCACCGAAATACGTGTAGCTGTAAGGAGCGTTCTCGGCGCCGGCGACGACCGACCCGGGGTGACCCCCGCTGTCCCGCATGAGAAGCCAGCTGATCCCGCTGAGGTCGGACGGGTGGAAGTCGGGATCCTGGCTGGTCTCCACCAAGGCATAGAAGGAAATATTCTGGAGCAGGGGCGCGACCGGGAAAACGGGAACCGTGAAGTTCTCGGCGCCATAATTCGCCGGGTCGCAGGTCGAAACCATGCCGCAGAACCCGAAGGCCGGGTCCAGCATGGGTTGCCGGTCGACCGAGTAGGTGGCCGCGTCCGCCTGAATCAGCACACCCAGAAAGAGCCACAGTGCACCACCGACATTCTTCATTGTTTTCGGGCTCCGGGAAATTGGCTGATCGACTATACGGTGACCGGCCGGCGCCGACATCACCCGGATGGGTGTCTTTCCAGGCCACGCAGGCAGTCCCGGGATGGGTTGGACATAACTCGGGAAGAAACCGTACTGGCCGCACAAAGTCAGCCCCTACGTTGAAGCCGCCGGCGATCGCCGCGCCGACCCACGAGCCGGCACGCCCGACCCCGTCAGGAACCGGCGGACTCGATGGAGAGCCGCAAGGCGAAGCTGATGACCTGGCTGCGCGCACACGGCGCCTGAGCGGCGCCGGGGATGAGCGGGAGCCCCGGAATTGCCCGGGGCTCCGCTGTCACTACGACCGTTTCCGGTCAGCCGGTGGAGGTTCTGCGCCGCAGGCCGAGCAGGCCGAGGGCGGAACCGAAAAGCCATGCCGCGGCTGGCACGGGCACCACCGTGGCTTCGAAGTCATACGTCGTATCGACTCCATCGATCCCGATCGTGAAGTTGTCGACATAGCCGTTGAACACGTCGAGTTGGTCCCCGAAGCCGACGCGGAACTGGACTGCACCAAGACCGCCGGCGGTGTTGGCGAGCTGCGCATCGGGATGCAACGCCAGGAAGGCAGACAGGGCCTGCACTCCCGTACCCGGCGTGCCACCGTCTCCGTTGTTCGACCACCACCCACCCGCCAGGGCATCCCAGGTCTGCCAACCGTTGAGCACTGAAGCTCCTTGATCCGGAAGAAACGGGTTGCCGCTCGACGGAGTCTGGTAGGGCGGTTCGAAGAACATCCGATAAGACCCATCGGCGCCCGTGCATACATTGCCGTCGCAGGGATCGATCTCGAGCGCGAGGTACGGGAACTGTTGCCCGTTGTTCAGCGTCGCGTAGGTCGAATAGCTGAGCGAGGTTATGGAACTGAGCTTGACGCCAGCGTAGCTCGTATTGCGCAATTCCTGGGAACCATCCCCATTAAGAGCGCCGTCGCCCGTGGCCAGGTTGGCGCTGCCCGTTCCGAGCGGCGGGGCGGCCGGGCCGTTCACCATCGCCCCGACACCGTTGGCGCTGGAATCGGGCAAACCATTGGCATCCCGGTGGTTGAACGCCCAGCTTCCCATGCTGGATGGCGACACCACCACGACCGCCGCATCGACGCGGCCCAGGACTCCGATCAACCCGATGATTGTCGGCAGCGCCAACCTCATCGCCTGTAAGGACATACGTTTCATCGTGTGCATGTGAAGTAGCTCCCCTGTGTTTCAGGCCTCGCGAAGGATTCCAGTTTCATCCGCGATAACTTGCGGATGGTCCAAACGTAGGCCCGTGTCAGGTGGCGTTCTGTTCGGTTTTCCACATTGCGAGGGCGTGCAGGCCATTGCCGGGATGCGCTTTTGGCCGGGGTGGGCTACGCGGGTATAGGACTTTCAAACACCCGCCCTGCTGAAATCTGCCAGCCCGGAATCCCGGCAGAATCCCGGCAGCCAGCGTCGGGTACCTGGCGGCGGCCCGCCGCGCCGACCCACGAGTCGGCAAATCTCCCCGATGCCGCCGGATCTGTGCAGCGCAGGTCGCCATCGGCGCAGCCAGCTACCCCGACGTCGGGAACCCGACCCGGGCCGGAGGCGCCCCCGTGGCGGTGGCCTCGTCCCGGCCGGCGAGCCCCGTGACTCCAGGCGCCCGAGGATCCGGCCGATCACCGCCGGGTCCTCGATGCGTTCCCGGACTATCGCCTCTCGGCAGACTGGACAACGCTGGGCGGGACGGGACTCGACATAACGCACGCTGCCCGCATGGATGGCGGCCTAAGCTAGTCGGCGCGTCGGCAAGCTACGGTCAGGGACCCTGGCCTTCGGCGGGACGGCTCCCACGCGCAGGAAACGTCCCGGCGATTTCCTCGGTTATCACGTCGATGCCGCTCCGAAGTCCCGAGACCGTTGCGGCGATGTCGTCCGTAAGGTCGCTGTAGGTTCCGAACTTGGACTTCGAGATGGGCGGCAGGTACTTGATACCCGTCGTTGAGCCCAATTTGGCGCCGTAGTTGTACGCCTGGAAGTAGAGTAGTTCGCCAGTCTCGCTCGCACCCAGACGCGCAAAGACCTGGAGGTGCGGGTCGTATTTGGTCGAAAACTGTTCCGATACGTAACCCGCCTGAACCAGGGCAATCTCCAGTATGGGATCGCCGTTGGTCTCGAGGGCGGAATAGTCGGCTTTGCCATCCTTGACGGTCGGGTGCTGGCCAGGAAGGGAAGCGACCTCATACCCGCGCGCCTCCACGGCCTTCGTCAGCTGTGCGCGCATGTAAGCGGAAGCGTCGAATTGCTGACGGATTGTGGCGTCAAACGCCTGGGCCCGGCCGCCTTCCGTGGCTACTTCTGCCAATGCACCCACCAGCCCAAAGGCCGAACTCGCACTGCCGATATTGCTGACGCGGTACTGCTGCGGGCCCACGACATCCAGCAGCACGATTCGCTGGATGCTCGCAACCGTCTCCGGATCATGGCTCTTCTGCGTGACGCTGAAGCACCCCGCCAGGAGGGGCGCACCGAGCATGATCACGCCAGACCAGCATCGAATCCTCTTGAAAACGAGCTGCACTGACTTACCCCCTGGGTATAGGACTTTCAAACACCCGCCTTGCTGAAGTCTGCCAGCCCGGAATCCCGGCAGCCAGCGTCGGGAACCCGACCCGGGCCGGCACGCGTGAATCCGGCCAAACTCCCGGGTTAGTGCACTGGACCGCGACAGGCTCCAGGCCTACACTGCATCGCACTTGCGATACAGGGCATCACCGGCATGAAGACGACCACGATCCCTCCCCTGCGGGTTTCACCCGAACTGCGGCGCGAGGCCGAGGCGGTGCTGCGAGAAGGTGAAACCCTGTCCGGCTTCATGCTGGAGTCCCTGCAGGAAAGCATCGCCCGGCGGCGCGACCAGCAGGAATTCATCGAACGAGGCCTGAAGAGTGCCGCCAAGGCCCGCAGCACGGGGCAGTACGTCACCGCCGACGACGTCGTGAAACAACTCGCCGGCCGCCTGAAGAAGGCCCGGGCCACGTCCACGTCCAGGACCCGCGGCTGACCGGGACGTGCCCCGCTACAAGGTCCGCTTCACGGCCGACGCCCAGGCGGATCTCGAGCGCCTGTTCGCCTTCCTCGCCGAGAAGGACCCGGCGGCAGCCGCACGGGCGCTGGTGGCCATTCGCCGGAGCCTCGAGCTGCTGAGGTTCTCACCCTGGTCGTGCCGGAAGGCCGCCCCGGAACTGCGGCGGCACCGGGAACTCCTGGTGCCCTTCGGTTCGGCGGGCTACGTGCTGCTGGTGGAGATCGAGCCGCCGGCGACGGTCACCGTGCTGGCTGCCCGGCACCAGCGGGAGGACGACTACCGCTAGTGGCGGTCGCGCCTGAAGGCGCTCCTACACGACCGAGAGGGCGGTGTTCGGCTCGCCCAGCCGGTGCGGCCGGTCCACGAAGTTGCCCTGGATGAAATCCACCCCGATGGACCTGAGTGTCTCGAAGTCCGCCTGGGTCTCCACCTGCTCGGCGATCACGCGGAAGCCGAGGATCCGCGACACGGCGGTCACGGCGGTCACCACCTGGTGATTCAGCGTCTCGGGGCGCAGGTCCCGCGTGTAGGTGCCGTCGATCTTGAGATAGTCGATCGACAGGTCCCGCAGCGTGGTGAACGAGCCCAGGCCGCTGCCGAAGTCGTCGAGGCCGAACTGGCAGCCGATGCCGTGCAGGACCGCCACGAAGCGGCGGGCCTGGTCGAAGCGCTCCATCACCGCCGTCTCGCTCACCTCGAAGCAGATGCGGTGGGGCGGCACCTGGCTGTGGTCGAGGCACTCCACGACGAAATCCAGGAAGCCATCCTCCGCCAGCGCCTGGGCGGAGAGATTGATGCTGCAGCTCCGCTCGTCCGGCAGCCGGATCGCGCCGTGGGCGATGGCGGACAGCGTGGCCTGCACGACCCACCGGTCGATGCTGGCCATCAGCTGGTAACGCTCCGCCGCCGGGATGAACTGGCGGGGCTGCACCAGCTTGCCGTCCTCGTCGATCATCCGCAGCAGCACCTCGAGGGCGGGTCCGCGGGTGACCCGGCCGGCCGTGGAGATCACCGGCTGGGCGTGGAGCTCGAAGCGGTTCTCACGCAGGGATACCTGTAGCTGCCGCAGCCAGTGGATGTCGCCCCGCTGCCGGGCGGACACCTCGTCCCGCGCCGAGTAGACGTGCACCCGCCCGCGGCCCTGCTGCTTGGCCACGTAGCAGGCCGAGTCAGCGGCGCTCAGGAGGTCCTTGAGGGTGCCGCTCTCGCGGGACACCTCGACCAGGCCGATGCTGATGCCGATGGTGAAGATCCGGTCCTGCCACACGAAGCGGTAGTCCCGGATGGCGTTGCACACGTCGTCGGCGATCTGGCGCGCCTTGTCGAGCGGGCAGCGGATCAGCAGCATGCCGAACTCGTCACCGCCGAGGCGCGCGACGAAGTCCGAGTCGCGGACCTGGTCGCGAATCAGCTTGGCCACTTCCCGCAGCATGTTGTCGCCGGCCAGGTGGCCGCAGGTGTCGTTCACGGCCTTGAACCTGTCCAGGTCCATGTAGCACAGGACGGAATTCACGGAATCGCCATGCCCGCCTTCGAGGGTCTCCGCCAGGCGTCTCTCGAACTCAGTGCGGTTGATGAGCCCGGTCAGCGCGTCATGGGCCGCCTGGTAGGAGATCCGGCGCGTCAGGCCGCGGATCTCCGTGACGTCGTGCATGATGACCACGGCGCCGGCCACCGTGTCGCCGGCGCCGATGATCGGCGACGCCGTCAGCTCCACGGACAGCTCCCGGTCGCCGTCCTTGGCAATCATCAGCGCCCGCCGGCCCAGCCCGATCTGGCGGCGCTCGGACAGGCAGCGGGCCACGGGGTCGCCCAGGTCCTTGCGGTCGGTCTCGTCCACCAGCGTCATCAGGTCCGTCATGCGCTTGCCGATGGCGTTCTCCCGGGTGAAGCCCGTCAGCTTCTCGGCGGCGCCGTTCAGGTAGTCGATGACGCCCTCGGTGTCGGCGGTGATCACGCCCTCGCCGATGGATTCCAGGGTGATCTGGGCCTGCTGCTTGCCCCGGCCGAGATTGGCCTCGATGCTCTTCCGGTAGCTCACGTCCCGGGCAATGGACAGGATGGCCTTCTGGCCCCGGTAGTCGATCATCGTGCCGGTGGCCTCCACCCAGAGCCCGCCCTCCTCGCCCGAGATCAGCTGGATCTCGTAGCGGTCGGGCACCGGCTCCCCCGCCAGCCGGCCGGCGATATTCTTCCGGGTCATGGCCCGGTAAGCGGGTCGGACCAGGTCCGTAACGGGGCGGCCGGCAAGCTGCTCGGGCGTGAGGCCCATCAGGGCACTGGCGGCGTTGTTGGCGAAGATCACCCGGTCCCGGTGCACCAGGACCACTTCCGGCATGGTGTTGGCCAGGTCCTGGAACAGCGCCTCGCGCTGCCGCATCTGCCGGTCCTTGGTGTTGAGGGCGTCGAACAGCCGGTTGACGTTGTCACCCAGCTGGCCGATCTCGGGGACGTTGCTGGCGGGGAGCGCGACGCGCTTGCCGAACGCCGCCGCTTCAGCCGCCTCGAGGATCTCCCGGTTCAATGCCGCCACGCCGCGGGTGTAGTCGCCGCGGGTGCGCCACAGGTAAACGCAGGTTCCGACGAGCCCGAGGCAGGCCGCAACCAGGGCCAGGATCAACCACGTCTCGGTCATTCAGGTATTGCTATGGAGGAGTCAGCCGGGCACTGCTCCTCTCGGATTTATGCGCTGAAAAACTGGCGCCGACCGGCCTCGCGGACGTCTTGAAGCATAGCCCAAGGGCCGCGCGGGGGCTGCGGCAGTTCACCATAATCCGCCGGTGGCGGCTTTGAGCCATAATCTTGTCTGGCCCCGTCAATGTCCTTACCCTAAGCGGCCCCCAATGAGCATGAATGTCGAAGTCGCCCGCACCCAGATGGTGAACCAGCAGGTGCGGGCCTGGGATGTGCTGGACCCTGCCGTCCTGTCGGTCCTAGCACAGGTGCCCCGGGAGCAGTTCGTCCCGCCCCGCTTCCGCAACCTCGCCTTCGCCGACACCGAGATACCGCTTGGGTCCGGCCAGGTCATGATGACGCCCCAGGTCGAGGGCCGGCTGCTGCAGGCGCTGGCCATTCGCGGCACGGACCGGGTCCTTGAGGTCGGCACGGGCAGCGGGTTCCTGACAGCCTGCCTCGCCCGCCTGGGAAGCCATGTGACCAGCCTCGAGATCCTGCCGGACCTGGCCGACGCCGCCCGCCGGAATCTCCGGGGTGTGGCTACCTGGAACGCGGAGGTCCGCACCGAGGACGTTTTCCAGTATCGTCCCGCCGAGCCCTGGGACGTCATTGCCGTGACCGGGTCGGTGCCGCAGGCCGACGCGCGCTTCCAGCACTGGCTGGCGGACGGCGGACGGCTCTTTCTGGTCGTCGGTGAAGACCCGCTGATGCAGGCCCGCCTCGTGACGCGCCAGGGGCCGGAACAATGGACCACCACCACGCTGTTCGAAACGTCGGTGCCAGCGCTGCTCAATGCGACGCCGCCATCGAAGTTCAGATTCTGAATTCCCCGGAAGGTATGTCATGAGACACGGACTGAAACTGCTTCCCCTGGCCACTGCCGCGGCCACGCTGCTGGCTTCGGGCATGGCATCCGCCGACACCCTCCTGCAGATCTACGAGAAGGCGGTGCGCAGCGATCCGCTGGTGCGTGAGGCCGAGGCGAACAAGCTGGCAACCCAGCAGGGCAAGCCCATCGCCCGGGGCAGCCTGCTGCCGCAGGTAAGCGGCCGCTACAACATCAACGAAGTTTCCGCCGACGGCTCGACGGTGACGACGATTGGCAACCAGCCGCCCCTGCCGCGCATCATCGATTCCCGGGATTTTGATGCCCAGACCTGGGCCCTCGAACTGCGCCAGTCGGTCTTCCGCTGGGACCAGTGGGTCAGGCTGTCCCAGGCGGACAAGCAGTCAGCCCAGGCGGACGTGGACTACCAGGCGGCGCAGCAGGACCTGGCGGTGCGCACATCGGAGGCCTACTTCAACGTGCTTGCCGCCGAGGACACCCTGGCTTCGGAACAGGCCGCGAAAGACGCCATCGGCCGCCAGCTGGAGCAGGCCCAGAAGCGTTTCGAGGTGGGCCTGATCGCCATCACCGACGTGCAGGAGGCCCAGGCCGCCTATGACCAGGCACTGGCCGCGGAAATCCTCGCCAAGCGCGCGCTGGCCAACCAGCAGGAAGTGCTCCGCACGATCATCGACGAGTCGCCCCCGCAACTCGCCAAGCCGTCGGAGAACATGGCGCTGCGCAGCCCAGACCCGGCGGATGCGGACCAGTGGGTCGACCTGGCCATGCAGCAGAACCGCAGCCTGATTTCCAGCCAGATCGGCGCGCAGATCGCCAAGGACGACGTGAGCATCGCCCGCACGGGCCACTACCCGACGGTGGACTTCGTCGCCCAGCGCAACAACACCGACAACACGGGCTTTGCGCGTTCGCCTTGCACGATCACGCCCGTCGACAACTGTTTTGACAGCAATGGCGACCCGATCAGCGCTGGCACGAAGCTTCGCAATGGCACCGGAACCGACCTCGAGACCGATTCCCTGTCCCTGCAGTTCGCCCTGCCGATCTTCAGCGGCGGTTCCACCTCAGCCCGCGTCCAGCAGTCCGTCTACCAGCACCGGGCCGCCCGGGAGCGCCTGGAGCGGACTGCCCGGGAAACCGAACGCCAGACCCGGGACGCCTACCTGGGCGTCATCTCGGGAATCTCGCGGGTCCAGGCCCTGAAGCAGGCCTTCGAGTCGGCGAAGACCGCACTCAAGGCCACCGAGGCCGGCTACGAGGTGGGCACCCGCACCACGGTGGACGTGCTGGATGCCCGGCGCACCGTCTTCACGGCCGAGACGAACTACCTCCGCAGCCGCTACGACTATCTCATCAATGGTCTCCGCCTGAAGCAGGCGGCGGGCACGCTCACCGTGGAGGACATTGCCGCCATCGACGCCATGCTGGGCGGCACGGCCACCGAGGCGGAATTGCCCGGCAAGGCGGTCCCGGCAACGAACTAGCCGGCGGGCCGAGGCCTTGGTCTAACCGATCAGCGGATCGATCAGCGCCAGGAGCCGGTCCAGGGCACCCCGGTTGGCGAGGATGGCCTGCCGGCCGGCCCCTCCGCGCTTCCCGCGCTCGGCCTCGTCACCCAGCAGCCAGCTCACCTCGGCGGCCAGGCCGGCCCAGTCCGGCACCACCAGCGCGGCGCCGCAATCCACCAGCAGCTCGGCGATGTCGGCCGCGTTCTCGTTGTGGGGCCCGGTCACCACCGGGACCGCCAGCGCCACCGGCTCCAGCAGGTTGTGGCCACCGACCCGCACCAGGCTGCCGCCCACGAAGGCCACGTCCGCCGCCGCGTAGAACGTGGTCAGCTCGCCCATCGTGTCACCCAGCAGCACGCGGGTTGCCGGCGTGGCAATGGCCCGGCTGCTCCGGGTCACGTAGCTGATGCCGCGAGCCTCGAGCAGGGCAGCCACCTGGGGAAAGCGCTCCGGGTGCCTCGGCACCAGCACGAGCAGCGCATCCGGATGGCGTTCCAGGATGCGGGCATGGGCGTCGAGGGCGGCCTCCTCCTCCCCATCGTGAGTGCTGGCAGCCACCCACAGGGGCCGGCGCTGCGCCTGCTGGAGACGCAGTTCGCGGCCGCGGCTCGTGATCTCCGGCGGCAGTTCGAAATCGAACTTGATGTTGCCCGTGACGTGGGTGCGGGCGGGATTCGCCCCCAGCGACCGGAAGCGGTCGGCATCGGCCGGCGTCTGCGCCGCAATGACGATGCCGTGGGACAGGGTGTCGCGAAAGAGCGGGATCAGCCGACGGTAGCGCCGGACCGACCGCAGGGACACCCGGGCACTGGCCAGCACGAGGGGCACCCGGCGCTGCCCGCACTCGTGGTACAGGTTCGGCCACAGCTCCGTTTCCATGATGACCGCCAGCATCGGCCGCGCCCAGTCGAAGAAGCGGCGCACCGCTCCCGCCAGGTCGTAGGGGACGTAGCTGTGCACGACCGAGTCGCCAAACAGGGCGCGCACGCGCTCGGAACCGGTCGGCGTCATGGTGGTAATCACCAGGGGCACGTCCGGGTGGCGCATCAGCAGCGCCCGCACGAGGGGCGCGGCCGCCTGCACTTCGCCGACCGACACGGCGTGAACCCAGATGGACGTGCGGGCCAGCCGGGGCATCCGGAAGCCGAAACGCTCGCCAATGCGCCGGCGGTAACCGGGCACGCTGAAGCCGCGCCACACCAGGTGCAGCAGCAGGAACGGCACCACCAGGTAGGTCAGGAGGACGTAGGCGACCCGCAGGGGCACGGGCCGGGTTACTTCGGTGCGAGCCGCTGGACGGCCTCGACGACGGCCGAGGTGGAGCGGCCTTCCCGGAAACTCAACACTTCGACGGTGCCGCCGTTCTCGAGTACCTGACGGGCCCCGGCGATGTTCCCGGGACGATAGTCCCCGCCCTTCACCAGCACGTCGGGCAGGATCTCCCCGACAAGCGCCTCCGGCGTGTCCTCGCTGAACGGCACGACCCAGTCCACGGCAGCAAGCCCGGCGAGCACAGCCATCCGGTCGGCCAGCGGGTTGATGGGCCGTCCGGCACCCTTCAGCCGGGTGACGGAGGCATCGTCGTTCACCGCCACGAGCAAGCGGTCGCCGCGCTGCTTGGCCTCCTCGAGGTAGGCCACGTGCCCGGCATGCAGGATGTCGAAGCAACCGTTGGTCATGACGAGCCGCTCGCCGCGGCCCCGGGCCTCGGCCGCCACCTGGCGGGCCTCGGAACGCTGCAGCAGGCCGCGCCCGCCCTGGCCGTGCTCATGGAGCGCCAGGCGCAATTCGGAGGGCGTCACGCTGGCCACGCCGATCTTGCCAACCACGAGCCCGGCAGCCAGGTTGGCGAGCGCCGCGGCATCCTGGTAGGTCAGGCCGGCGCCGAGCCCCGCCGCCAGCGTGGCAATGACCGTGTCGCCGGCGCCGGTAACGTCGAACACCTGCCGGGCACGGGCTGGCAGGAAGACCGGGTCGCCCCCCGCCGTGATGACCGCCATCCCCCGTTCGCCGAGGGTCACGACGAGCGCTTGCAGGTCCAGTGCCTCGCGCAGCGCCTCGCCCTGCTCGGCAATCTCCGCCTGGCTGCGGGCGGGACCGACCACGGCCTCGAACTCGGCCTGGTTCGGGGTCAGCACCGTGGCGCCCCGGTAGCGGGCGAAGTCGGTCCCCTTCGGATCCACCAGCACGGGAACACCGCGCCGGCGGCAGGTGCCGATCAGTGCCGCGACCTGGCCCAGCGTGCCCTTGGCGTAGTCCGACAGGATGCAGACCGACACCGGCGGCAACAGCCGCTCCAGCGCGCCGGTCATGGGCAGCGCATCGTCGGCGGTAAAGGGGTCCTCGGTGTCGAGGCGGATGAGCTGCTGGTTGCGGCTCAGGACCCGCAGCTTGGTGATCGTCGGCCGGGTCGCGGTCTCGACGAAGTCCACCGTGATGCCATGCTTCCGCAGCAGGTCGGCCAGGGTTGCGGCGTTGCCGTCCCGGCCCACGATGCCCGTGAGGGAGGTCCGCGCCCCCAGGCTGGCCAGGTTGATGGCCACATTGGCCGCGCCGCCAGCCCGGGCCTCGGAGCCGGTGACGCGCACGACGGGAACGGGAGCCTCCGGGGAGATGCGCGACGTGGGGCCGAACCAGTACTCATCCAGCATCACGTCGCCGGCGACGAGCACCCCGACGCGACTGAAATCGGGGACGGTCTGGGTCACGTCAGTGCGCCTGGCCGCATTCTGCCTGGCCGCGCCTTGCCTGGCCCCACTGGCCTACCCGCACTTGGAATCCCCGCAGGCAAGGCAGGTCATGCAGCCGTCCATGTAGACCACGGCGGTGGTGCTGCAGACACCACAGATCTGGGCGCCCGCCGGATATTCGCTCTTGGCAAAGGCGTCCTGCTGGCGCTGCTGGTCCTCGAACTCCCGGCGCTTCTGCTCGACGAGCTTGCGCTTGTGCTCGTCCAGGTTGTCGGGCGGCAGGAGGCCGATGAAGCGGAGGTGCTTCTCCACGATGTGGCCAAGCTCGGCAATGATGGAGGGCATGAACTTGCCGCCGGGCTGCCAGTAGCCCCCGCGGGGATCGAACACGGCCTTCAGTTCGTCCACCATGAACGCCACGTCGCCGCCCTTGCGGAACACGGCGGACATCAGCCGGGTGAGGGCCACGATCCACTGGTAGTGGTCCAGGTTCTTCGAGTTGATGAAGATCTCGAAGGGCCGGCGCTGCTCGTGCTCCGTGCCCGGATTCAGGATGACATCGTTGATGGTGACGTACATCGCGTGATCGGAGACGGGAGTCTTCACCTTGTAGGTCGATCCCTGCAGCATCTCCGGCCGCTCGAGCTTCTCGTGCATCCGGACCACGTTGCCCTCGACGGACAGGCGCTTGGCCCCGGCCGCATCGGCCTTGCCGCCCGCCTTGCCCTTCTGGGCAGCGGCCTTGTCGTCGGCGGACTCAACCCGGTAGCCGACGATTTTCTTGTCGATCTTGATCTTTGCCATGGCACTGATTCCCGTACGCAGGTGACTTGAAGGTATCCCGGGGCCTCAAAACTTGCCGTAATAGCCTTCCTTGAGCGCATCGAAGAGATTGGCGGCGGTGTGCATCTCGCCGTCGTACTCGACCTCCTCGTCGCCACGGACCGTGACCTCGCTGCCGTCCTCCAGGACGAAGGTGTACTTCGTGTTCTGGAGATCCTTTTCCTTCACGAGCACGCCCTGGAACGCCTCCGGGTTGAAGCGGAAGGTGGTGCAGCCCTTCAGCCCCATGTCGTAGGCGTACATGTAGATGTCCTTGAATTCCTCGTAGTTGAAGTCCGTCGGGACGTTCGCCGTCTTGGAGATCGAGGAGTCCACCCAGCGCTGGGCGGCGGCCTGGATATCCACGTGCTCCCGGGGCTTGATGTCGTCGGCCGTCACGAAGTACTCGGGCAGCTGCTCATCGGCCCTGGCGCTGCCCGGCACCGCGGCGGCATTGACCAGCTGGCGGTAGGCCAGCAGCTCGAAGGACAGGACCTCCACCTTTTCCTTGGACTTCTTGCCTTCCCGGATCACGTTGCGGGAGTACTGGTGGGCAAAGCTGGGCTCGATGCCGTTGCTGGCGTTGTTGGCCAGCGACAGGGAGATCGTGCCGGTCGGGGCGATGGAGCTGTGATGGGTGAAGCGGGCGCCGACCCGCTCCAGGTCCTTGACCAGCTCGGGCGCCACCTCGGCCACCCGCTGCATGTAGCGGCTGTAGCGCGCGTGCAGGACGCGGCCGGGGACGCGGTCACCGGCCTTCCAGCCGTCCCGGGCCATCTCGGGGCGCTTGCGCAGCATTTCGCCGGTGACGGTGAACTCCTCGAGGAGGATCGGGGCGGGACCCTTTTCCCGCGCCAGGTCCAGCGCCGTCTCCCAGCCAGCCAGCGCCATCTCCCGGGAAACGTCCTCGGTGAACTTCACGGACTCCTTCGACCCGTAGCGCAGGCGGAGCATGGTGAGCGTCGAGCCAAGGCCCAGGAAACCCATGCCATGCCGGCGCTTGCGCAGGATCTCGTCCCGCTGCCGCTGCAGCGGCAGCCCGTTGATCTCGACCACGTTGTCGAGCATCCGGGTGAAGACCTTCACGACCCGGTGGAACTCGTCCCAGTCGAAACGCGCGGTATCGGCGAAGGGCTCCAGCACGAACTTGGTCAGGTTGATCGAGCCCAGCAGGCAGGAGCCGTAGGGGGGGAGCGGCTGCTCGCCGCAGGGGTTCGTGGCCCGGATGGTCTCGTCGAACCAGTTGTTGTTCATCTCGTTGACCCGGTCGACGAGCACGAAGCCAGGCTCGGCGAAGTCGTAGGTCGACGCCATGATCATGTCCCACAGGCGGCGGGCAGGCAGCTTCTTGTAGATGCGGCAGGCCACCTGGCCCCTGTCGTTGGCCACGTAGCCATTGGCGGTCGGCCACTCGCGCCAGAGCACCTTGTCACGGTCGTCCAGGTCGATCCCGAGCTGCTCGACCTCCCGCGCATCCAGCGGGAAGGCCAGCGCCCAGTCCCGGTTGAGCTTGACGGCCTGCATGAACTCGTCGGTCACCAGCAGGGACAGGTTGAACTGGCGCAAGCGCCCGTCCTCCCGCTTGGCGCGGATGAAATCGAGGACGTCAGGGTGACCCACGTCGAAGGTGCCCATCTGGGCGCCACGCCGGCCGCCGGCCGACGACACCGTGAAGCACATCTTGTCGTAGATATCCATGAAGGACATGGGACCGGACGTGTGCGCACCGGCGCCGGACACGTAGGCACCCTTGGGCCTGAGCGTCGAGAATTCGTAACCGATGCCGCAACCGGCCTTCAGGGTGAGGCCGGCCTCGTGGACCTTGGTGAGGATGTCCTGCATCGAGTCGCCGATGGTCCCGGAGACCGTGCAGTTGATGGTGGAGGTGGCGGGCTTGTGCTCCCGGGCGCCGGCGTTGGAAATGATCCGGCCCGCCGGAATGGCGCCGCGGCGGAGGGCCCACAGGAACTGCTCGAACCAGCGCTCCCGGTCGTCCTCGGCTTCCACGTCCGCAAGCGCCCGGGCGACACGCTGGTAAGTGTCGTCCATGGTCTCGTCGACCACGTCCCCCGACTTCGACTTCAACCGGTACTTCTTGTCCCAGATGTCGATCGAGGCTTCCTGGAAGCCGATGGCCACTGCCCTTGGGTTTTCCAACTGGACCGCTGATTTCATGATGGACCCTGCCCCCTGCACAAGTCACTTGATACCGGTAATCGCGACCGGTCTCCCTGAATACTCTTGTCGATACTCGTCGATACTCTCGTCGATACCCTGGCGGGTCCGAAGGTGAACCCGCCACTGCCCCCGGCTCCGGACCCTTCAGCCCCACTGGGGTCCGCCACTGCCGGCCGTCGCCCGGACGAGAAGCGGCACTTACAGGGGGTGTGGGCCCGATATTCTGACGAAAACGCCAGCACAAGATGTTGTGCCGGCGTGGTTGGTACATTAGGCATCGTGCCGGAATGTGTCAAGAAATTTCTGACCCGGCTTGGCCTCGGTATTTACTATTAAAAACATGATGTTGCTTAAATATTAGCCATCCGCTCAAGCTGCGGGAGGGATGCTCGCGCAGCCCCGTAACAGCACCTGACGCAACACAAGATGTTGGGTCGGGCCGTCCCCAGCCCGTGCACCGCTTTTCCACAGGTTCCGCAGCGGCCCCACGGCGCCTTGCGGCGCGGGGAAACCCGCTATGATTCCGCGTCCCCAATCCCTCTCTCCGGAAGGTTTTCGCGCATGACAGGAGTCACCGCACGGGCGGCAGTTGGCCTGGTTCTGGTCGCTGCTTGCGTCTCCACGACATTGAGCGGCCCGGCCCGCGCGCAGGTACCGGGCCGGATCGGGGGGCAGGAATTCCCCACCCTCGCACCCCTCGTCAAGCAGGTTGAGCCCGCCGTCGTGAGCATTGCCACGAAAGGCACCGTCAGCGCCCCCACCAACCCACTCATGGAAGATCCGTTCTTCCGCCGTTTCTTCGGGTTCCCGGACCAGCAGCAGCAGCAACGCCGGCGCCAGGTGCAGAGCGCGGGCTCCGGCGTCATCGTGGATTCGGCCAAAGGCTACATCCTCACCAACCACCACGTCGTGGAGAACGCGGAGGAGATCGAGGTCTTCCTCACCGACAACCGCAGCCTCAAGGCAAAGGTTGTCGGCTCCGACCCCGGTACCGACATCGCGGTATTGCAGGTCGAGAACAGCAAGAACCTCGTCCAGATGAAACTCGGCAACTCCGACCAGGTCCAGGTTGGAGACTTCGTCCTGGCAATCGGCAACCCCTTCGGCCTCCAGCACACGGTCACCTCGGGGATAGTCAGTGCGCTCGGCCGCAGCGGCATCAACCCGGACGGCTACGAGGATTTCATCCAGACCGACGCCTCGATCAATCCCGGCAACTCGGGCGGCGCCCTGGTCAACCTCAGGGGCGAGCTGGTAGGCATCAACTCAGCCATCTTCAGCAACAGCGGCGGCAACATCGGTATCGGTTTCGCCATTCCCGTGAACATCGCGAAATCGATCATGAACCAGATCCTGCAGTTCGGCGAAGTGAAGCGCGGGCTCCTGGGCGTGAGCATCTCGGACTTCAATGCCGATAGCGCCAAGGCCTACGGCGTCGAGGGCACCGCCGAGGGCGCGCTGGTGCAGGAAGTGGTCGATGGCTCGGCGGCGGAAAAGGCTGGCATCGAGGTAGGTGACGTCATCGTCACGGTGGACGGGCAGCGGATCAAGACGGCATCCGACCTGCGCAACACCGTCGGCCTGAAGCGCAGCGGCGACAGCGTACGGGTGGAAGTCGTGCGCGAGGGCAAGCGACGCCAGTTCACCGCCGTCCTCAGCGAGGTCAGCAGCACCGCTCGCATCGGCGGTGCGGACATCCACCCCGGCCTGGCTGGCGCAGCGCTGGCCAACCACGAGGGCAAGTCGGACCAGTTCGCGGGCCCCGGGGTCCGGATCGAGTCGGTGGAGCCGGACAGCCCGGCGGCACTGGCCGGCATCCTGGCGAACGACATCATCGTCTCGGTGAACCGCATACGGGTGCGGAACGTGCGGGAACTGCAGAAGGCGGCGGGCCAGCAAAACCTGCTCATTCTCAGCGTCCGGCGCGGCAACCGTAACCTCCTGCTGCAGATCCGCTGAGCGGCCCGGAAGGTCCTGGCTACCGCTGAAGCCCGACCCGGAAGCACACATCATGCTGTCCTGCTGCGTTCTCGGGGGGAGCGGCTTTCTGGGCTCGCGCCTCGTGGCCCGCCTCGCGAACGCGGGCCACGCCGTGACGGTGCCAACCCGGGATCCGGAGCGGTGCCGCCACCTGCGGCTGCTGCCAACGGTCCGCATCATCCATGCGGACATCCATGCCCCGGGGGTGCTGGAGAATCTGCTCCGCGGGGCCGACGTGGCGATCAACCTGGTGGGCATACTCAACGAGCCGGGCCGGGACGGGGCGGGATTTCGCCGCGCCCACGTGGATCTCACCCGCCGGCTCATCGAGGCCTGCGGCGTTGCCGGCACGCACCGGCTCATCCAGGTCAGCGCGCTGAATGCCCCCGGCCCGGACGCGGCGGGCCCGTCAACCAGCCACTACCTCCGGTCCAAGGGCGAGGCAGAGGCGCTGGTGCGGGCCTCGGGCCTGCGCTGGACGATCCTCCAGCCCTCCGTGATCTTTGGCCCGGGCGACTCGTTCCTGAATCGCTTTGCGGGCCTGCTGCGGCTCATCCCGCTGGCGTTCCCCCTGGCGATGCCCGGGGCGCGCTTCTCGCCCGTGCACGTGGCCGACGTGGTGGAAGCGATTGTGCGGGCGATCCGGGATCCCGCCACCGCGGGCCGCACCTACCCGCTCTGCGGACCCGACACCTTCACCCTGCGCGAGCTGGTTGCGATGGTGGCGAGCACGCTGGGGCTGCGGCGCCGGATCATCGGCCTGCCTCGGCCGCTGTCCCGGCTGCAGGCGGCGGTCATGGACTTCGTGCCGGGCAAGCCATTCTCTACAGACAACTACCGGTCGCTGCTGACGGACAGCGTGGGCGGCACCGAGGGCCTGCGCGAGCTCGGGATCCAGCCCCGGGCCCTGCGGCCAAACCTGCCGGCGACGCTCGCTGGCGCGGGCCTCACCGGGATCAGGGACAGTTACCGGCAGCTGGCCCGGCGCTGACACCAGCCCCGGGCCAGCGGCCGAAGTCGCCCAGGGCGCGCTCCCGCGCCTCCGGCTCCAGCGCACCAAGCGCCGCCACGCTGCCGTAGAAACGGGCCAGGTCGCCGCCGTCCCGGGCGAGCAGCGCGTGGAACGCGGGCACCAGTTCCTCGTAGGAAGACAGGGCGGCCAGTCGCGCGTTGTTGAGCCCGGGCGCGAACCAGCTGTCGAACCAGGGGGGCGAAGCCCAGCCCGCCCGCAGGCCCGCGTAGGCGGTCCGCGCCCGTTCGAACGCCGCCGACCGCTGCTGTCGCCGCTCGTCGGACGGGCCATCCGTGGCGTAGATCTGCGCGAGCGCCGTCCGCAGGTCCGCGAGGATGCCAAGTGCAGCGGCCCGGCGGGACTGCCGCAGGTGGAAGTAACAGAGCCCCGCCTGGTCATTGCGGGACGCGAGCCAGCGGCGCGTGCCCTCCTCCTCTACCAGGGTGGCGAAACCTTCGTTGAACAGGGTGTCGCCGGGGACGTACAGAAGCTGGTGGGCCAGCTCGTGGAACAGCAGGCCCGCAAGTGCGGTTTCGTCGTCGCCAAGCATCGTGTTCAGGACGGGGTCGTCGAACCAGCCCAGCGTCGAATAGGCGGCAACGCCCCCAACGAACACATCGTACCCCCGGGCAGAGAGCTCCGCGGCCGATTTCAGGGCGCGCGCCTCGCTGAACCAGCCGCGGTAGGTCGTGCAGCCTGCGATCGGGTAACACCACTCGCGGGGCTCCAGCGAAAACTCCGGCGCTGCAAACACGTTCCAGACCACGTAGGGACGCTTCAGGTCGGCGTAGTGGCGATAGCTGCTGGAGCCGGGTAGCCCGAGCTCGACCCGCGCAAACACGAGTGCGGCGTCGACCACGAGCAGCTGCTGCCGCAGGGTAGGCGCGGTGCCAGGATCCGCCAGCACCTTCTCAAGGGGCTGGCGCGCGCGCATCAGGGCAGCCTGGCCTGCGGCCGCCTGCAGGTAGTAGCCCGCGCAACCACCCAGCAGCACGGCGATCGCCGCCACCAGCGCGACGGCACGCCAGAGGCGCGCAGGCATCATCGATGAAGTGGGTCCGGGCACGGCCTGGCAAGGATAGCGGCTACAATTCCGCCATGCAGACTTACCTCGTGGGCGGCGCCGTTCGCGACCAGTTGCTCGGGCTGCCTGCGCGTGAACGGGACTGGGTCGTGGTCGGCGCCACGCCGGGTGAACTCGAGAGGCTGGGCTACCGGCGCGTGGGCCGGGATTTTCCCGTTTACCTGCACCCGGAAACCGGCGAGGAATACGCACTCGCCCGGACGGAGCGCAAGACCGGCCCGGGCTACCGCGGCTTCGAGGTGCACGCGGCGCCATCGGTCACGCTGGAGGAAGACCTGCAGCGCCGGGACCTCACCATCAACGCCATGGCGCAGGCCGCCGATGGCGCGATCATCGATCCCGCGGGCGGCCGCGCGCATCTGGACGCGCGCCTGCTGCACCACGTCTCGGATGCCTTCCGGGAAGACCCGGTTCGCATCCTGCGCGTGGCACGCTTTGCCGCCCGCCTGCACGATCTCGGCTTCCGGGTGGCGCCGGCAACTCGCGACCTGATGCGGGGGATGGTCGAGGCCGGCGAGGCCGCCGCGCTGGTTCCCGAGCGGGTCTGGCAGGAGACCGCATCCGCCCTGGCAGAGCCCCGGCCCGACGTCTTCCTCCAGGTGCTCCGCGACTGCGGCGCGCTCGCCGTGGTCTTTCCCGAAGTGGATGCGCTTCATGGCGTGCCACAGCCGGCAGAGTGGCACCCGGAGATCGACACGGGCGTGCACGTGGGCCTCGCCCTGCACGAGGCCGCCCGCCGGTCCTTCAGCGTGGAGGTCCGCTTCGCCGTGCTCGTCCATGACCTGGGCAAGGGCACCACGCCGCCGGCGGAATGGCCGCGCCACGTGGCCCACGAGCAACGCAGCGTGGAACTGGTCAAGGCCCTGTGCCAGCGCCTGGCCGTACCCAACCGCTTTCGCGATCTCGGGGTCGCCGTCGCGCTGAATCACGGGCTGTGTCATCGCGCCCTGGAGCTCAGGCCGGTGACATTGCTGAAGATGCTGGAGAGCATCGATGCCTTCCGGCGCGGCGAACGCGTCACCGAATTCCTCGACGCCTGCGAGGCGGATGCCCGCGGGCGCACGGGCCTCGAGGACCAGCCCTACCCGCAGCGCGAGCTGGTACTCGCGGCTTGGCGGGCGGCGCTCGCCGTGGACGGACGGGCGGTGGCCGGCCCGGGCGGTACTGGCGAAGGGCTGGCCGGGGAGCAGCTCGGTGCAGCGATCCGGAACGCCAGGCTTGCCGCCGTCACCGCCGCCCGGGAGCAGTTCAGGCGCGCGTGACCGGCACTAGAGCCTGTCGCGCAAGTCCCTCAGGGCGAGGGGAAATGCGGGCGAAAACCCCCTTGTGACCGCCAGCACCTTGAACCGCTCGCCCATCTCGCCGGGCAGGAGCAGGCGCTGGACTTCCTGCACCTCCAGCAGGCGGGCAGGATCCGCCGCGCCCACGCCCGCATTAAGGTCGTCCAGGATGCCCGAAGCCAGCAGCACGTGCGCCTGGGTGGCGTAGGCAGCGACGTCGAAGCCGCCGTCGGCGGCGGCGCGCGCCACCGCCGAGAAGTCGACCCAGGCCGTCAGGTCCTGGAGCCCCGGCAGGAAGAAGGGATCGGCATGCTGGCGGTGGCAGTAGTGACAGGCCAGCGTGCCCTCACGCCGCCCCGGGTGATAGACCTCGCGGCGCGTGCCGCCATAGTCGATGAACAGGGCGAGGCCCCGGGCAAGCGATGCCAGCAGCGCCTGCAGCCAGTCTGCCTGGCGCAGGCCGATCTCGCTGGTGTATCCCGCGGCGAATGGCTCGCCAAGCTGGGCCTCGAGATTCCGGAGCGCCGCAGCGAGTGACGCCGGCGCCGGACGCGCCGCCCAGGCGAGTTGGCCCGCCGCAGCCTGCACGCCGAGCTGCTCGACGGTATCCGGGCCGATGCGGAAGCGCTCGACGGGCAAGGCATCCAGCACCTCGTTGGCGAGAAGCACGCCCTGCCATGGATCCGCTGGCAGTGCGTCCAGCCACGTGACCCTGTGCAGCAGCTCGGGCACCCGCGCGGCGATCGCCTGCCGTTGCCGTTCACGCAGGTCTCCGCTGACGTCGAGCATCAGGTACCGCTCCGGCGGGGCGTCCCGGAGTGCCAGCAGGAGTTCCGCGGCGAGTGCCCCGGAACCCCCGCCAACTTCGAGGATCAGGCCGCCGCCGAGCTGGCGAAGCGCGCCACCGGCCAGCCGCGCCAGGCAACGCGCGAAGACGGAGCCCAGTTCGGGTGCGGTGACAAAATCGCCCGCCGCGCCGAACTTCCGGGCACCGGCACTGTAGTAACCGAGCCCGGGGGAATAGAGGACTGCGTCCATGTAGTCCGCGAAGCTCAGGAAACCGCCGCTCGCCGCGATGCGCGCTTCAACCAGCCCCCGCAGCCTGTCGCTGTGCTCCCGCGCCGCGGCCCCGGGGGGCGGCAGATCGAATCCTGTTTGCATGGTGGTGTAATCTTAACGGCTGTTCCTGCCGTGCCTGCGCTCACCGCTGGCACGAGACGAATTGCATGGGCCCTGTTGCATGACTGAAGCATCTTCCCTGGCGGGCAAGTGGGCCCTGGTCACCGGCGCAGGTCGCCGGGTGGGCGCGGCCATCGCCCGCACGCTGCACGAGCAGGGCGCCGGTGTCGCGATACATTACCGGGGCTCGGCCTCGGACGCGGCGGAGCTCGCCGCCGCGCTGAACGGTGCCCGCCCCGGATCGGCGCTCACCATCCAGGCCGACCTCCACGACACCGCCAGCCTCGGCGGCGTCGTGGAAGCCGTCGTCCGGCACGCGGGGCGGCTCGACATCCTCGTCAACAACGCCTCGAGCTTCTATCCCACGCCGCTGGCCGACATCAACGAGGAGCAGTGGTCGGACCTGCTGGGCACCAATCTCAAGGCGCCGCTGTTCCTGGCCCAGGCCGCCCTGCCCCACCTGAAGACTACGAAGGGCGTCATCGTCAACATCGTCGACATCCATGCGGTCCGCCCGCTGAAGGACCACACGATGTACGGCGCGGCGAAAGCCGGCCTCGCCTTCCTCACGCGGGCGCTGGCCCGGGACCTGGCGCCGGATATCCGCGTCAATGGCGTCGCCCCCGGGGCGATCCTGTGGCCGGAGGGCGGCGTCTCCGATCATATGCGGGACGTCGTGCTGAAGCAGATTCCGCTGAAGCGCGTCGGCGAACCGGCCGATGTCGCGGCGTGCGTGCTCTACCTGGTGCGGGATGCCCACTACGTCACCGGCCAGATCATCGCCGTCGACGGCGGCCGCAGCGTCGGCTGGTAGGACTGCCTAGGGCTGCAGTTCCCCGACCCGTTCCAGCGGATGCGCGCGCTGGTCGAAGCTGGCCCACAGTTCGGCCATCGTCTGGCCGGTCACCGGATGGCGCAGGTCAGGCGCGAGCTCCGCGAGGGGCCCCAGCACGAAGCCGTACTTCAGGATGTCCTCCCGGGGCACCCGGATTGCCCGCTCGGGAATGATGGCGTCGCCGTAGAGCAGGAGGTCCAGGTCGAGCGTCCGGGGCGCGAACTTCTCGAGCCGCCGCACCCGGCCGGCGAGCACGTGGAGTCGTTCCAGCTCCGCGACGATCGCCGCTGGCGGCTCCGCCGTGCGAAAGCGGAGGACCAGGTTCAGGAAGTCGTCGCCGGTGAAGCCGACCGGCGGGTTGCGATAGACGCCGGACATCGACAGCGGGCCGAAGCGGCGGGCCAGTTCCCGGCATGCAAGCCGGAGGTTCTCCTCGGGGCCCACGTTGCTGCCCGCGCTGACATACACGTCCACCGCCGGCGCCGCCGGAGGTGCAGAACCCTGCATCAGTTCCTGGCGCCCCGCTCGATGGCCACGCCCACGTCGCGCGAACCGCGGATGGCCCAGGGCTTGTGGACCGCCACGCGAACCCAGGGCACGCCGAACTCGGTGATGATGATGCCGGCGATCTGCTCGGCCATGGTTTCAATGAGGTTGAAGCGAGAGTCCGCCACGAACGCCTTGATGCGCCGGGTGACGGCCTTGTAGTCGAGGGTGTCACTGATGTGGTCGCTGCCGGCGGCACGGCGGATGTCGGTGGCCATGTCGAGATCGATGCTCACCACCTGGGGCAGGCGGCGCTCCCATTCCCAGATGCCGACGATGGTGCGAATGCGGAGGTCCCGCAGAAAAATCGTGTCCATTCAGGATCCCGTGAGCTCTTCCAGCGGCCAGCGGGGCCGCGCCTCCACCCGCACGCTCGAATAGGCGGCCGGCGCCAGCTCCAGCCGGCGATAACCCGTGAACGCGATCATGGCGCCATTGTCGGTGCAGAATTCCGTGCGCGGATAATAGACAGTGCCCCCGGTCCGCGACAGCTCGGCGCGAAGCTGCTCCCGGAGCGCGCGGTTGGCGCCGACACCACCCGCCACCACGAGCTGCCGGTGGCCGGTGGCGTCGAGGGCGCGCACCGACTTGCCTACCAGCGTGTCGACGATCGCCTGCTGGTAGTCGGCGGCGAGGTCGGCCCGCGTGTCGTCCGCCAGCGGACCGGCGGCTTCCAGCTCCCGCACCTTGAGCGCCAGCGCGGTCTTCAGCCCGCTGAAGCTGAAGTCCAGCCCGGGCGCCTTGAGCATTGGCCGGGGGAACCGGTACCGGCCACTGCGCCCGCACCCGGCCAGCTTCGCCAGTTCGGGACCTCCCGGGTAGGGGAGGCCCAGCAACTTGGCGCCCTTGTCGAAAGCCTCGCCGGCCGCGTCATCGAGGGTCTCCCCGAGGATCCGGTAGCGGCCGAGCCCGGCCACCTCGACCAGCAGCGAGTGCCCCCCCGAAACCAGGAGGGCCACGAAGGGGAAGGTGGGCTGGTCATCCTCCAGCAGGGCTGCCAGCAGGTGGGCCTCCATGTGGTGGACAGGTACCGCCGGGATTCCCCAGCCCATCGCCAGCCCGACCCCCACGGTAGCCCCGACCAGGAGCGCCCCCACCAGGCCGGGACCCGCGGTGTACGCGACCCCGGCCAGGTCCCCCGGGACCACGCCGGCCCGCGCCAGGGCAGCGTCGACGAGGGGCAGGAGCTTCCGGATGTGGTCCCGGGAGGCCAGTTCAGGGACCACGCCCCCGAAGGGGGCGTGGGTCGCCACCTGGCTGTACAGGCAATGGCTGCGCAGGCCCCGGGCCGAGTCGTACACGGCCACGGCGGTCTCGTCGCAGCTGGTTTCGATGCCCAGGACGATCACTTTGCTACTATCACTTTGCAAATGGCCCGCTGAGTGGCTATATTTTCCGGCTCATCCGGCCACCAGAGCCGGTTTTTTTCGCCCGCCGGTCCGAAACCACACCTGATGCGGGTGCGGGCCCGAAGGCCACCAACCTGAGGACGAAGACCTTGCCCGGCGTTCGAGTACGAGAAAACGAGCATTTTGACGCCGCCCTCCGGCGTTTCAAGCGGGCCTGCGAAAAGGCTGGCGTTCTGACCGAACTCCGTCGTCGGGAGTTCTACGAAAAGCCCACCCAGGAGCGCAAGCGCAAGAAGGCCGCCGCCGTCAAACGGCAACAGAAGCGCAGCGCGCGGGAAACCAACCGGCGCAAGCGGCTCTATTGAGCCGATCCTCCGGCTGGCTGGCCGGCATCGATAGCCCTGACCTGGGAGCCCCGGCATGTCCCTCCTGAAGGCCCGTATCCAGGACGACATGAAGGCCGCCATGCGCGCCGGCGAGAAGGAGCGGCTGGTTACCGTCCGGATGCTGCTGGCCGCCATCAAGCAGCGCGAGGTGGACGAGCGCACTGAAACGACCGACACGGCCGTGCTGCAGATCCTCGAGAAGCTCATCAAGCAGCGTCGGGAGTCCGCCAGCCAGTTTGCCGCGGGCAACCGGCCCGACCTGGAAGCGAAGGAACTCGGCGAGATCGCCCTGTTGCAGGCCTACCTGCCAGCGGCGCTGTCCCCGGATGAGCTCGACACCCTGCTCCGCGACGTCATGGCGGCTACCGGCGCCAGCTCCATGAAGGACATGGGCAAGGTCATGGCTGCCCTGCGCGAAAAAGCGCAGGGGCGCGCCGACTTCGGTACCATCGGCGAGAGAGTCAAGGCGCTTCTCTCCGGCAAGTAGGCCCCGCCGAGGGGGTTTCCTGCTGCGACGGGTGCGCGAAGACCCCAGCTGCGCCGGCCCCCGAACACAACAAGCAGGGCCGAAACGACCACCCCGTTTTTTTTCAGGAGGCAGGCCCTCGCTCGTGAGTGGTCGCATTCCCCAGGACTTCATCGACGATCTGGTCCAGCGCGCGGACATCGTCGAGGTTGTGGGCTCGCGGGTGCCGCTCACCAAGGCCGGCCGCGAGTACAAGGCGCGCTGCCCGTTCCATTCCGAGAAGACCCCGTCCTTCTGGGTAAGCCCGCAGAAGGGCTTCTATCACTGCTTCGGCTGCGGGGCCCACGGGACCGCGCTCGGCTTCCTGATGGAATACGAGCGCCTGGAGTTCCCGGTGGCCGTGGAAGAGCTGGCCCGGAGCGTCGGCGTGGAGGTGCCGCGAACGGACTCGGCCGAGAGGGTCTCCGTCGAGCCGCTGTACGCCATGCTCGACAAGGCCGCGCAGCTCTACCGCCAGGCACTGCGGGACCATGCCGCACCGGTGGAATACCTGAAGCAACGCGGTCTCGACGGGGAAACCGCCCGCGAGTTCGGCATCGGCTACGCCCCGCCGGCGTGGGATACCCTGCTGGCCGCCCTGGGCTCGAGCGAGGAAGACCGCCAGCAACTGCTGGCCGCCGGCCTCGTGATCCCGCGGGACACCGGCGGTTTCTACGACCGCTTTCGCGACCGGATCATGTTCCCCATCCGGGATTCCCGGGGCCGCACCATGGCCTTTGGCGGCCGGATCCTGGCCAGCGGCGAGCCCAAGTACCTGAACTCACCCGAAACGGCCCTGTTCCACAAGGGGCGCGAGCTGTACGGTCTCTACGAGGCGCGGCGGGCCGAGCGGAAGCTGGAACGGCTGCTGGTGGTCGAGGGCTACATGGACGTGGTCATGCTCGCCGCCCATGGCATCCGCAATGCGGTCGGGACCCTGGGCACGGCGACCACCAGCGAGCACCTCCGGCGGATCTTCGGCGTCGTGTCCGAGGTGATCTTCTGCTTCGACGGAGACCGGGCCGGCCGGGAGGCCGCCTGGCGCGCCCTGCAGGTCAGCCTGCCGGCCCTGCACGACGGCCGCCAGATCCGTTTCCTGCTCCTGCCCGAGGGCGAGGACCCGGACTCGCTGGTGCGCCGGGAAGGCGCCGCGGCCTTCGGCCAGCGGCTGGCCGAGAGCATGCCGCTGTCCCGGTTCCTGCTGGACTCCCTCTGCACCGACCTGGACCTGGGCAACCTGGACGGCAAGGCACGCCTCGCGGCCCTGGCAAAACCCCTGCTGGCGCAGCTCCCCGAGGGCGTCTACCGGGAACTCCTGACCACCGAACTGGCCCGCCGGGTGGGCCTGCCCAGGGACCGGCTGGACGCCCTCCTCGGCAACCCGTCCGCGCCGGCAGCCACCACGGGCTCGCTGTCACGGCCCTCGCCGCCACCCTCCCCCCAAACCCGCCGGACCGCCAGGGCGGCCCGGGCTGGCAGCACCCGCGGCTCCCTGGGCCGCCAGGCCATCGCGTTGCTGCTCCACTACCCGGCAGTGGCCCACGAGGTTCCCCTGCCGCCCAATCTGGAAGCCTCCGGGCAGCGCGGGGTCGAGCTGTTGCGCGAGCTGCACACGCTGGCGAGCAGCCGACCGGATATCTCGCCACCGGTGCTCCTGGAGCGCTTCCGGGACCGGCCTGAGCTCCCCCACCTGGCCCAGCTGCTCGCCGAGGAATCCCTGGTGGGTGAGGACGGGGCGGCCGAGGAGTTCCGGGGCTGCCTCGGCCGCCTGCTGTCAGCCGCAACGCAACAGGAATTGGCGACCTTGCTGCAAAAGGCCGGCCAGGAAGGGCTGTCGCCCGAGGAACGGCAACGGCTGGCGACCCTCCAGCGAACGGTCGTAGCAGGCACCGCGGGGCGGAACGGCACGACCACCTGAAGCCCCGGGCCTGATGTGCCGATGAGTACGTATCGAATGCCGACACGCGGGGCTGGTCCGGAGGCCCCATTCTCCTTGGGGACGGTGCCGGGGGTCCTGTACAATGACCGGCTTTTATCCAGTTAACGCTGAGGGCTGACGAGTGAGTGAGCCGAACACAACTACCGAACAGCAATCCCAGCTGAAGCTCCTGATTGCCCGCGGCAAGGAGCAGGGCTACCTCACCTACGCCGAGGTCAACGATCACCTCCCGAACGACATAGTCGATCCGGAGCAGATCGAAGACATCGTCAACATGATCAACGACATGGGCATCACGGTGTACGAGAAGGCACCGGACGCCGAGTCGATCCTGTTGTCCGATGCGCCCGTCGCGACCGACGACGAAGCTGCGGAGGAAGCCGCCCAGGCCATCGCCACGGTCGACAGCGAGTTCGGCCGCACGACCGACCCCGTCCGCATGTACATGCGGGAGATGGGCACCGTCGAGCTGCTCACCCGCGAGGGCGAGATCCGCATCGCCAAGCGCATCGAGGAAGGCCTCGACCAGGTCAAGCAGTCGGTGGCGATGTTCCCCCCGACCATCGAGGTGCTCGCACGCGCCTACGCACCCGTGCAGGCGGGCGAGGCCCGGCTGCAGGATGTCCTGACCGGCTTCATCGATCCCAACGCACCCGACGAGATTGCGCCGCCGGCGCCCCGCGAAGTGGTGGCCGCAGCCGATGACGCGGAAACCGACGACGACGCTGAAGTCGCCGAGGCGGAGGAAGAAGATCTCGGCCCGGATCCGGTCGAGGCGGAGAAACGCCTCCAGTCCATCTTCCGCCGCCACAAGCGCGTCATCGCGGACATGGACAAGATCGGGCCCAACGACAAGAAGGTGGTCAAGGCCCGCGAGAAGCTTGCCGCCGAGATCATGGAGCTCAAGCTCGCCCCGCGGCTCTTCGACCAGCTGGCGAACTCGCTGCGCGACACCGTGGCCAACATCCGCAACCAGGAGCGCAAGATCATGCAGATCTGCGTTCGTGACTGCGGCATGCCCCGCAAGGACTTCCTGGCCACGTTCCCCGCGAACGAGACCAACCTGAAGTGGGTCGACAAGCACATCAAGGCCAAGCGCAAGCACTCCTCTGCCCTGCTCAAGATGCGGGAGGAGATCCAGAAGGCCCAGAAGCGCCTCCAGGCGATCGGCGAGGAAGCCCACCTCTCGATCCCGGACATCAAGGAGATCAACCGGGAGATGTCGATCGGCGAGGCCAAGGCCCGCCGGGCGAAGAAGGAGATGGTCGAGGCCAACCTGCGCCTCGTGATCTCCATTGCCAAGAAGTACACCAACCGCGGCCTGCAGTTCCTGGATCTCATCCAGGAGGGCAACATCGGCCTGATGAAGGCCGTGGACAAGTTCGAATACCGCCGCGGCTACAAGTTCTCCACCTACGCGACCTGGTGGATCCGCCAGGCCATCACGCGCTCCATCGCGGACCAGGCCCGCACCATCCGCATCCCGGTGCACATGATCGAGACGATCAACAAGCTGAACCGCATCTCCCGCCAGATGCTGCAGGAGATGGGTCGCGAGCCCACGCCCGACGAACTGGCCGTCCGCATGGACATGCCGGAAGACAAGGTGCGGAAGGTGCTGAAGATCGCCAAGGAGCCGATCTCCATGGAGACGCCGATCGGCGATGACGAGGACTCGCACCTCGGCGACTTCATCGAGGACACCACGGTGTCCTCGCCGATCGAGGCCGCCACCATGGAGAGCCTCAAGGAAACCACGCACAACGTGCTGGCCGGCCTGACGCCCCGGGAGGCCAAGGTGCTCCGCATGCGCTTTGGCATCGACATGAACACCGACCACACGCTGGAAGAAGTCGGCAAGCAGTTCGACGTGACCCGCGAGCGGATCCGGCAGATCGAGGCGAAGGCGCTGCGCAAGCTGCGGCACCCGTCCCGCAGCGATCAGCTCCGCAGCTTCCTCATCGACGACTAGTCGGTAGGAGCGGCTTCAGCCGCGATTCCGTTCCCGCTCGAGACGCGCGGACGCGATTCTCGCGGGAACGGAATCGCGGCTGAAGCCGCACCTACGAGTGCC
>JAEUQA010000035.1 GCA_016789845.1 Chromatiales bacterium
CCCCCCTCCCGCGAGAATCGAGTCCGCGAGTCTCGAGCGGGAGGGGGGCGCGGCTGAAGCCGCTCCTACGGGGGGTCAGTCCAGGTAGAGCGAGCTGACCGACTCGGCCGAGCTGATCCGGCGCATGGTTTCGCCCAGCAGTTCCGCCACGGAGAGCTGCCGGATCCGGCCCGTGGCAACGGCCGCCGGCGACAGGGGAATGGTGTCCGTGACCACCAGCTCGTCGAGCTGGGACGCCGCAATCCGCTCCACGGCAGGGCCGGACAGCACCGCGTGGGTGACGTAGGCCAGCACCTTCTGGGCACCGTGCTGCTTGAGTGCGCCGGCGGCCTGGCAGAGGGTGCCGGCGGTATCCACCATGTCGTCCACCAGGACGCAGACCTTGCCCTCCACCTCGCCGATGATGTTCATCACTTCGGACACGTTGGCCCTGGGACGCCGCTTGTCGATGATGGCCAGGTCGGCGTCGTCCATCCGCTTGGCGATGGCCCGGGCGCGCACCACGCCCCCCACGTCAGGCGACACCACCACCATGTCGGAATACTTCTGCCGCCAGAGATCGCCCAGGAGGACGGGCGATGAATACACGTTGTCCACGGGAATCGAGAAGAAGCCCTGAATCTGGTCTGCGTGGAGGTCGACGGTGAGCACGTGGTTGATCCCGGCCTCCGAGATCATCCGGGCCACCATGCTGGCCGTGATGGGCACGCGGGCGGCGCGGGGCCGGCGATCCTGCCGGGCGTAGCCGAAGTAGGGAATCACGGCGGTGATGCTCGCGGCGGAGGAACGCCGGCAGGCATCGGCCAGCACCAGCAGCTCCATCAGGTTGTCGTTCACCGGCGGGCAGGTGGACTGCACGAGGAAGACATCCCGTCCCCGCACGTTCTCGTAGACCTCCACCAGGACCTCGCCGTCGCTGAAGCGCCCGACCTGCGCGCGGCCGAGCGGCTGCATCAGGTGCTTGGCAATGCGTTGTGCCAGGTCGGGATTGGCGTTCCCGGCAAGGATCGCGAAGTTGGTTGAGTCCATGGACAAGTCATTGGTTCCTGGAAAATTGGCTGGGGCGGTAGGATTCGAACCTACGGATGGCGGGATCAAAACCCGCTGCCTTACCACTTGGCTACGCCCCAAGTGCGTCTGCGCCGCCCGCGCAATCTTACGCTGTCACGCGGCCAGTCAGAAATCCCGCGAGCCAAATTCCCAGTGATCGATCACGAGACGGATGCGACCCGCCGTGCCCGACAGGACCAGCTTGCGCGGAAGGGCAATCGCACCCTCCGGCCGGTACTCGCCATAGCTCACGTCCCAGCCGTCCTGCACCAGGGCGGCCAGCAGCCCGCTGTCGTCGAGAGTTTCCAGCGCGGAGGTGTCCGGCCCCGCCAGCCCCAATAGCCAGTAGCGGGCGTTGGCCACGGGCAGCGACCAGCCCAGCTGCTCCTCCAGGAAGCGCCGGGCGGCGTCGGGACCGGTGTAGTCGGCCGCCACTTCGCCCCGGCCGGACAGGACCGTGAGGCGCTCGGGCTCCCACCGGATCTCGTAAGCGCCGGCGCCGAAGGGCCCGGCGACGCGGAGCACGGTCCGGTCGCCGGTCTGGAGCCAGGCAAAGTTGCCCTGGCCGCTGGTACCCGGGGTCTTGAGCGCAATCCGTCCCCGGGCCTCCCAGGTGCCGACGGACACGATGGCGGCGCGTCGCCCGGCCGGATCCAGGGCCGGGCCCCCGCCGATCCTCGACGGGGCCGCGCAAGCGCCGAGCAAGCCCGCCGTCACGAGCGCCGCCAGCAGGTACCTCGCCAGGCGCCCCGCGTGCTGCATCGACTAGCGCAGCAGGCGTTCGGCGGTATCGCGCACCGGCGCGCTGTCCGGGTACGCGGCCGCGGCCGACATCAGGAGTTCGGTGGCCGCATCCCGGTCGCCCAGCTTCCAGAGCACATCGGCGAGATGGCTGGCGATCTCGGGATCGGGCAGGCGGTCCAGCGCCTCCTCGAGATGACTGCGCGCCTCCTGGACACGGCCAAGCTTGAACAGCGTCCAGCCCACGCTGTCCTGGATCGGGGCGCTCCGGGGCTGGATCTCGTAGGCGCGCCGGACGTAAACCCACGCCTTGCGGGCCTGCCGGGTGCGGTTGGCCAGGATGTAGCCGTAGGCGTTCGCGGCCAGCGGGTCGTCCGGGGCAATCTTCACGGCCCGCTCGAGGTCCGCGAGTGCTTCGCGGATCCGCCCCTCCTGCTCGAGCAGCGCGCCGCGCGAGAGCAGGACCGGGATCGCCGTCGGCTTGTACTGCAGGGCCTCGGCATACACGGCCAGGGCCTCGTCCGGGCGCTTCATCACCTGCAGGATCTGGGCCTTGTATTCCAGCACGTCGTAGGCCCGGGCCGGGTGGTCAAACCCGAAGGCTGTCAGGTGCTCCACGGCCTGACCCGGCTCCCCGGCCTGGACCAGGCTCTGGGCAATCCCCAGCTGCGCGGGAACCAGGTAGGGGCCGGAGCTGATGCGTCCCAGGTAGCGCCGGGCACCCTCGGGGTCGCCACGCTGGGCAGCGATCTGCGCGCGGTAATAAAAGGACTCGAACCGGTCCGCGCCCGAGTCGTCGAGGGCGTCGAAGCGCTGGTCGGCGCCGTCCAGGTTGCCCGTGGCGAGATCGAGGAAGGCCAGCGTGCGGTTGATCTCCGGCCGGTCGCCGAACAGGACGGTCAGCTCCGCCAGCTTCTCCCGCGCCTCCTCGACCTTGCCGGTATCCGCCAGCAAACGCGCGTACTCGAGGTCGATGAGGGGATTCGGGGCCGCAGCGCTGATGGCGGCCACCTTCGCCAGCGCCTCGTCCTCACGACCGGAGGCCGCCAGGGCCCGGGCCATCAGCAGCTGGGGCTCGGGCCACTCCGGATCATCCAGGGCGGCGGTCTCGGCCGCACCCATGGCCAGTTCGTAGTCACCCGAACGCAGGGCGGCCGTGCCCAGCGCCAGTTGCAGGCCGGGGGCCAGCGGGTCGAGGGCCGTGAGTCGCGCGAGCGTCCGGGTGACGAGCCCGGCGTTGTCCTCCGAAGACAGGTCCGAGGCCAGGGCCAGGTACACCTCGTCCCGCCGCGGTTCGCCCGGTCCCAGGGCCGCCAGCAGCTCGACGGTGGCCTCGTCCACGGCGTGCCGGCGCAGCTTCAGCCGGCCGAGCAGCTCCCGCGGCAGCGGGTTCTCCGGTGCCAGCGCCACCCAGCGGCTGACGGCCCGCTCGGCGAGGGCGTCGAAGCCGGCGCCGAAGGTGAACTGCGTGGCCCGCTCCGCCACGGTGACCTCGGGAGACGCTTCGGCAGCGGCCGTAAAGGCGGCCGCGGCACCGGACAGGTCCCGGTTCCCGAGGGCGGACTCGGCATCGCGCAGCAACTCGTCCGGGCCGGGCGCGGCAGTCGCCCGCGACAGCGCGCCCAGGGTTAGCCCCAGGACGAGCGCGACCAGCACGAGGACCGAGGGGCGGTCCCGGCAACGGATTGGCGTGAGGTAAGGTGCGCGGTTAGCGGCGGGATTCACATCAGGGATAATAACGGGAATGCAGCCCTCAATCGTCGAAAAGCTCGAGAAACTCGTCGCCCGTTCCGAGGAGCTCGGGGAACTGCTGAACGACCCCAGGGTGATCGGCGACCAGGGCCGGTTTCGCGACATGTCCCGGGAGTATTCCCAGCTCCTGCCGGTGGTGAGCCTCTTCAGGGAATGGCGCAGGACCGAGGCCGACCAGACGACGGCGGCCGAAATGCTGACGGACAGCGACGCCGAGATCCGGCGCCTGGGGCAGGAAGAGGTCGGCCGCATCCGCAGCGAACTCGAGGAACTCGAGGCGCGGGTGCGTCTGCACCTGATCCCGAAGGACCCACTCGACGACAGCAACATCTACCTGGAGATCCGGGCGGCGGCCGGCGGCGACGAGGCGGCGATCTTCGCGGGCGACCTGTTCCGGATGTATTCCCGGTACGCGGAGGGCCAGGGCTGGCAGATCGAGGTGGTGAACTCCAACGGCGGGGAGCACGGCGGCTTCAAGGAGATCGTGAGCCGGATCATCGGGCGCGGGGCCTACTCCCGGCTCAAGTTCGAGTCCGGCGCCCACCGGGTGCAGCGGGTCCCGGAGACCGAGGCCCAGGGCCGCGTGCACACCTCGACCTGCACCGTCGCCGTGCTGCCTGAGCCCGAGGAGATCGATGCCATCGCCATCAATCCGGCGGAGCTCCGCACGGATACCTACCGGGCGTCCGGCGCCGGCGGCCAGCACGTCAACAAGACGGACTCCGCCGTGCGCATCACGCACCTGCCCACCGGGCTCGTGGTGGAGTGCCAGGACGAACGCTCCCAGCACAAGAACCGCGCCCGGGCACTGAAGCTCCTGCAGGCAAAGCTGCTGGACCAGGCCCGGCAGAAGCAGAGCAGCGAGCAGGCAGCGCGCCGCAAGAGCCAGGTGGGCACCGGCGACCGGTCCGAGCGCATCCGCACCTATAACTACGCCCAGAGCCGCGTGACGGACCACCGCATCAATCTCACGCTGTACAAGCTAGACGACATTCTGGAGGGCAAGCTGGATGCCCTCATCGAGCCCCTCATCAACGAGTACCAGGCCGAGCAGCTGGCCGCCCTCGAAGGTTGACGACCCATGCAGACGCGCTTCCCCTCCCTGGTCGACAGCATCGGCAGGACACCCCTGATCCGGCTCAACAGGCTGTCCGACGCCACGGGCTGCGAGATCCTCGGCAAGGCCGAGTTCATGAACCCCGGCGGCTCGGTGAAGGACCGGGCCGCGCTCGGCATCGTCCGGGACGCCGAGCGGCGGGGCCAGCTCCGGCCCGGCGGCATCATCGTCGAGGGCACGGCGGGCAACACCGGCATCGGCCTCGCGGTCGTCGGCAACTGCCTCGGCTACCCGACCGTCATCGTGATGCCGGATAACCAGAGCAGGGACAAGGTGGATACCCTCCGGGCCTACGGCGCCGAGGTGCGGCTGGTGCCGGCGGTGCCGTTCAAGGACCCGAACCATTTCGTGCACACGTCGCGGCGGCTGGCGGAGGAACTTGCCGCGACTGCGCCCAACGGCGCCCTGTGGGCCAACCAGTTCGACAACGTGGCCAACCGCGACTACCACGAGCAGACCACGGCGGTGGAAATCTGGGAGCAGACGGGGGGCCGGGTGGACGGCTTCGTCTGCTCCGTGGGCACGGGTGGAACACTGGCGGGCACGGCCCGGGGCCTCCGGACCCGGAAGAGTTCCGTGCAGATCGGCCTGGCCGATCCCCAGGGCTCGGCGCTCTACAACTGGTTCACCAGCGGTGAGCTCCGGGCGGAGGGCAGCTCGATCAGCGAAGGCATCGGCACCAGCCGCATCACGGCCAACTTCGCCGACACCCCGGTGGAGCACCCCTTCCAGATCCCCGACAGCGAATCCATCCCGCTGGTCTACGACCTGATCCGGAGCGAAGGCCTGCTGCTCGGCGGCTCCAGCGGCGTCAACGTGGCGGGCGCCGTGCGGATGGCGCGGGCGCTGGGCCCGGGCCACGTGATCGTCACCGTCCTTTGCGACTCCGGGCTGCGCTACCGCCAGCGGCTCTTCAACCGGGAATTCCTCGCGGCGCGGGGCCTGGCCCTGCCCGATTGGCTTAAGCTGGAGGCATGAACATGAGCACTTACGCAGGAGCGCCTTCAGGCGCGACGATTTCCCGATGGTCGCGCCCAAAGGCGCTCCTGCTGGGCACCCTGCTGGCACTCGCCAGCACCGCCACCCTCGCCCAGGACACCGACGCGCCGGCCGCGCCCGCCAAGCGCCAGCCGGCGTGGATTGCCAGGAGCAATGCCGAGGCCCAGATCCTGCTCGACACCTACACACGCTTCTACCCGGAGATGGCCGGCGAGCTCGGCGTGACCGGCCTCGACACCCGCGTCTCCGACCTCGGCCTGGCCCTGAGCGACCGCATCCGGGCCGCCTTCACCTCGGCCGCCCGGGAACTGGACGAGCGGCGCTCCGTCGTGACGGACCCGCGCGTGGTCCAGGACCTGGAGATCCTCCGGCAGGATGCACTGCTGCGGGCGGCGAGCGAGGAAGCCAGCCAGCGCTACCTGCTGCCCGGCTTCGACGTGGCGGAGCGGGTCTACAACGGCGTGCGCGCGCTGCTGACGGACCAGGTGGCGAAAGAGCGGCAACCCGCGGCAGCTGTGCGGCTGCGGCGTTATGCGGGCCTCGAGGAGGGCTATGCCCCCCTTGCCGCGCAGGCCGAAGCGCGGATCCGTGAACAGCTGGGCGTCATCGGGCTGCTCTACCCCCTGCGCGACGAACTGGAGCAGCAGCTCGCGAACAGCACCCTGTACCTGGACGGCGTGCAGGAACTGCTCAACAAGTACAAGGTCAAGGATGGCGACAAGGCGCTGAAGGAACTGCGGGTGCAGGTCGCGGCCTACGACGACTTCCTGCGGCGGGAGGTGCTGCCCAGGGCGCGGGAGGACTTCCGGCTGCCGGCGGAGCTCTACGCCGTGCGGCTCCGGGAAGTCGGCGTCGACATCCCCCCGGCCGAGCTCGCGGCCCGGGCCCGGACCGCCTTCATGGAAGTCCGCAACCAGATGATCGCGCTGGCGCCGCTCGTGGCGCGGGACCTCCGGCTCGAGGCCAGCGACTACCCCGGGGTGATCCGCGAGCTGCGGAGCCGCCAGGTGACGGGCGAGGCCACCCTGCCCCTCTACCGGGAACGCCTCGCCGTGATCGAGGACATCATCCGCAGCCAGAAGATCGTGACCCTGCCGAAGCGCGAGGCGATCATCCGGCTGGCCACGGCGGCCGAGAGCGCGTCCGTGCCGTCGCCCCAGATGAAACCGCCGCCTTTCATCAACAACCAGGGCGAAATGGGCCAGTTCGTGCTGCCGCTATCCATGCCGCCCGTCAAGGGAGCAGCCCCGGCACGGCGGCTGGAGGACTTCACCTTCGACGCGGCCACCTGGACGCTGACTGCCCACGAGGCGCGGCCCGGCCACGAGCTGCAGTTCGCCAGCATGGTTGAGAATGGCGTGTCGCTGGCCCGCGCGCTGTTCGCCTTCAACAGCGTCAACGTGGAAGGCTGGGCCCTGTATGCCGAGGCGGAGGTCCAGCCCTACCTGCCCCTGGACGGCCAGCTCATCGCCCTCCAGTTCCGGCTGCTCCGGGCGGCGCGCGCGTTCCTCGACCCTGGCCTCCAGCAGGGCGTCATCACCCTTGACGAAGCACGCCGCGTCCTCGTGGAGGAAGTGGTGATGACCGAGGCCAATGCCGAACAGGAACTGCAACGCTACACCTTCCGCGCCCCCGGCCAGGCCACCAGCTACTTCTATGGCTACCAGCGCCTGCTGGATCTCCGGGCCAGCACGGAAGTCACCCTGGGCCGACGCTTCAGCCGCCAGCGCTTCCATGACTTCGTGCTGGCCCAGGGCGTGTTGCCGCCCGCCATGCTCGCCAGGCTGGTGCAGGACGAGTTCATCCCGGCCGAACTGAAGCGCAAGGCCGCCACCCCGCCGTAGGAGCGGCGACCGCCGCGACCACAAATCGGGGTCAGACCCCTTTTTTCGGCCGGCCTTTTTTTGCAAACTCGGCCTGTCGCATGCCAGCATCGCCCGCGCGTTGCGGCGCCAAGGACCTGTCGCGGCTGAAGCCGCTCCTTCAAGGGGATACATCATGCTCAAGAAGCTTTCGGCGGAATTCCTGGGAACTGCCTGGCTCGTGCTCGGCGGCTGCGGCAGCGCCGTGCTGGCCGCCGGCTTTCCCGAGCTGGGGATCGGCTTCGTCGGCGTCTCCCTGGCCTTCGGCCTCACCGTCCTGACCATGGCCTTCGCCATCGGCCACATCTCGGGCTGCCACCTGAACCCGGCGGTGACCCTCGGCCTCTGGTCCGCCGGCAAGGTGCCGACAGGCGACGTGGTGCCCTACATCGTCGCCCAGGTCATCGGCGGCATCGCCGGCGCGGCGATCATCGCGGCCATCGCCACCGGCAAGGCGGACTTCAACCTCGTGCAGAGCGGCTTCGCCGCGAACGGCTTCGGCGAGCACTCGCCCGGCGGCTACAGCCTGCAGGCCGCGCTGATCTGCGAGGTCGTGCTGACCTTCTTCTTCCTGATGATCATCCTGGGCGCGACCGACGTGCGGGCCCCGGCGGGCTTCGCCCCGATCGCCATCGGCCTCGGCCTGACGCTGATCCACCTGATCAGCATTCCTGTCACCAACACCTCGGTGAACCCGGCCCGCAGCACCAGCCAGGCCCTGTTCGTGGGCGGCTGGGCCATCCAGCAGCTCTGGGTGTTCTGGGTGGCGCCGATCGCTGGCGGCATCCTGGCGGGCGTCGTGCACCGCTGGCTGTCGCCACAGCCGGAGGCCGTGATCGAGATCCGCGCGGAGATCCGGTAGCTCCCGCAGGAGCGCCTTCAGGCACGACCCGGGTCCCGCTCGAGACTCGCGGACTCGATTCTCGCGGGACCCGGGTCGTGCCTGAAGGCGCTCCTACGGCGTCAGCAGGGCCTGGTCGAGGTCGGCGAGCAGGTCCTGCAGGCCCTCGATGCCGACTGACAGCCGGATGAGGTTTTCGGCGATGCCCATCTTCCGGCGCTCGTCGGTGGGCACGCTGGAGTGGCTCATGGTGGCGGGCTGGCCGGCCAGGCTCTCCACGGCCCCGAGGCTCTCGGCCACGGTGAATACCTGGAGGCGGTTCAGGAAGCCGCCGACCGCAGCCGCGTCGCCCCTGATCTCGAAGCAGACGATGCCGCCGAAGCTCCCCATCTGGCGCTTCGCCAGCGCGTGCTGGGGATGGGCGGGCAGCCCCGGGTAGTAGACCCTCGCCACCCGCGGGTGCTTCTCCAGGTGCTGGGCTATCGCCAGCGCGTTGGAGCAGTGGCGCTCCATCCGCAATGCCAGCGTCTTGATGCCCCGGAGCACCAGGTAGGAATCGAAGGGCCCCAGCACGCCGCCTGAGGCGCTGCGCAGGAGGTGCAGCTGCCTGCCCAGTTCCGCGTCGGCGACCACGTTGATGCCGCCGAGCACGTCGGAGTGCCCACCGAAGTACTTGGTGGCGGAGTGCATGACGATGTCGGCGCCCAGCTCCAGCGGCCGCTGGAGGCAGGGCGTGGCGAACGTGTTGTCCACGCAGGTCAGCACCTTGTGCTGGCGGGCGATGGCCACGATCGCGGCGATGTCCGTGACCTTGAGCAGCGGGTTGGTCGGGGTCTCGATCCAGACCAGCTTCGTCTTCGGGCGGATCGCGGCGGCGACCGCCGCCGGATCCGTCATGTCGACCCAGGTGAAGTCGAGCGCGCCGACGCGCCGGCGCACCTGGTCGAAGAGCCGGCGGGTGCCGCCATAGAAATCCAGCGGCGCGATCACGTGGCTGCCGGCATCGAGCAGGTCGAGTATGCCGGCGGACGCCGCCTGGCCCGAGGCGTAGGCCAGGGCCCGGACGCCGGATTCGAGCTCGGCCACGCAGCGCTCCAGGGCGTCGCGGGTCGGGTTCGACGAGCGGGTGTAGATGTGCTCCCGGGGCTGGCCCAGCGCTTCCCATTCGAAGGTCGTGCTGGTGACGATGGGTGGCATCACGGCGCCGGTCGCGGCGTCGCTGGTTTCGCCGGCGTGAATGACCTTGGTCTCGAACTGGCTGTTGCTTCCTGCCATGGCGGGGCCCTGAGCCTGAACTGTCGCGGGGGCGGCAGGCTAACATAGGGCCATGAGCACCGTGGATCAGCTGTTGCGCGACGGGGCCCGGCGCCTCGGGGGCCTCGGCGGCTCGCCCCGGCTGGACGCCGAGCTGCTGCTCGGCCACGCCCTCGGCCAGCGCCGTGAGGAGCTGTACCAGTCCCTGTTCAGCGGCGTGCCCCCCGAGGCCGAGGAGCGCTACGCCAGCCTCCTCGCCGAGCGGGAAACCCGCCGCCCCGTCGCCCAGCTGGTGGGCCGCCGGGACTTCTGGTCCTTCACCCTCGAGGTCACGAACGCGACGCTCGTCCCGCGGCCGGAGACTGAACAGCTGGTGGAGCGGGCGCTGGCCCGCATTCCCGTGGATGCGTCCTGGACCGTTGCCGACCTGGGCACCGGCACCGGCGCCATCGCCCTCGCCGTTGCCCGGGAGCGGCCGGCCTGCAAGGTGCTGGCCACCGATCTCAGCAAGCCGGCACTTGCAGTGGCCCGGCGCAACGCGAAGGCCCTCGGGTTGCGGAATGTCAGCTTCAGGCAGGGCGACTGGTTTGCCCCGCTGCCAAAGCCCGATTCAGCCGGGTGGCGGTTCCACATGATCCTGTCGAACCCGCCCTACATTGCCGCCGACGAGTGGTCGCTGACCGACCCGGAGCTCGCCTTCGAGCCCCGGGTGGCCCTGGACGGCGGGCGTGACGGGCTCACCGCCTACCGGCTCATCACGGAAGGCGCGCCACGCCACCTCCGCCCGGGCGGCTGGCTGCTGCTGGAGCACGGCTTTCGCCAGGCCGAGGATGTGCGCGGACTGCTCCGGCAAGCCGGCTTCGGCAGCGTGGCCACCACGGCGGACCTGGCCGGACGGCCACGCGTTAGCGAGGGGCAGATCGGGGCACCGCCGGAATGAGCTGGCGCCCGTGACAGCGGTGGACCCGGTCCGCTACAGCCGCCACCTGGCCCTGCCCCAGGTGGGCGCGGACGGGCAGCGACGGCTGGAACGGTCCAGCGTCCTGGTGGTGGGACTTGGCGGCCTCGGCTCCGTGGCCAGCCTCTACCTGGCGAATGCAGGCGTCGGGCACCTGGTCATCAATGACTTCGACCGGGTGGACGCCACCAACTTGCCCCGGCAGATACTGTTTCGCGAGACCGACGTGGGCGAGTACAAGACCCACGCCACCGCGGAACGGCTGCGTGCCGCGAATCCGGCACCCCGCGTCAACGTCCTGAACCGGCGGCTGGATGCAGACGAACTCCGCGACGCGGTCGGCGCGTGCGGGCTCGTGCTCGACTGCACCGACAATTTTCCCACCCGCCTCCAGCTGAACGCGGCGTGCGTCGCCACCCGCAGGCCGCTGGTGACCGGCGCGGCGATCCGCCTCGAGGGCCAGGTCGCGGTGTTCCCGAACGATGACACGGCAGGCCCCTGCTACCGGTGCCTGTACTCGGACGAGGACGAGAACTTCGCCAACTGCGCCGGCCAGGGGATCCTCGCGCCGGTGGCAGGCACCATCGGCGCGCTGCTCGCCACCGAGGCGCTGAAGCTGCTGCTCGGCCTGGAGTCCGGCCTGCGCAACCGCCTGTGGGCCTACGACGCCCTCAGCGGTGCGACGCGCTCGGTGGCGATCCGCAAATCGCCCGACTGCCCGGTCTGTGCAGGACCGGCGGCAGGAGCGGCTTCAGCCGCGACGGATCGGCGTGAGTAAGGTCGCGGCTGAAGCCGCTCCTGCCGCCGCTCCCGCGACCGCTGCCACGAGCTATGGCTGGTACACGGTAGGCGTGCTCACCATCGCCTACGTGTTCTCGTTCGTCGACCGCAGCATCCTGACCCTCCTCGTCGGCCCCATCCGCGCCGACCTGGGGATCTCGGACACGCAGATCAGCCTGCTGCACGGGCTGGCCTTCGCCATCTTCTACACGCTGCTCGGCATCCCGATCGCGTCGCTGGCGGACCGGCGGAATCGCCGCAACATCATCGCGGTGGGCGTCGCCTTCTGGAGCATTGCCACGGCGGCCTGCGGCCTGACGCGGAATTTCTGGCAGCTCTTCCTGGCCCGCATCGGCGTGGGCGTCGGCGAAGCCGCGCTCTCGCCCGCCGCCTACTCCATGATTGCCGACAGCTTCCCGCCGGAAAAGCTCGGCCGCGCGCTGAGCGTGTACACGCTGGGGGCCATCGCCGGCATTGGCTTCGCGCTGATCATCGGCGGCGCGGTGATCGGCAGCGTGATGACCGCAACCGACGTGCCCCTGCCAGTGGTGGGCACCGTGCGGCCCTGGCAGCTCGTGTTCTTCATCGTGGGCCTGCCCGGGCTGCTGGTTGCCCTGTGGATTCTCACACTGCGGGAGCCTGTGCGGCGGCGGCTGCCGATGGCGGGAGAAGGGTCGGGGCTGAAGCCCCTCCTGCGGCACATGCGCCTGCACTGGCAGTCCTACGCCGCCCACCTGGCGGGCTTCGCCCTGCTCAGCATCGTGCTGAATTCGCTCACGGCCTGGACGCCCAGCCATTTCATCCGCACGTTCGGCCAGTCGCCGGGGCAGGCGGGCTTCTGGCTGGGGATACTGATCGCGACCTTCGGCACGAGCGGCATCATCGCGGGTGGCTGGTGGTCGGACCGGGCGCAGCGTCGGAATCGCCCCGATGGGCCACTGCGGACGGGCGTGATCAGCGCCGTGGGGTCGCTGCTGTTCGGTGTGGCGGCGCCGCTCGCCGGCAGCCTGGAGCTCGCCCTGGCACTGTACGCCCCGCTGCTCTTCTTCAGCACCTTCGCCTACGGCGCCGCGCCGGCGGCCGTGCAGATGATGACGCCGGCACCCATGCGCGCGGTCGCGTCGGCGATCTACCTGTTCTTCCTCAATCTCGTCGGGATGGGTCTCGGGCCGTTGGTGACCGCGGCGGTCACGGACTACGTCTTTGGCAACGACCTGGCCGTGGGCCGCTCACTGGCGCTGGTGGTGGGCGTGTCGGCAACCCTGTCGGCGCTGCTGCTCGCCTGGGGCTGCCGCCACTTCCGCGCCACCGTCCATGGGCAGCGGCAAGGTGCCGGCCCGGCAGGAGCGCCTTCAGGCGCGACCACCATCGGTCGCGCCTGAAGGCGCTCCTACTGCCGGTTGGCGCTGTAGCGGCCGGGGCCCAGGCAGGCGACGGCGAGGGCCGTGAAAAGGTACATGCCCTGCAATTCGAGTTCCCACCCGCCGGTATTGTTCAGTTCGAAGATGTCGGACCGGTGCGCCAGGGCAATGGCGAACACCATGTTGACGGCAATGATCCCGGCACCGATGCGGGAGAACCAGCCGGCGATCACCATCAGCGGCGCCAGGATCTCGCCCACGTAGACGCCGTAGGCCACCCAGTCCGGCAGGCCGGCCGACGTCACCATGCGCGTGATCCCCTCAATGCCACTGGAGAGCTTGGCAACGCCGTGCAGGAGGATCAGCCCGCCGAGCGCGAGCCGGAGGATCAGCTTGCCAGAGTCATTCATGACCGGTTTCCGTGCAGGGAGGAGTCCGGGAGCTTACTGCGAATCACCCGCCAGGTGCGCCACCACCCGCCGGCTGTGCGGCCGGTCGCGATGCTCGAACAGGTAGATTCCCTGCCACTGCCCCAGCGCAGGCCGGCCGTCCAGCACGGGAACCGAGAGCGACACGACATTGAGCGCCGCCCTGATGTGGGCCGGCATGTCGTCCGGGCCTTCGCTGGCGTGAACGATCCAGCGCATCGAGGGATCATCCGCAGCCGGCACCAGCCGCCGAAAGAACTCGTCCAGGTCCCGCCGGACGTCCGGGTCGGCGTTCTCCTGCACGCACAGCGAGCAGGAGGTGTGCTGGACGAACAGGGTCAGCAGCCCATTCCACACCCCGCTGGCCTCCACGAAGCGGACGACGTCCGCCGTGAACTCGTGAAGGCCCGGACCGGGCGTGCGGATGGTGAAGACCGTGTTCATGCAACCCGCTCACTCGGGGTCATAGGCGAGGTTGGATGCGAGCCAGCGCTCCGCCGTCGCCAGCGACATGCCCTTCCGGCGCGCATAGTCCTCCACCTGGTCGCGGCCGACGCGGCCCACGGCAAAGTACCGGGACTCCGGGTGGGCGAAGTAGAAGCCGCTGACTGACGCCGCGGGCATCATGACGAAGGATTCGGTCAGCTGCACGCCGATGTTCTTCTCCACGTCCAGCAGCTTCCAGAGGGTGGCCTTCTCCGTGTGGTCCGGGCAGGCCGGATAGCCTGGCGCCGGGCGGATGCCCCGGTAGCTTTCGTTGATCAACTCCTCGTTGCTGAGCTGCTCGTCGGCCGCGTAGCCCCAGTGGACGCGGCGCACTTCCGCATGCAGATACTCGGCCGCGGCCTCGGCCAGCCGGTCTGCCAGTGCCTTCAGCATGATGGACGAGTAGTCGTCGTGCTCGCGCTCGAAGGCGGCCGCTCGGGCGTCGATGCCCAGGCCGGCCGTGACCACGAAGGCGCCCAGGTAGTCCCGGAGGCCCGTCTCGTGGGGCGCCACGAAATCGGCGAGGCACGCGTTCGGCAGCTTGTCGGCGAGCGGCTTCTGCTGGCGCAGGTGGTGAAGAACGGTGACCGGCCCCGACCGCTGCTCGTCGGCGTAGATGGCGACATCGTCGTCCCCCACCCGGTTCGCCGGGAAGAAGCCGAACACCGCCCGGGCAGTCAGCCACTTCTCCGCCACGATCCGGTCGAGCATCTTGCGGGCATCACCGTAGAGGTCACGGGCGGCCTCGCCCACCACCTCGTCGTCGAGGATGGCGGGGAAGGTGCCCCGGAACTCGTAGGCATTGAAGAACGGCATCCAGTCGATGTAGGGGACCAGCTTGGCCAGCGGGATATCGTCCAGCACCCGCACACCCGTGAAGGTCGGGACCGCCGGCGGGCTGGCCCACTGCACGGGTATGCGGTTGGCGCGGGCCTCGGCGATGCCGAGCTGGGGGGTCGTCTCCGTGCGCCGGCCATGCCGCTCGCGCCGCACGCGGGCATCTTCCTTCACGCTGGCGACGTAGGCCGGACGGTCAGCGGCGCTCGCCAGCTTCTGGGCCACGCCCACCGACCGGGACGCGTCCTTCACGTAGACCACCGGCCCGTCGTACTCAGGATCGATCTTCACGGAGGTGTGGGCCGGCGACGTGGTGGCGCCGCCGATCAGCAGCGGCATGCTGAAGTCCAGCCGCTTCATCTCCTTCGCCACGTGCACCATCTCCTCGAGGGACGGCGTGATCAGCCCCGACAGGCCGATCATGTCGGCGTTCTCGCGCCGCGCCGTCTCCAGGATGCGTTCGCAGGGCACCATCACTCCCAGGTCGATGACCTCGAAGTTGTTGCACTGGAGGACGACACCGACGATGTTCTTGCCAATGTCGTGCACGTCGCCCTTCACCGTCGCCATGACAATCTTGCCCGCCTTGCGGGCAGCGCCCGACTGGGCCGCCTCGATGTACGGCACCAGGTGCGCCACGGCCTTCTTCATGACGCGCGCGGACTTCACCACCTGGGGCAGGAACATCTTGCCGGAGCCGAACAGGTCGCCGACGACGTTCATGCCGTCCATCAGGGGCCCCTCGATCACGTCCAGCGGCCGCCGGGCCGCCAGGCGCGCCTCCTCCGTGTCAGCGACGATGAACTCGTCGATGCCCTTCACCAGGGCATGGGACAGGCGCTGGCCCGGCGGCAGCTGCCGCCACTCCTGCTCCGCCTGCTTCGCGATGCCGCCGCCCGGGCCGCGATAGCGGCTCGCCAGCTCCAGCAGCCGCTCCGTGGCATCGGGCCGCCGGTTCAGGATGACGTCCTCCACCGCATCCCGCAGCTCGGGCTGGATCTGCTCGTAGATCGCGAGCTGGCCGGCGTTGACGATCCCCAGGTCCATGCCGGCCTGGATCGCGTGGTAGAGGAAGACCGAGTGCATGGCCTCCCGCACGGGATCATTGCCCCGGAAGGAGAAGGACACGTTGCTCACGCCACCGCTCACCAGGGCGTGGGGCAGGCGCTGCTTGATCTCCCGTGTCGCCTCGATGAAGGCCACGCCGTAGTCGTTGTGCTCCTCGATTCCCGTTGCCACCGCGAAGATGTTGGGGTCGAAGATGATGTCTTCCGGGGGAAAGCCCACCTGCTCCGTCAGCAGGCGATAGCAGCGTTCGCAGATCGAAACCTTGCGCTCCACGGTCTCCGCCTGGCCCTGCTCGTCGAAGGCCATCACGACGACCGCCGCGCCATGGCGCCGGATCTCGCGGGCCTGCTGCAGGAATGACTCCTCGCCCTCCTTCAGGCTGATGGAGTTCACCACCGGCTTGCCCTGCACGCACTTGAGGCCGGTCTCGATCACGCTCCAGCGGGAGGAGTCGATCATCACCGGCACCCGGGCGATGTCCGGCTCGGTCGCGACGATCTTGAGGAACCGGTCCATCGCGGCGACGGAGTCCAGCATGCCCTCGTCCATGTTCACGTCGATGATCTGCGCCCCGTTCTCGACCTGCTGGCGGGCCACGACGAGGGCGCCCGCGTAGTCGCCCGCAATGATCAGCTTGCGGAACTGGGCGGAGCCGGCCACGTTTGCCCGCTCACCGACGTTCACGAACAGCGAGTCGTCGCCGATGTTGAAGGGCTCCAGGCCGGACAGCCGGAGCTTCGTCTCCAGGGTCGGCGCCCTGCGGGGCGGGTGCCGGGAAACGGCCTCGCGGATCGCCAGGATGTGCGCCGGCGTCGTGCCGCAGCACCCCCCTACCATGTTGACCAGCCCGGACGCGGCAAACTCGCCCAGCACGGCAGCCATGGCTGCAGGCGTGTCATCGTAGCCGCCGAAGGCGTTGGGCAGCCCCGCGTTCGGATGCACGCTGACGCGCGTGTCCGCGACCCGCGACAGCTCGCCGATGTGCGGGCGCAGGTCCTTCGCGCCGAGCGCGCAGTTGAAGCCGACGACGAACGGGTTGATGTGGCGGAGCGAATTCCAGAAGGCCTCGGGCGTCTGGCCGGAAAGCGTGCGGCCCGACGCGTCGGTGATCGTCCCCGACAGCATCACGGGAATGCGCAGGCCCACCGCCTCGCCCACGCCGGCGATGGCATAGAGAGCGGCCTTGGCGTTCAGCGTGTCGAAGATCGTCTCGACCAGGATGAAGTCGGCGCCGCCCTCCAGCAGGGCGCGCGTTGCATCCATGTAGGTGGCGACGAGTTCGTCAAACGTGACGTTGCGCAGCCCGGGGTCGTTCACGTCGGGGGAAATGGATGCCGTGCGGCTGGTGGGGCCGAGCACCCCGGCGACGAAGCGCCGCTGGCCGGTCTCCGCAGCGACCTCGTCGGCCACCGCCCGGGCAAGCCGCGCACCCGCCAGGTTGAGCTCGTGCACGCAGTGTTCGAGCCCGTAGTCCGCGAGGGACGGCGCGGTGGAGTTGAAGGTGTTGGTCTCGATGACGTCCGCGCCGGCTTCCAGGAACTGCCGGTGAATGCCGCCGATCACGTCGGGGCGGGTGATGGAGAGCAGGTCGTGATTGCCCCTGAGGTCGCGGGGAGAATCCGCGAAGCGCTGCCCGCGGTAGTCGGCCTCGCCGAGGCGGTGGGCCTGCACCATGGTGCCCATGGCGCCATCCAGGATGACGATACGCGCGGCCAGCAGGGCCTCCAGGGCGGGAAAGCCGGGGGTTGTCGGCAGCGTTTCGGCGCGCGTCACGACTGGCCTCCGGTGACCGGCTGGGGCCGGACGCCCAGGGCGTAACAGATCGCAAAGGTCAGCTCGGCCCGGTTGAGCGTGTAGAAATGGAACTCGCTGATGCCGTGCCGGCGCAGCGTCGCGACCTGCTCGATCGCCACGCTGGCGCCCAGCATCCGCTGGGTATCGGGATCGTCGTCCAGCCCCTCGAAGCGCTCGTGCAGCCATTGGGGCACGCTGGCCCCCGCGCGGTTGGCAAAGTTGAGCATCTGCCTGAACTTCGCGATGGGCAGGATGCCCGGCACGATGGGCGCGGTGATGCCCCGGGCCACGCAGCGGTCCCGGAAGCGGAGGAAATTCTCGGTGTCGTAGAAGAACTGGGTGATGGCGCGGTTCGCGCCCGCATCGAGCTTGCGCTTGAGGTAGTCCAGGTCGAAGTCCGCGTTCGGGGCCTCGGGATGGCCCTCCGGGTAGGCCGCCACGGAAATGTCGAAGTCGGCGACCTCGCGCAACCCGCGCACCAGGTCGACCGCGTAGGCATAGCCGCCCGGGTGGGGCACGTACCGGGTGGCGCCCTGGGGCGGGTCCCCGCGCAGCGCGACGATATGGCGGATGCCCTCGTCCCGGTACGTGCGGGCAATCGCCTTGATCTCCTCCCGGTCCGAGCCGACGCAGGTCAGGTGGGGCGCGCTGACGAGCCCCGTTTCCGCCGCGATGCGCGCCACGATGCGGTGGGTCCGGTCCCGGGTGGAGCCGTCCGCACCGTAGGTAACGGAAACGAAGCGCGGTTTCAGGGGCGCCAGCTTGTGGATCGCCTGCCAGAGGGTCGCTTCCATTTCGGGCGTCTTCGGCGGAAAGAATTCGAAGGACACCTGGACCGGCGGCTTCTGCGGCGACGGCTTCTGGGGCCTGGGCTGTACTTCAGTCATGGGTACCGGTCCTTGCGTGTGCGGGCTCCGGCCGGCTGGCCAGGAACAGCGCCCGGTCGGGCGCCCTCCCCGGCAGCCATTGCCGGCGGTTGACCGCGAAGCCGAGTGCCGCGAGACGCGCGGCCAGTTCGCTGTCGGTGGGCAGTATCCGATCGAGGATCAACAGGCGGCCTGCGGGGCGCAGGACGCGGGCGGCTTCGGCGAGGATGGGCTGCAGTGCGTCGCCGCGCACGGGAGCGAGCACGTCCTGGAGGATCACCAGGTCGAAGGCGCCCGCCTCGAAGGGCAGCCGGGCGGGCCCGGCGTCCCGGATGGACCACTTCGGGAGAGCCGCCTGGCGCAGGCGCGCCCGGGCCAGCTGACGACGGTGGCCCAACGGCTCGGTGCCGATGGCAAGGCGTGCGCGGGGCAGCAGCAGGCGGAGGACCTCGCCCGACCCGCAACCCACGCTGAGGATGGCGCCGAGGGGCGGTGACTCGCCGGCGAGCGCGGCGCTCGGCACGTCCGCGAGCGCCGCGCGCAACGCCTCGGCGAGCCCGGTATCCCCGTCCACCACATACAGGCCTCGCCCGCTCCCGAGCCGCAAGGCCCGGCGGAGTGCATCCCGCTCCCGTTGCCGGGCAAGCTTCTGCAGGCGCTCCCGGTCCCGGGCAACCGTCGTGTCGTCGCTGGCCGCAACCGCGGCCACGGAGCTCGCCACTCCGGCATCGAGGCCCTCGGCCGACCACCGGTAGAAGATCGAACGGCCCTCGCGGAAGGACTCCACGAGACCGGCCTCGGCGAGCAACCGGAGGTGCCGGGAAACGCGGGGCTGGCTCTGTTCGAGGACCGTCACCAGGTCCCCCACGGAGGTCTCACCGGCCAGCAACGCAATGAGGAGTCGCAGGCGGCTCGGCTCGGCGGCGGCATCCAGTTGGCGAACGGCTTGGCTCAAGTCCATGAGCCAAATATAAAGAAACCGTTATATATCTACAAGCCACCCGTTCACGGCGACGACAGAGTCCCGGCCCGGCCCATTTGGCCGGGAGGTAAAAGACGCGAACGTCGGCGATCTAGCTGCCATTAGGCGGGAGATTGACGGCTTCCCGCGCGGTCCCGATCCAGCTGCGAATCAGCGAGTAGGCCACGGCCAGCAGGGTCGGGCCGATGAACAGGCCAATGATGCCCCAGGCCAGGAGGCCCCCAAGGACGCCCATCAGGATCAGCGCGAAGGGCAGCTTGGCCCCGCGGCTGATGAGGTAGGGACGCAGGAAGTTGTCCACGGTATTCACCAGGGCGGCACCCCAGATACCCAGGAAGATCGCCGAGCCGGTCTCCCCCGTGTAGTACAGCCAGATCGCCGACGGCAGCCAGATGAGCAGCGTCGGCAGCTGGACGAGGGCCAGCATGAAAGTGGCGAAACCGAGCACTGCCACGCCGGGCATGTCTGCAATGAAGAAGCCGAGGGCCGCCACCGACGCCTGGACCGCGGCGGTGCCGACGAGCCCGATGGACACGCTGCGCACCGTACCGACGACGAGCGGAATGATGCGCCCCTGCTCCCCGATGTTCAGGCGGGAGACGAGCCGCTCGGCGAGATCGGCCGAGCGGTCCGCGGTGATGAGGAAGACGGCGGCGATCAGGATTGCAAACAGGAATTCCAGTAACGCCAGGGCCAGGTTGGCGCCCTGGGCGAGGGCCCACACTCCGGCCTGCTCGGCTGCCGGCAGCGCCCTGGTGATCAGGCCCGACATGTCGGTCACGGCGTCAATCCACACCTCCCGGATCAGCCCGCCGACCAGCGGCAGGTCGCTGACCCAGTCAGGCGGCGTCGGTGCCACGGACACAACCAGTTCCTTCAGCATGGCGGCCAGCTGGGGCAGGGCCTGACCCAGGGTCGCGGTGAGCACGGCGAACGGCACGATGAGTACCAGGAACAGCGCGAGACTGCAGAAGCTTGCAGCCAGCACCGGACGCTCCCCCAGCCGCCGCGTCAGCCAGATGAAGGCGGGCCAGACCGTAATGGCGATGATCGCCGCCCAGGTCAGCGCGCCGAGGAACGGCAGGATGATCTGCAGGACGGCGATCCCCAGCAGCGTGAGCGCCACGAGCCGGACGATGCGCTCGGTGGTCCAGGCGCCCTGGGCGGGTGTACTTGGGGCGGGCGTACTGGAGGCGGGTGTACCGGGGTCGGGCATGGGCGGGTAGCGTACCGTAGGAGCGCCTCAAGGCGCGACCAGCGTCGGGTCGCGCCTTAGGGCGCTCCTACAGGCCGCCTCTACGGCGCCGGCATCGTCTCGCGCTTGAGGATGTTGATGATGGCGGCGCGCTCTTCCGGCGTCTTCACGGGGCCGCTGGAGATGATCATCTTCGTGCCGGGAATGAACTGGTCGGGGCCGGCCAGGTACTTGTCGAGGGCGGCATCGTCCCATACCAGGCCATTGCGGCCGGCCTCCGCCAGGGCCGGCGAGTAGTAGTAGTTAGGCACGGTGCCGGCCCGCTGGCCGAAGATGGCGTAGAGGTTCGGCCCCACCAGGTGCTTGCCGCCCTTCTCCACCGTGTGGCAGAAGCGGCACCACTTGTAGGTTTCGTTCCTCACCTGGGTCTCGTAGGGCGTCTCGGGCGTGATGGTCACCGTCATCGCCGGCGCCGCGTGGGAGGTCACGTCGGCCGGCGCCTCCACCACTTCACCGGTGGGCCAGGGCGTTACGCGGAACATCTGGTAGGGCCCCAGGGCCCCCAGGGCCACGAGGGCCAGCACTGACAGGGCGGACGCGCCCCGCGCCAGCAGGCCCGGCGCTCCCGTGTAGGTGGGCACGTGCCTGCGCCCGCGGAGCCAGGCACCCAGCAGCCAGATTCCCGCGGTGACAGCCCCGAGTATGCCGAGCGCAGTGACGCCCGGTTCCGGTGACTTGAACGTGGAGAAGGCATAGACCGTGATCACCAGCGTCGCGAAGACCTGGGCGCCGAAGCCGGGCGGAAACGCAGCCAGCAGGCCCACGCCCCGCCGCAGCCACAGCCAGACGCCGGTGAACACCGCCGCGATCGTCAGCAGGGTGAACGAGAAGCCGAGCGCGGAGTGGAAGTAGCCAAAGAACATCCAGCCCGTGTGATTCTCCGGGACGAGGGGCGGCAGGGTGACGAAGGGACCTAGGCGCACGGTGAGGCCCTCCGTCCACGCCTGGCTGATGCCGAGGACGGGCATCACCACCAGAACCAGGTAGCTGGCGAGGGCGAGCTGGTTTGCCCAGGCCTGGCCGCCTGGCGTGAGTCCCGGGTGCCGCGGGGCTGGCCGATCCCGGAACCAGCGCCACAGCCGCCATAGCAGCAGGACGAACAGGACCAGGCCGATCAGGTAGTGCCAGCTGCGCAGCTCTTCCCGGAGCAGCGAGGTCTTCTCGGTGCGGGGCATCCGTACGCCGAGCGCGGCCTGGACGGTGTAGAGCAGGGCAATCAGCCAGCCGAGTGTCTTCGCCATCACATTCTCCCAGTCG
>JAEUQA010000024.1 GCA_016789845.1 Chromatiales bacterium
AGAATCGAGTCCCCGAGTCTCTCGCCGGCGGGGTGTGCCGGTCGCGGCTGAAGCCGCCCCTACAACGCGCGCCGCCGCCTTCGGTAGCCGGCGAGCGGCGCCAGCAACAGCAATGACCAGGCGTCCATGGAACTGCTGCCCGGCAAGGGCTTGCTGTCCGCCGTCGTGGTGGTCGTGAACGTGTCAGTGACGCCACCGACCGTAAGCACGGTATTGGTCTGCGTCGAGAGGCTCGCGGCCGACACGTGCCGCACGCAGATCGTGTCGCCATTCTCCACCAGGCCAGCGAGAGCCGTAAAACTGCCCGTGCAGTTGATCTGGTACTGCCCGTTCGAGCTGATCGTCACCCTGCTCGGCGCGTCGATGCCGGTGATGGTGACCGGATCGGCGTAGATGGTGGTCAGGGTCGGCACCCCCACCTGGTCGGTGAAGGTGAACGGGTCCGGCACTGTCTCGCCCGTGGTGACCGTGAAGGTCGACGTCTTCAGGTTGCCGATGCCGTTGCCGCCGATGGTGACCGTGACCACCACGCTGGTGGAGTCGGTGCTCGCGGACTGGACCAGGACGCAGAGCGTGGTACCGGGTTCCAGGATGTCGCCATCCTGGATATCGAGCGTGCCCGTGCAGCCCCTGGAAACGCCGTACAGGGGTCGCCCAAGGTTATCGGTCGGGCCGCTGAGCAGGATGCCCACCCTGGAGTCCACGCCCTCGATGCGGATGGAATTCGAGGTGATGGGCGTTTGCAGTGCGACACCGGCCTGACTGGTGAAGCTGAAGTCGTCAGGCAACTGGTCGCCAACCCGGGTGGTGCTGGTGAACGTGGCGCTCTCGGTGCTGATGGTCAGCACCGTTTCGATGTCCTCACTGCTGTTGAATGACGACTTGTGGCGCACGCAGACCGTCTGGCCGTTGGTGATGTTCGACCGGGCACTCGTGAAGGTGCTGGTGCAGCCGATCGAGTACTCGCCGCCGGTAACCGTCACCGGGCTGGCAATGTCGATGCCGGTGATCGTCACCGGGGCTGATGTGATGTCGGCATACAGCTCGACGCCCGTCTGGTTGGCGAAGCTGAATGCGGCAGGCACCGCATCACCCGGCAGGGTAGTGCTCGTGAAGGTATCGCTGACGCCGCCGACCGTGACGACGGTATTGGTGGCCGTCCCGCCGGTGGACGCCGAAGTGTGCCGCACGCAGATCAGGGAGTTGGGCTGCAACGTGGCGGACGCCGCCGTGTACTGGCTGCCGCAGTTCACGGAATAGGTCCCGCCGGTGATGCTGATGGGCGCCGCGGTGTCGAAGCCGCCGATGGTTATCCCGCCGGACGTGATGACGGTCGCCAGGGGCACGCCCGTCTGGTCGGTGAAACTGAAGGGTTCCGGCGTCGTATCCGGCGTTCCCGCGGTAGTGCTCGTGAAGGTGTCGGTGACGCCGCCAACGTTGAGTACCGTGTTGGTGGCCGTGCCACCCGCGGAGGACGAGGTGTGCCGCACGCAGACAGAGGTTCCCGGCGCCACGGTGCCCGCAGCCGTCGTGAAGGTGCTCGTGCAGCCGAGTGAGTACGCGCCACCGCTCACCGTCACCGGCGCATTGGAGTCGAAGCCGGTCAGGACGACGGGGGCCGAGACAATGAGCGTGGACTTGGGCACGTCGACCTGGTCCACGAAGGCGAAGGAATCGGGCGTGATGTCACCGATAGTGGTACTGGTGAAGGTGTCCTGGACGTTGGTGCCCTTGCCGACGATGAGCGTGGTGCTGGTCTGCCCGGCAGGCGAGGCCGACGAGGTGTGCCGGACGCAGACCTGCGCGCCGGGACTGACCGTGCCGGGAGACACCGTCCAGGTGCCCGTGCAGCCCACCGAGTACTGGCCACCCGTCACGCTGACCCCCGTCGGGATGGCGAAGCCCGTGAGCGTGACCGGCTCCGACACGACCTGGGTAGCCGCCGCGACGCCGGTCTGGTCGACGAAGCTGAACTGGTCCGGCGTGGCGTCACCGGTGATCACCGTGAACTGGCCGATCACGCCGCCGATGGTGAGAAATGCCCGCCGGTCCGTCGAGCCGTTCGCGGAGGACGTGGTCTTCACGCAGACGGTCTGGCCATTGCTGATCGTGCCAGCGACCGAGGTAAAGGTGGCGGTACAGCCGATGGAGTACTGGTCGCCGCTGCTGATGCTGATGGCGGCGGGGGAGTCGATGCCCTGGATGGTCACCGCGTTGGAGGTCGCGACGAATTCGGTCTCCAGCCCGGTCTGGGTGACGAACGCGAAGGGATCGGGCACGGTGTCCGGGCCATCGGCAAGATCCGTGGCAGTGAAGCGCACGGCTGCAAGGGCGGTATTGGCCCCCGAGAGGGTCGCCTGGCCGGCCGCGACGAGGTCACCGCCAGTCAGCACCGCAAGATCGGTCAGTAGCGGGCTGAACGCGCCGGCGAGCACCCTCGTCGCCACGCCATTCGGGCTGACCTGCACGGGCTTGAAATCCTGGCCGACGAGGACGATGTCGCCGGATGGGCGCACACCGAGGCCGTCCGGCACCTCGCCCGCCCCCTCCTTGGCAAATGGCGCGTAGCCGCCAGAACCGAAGGTGGTGTCCAGCGCGCCGGCGGCGGTTACCCGCCCGAGGACCCGGTTGGTGGCCGTGGCCGACGACGACGCACCGGCCCGGCCTGCCATGAGAATCCGCCCGTCATCGAGGACGGCCAGGGCAGTGATCACGTCAAAGGTGAGGGTGGTGCCGTCGACGGTGTCGTAGCTGAAGAAATTGAAGGTCGCGATGCCATCGGTGCCAAACGCCGAGTCCGGCGCACCCGTGCCGGTGAATTGCGCCAGGGTGAGGTCGCCGCCGCCCCCGCCCACCAGGATCCCGTCGCCCGGCAGGATGACCAGGGCGTTCAGGCCGAAGCCGGACCCGCCCGTCAGCGGGTTCGGGACCACCGAATCGGTGAAGCCGGCAATGGCTTCACCCGCGCTGTCGAGGCCAGCGATGAAGCCCCGGTTGGCATCCGTGGCGGAGTCCGTGCCGGCCACGATGATGCTGCCATCGCTGCGCAGGCCAATGGCAGCGGCGATCGGGCTGGTGATGCCCGCCGGCGTGAACAGGACGACGCCATCCGTGCCGAAGGTGGCATCCAGCGTGCCGTCGGTGTCCAAGCGGGCGACGAAAACCTGCCGGTTGGCCGCTGCGCTGGCCTTCCAGGTGCCGGCGACGACGATCTTCTGGTCGGTGGGTTGGATGGCCAGCGCACGGGCGTCGCCGCCACCCCCATTGGTCGCCGTGAGGCCGGGAAGGAAACTGACGATGCCATCGGTCCCGAACGCCGTGTCCAGGGCACCCGTGGTGCCGTCGAGGCGCGTGAGCGCCACGTAGTCGATGGTGGTGGCGCCCGTCGTCTGGCGGCTGAAGCCCGCCAGCACCAGCGCGCCATCCTGTTGCACGGCCACGTCACGGGCCGCGTCGGTGCCCACGCTGATGTTCACCTCGGCGATGCCGTCGGAATCGAAGGCGGCGTCGAGCGCCAGGTCGGCCCGGGCCTCTTCCAGAGGGAGCAGGACGCCGAGGCTCAGGGTACCGACGGCCAGCGGTGCCAGGAGCGCGGCGAGGGACAGGCGGAGGTTCTTCATGGAGGACACCAGGGGCTTCGACGAGCGCAGCGCTCAGGGCCCATTCTAAGAGGGGTGCGACTCCGGCACAATTTCACAGATGTCAAATCAGCGCCACAACATCACGGTCCCGCCCGAGGAGGTGGAACTGACCGCCGTCCGGGCCCAGGGCGCCGGCGGGCAGAACGTGAACAAGGTGGCGAGCGCCATCCACCTGCGTTTCGACATCCGGGCCTCCTCGCTGCCGGAGTCCCTGAAGGCCCGGCTCCTCGCCCTGGACGACCGCCGCCTCAGCCGGGACGGCGTCCTGGTGATCAAGGCCCAGCGCTTCCGGAACCAGGAGCAGAACCGGGACGACGCCCTCGCCCGCCTGAATGAGCTCGTCGCTGCGGCGAGCCACGTGCCCCGCTTCCGGGTGGCGACGAAGCCGTCGAAGCGCTCCCGCCTCAAGCGCCTGGACGAGAAGAAACAGCGCGGCACCACCAAGTCGCTCCGCCAGCGTCCCGTGGAGTAGGAGCGGCTTCGGCCGCGGCAAATTGGCGCGGCCGAAGCCGCTCCTACAGCGCGGGAAGGATCCGCTCACCGATGAGGCGGATCGACGCCGCCGGATCGGCGTAGAGCCGCAGCGCCACGCCACCGAGCCCCGCCGCCTTCAGGTGCCGCAGCTTCACCAGCACCGGCTCGAGGTGGTCCGGTGTGCCGGTGACGGTCACGTTCTCCACCAGCGCATCGAGGACCCGGTCGGGCACCCCCTCGACGACGTGACTTCCCGCGGCGAATGCCCGGGCAAAGGCGGCCTGGCTCGCCATGACCAGGGCCACGTCATCGGGCGCCAGGAACTCCGCCAGCAGCCACGGGCGGAATATCCCGCGCAACAGCAGCCAGCGCCGCCCCTCGTTCAGTGCCTGCCGCCGGTCCGGGTGCATGTGCCAGGCGGTGAACACCGTGGCGCGGAACCCGGGCCGGCGGCGCCCGCCCTCCGCCAGTGCGGCGTCCAGCGTCTGGATGGCCGCCGCGGCGGGCCCGGGCGGCATGTCGCTCATCATGACCCCGTCGGCGCAGCCAGCGGCCATCCGCAGCATCTGGGGCTGGCTGGCGCCCACCAGGAGCGCGGGCGGCGGCGCCTCGAGCCACCGGAGCTGGAGGTTCTCGACGCGAAACAGCTGCCCCGCGTAGCTCACGCGCTGGCCGCTCGCCGCGGCCCGGATGATCTCGACGCACTCCCGTACCGCACGCACGCGCCGCTCGGGACGGATGCCGAGGGCCTGCAACGCCTCCCCGCCGCCGCCGATCACGATCTGCGCCCGCCCGCTCGCCATCTCGTTCAGCGTCAGGAGCGCGGACGCGATCTTCACCGGGTGGGTGTCGAAGGGATTCACGGCGATGGGCCCGAGCCGGATACGGCAGGTCGTCTCTGCCAGCCTGGCCAGGTTGGCGAACGGGTCCCGGGAGTCCAGCAGGCTGGAAACCCAGACGCCGTGCAGCCCGAAGCGCTCGGCGAGACGGCCGAGCTCCGCCAGCTCCCGGGGCTTCGCCCGGGTGTCGAGGATGACGTCGATGTTCATGATCGGGTGTCGCGCCTGAAGGCGCTCCTACAACAGGGAATGAACGGCGGGGATGACTTCGGCGGCCAGCGCCTCCAGCTGCTCGTCGAAGTCCCACAGGGGATTGGTGATGATCGTCGTGGCGCCGATGCGCGCCACGCGAGCCAGCCCTTCCGCGACACGTGAGGCGCTTCCCCATAGGCAAATATCCGCGACAAAGTCCGGGTTACGCCGGATTTGCCAGGGATAGCGGCTGCCAAAGAACTCATCGAGGCGTCGCTTGGCCCGGTCCGAATCGTCGTCGATGGCCAGGTAGACGCGCTTGGACAGCGGCAGCGTGGCGGGATCCCGACGCTCCTCGCCGAGAAAGCGGCGGATGTGGCTGACGAATCCCGCGAACTCGGCCGTGGTGTTGGGGCCGGCGCAGGTGTAGCCGTCGGCGTACCGGACGGCGCGGCGCAGAGCGCCGGGGTGCTGCCCGCCAAACCAGAGTGGCACGTGGGGCTTCTGCACGGGCTTCGGCCACATGCCGGTGCGCCGGAGCTGGAAAAACTCCCCATCGAAGCTCGTCGCGGGCTCGGTCCACAGGGACTTCATCACCCGGACGCCCTCGTTGAAACGGCGCACCGCCTCCCGGTTGTCGACGCCATAGGTACGAAAGAAATCGGCGGCCATGACGTGCCCCAGGCCAATCCCGAGGATCATGCGACCGGCGCTGAGGTTGTCCAGCGTGCTGACGACTTTCGCCACATGCACCGGATTGCGGATGGGGAACACCAGCACCGACACCCCGAGGCGTACGCGGGTGGTGAGCGCCGCCGCGTAGGACAGCAGGGTCAGGGATTCGTGGAGGGGTACATCGCCGGCTACCTGGTCCTGGACCCAGGCACTGTGGAAGCCGAGCCGCTCACCCAGGGCCAGGGTGCGGCGCACCAGTTCCAGGTCGGGCCGGCCATCCAGGAACACCTGGGGAATTGGAAAGCCAAAATCGAGCGACACTAGGAATCGTTCCCGTCGGAGCGCCTTCAGGCGCGCCCAGTCGGGAGGAGTATGCCCTAAGGATTCAGGCGAAGGGCCGGCTGGCCTGCCGCCGCGGCCGCAGCTGCTCCACGAGTGCTGCGAGCTCGTCGCGCTCCCGCTGGAGCTGGGAGATCTGGGAGCTGGTGACGGTGGATCCGGACTCGCTGATGTCCAGCTCCAGGCGCGCATCCTTCAGCTGGAGGCTGACCTTCGCCAGCTCCTCGGTGCGCTCGCTCAGGTGGGCCAGGGCGTTGTCCACCCGCAGGGTGGCCTCGCGCAACGAACCCTCGAGGGCCTGTATCCGTACGTCCCGGTCGGCGACCTGGGTCCGGAGCACTGCCATCTCATCGGCAGCCGCCTTCATGTCCTTCAGGTGCTGCTCACGCTCGACACGACCCTGGTCCAGGAGCTTCTGCATGATGCGGAGCTCCTCGACCAGCGCCTTCTGGCGCGTGTCGGCCTCGGGCGGAACCTCCGGAATGCCGGGTCCGCCCTTGAAGGCCGGCTTGCGGGAGTCGTCACCGAACAGGCTTTCCTTCAGGGGTCCGCCGGCGCGAACGACGATGAAGGCAACCACGCTGCCACCGAGGATGACGCCAAAGAGCAGTCCGATGAAGATGAGGCCCGCGAATGCCATCGTCAGCTGTCCACGAGCAGGTCGCCGCCCTGGTCCAGCACCGGGGAGGCGCCCAGCCTGAGCGGATTGCGCGGGCGCCCGGCCATCTCCTTGCGGAGCGCGTCCACCAGCGTGTTCAGGTCATCCCGTTCGCGCTCGAGCCGGGTGATCTGGTCCATCACCACGTCGGAACCCACCTGGGTGACGCCCAGTTCGTTCTGGACGTCGCGCAACTGCACGTGGGTGCGAACCATCTCCTCGGCGCGGTCAGCCAGCTCCTGGCGGAGCCGGGCCGTCTTGCCGCACTCGAACTGGACCTCGGCCTTGAGCTTGCGGATGAGTTCTTCATTGCCGGCCAGTTTGTCGCGCAGGGCGGGCAGCTCGGCGGCGGTACTGGCCAGTTCTGCTGCGAGGGCTTCGCGCTCCGTCCGGACCTGGTCAGCCGTGCGCTGCGCGACCCGCAGGTCCGCCTCGAGACCCCGGATCCGGTGGTGCAGGTCGTCAGCCCGCTTGCCCATGGGACGGTTGGCGAAGCTGCCCAGGAGCCGGGACAGCATGGCGCCCGCGGCGAAGCCGGCCACGGCCGCGGCGGCAATGTAGATGTTCGCGAGCAGGGTTCCGCCAAACATAACGCGGAGGTTAGCCGCGGGCCGGCCGGGGCAGCCATGCGCCAGTTCTCAGTCGGGGCGGGTCCCGCCCCGATCCGCGGCCTGCTTCACAGTTGCGCGGCTCAGCGGGACGCGGCGTCGACGTTCCCGGCGGCCGGCAGCGCGTAGGCCAGCACGTAGTCGTCGATGCCCTTGGCGTCGTACCAGGAATGGCCGCCGGCGGTAAAGACCACGAACTGCCGGCCATTGGCCTCGTAGGTCATGGGCGTGGACATGGCGGAAGCCGGTGCGCGGTGCTCCCAGAGCAGCTCTCCGGTTTCCACGTCGTAGGCGTGCAGCCGGTCATCCGGCGTGGCGCCGATGAAGGCGAGCCCGCCGGCCGTGATGATCGGGCCGCCAGCCGTGGGCGCCCCGAGGTTGAGGGGGATCGGCACCGGCATCAGCTTGTCGAGCTTGCCGAAGGGAATCTTCCACTTGATCTCGCCGGCGGCCATGTCCACGGCCACCAGCATGTTCCAGGGCGGCTTGGTGCAGGGCGTGAAGGACGGCGACATCAGCGGGCCCTGCTTCACGCCGTAGGGCGTGTCACCCAGGTAGCCGGGCTTCTGCATGGGCCCGCCGGCCTCCGGCAGCTTGGCGTACTCCGGGTCCACCTGGTCCCGGGGCAGGAACTGCACGTAGTAGGGAATCTGGGAAACGGGGGTGATCAGGATGTTGGTCGCGGGATCGAAGGCCCCGCCACCCCAGTTGGCGCCACCGCCGATCTGCGGGTACATGATCGTGCCCTTCGTGGTGATGGGCTCGTAGTGCCCGCCATGCCGCATGGACTCGATCTTCTTCCGGCAGGCGTTCTTGTCCAGGAACGTGAAGCCCCAGGCGTCGTCCGGCGAGATGGTGTTGCGCACGAGCACCGGCGGCTTCGTGGGGAACGGCTGGGTGGGCGACAGCTTCTCGCCGACGATGTCGGTGTCGGTCGGCACCGGCCGTTCCTCGATCGGGAACAGCGACTCGCCGGTCTCCCGGTTGAACACGAACACCATGCCCGTCTTCACCAGCTGGATCACCGAGGGAATCGTCCGGCCGTCCTTGCGGATGTCCACGAGGATGGGAGGCGAGCCCACGTCCCGGTCCCACACGTCGTGGTGCAGGGTCTGGAAGTGCCAGACCACCTCGCCGGTCGAGGCGCGCAGGGCGACGATGGAGTTTGCGTAGCGGTTGTCGCCGGGGCGATGGGCGCCCCAGTAGTTGGGCGCCGGCGCGGCGGTGGGAATGAAGAGCAGGTCCCGCTGGCTGTCCGCGGACATCGGCACCCAGTTGTTGCCACCACCCACCTCGATCGGGGTCGGCTCGAAGCCGGTCGCCGCGTCCCGCACGAGCGGGTCGAAGGTCCAGCGCAGGGCGCCGGTGCGCGCGTCGAAGCCGCGGATGGCACCGTTGATGGAACTGGAGCTCCTGAACTTGTTGGCGAAGGCCGAGACGGCAACGACGCCGTTGATCGCCGTGGGGGGCGATGCCAGCTGTGTGAGCTCCACGCCATCGGCCGGGAACGTGGCCTTGATCAGCGGGTCCACGTTCACCTCGCCGTTGACGCCGAAGCCGGCACAGAGCCGCCCGTCCCGCGCGTCCATGGCGATGAGGCGCTTGTCGGCCGTGGCCAGGAAGAGGCGATGGGCGCAGGCGGCGCCCGGCGCCGCGGTGTCATCGGCCCAGTACTCCACGCCCCGGCACTTGAAGCGCCCGGCGTAGGGGGTCTTGTCGATCTTCGGGTCCATGGTCCAGCGTGGCGTGCCGGTGGCTGGCTCGAGGGCGATGACCTTGCCGAAGGGATCGCACAGGATGAGATGGCCGCCCGCGGCAGCGGGCAGCAGCGTCGGCGTTGCCTGGAAGTCGATGTACTTCTTGAGGTCGGGGTTGTCCTTCACGGCACCCGTCCGGTACTGCCAGGCCAGCTCGAGCTTCCCGACGTTGCCCTTGTTGATCTGGGTCAGCGGCGAGAAACGGCTGCCGCCCTCGTCACCGCCGTAGTGGGCCCAGCTCGCGTCCCGGGCCTGGGCCATGGCGACGGTGGCCGGCAGGGCCGAGATCAGCAGGGCCGTGGACAATCGTCGTGGCAGCGCGCGCATGGGCAATTCGCTCGAGGTGGCAACGGTTGGACCCAATCTACCGCAAGTCGGCGGGGCGGCGTCAGGGATCGGAGCCGTGGTGCATCCCGCGGCCAGAGGCCGAAGACCCCGCCTGCTGACGTGAGTACACGTCTTCTCGCTGGCGAGGCATCGGCCTCTGGCCGCGGGATGCACCACGGCTCCGGGGTCGCGACGGTCGCCGCTCCTACTCGCGTAGGGACCAGGGGAAGCGCTCGGTAATGACCATGAGCGGCTGCGACGCCGCGCTGACCCGGTAGGTGCGCGTCAGGAAATCGGCGGGCGTCAGCGCCGCCACCTCGGGGTGCAGCGACAGGGACCGCTCGCGGCCGTACCAGAGGCCTTCCCGCCGGGACTCGAAGCCCGGCATCAGCAAGAGCTGGCCCAGGCTCAGGCCGCCGGACTCCAGGCCGGCGCGCAGCGCCGCGGGCAGGCGACCGGTGCAGATCACGGACTCCGCAAAGGCAAACAGGCGCCGGCTGTCGGCACCCAGCAGCAGCACGGCCCGCTCCATCACGGGCGTTCCGGCGGGAGCATCGAGCCAGCCGGCAGCCAGGGATGGCGCTCCAGCCAGCCCCGCATCCCGGGCAAGGACGACGGAACGCTGGCTGAGGGGCCTGACGATGACGGGCTCCAGCGCCCAGGCGGACAGGAAGGTGGTGACCGTGCCGTCGATGGCCAGCAGGGAGCGCTGCAATGGCGAGAGTTCCGCCGGCGCCACGTCGGCGAGTTCCGCTGGGCGACGGTCCTGGGCCAGGAACAGCCGGGCCATTGGATTGAAGGGCGCGGACATGGCCTTCCTCTGGACCGGGCTGTCGTTCAGCATGGTGCTCTGCCTGCTGGGGTCTTGCCGGCGCTACCGGCGGTCACGCTTGCGCGGGCATGATAGCGCCGAGACGGAACCCCGCGAGGACAGATGCCGACCGCAACCGACAGCAACACCCTGCAGCGGGGCTTCGTCACGGTGCGGGGCGCCTTCGGCACGCGGCAGGTGCACTACCGGCGCGGGGGCCGCGGTCCGGTGGTGGTGCTGCTGCACCAGTCGCCCCAGTCATCCCGGGAGATGGAGCCGCTCATCGAGGCGTGGGGCCACGCCTTCACGCTGATTGCACCGGACTCGCCCGGGTACGGCTTCTCCGAGCCAATGCAGCGCGGGGGGCAACCCGTGGCCAGCGCCAGCATGGAGGACTTCGCCGCCGCGACGCTCGAGTTCGCCGATGCCCTGGGCCTCGGCCGCTTCGGCATCTACGGCTTCCACACGGGCGCCAGCATCGGTGTGGCGCTGGCGGAGGCCCGCCCGGACCGGGTCGCGGCGGTGGCTGCCAATGGCCTCGTGGTGCTGACCGAGGCCGAGCGCGAGGCGATCCTTCGCGACTACCTGCCGCCGATCGTGCCGCGGTGGGACGGCGGCCACCTGGCCTGGCTGTGGGCCCGCATGCGCGAGCAGGTCATCTTCTTCCCCTGGCACGACCGGCGGGCCGCGACCCGCATGGACTTCGACGTGCCACCGGCAGACCGCCTGCAGTTCGGGCTGGTCGAGTTCCTCGGCGCCGGCGACCACTACCCGGTGGCCTACGCCGCCGCATTCGCCGACCGGGCAGAACGGCGGCTGCCCGCGATGCGCGTGCCGCTGCTGGTCACGGCCCAGTCGCGGGACCCGCTGGCCGGTCACCTGGCGCGGATTGGCGCACGCTCCGCCAGCGTCCGCGTGGAGCCCTCCGCCGATACCGCCGCCGCCCTCGGCCGCGCGTTCGCGCACCTGCAGGCCCATCCTGGTGATCCGGCGCCACCCGCTGCTGGCCCGGCCGGTCGGGGCACGGGGGACAGTATTCCGGGTTCCGGGCCCGTCGGGAGTGCTTACTGCGGCGCGTCCCGGCGCCAGATCCGGTTCATCCGCCGGTCGGCGCGCGACCCGGGCCGGCCCCCGGCCGGCGTCCCGCTGGTCCTCCTGCTGCACGCGCCCGGCAGCTCAGCCGCTGCGCTCGGCTCCCTGGCCGGGGATATCGCCGCGAGCGCGGACGTGCTCGCGCCGGACCTGCCTGGCCACGGCGCCAGCGATCCGCCACCGGTGACCATCGAACCGGGCGCCACGCTGGACGGCGTCGTCGCGCAGCTGGCCGTGGCGCTGGCGCCCGTGGTGGCCACCGCCCGGACAATCGTGGTGGTCGCCGTCGGTGCCGGCGCACCGGTGGCCATCGAACTCGCCAGCCGCCTGGGGCCGGGCGCCGGCGTGGTGCTCCTGGAGCCGCGCTCCTGGTCAGCGGCCGACACGGACGGGTGGCTGCGCGCCGGGCTGCCGGGCCTGACCCCCGTCTGGCACGGTGGACACCTCCTCGAGGCCTGGCACATGGTCCGGGATGGCCGGCTGTTTTCGCCCTGGTTCCGCCGGGAGCACGCGGGCATCCGGCCGGGGGAACCCGACCTGGACGACCGGCGCATCCAGCGGGATGTGGGTGACCTGCTCCGCGCGAACGGCACGTGGCAGGCACTGCTCCGGGACGTGCTGACCTACCACGGCCGCTCCTCCGGCACGGGTGCGGCACGGATCATCGAGTTGGCAGCGGCACCGGCGAGCTGGGCGAACGTGCTGGCCCAGGCTGCAGACCGGCGCCCTGCTGCAAGTTGACGCGATTGCGGTCGGCCGTATACTGCCGACGACCACATGGTCAGGGCGCATCGCGGTTCGGTCCAGGGGGACGGGTCGCGGCTTCTCCACCCGAAAACTGCTGTCCATTGCGGGGACAACTCGCCGACACCCGGGTTAGTTGGCCTGCCAACCGGTGCACACTCCTCCCTGGATGCTTTGTTTTCCCGAACTCTGAGGAGCCTGCGTGATGAAACGGTGTTTGACGGCGGTCGTCCTGGGCCTGGCGGCCACCTCTGCCCTGGCGGCCGATGACGAGACGGTCTGGAACGCAGGCATCGCCGCGGTCTTTGGCGATTACCAGTTCGACGACAACAACCTGGACGACACCTCCACCGGGTTCAAGCTCTTCACGGGCTACCGCTTCAACCGGCTGTTCGGCGTCGAAGGCGCCTACCACAAGTTCGGCGACTTCGAGGAAGACCTGGACCCGCCCAACCCGGGCGGCGACGCCAAGGCGGAGCTCGATGGCTTCAGCGTCTCGGGCCTGGTCTACGCCCCCCTGGCCAGCGAGGGCCTCGAGGTCTACGGCAAGGCTGGCTACTACTTCTTTGACCAGGAAGTGCTGGTGGACGACACCGTGGTCGGCAACAACTCCCCGTCCGGCCTGCTCCTCGGCGCGGGCTCCCGCCTGGCGATCAGCGACCAGTTCGCCGTTCGCGCGGAAGCCGACTGGTTCGACATCAACGACGGCGACCTCTGGTCCCTGAACCTGGGCTTCGAGTACCTGTTTGGCCGGCCCGCCAAGGCCGCGGCGCCGGTGGCCGCAGTCGCGGCGCCGGTCGTGGCTGCCGCGGCTCCCCCGCCCCCGCCGCCGGCCGACACGGACGGCGACGGCGTGATCGACGCCAGCGACCAGTGCCCCGACACGCCGAAGGGTGACCGGGTCGGTCCCCAGGGCTGCTCCTGCGACGTGACCCGCCAGCTGCAGTTCAAGCTGAATTCGGCCGAACTGACCGCCGAGGACCAGGCAATCCTCGACGAAGTCGCGGAGAACCTGAAGCGCCTGAAGTTCGTCTCCGGCACGGTGGTGGGCCACACGGACAGCTCCGGCTCCGACGCCTACAACCAGCAGCTCTCCGAGCGTCGCGCCCAGTCCGTGGCGAGCTACCTGGAAGGCAAGGGCATTGCGGAGGGCCGGCTGAAGGTCTCCGGCGCCGGCGAGAGCCAGCCCATTGCCGACAACGCCACCGCCGAAGGCCGGGCCCAGAACCGCCGCGTGGTTCTGCAGCGCACGGACTGCGACTAGCCGAACCAGATGGAGCCCGTGTTCATGCAACCTCGTTTTCCGATGCCGCTCAGGCAGATCCTGGCTTCGACGGCCATCGCCAGCGCCCTCGCCACCGTTCCTGCGCTCCCCGCCCACGCGGGCAGCGCCGACCCGGGCTTCCGGGTGGGTGCCGCGGCGCTGTTCGGTGACTACCAGCTGGACGGCGGCGGACTCGACGACAGCACCGTGGGCTTCAAGGGCTGGGGGCAGTACCGCTTCAACAAGGTCCTCGCCTTCGAGATCTCCTGGCTGAACACCGGCGACTTCGAGGAAGACACCGCGCCCGCCGAGGCGGGTGGCGATGCGTCGCTCAGCGCGAACGGCTTCAGCTTCGATGTCCTGGGCTACCTGCCGTTCTCGCCGGAGAGCTTCCAGGCATTCGCCAAGGTGGGCTACTTCAATCTCGACCAGGACCTGGAGATCGATGGCTCTCCCGGCAGTTCGCGCAGCGCGGACGGCTTCACGGTCGGCGCCGGCGTGGACATGCCGGTCGCCGAGCAGTTCGATGTGCGGGTCGAAGGCAACTGGTACGACCTGGACGGCGCAGACTTCTGGACCCTGGGCCTCGGCATCAGCTACCGGTTCGGCCAGTAGCAGCGCCGACCAGCGCGACATGCCAGACCGGTCGCGCCTGAAGGCGCTCCTACTGGTAGCGGCCATCTCCTCCCCGTCCGTCCATGCCGGCGACGCCGACTGGACCTTCTACGGCGGCGATGCCGGCGGCTCCCATTACTCTTCGCTCGACCAGATCAATCGCGGCAACGTCGGCAAGCTGGTCAAGGCCTGGGAGTACAGCACCGGCGAGCTCGGCCGGCACCCCGACCGCCAGGCCTTCGCCAGCTTTCACGCCACCCCCTTGCTCCTGCCGCCGGCGGCCGGGCAATCCCTCGTCTTCTGCACGCCGTTCAACCGCCTGATCGCGCTCGACCCGGCCACGGGGACCGAGCGCTGGGTCTTCGACCCGCAACTGGAGCTGGGCCCCGTTGGCACCCGCTACAACTGCCGGGGCATCGCCTACTGGCAGGACAGCGAGGCCCCCGCCACCGCCGCCTGCGCCCACCGGCTGTACATGGGCACCGGCGACCTGCGGCTGGTCGCGGTGGATGCGCGCACCGGGCGCGCCTGCCCCGACTTTGGCACTGCCGGCACCGTCGACGTGAAGTCACTGGTGCTGGCCGAGGCGGAAAGCAGGTCCCGGCGCATTGGCCGCCCCGTGAACTTCCGGCACGGCGACGTGCAGTTCTCGTCGCCGCCCACGGTCGCGGGCTCGGTGGTGGTCGTCGGCTCGGCCAACAACACCAAGTTCCGCCGCAACGACGGGCCGTCCGGCGCGGTCCGGGCCTTCGATCTCCGCAGCGGCGCACTTCGCTGGAGCTTCGATCCCGTGCCCCGGAATCCCGGCGACCCGCAGGCGGCCGGCTGGACGGAGGACGCGCTGGCGACCACCGGCGCCGCCAACGTCTGGAGCATCATGTCCTACGACGCGGCACGGGACCTGGTCTTCCTGCCGACCGCCAGCGCGGCGCCGGATTTCTTCGGCGGCACCCGGCCGGGCGACAACCGCTATGCCAATTCGGTCGTGGCGCTGCGCGCCGCCACCGGCGAGGTGGCGTGGCACTACCAGCTGGTGCACCACGACGTCTGGGACATCGACCTGCCGGCGCAGCCGATGCTCCTCGACCTCGCCCTCGACGGCAGCAAGGTGCCGTCGGTGGTCCAGCTGACGAAGATGGGCCTGGTGTTCGCCTTCGACCGGGCCACGGGCGCGCCCGTACTCCCCATCGAGGAGCGGCCGGTGCCGGGGGGCGGCGTCCCGGGCGAGCAGCTGTCGCCAACGCAGCCATTTCCGGTGACGATTCCGCCCCTCGTGCCGGGCGGGCTGACCCCCGACGATGCCTGGGGCTACACCTTCCTCGACCGGGCCGTCTGCCGGCGGATGATCGAGGGCGCGCGTCACGGTGCGTACTACCTGCCACCCAGCCGGGAGGGCACGGTGAACTTTCCGGGCATGGCGGTCACCAACTGGGGCGGCGGCGGCTTCGATCCGCAACGCCAGCTGCTGATCGTCCCGGTCAACCGGGCGCCGACCTTCACCCAGCTGATTCCCGTCGACGAGGTGGACCCCGACGTGCTCGCCAGGCCGATGGCCGGCCTGATGGGCAATCCCGGGCGGCTCGATGGCACCCCTTGGGCGCAGGTCTTCAAGCCGCTCCTCTCGCCCCTGTTCTCGCCGTGCAACCCGCCGCCCTGGGGTGAACTGGTGGCCCTCGACCTGGCGACCGGGAAGACCCGCTGGCGCGTGCCGCTGGGCGTGCTGGACAAGCTGGTCCGCCTCCCACTGCCCCTGCGCTGGGGCACCCCGACGTCCGGCGGCCCGATCGTCACCGCCGGCGGCATCGTCTTCATCGGGGCCACGATGGACGAGCGCTTCCGCGCCTTCGACGTGGAGACGGGCGAGGAGCTGTGGGAAACCCCGACGCCCACCGCCGCCATGGCCACGCCGATGACCTACGAGGTCGACGGCCGGCAGTTCGTCGCCGTGGCGGCCGGCGGGCACATGTGGCAATACTCCTTCAAGATCGGCGACTCGCTGATTGCATGGCGCCTCCCGTAGGAGCGCCTTCGGGCGCGACCCCGCCCCCTCCCGGGAGAGACTCGCGGACTCGATTCTCCCGGGAGGGGGCGGGGTCGCGCCGGACGGCGCTCCTGCGGGAACTGCATCACAGTCAGGCCGTCGCCGCGCTTGCGGGACTGTGAGCCCCGGCACGTCCCACCGGACATAAAACCGTGATCCTAGGGCCGCATGACCGGAACGTGGCGTTCCGGCATTCCAGTCTCCCGGGAGCACGCCATGGTTTCCACATCACGTCAGCAGGGCTTCACCCTCCTCGAGATCGCGGTCGTCCTGGCCATCATCGGCCTGCTGGTCGGCGGTGCCCTGAAGGGGCAGGAGATGATGCTGAATGCCAAGGTGAGCAAGGTCGAGAATGACTTCAAGGGCATCTCTGCAGCGATCCTGGCCTACCAGGACCGCTACGGGGTCCTGCCCGGCGATGACCCCGCCGCCTCGACCCGCTTTCCCGGCAACTGGACCGCCGCGGACAATGGCAACGGCAACGGGGTGATCGGCGGCGCCTGGAACGGCACCGACAACGCCCTCGAGTCCCGCAAGATCTGGAAGCACCTGCGCGGCGCCGGCTTCCTCAAGGGCCCCGTCGACCGCAGTACGGCCGCCTACCAGCAGCCCGCCCATGCCTTTGGCGGCCTGATCGGCTTCGAGCAGGGCCTGTACAACCTCAGCGGCCACGTGGTCGTGTTCGGCGCCCTGCAGGGCAACGTCACACAGCTCCTCGAGGCCCGCAGCGACGACGGCAACCCTAGCCGCGGCTCCCTGCAGGGCAACGCGACGGCCACCACCTACACGGCCGGCACGAAGTACGACGTGGCCTACGCCTTCTAGCTGCCCGCCGGCCCCTAGTCCTCGATCTCGACTTCGTCCGCGAGGACCGGCGTGCTGGCGCCCGGCGGGTTCAGGAGGAACTTCACCTTCAGCTCATCGCCGGCGGCCACGGCACCCCCGAAGAACTCCGCAGCCGTGATTTCCGGCCCGTCGTCGAAGTAGAAGGACGTGAAGTCATCGGTCTGGACCGTCACGCCGAGCAGGGTGAAGTCCGGATCAGCCAGCGCATTGAGCGCGAGGCGTCCCCGCAGCCGGCCCTGCACGTCGGGTTCCTGCCGCTGCAGGAGCGTGGCGAGGATGCTGCCGTTCTGCTGGACGATGCCGCGGATCTCGACGAAGTCGGGATTGCCGCCACCCCGGAGGTCGCTGAGCCTGAAGTTGCGCACCCCGGCATCGCTCTGGTCCTCGAGGCGCGTGTTGGCGTCCACCTGCACGGTGACCCCCAGCACCACCAGCCTTCCCGCAGGCGCATCGACCGAGTCCACATTGGCCGCCATGCGGGCATCCACCGGCGAGCCGCCGGCGCCGGCGCGAACCTTGACCTCCCGCGCGACGATGACGCCACTGGCATTGAACTCGCCCTCGACCCGCACCTTGGCGCCGAGCGCGACGGTTCCGCCGTCGGCGGCGACACTGCTTTGGACCGGGACGCCGGCCACGGAGAAGGAGCTGGCACTGGTGAACGCGGTGACGTAGCCCTCGACCTCCGCATCATCGCCGTCGGAGCCGATCCGGTCGGCCCCGTCCTCGAGTTCCACCCGGGTGGCGACGAGCTGGCCGCTGCCATTCACGAACGTGCCCTTGGCCTCCACGAAGTCGCCGTTGCTGATCTCGTTGCCCGGGGCGTCGATCACGGCGGTGGCCGTGTTGACCACCTGCCCGTTGATGGCGAAAGTGTTTGCCGTCCGGCCGGTGACGATGCCACGGATCTCGAGTTCCCCGCCCGGGGCCTTGCGCTCGATGCGGGTCGCCCGGACCACGGGGGTTGCCCCGCTGTCGTCCAGCAGGCCGCTCACCTCGACGAAGTCGCCGTCAGCCAGGCTGTCCAGGTCGAAGAGCGGCGACGCGAAGGACGTGTCGGCGTCCACGCGAACGGTCTGCCCGAGGACCAGGAAGGACTGCGCGGCGCGGTCGATGCTGCCGGGAGTGATCGGCCCCTCGACGGCGTCGTCGTAGAAGACGTCGTCCGCCCGGCGCGTGACCCCGTTGTCGCTGCTGGACCAGCGCACGGTGACGACCTGGCCAACCTGCAGGCTGCCGATCTGCCCCGGATTGTCATCGATGCTGAACGACGTGCCAGTCGTGTCGTACCTGACGCCATTGACGATGATGCTGCCGAAGCCGGTGATCGTGCCGGTCGTGACGCCCAGGCGATCGATGCCGGCGAATGACCCCCCACCCCCGCCGCCGCAGGCGACGACCAGGCTCATTACCAGCCCCGTGAGGCCGGCGGTGAAAATCCCACGTTTGAACTTCTGCATGACCAATCCCCTTGGTTTCATTCGCCAGCAATCAGGAACGCGCCAAGACCCAGCCGCATCCGCCTGCGCGCGGCAGTCGTTGCCGGCCTCGCTTCGTGCTCGGTCAACCATTTATCCACCCGCTCCAGGAATTCCTGGCCGTTTTTCTCGATGAAGGCCTCGAACTCCGGCATCGCAGCCGCATCCACGCTGTCGCTGGTCGCCCGGCCGATGAAGCGCCGGGGAGGCTGGCCGCCACCCGGCGATACTGGCTCGGTTCCCACGTCCAGGTTATGCGTGATTCCCGCACCCAGGTCCCGCAGCATGCTGCCGGCATTCAGGATCCACTGGGGATCGAAGCGCCGGGGCATGAAATAGCGCCGTTCCGCACGAAGTGTACCGTCAGGCAAGGTGATGATGGCCCCGGCCCGTTCGAGTTCCCTGCGCATGCTGGTCACGGGCACGTCACCCCCATAGCGGCGCCAGAGCGTCGCGAAACTGGCGCCCTCGCCCTCGGCCGGGAGCACGCGGGGCGCGCCGGCCGGGGTCAGGAAGTCCGGGTCCTGGTGCCAGCCGGAGAGGACTCGCGTGGCATCCGTGGTCTTGTTCGGCAGGGGGTCGGACTCCTGCGCCAGCAACGCCCGGACGCGGGCAATCTCCTTGCGGCTGACGCCGGTGAGTATCGACACCCGGGACACATTGGTGGGCCGGCCGTTGAGGCCGAAATCCTGGCTGGCCACGGCGACAAAGACGCCCTTGGACACTTCGGCAAACTCCCGCCAGGTCATTCCGCACTTCAGCAGGAGGCTCGCGACCGGCCGGAGCAGGACGCGGCAGGTCTGGACGACGGCGGCACGGTCCAGGGCGCTGGAATCGGCTGGGGAGGCAGGGCTGTCCACTAATAACTCGCTCGACTCAGGGTGCGATGCCAAGCATATGGGTCTTTTTACCCCATATAAATCCCGGTGGTCAAGCCCGGCCGGTTGTTTCCGGACCCAGCACCACCAGGGCCTTGCCCACGTTCTCCCCCCGCATCAGCCGGGAGAAGTGGGCCCCGGCCTGGCCAATGCCCTCCGCCCGGTCTTCCCGGTAGCGGATCCGGCCGTCCCGGATGCCGGCCGCCACGGCGGCCTCGAAGGCCGGCCGGCGATGCTCGAAGTCCGAGACCACCAGGCCCTTCATGACCGCGCGCTTCAGGATGGGCAGCGCGAGATCGAGGGGCTTCGACTTCGCCGGGTCGTTGTAGCGCTCCATCAGGCCACAGAGGATGACGGTGCCGTTGATCTTCAGGACCGAGAATGCGTCGGCGAGCATCTGGCCACCCACGTTGTCGTGGTAGATGTCCGCGCCCTCCGGCAACGCCGCGCGGAGTGCCTCCAGGAAGCCCTTTTGCCGGTAATTCACGCAGGCGCGGAAGCCAAGCTCCCGGGTGACGATCGCGCACTTCTCGTCGGAGCCCGCGATGCCGACCGCCTCCGCACCCCGGAGCATGGCCAGCTGGCCGACCATCGAGCCCACGGGCCCGAGGGCGGCCGAGACGAGCACCGTCTGGTCCGCGTGCACGCCCGCCAGCTCGATGATGCTGGCCCAGGCCGTGAGCCCCGGCATCCCGAGCACGCCCAGCCACGTGGAAAGCGGTGCCAGCGCCGGATCCACCCGCTCGGTGCGCTCCCCGGTCGACAGGCCGTACTCCTGCCAGCCGCCGAAATGCCGGACGTACTGGCCCTCCGCGTAGTCCGGGTGCCGGGACCGGACCACCTGGCCCAGCGTCTCGGCCGCGGGCATGTCGCCGGGTCCCAGGGGCTGGCGCCCCGTCATGTGCCGGCCGGCCATGGCCGAGCGCTGGTAGGGATCCAGGGAGAGGTAGATGTGCCGGACGAGGAACTGGCCGTCGCCGGGCTCGGGGAGCGGTTCGTCCACCACCCGGAAGTCCTCCGGGACGGGGACACCAGCCAGTGAACGGGCAAGCACGACCTTGTGATTGAGCATGGCGCCACCGTACCTGCTGGCGCCCCGTCCGGCTAGACTAGCGGGCCAATCAGCGGACCGGCAGTACATCCAAGGAACAAACAACGATGGCCATCATTCCCTTCGAGACCAAGATCGACTTCATGAACCCCCGGTGGAACCGGGACTCCTGGGCGCGCATCCAGGCCGACATGGACTCCAGCAAGGAGCGCATCGGCCACTGCAGCGGCGTGATCCTGGGCGTGAAGCCCGGCGAGAAGCTGCGGCCCCTGCTCGGCTTCCAGACCTTCCTGGCGACGCGCCTCGTGCCGCTGCCCGATGGCAACATCCGGCGCCTGAACAAGGAAGTCATTTTCTATACCAACCTGAACCGCCTCGGTCAGCCCGGCGACATCATCGAGGAATGGGAAAACCCCTGGACCAAGGAGAAGGTGAAGGTGGTGCAGGTCTTCAACGACCCCTTCAACTACACCATCAGCGACACCCTGATCCTGGCGCCGGAAGACTTCCCCGGCGACAAGAGCAAGCTGCCGAAGATCCCGCTGATCTTCCCGTGGCAGGACCTGGACGGCGAGACCTTCGTCCTGTCCACGGACATGCACCTGAACTACCCGAACCCGCTGCAGCCGGACAAGTGGCCCCGGGAGTCCGCCGGCCCGACGGCGCAGGTCTCCGAGATGATGCGCTACTTCGTGAAGAAGAAGGACCTGGAGAATCCCAAGCTGACCGCCGTGCCCTTCGTCGGCACCTGGCACCGCGTTACCCCGTGGCTGCCCTGGATGCTGATGGGCACGACGCCCGGCCACTGCATGTACACCTCGACCATGACGGCCTTCGACAACGTGGAGCGGCTGCCCAAGGTGATCCTGGACTACGCGAGGAAGCACAAGCCGGACATCCTGTCGGCGCCGACCGAGGACTACGGCCCGAGCCACTCGAGCCTGGAGCACTACGCCCGGCAGCAGAAGCCCGCTCCGGTCGCCTAGTACCAAAAAAGGTACCGGACACTTAGTTATTCGGTTTTGCTTAGTTATTTGGAATAACTAAGCAAACCGAATAACTAAGTGTCCGGTACCTTTCTTCCCATGCGCGTCCTGATCGTCTACGCCCACCCGGAGCCCACGTCCTTCAATGGTGCGATGAAGGATCAGGCGGTCGAGACGCTGACCGGAGCGGGACACTCCGTGACCGTGTCCGACCTCTACGCCCAGGGCTTCAACCCCGTGGCCGGGTCCCACGACTTCACCCGCCGCGCCGATCCCGCCCGGCTCGACGTCGGCGCCGAGCAGGCCAACGCGGCCCGCACGGCCGGCTTTGCCCCCGACCTGCAGGCCGAGATCGACAAGCTCATGGCGGCCGACTTGCTCCTGCTCCAGTTCCCCTTCTGGTGGTACTCCGTGCCCGCCATGCTGAAGGGCTGGATCGACCGGGTCTTCGCCTACGGCGTGGCCTACGACTTCGGCCGCACCTGGGACCGGGGCGTGTTCACCGGCCGCCGCGCCATGCTGTCCTTCACCACCAGCGCCCCGCCCACCTCATCCATGCCGGACGGACGCAACGGGGACCTGGAACGGACGCTCTGGCCGCTCCATGCCGGGGTGCTCGCGCTCTGCGGCTACGAGGTGCTGAAGCCCTTCGTGGCCCACGCGGTCCGCTGGGTCGACCAGGCCCGCCGCGAGGCGATCCTCGACGACTACCGCCAGCGGCTACTGCACGTCGAGAGCGACCGGCCCCTGTTCTTCCAGAAACTCGAGGACTACGGCCCGGACGGCCGCCTGAAGCCTGGGATAGAGCCCCGGACACCCGGCCAGCACCGGGGGCCCCGCCTGCATCTCGACTAGCAGCCCGGCCCGGCCAGCCGTCCTGGCCAACCGCCGTGGCGACCACACCTCGGCGCGAGACGCTGCGGGGTTCGTGGTATAGATTTCCCTTTCACCGGTTTGAGGACTCTCCCGCCCATGAAGATGCAGAACCTGGCCCGCGCCACGGCCCTCGGACTCTCCGCACTCATCGCCTCCGGCTGCGCGACGGCGCCCAGGGTGGACCCTGACGTGGCGAAGGGCCGCCAGCAGCTCGTGGACGCCCTGGACGCCGGGTGGATCCGCGTCGTCGCCAGCGGGAAGGACCGCCAGATCCTCGCCAGCCAGCCGCCCTCCAAGCCGGGCGCCGCGCTCTCCTACATGGTGACGCTGGCTGACTGCCTGCCCCAGCCCGACCTCGCCCCGTTCCCCGAGAAGCCCGTGGGCCTGTTCAAGGAAATCCTCGACCGGGGCACGATCCGGCAGGTCGTCCAGACGACGACCAACACGCCGAACGACACCTCCTTCTTCTTCTCGTCCATCAGCGACGCCCAGTTCCAGGCGGTGCTCGACGAGATCAACGCCCACTACAAGGTGAACCTGAAGATCGAGAACGTCGTCGTGCCGCCGGGCCCCATGCCCTCCACGTCACTCGTCGTCGAAGGCAAGGCGGACATCGTGAGCCAGCTGAACGCGACGGGCGGTGACACCCAGGGGATGCGCCGGCGGACGTCCCGGCGCTTCACCTGCACCATGAGCGCCATCAGCCAGTACATCCACATCCCGGCCAAGTCCCAGCTGGCGAAGGAGATCAACACCGTGGATGACCTGTCGAAGCGCAAGGGCCTGCGGATCTGCACGGGCCCGCTGGCCACCCAGACCGCCCGGGCCTTCTTTCCGCAGCACACCGTTTCCACGAAGTACCTCAACGACCTGACCGGCTGCGACAAGGACATCCAGACCGGCAAGGCCGACCTCATCATCAACCCGCTGCCCAGCCTGTCCATCGGCGGCCTGAAGGGCTACAAGTCGGTGCACACGCTGATCGTGGCCGGCACGCCGCTCTGGGTCGCGCGGGAGGACATCGAGTGCCCGTCGGACGGCAACCCGCGCACCGAGGACAAGTGCTTCCGGGTGGAATGAGGGAAATTGGGGACATGCCTAATTTCCTGAGACCAAACGCAGCGCCACGCTCATGGCAGGAAATTAGGCATGTCCCCAATTTCCCCGGTCGCGCCTGAAGCCGCTCCTACAGGCAACAGCAGCATGGACAAACAGACGCAGACCGAACTCGAGGCAGCGGCCTTCCGGCGGCTGCTTCAGCACCTCGATGCCCACAAGGAGGTGCAGAATATCGACCTCATGAACCTGGCCGGCTTCTGCCGCAATTGCCTGGCGAAGTGGTACCGGGCGGCCGCCGCGGAGAAGGGCATTGCCCTGAGCGACGAATCGGCCCGCGAACGGATCTACGGCATGCCCTATTCGGAGTGGAAGACGAAGTATCAGAAGTAGGAGCGCCGACCGGCGCGACAACAAGAAGGAGTGTGTGCCATGCGCCCATTCATGCTCAGCTCTCTGGTCATCTCCCTCAGCCTGCTCTCCTCGCTGCCCGCAAACGCCAAGTTCTGGGACCCCCGCGCCCTGGACGGCGACCCCGCCACCGCCACGACGCCGCTGGCGCCGCGCCTCGCCGGCCTCGGCAAGCTGGATCACCCGGTCACGACGACCAGGATCCCGGAGTCCCAGGCGTTCTTCGCCCAGGGCATGAACCTCGTCTACGCCTTCAACCAGCCCGAGGCCGTGCGGGCATTCCGGGAGTCGGCCCGGCTGGACCCCGACAACGCCATGGCCTGGTGGGGCCAGGCGCTGGCGCTCGGCCCCAACCTCAACCTGCCGATGCAGCCGGAAGCCATCGCGCCGGCCTGGGACAGCGCGCAGCGGGCCCTGCGCCTGAAAGGCCGCGCGTCGCCCATCGAGCGGGCGCTGATCGAGGCGCTCGCCACCCGCTACAGCCGGGACCCGGATGCCGACCGGGCTACCCTCGACCGCGCCTACGCGGACGCCATGGCGAAGGTCGCCGCCGCCCACCCGGAACACCTGGGCGCCGCCACGCTCTACGCGGATGCCCTGATGAATACCTCACCCTGGAACTACTGGCTGCCGGACGGGCAGCCGCGGCCGGACACGCCGGCCATCCTGCGCACGCTGGAGGCCGTGCTCGCCGCGAACCCGGAGCACCCGGGCGCGCTGCACCTCTACATCCATGCCGTCGAGGCCCACGACCCGGGCCGCGCCGAGGGGGCCGCCGACCGCCTGCGGCCGCTGATGCCGGGCGCGGGGCATCTCGTGCACATGCCCTCCCACATCTACATGCAGGTGGGCCGGTACGCGGATGCCTATGACGTGAATGTGGCGGCCGCGAGGGCGGACGAGGGCTACCTGGACCAGTGCAGGGCCCAGGGGATCTACCCCCTGCTCTACTACCCGCACAACGTCCACTTCCAGGTCTGGGCCGCCATGTTCCAGGGCCGGAGCGCCGCGGCGCTGGCGGACGCCCGCAAGCTTGCCGGCCACTCCCACCCGGAGCCCGACGTGTTCGGGCTGCCCGAGATCTTCGAGCAGCAACCCCTCTTCGTGCTGGTGCGCTTCGGCAAGTGGGACGAGGTCCTGAAGGAACCGCAACCGCCCGCGGCAGCGCGACTCATGAACGCCCTGTGGCACTACGCGCGCGGCCTCGCCTTCCAGCATGGGGGCAAGGCAGGGCTGGCCGGCAAGGAGCTCGCCGCGCTCAGGGCCATCGCCCTGGAACCGGGGCTGAAGGACAAGTACACCGCCTTCGCCCCGACGCTGAAGCTGACCACGATCGCCGAGCAGGTCCTCGCCGCCGAGATCGCAGCGGGCAGCAAGCGCTACGACGAGGCCATCGCGCGGCTCCAGCGCGCCGTGCTCCTGCAGGATGGCCTCATGTACAACGAGCCGCCGGACTGGTACTTCCCGGTGCGCCACTACCTGGGCGCCGTGCTCCTGGAGGCGGGACTGCCCCAGGAGGCGGAGGCCGTGTACTGGCAGGACCTCAGGCTCTACAAGGAGAACGGCTACTCCCTGCTGGGACTGCAGAAAGCGCTGGAGGCCCAGGGACGAACGGCCGAGGCGGCGGAGTTCGCGGAGCGCCAGCGGAAGGCATTTGCCGCGGCCGACGTTAAGCTGACGACGTCCAGGTTCTGAGGTATCCGGAAAGCCAGATGACGAAGATCGACAGGGCCGCCAGCACGGCCGCATGGCTGATCGTGGGCTGCATGCTCATCCACAACATGAATGCGCTGTGGCTCGAACCGACGTACCTCGGCTTCGTCGACAAGGCGAAGGACTACGGCGACATGGGCAAGATCCTCAACGCCCAGTTTTCGTTCTCCTTCATCTCCAGCGGCAGCGCGCACATCGTCTGCGGCTTCTCCGTGCTGATCCTCGGGCTGGGCCTGCACTACCGCTTCCTCGGGCGCCATCCGGTGGGCGCCCGGTTGCTGATGCTGGCCGCCCTGCTGTCGGGCCTCGGCTTCCTGCTCACGGGAATCAGCGACATCCCGGGCGCGGTGTACGCGAAGATCCTGCGGGAGCAGAACCCGGACTACGCCGCGACCATCATGCTGATCAACACGCTCATCCGCAGCGTCGTCAACGTGCTCGCGATCGTGGGATTGAGCTGGCTGGCTGGCCAGCTGGCCTGGCTCATGGGCCAGACCCGGGAGTTCCCCCGCTGGTTCGTGTGGTATGGCTGGCTGATGGTGCTGCCGGGCCTGTTCAGCTTCCCGTTTCCGCCAGCCGGTTTCATCTACCTGCAGCTCACGATCGTCTGGGCTGCGGCCCTCGCGATCTTCCTGCGCCGCCCGGCACGCCCTTAGTCGCGGCTGAAGCCGCTCCTACTGAGCAGAACCGAGCCTCGGCAGCGGGGCCGGGGCGACGGGAATTGTCGTGGTCTTCTGCTCCGTGAAGAACTCCACGCTCGACGTGGCGCCGTCGCGGCCCACGCCCGACTGCCTGTAGCCGCCGAAGGGCGCGCGCAACTCCCGGACCATGCCCGTGTTCACCCAGATCGTGCCGGCCTTCAGCTCGCGGCTGGCGCGCATCACCACGTCCAGGTCGCCGGCCCACACGTAAGCGACGAGTCCGAAGGGCGTGTCGTTGGCGATCGCGATCGCCTCGTCGATGGTGTCGTAGACCAGGAAGGTGGCAAAGGGGCCGAAGATCTCCTCCTGGCAGACGCGGCTCGCGTTGTCCCGGGCGAGCACGGCAGTCGGCTCCAGGTAGTAGCCGCGCCCGAAGCCCGGCGGCCGGCGCCCGCCGGTCAGCACTTCCGCGCCCTCGGCGCGCGCCACGTCCACGTAGGACAGGACCCGGCGCAGGTGGTCCGCGAAGGCCAGCGGGCCCAGCTCCGTCGCCGAGTCCATCGGGTCGCCGATGCGGATGCGCCGGCCCCGCTCGACGAAGCGGCGGATGAACTCGTCGGCGATGCCCCGCTGCACGAGGATGCGGGACCCGGCCAGGCACTGCTGGCCGTTGTTCGAGTAGATCCCCGCCAGCGCGCCGTCCAGGGCGCGATCCAGGTCCGCGGACGGGTGGATGATGTTCGCGCTCTTGCCGCCCAGCTCGAGGATGCAGGGCTTCAGGTGCCGCCCGGCTGCCGCCATGATCGCAGCGCCCGTGTGGGTGCCGCCCGTGAAGCCCACCATGTCGATCCCCGGGTGGGCGACGAGGGCGGCGCCGGTGACGCTCCCGCGCCCGTTCACCAGGTTCACCACGCCGGCTGGCAGGCCGGCCTCGTGGAACAGCTCGACCATGCGGAGCATGGAGACCGGCGTGTACTCCGACGGCTTGAGCACGCAGGTGTTGCCGAAGGCGATGCAGGTGGCCACCCGCATGGACGCGAGGGCGATGGGCGCGTTCCACGGGGCGATGAGCGCGCCGACGCCCTTCGGTTCCCGCGTGACGTAGGTCAGGTAACCCTCCAGGCCCGTGTACGTCTCGCCCTTCATCGTGCTCGCGACTTCGGCGAAGAGCTCGAAGTTGCGCGCCGCGCGGCCGACCTGCTCGCGGATGCGGGCGATGGGCAGGCCGGTGTTCAGGCACTCCAGCCACGCGAGCTCCTCGGTGCGGGCCCGGAGCACGTCCCGGATGCGGTAGAGGATGTCCTTGCGGGCCTCCAGGGTCATCCGGGGCCAGGGGCCGGCATCGAAGGCACGGCGGGCGGCGCGGACGGCCGCATCCACCTCGGCGGCGTCGGCCTCCCGGAGGACGCTCACCCGCTCCTCGGTCGCGGGGCAGATGACCGGCAGGTCGTGACCGTCACTGCCCGGTGGAACGGGCGCGCCGTCGATGAGGCTGGTGACGAGCTCCGGGACGCGGAATGAACCGTTCATGTGATCGCCTCTGCCTGGCGTAACCCGGTGATCATCGAACTGCGCAACAGGTACTCCCGCGCGCGCGCGGGATCCACGGCGACGGCCTGCAGCTCGCGCAGGGTCGCACGCCGTTTCTCCGGGTCCCGTTCCTGCATGCGCGTACGGTTCTGGTGGGCCTGGGCGAGGATCTGCTCTTCGGCGACCGGCCGCCGCTGGCGCCCGTAGAGGTCGAGGAGTGCCGCGTCCTCGCCGCGCCAGACCCGGACCAGCTTGGCGCACAGGTTGAAGGCGTCATGGAGCCCGCCGTTCATCCCCATGCCGCCGCTGGGACTGTTGAGGTGGGCCGCGTCGCCCGCGAGCAGCACCCGGCCGCGGCGGTACCCGGGGACGATACGCTGGTGAATCCGGTAGGGCCGTGCCTCGAGCACCGGGTACCGCCCGGCCATGGGGACGATCCGCTGCAGCTTGGCCTCGATCGCGTTCGGCTGGAGGGCCTGCTCCACCGTCTCCGCGTCGTCCGCGTAGAGGCTCACCCGCCAGAGCCTCGGCAGGCGCAGCAGGCTGAAGGTGCCATCCGCCGACCAGCAGTAGTTGACGTTCGACAGTCCGTCCAGGTGTTGCTCGAAGGGAAACGTGGTGGTGGCCAGGATCGTCGTCTCGGGATAGGTGCTGCCCTGGAATTCCAGGCCCGCCGCCTGGCGCACGACGCTCCGGGCGCCGTCCGCGCCAATGACCCACGCGGCGTCGAGCACCGCGCTGGTGCCGTCGGCCTCACGAACCTGCACGCCCACTCCCGTCCCGGACTGCGCGAGGCCGGTGACCTGGACCCCGCGCCGCAGGGTGCAGGGCCCGTCCAGCCGGGTGAGGCGCGCCTCGAGCAGCTCGCAGTAGACCTGCTGCTCGCACTGCAGGCGGTAGGGATGCCGAGTGTCGCCGGCCAGGACCGCCAGGTCGAACACGGCCCGCTCCCCGGACGGGTGCATGCGCACCTGCCAGGTGGGGCTGACGAGTCCCGCGGTCACCAGCGGCGCGGCCAGGCCGAGCTCGTCGAGCATGTCCAGCGTCGGCGGGTGCCAGGTGGAGGCCCGCAGGTCATTCTCCCGCGCAGCCGTCATCTCGAGGACGAGCACGGGGACGGCGGCACGCGCCAGGAGCGCGGCGCAGGTCAGCCCTACCGGTCCCGCACCGACGACGATGACCCTTTCGACCAACGTTACTGCCCGCGCGTGACCACGCCGGGATGGTACACCAGGGTCCGGCGGCGACCGGTTGCGGGCTGGCCCGGATCCGGAGCCGATGCGATCATCCGGCCGTGAGCACCGGGACGAGCACCGCGATCCGCAGCGACCCGCCCTGGTGGACGCAGAAACGCTGGTGGGTCGCCATCATGCTCTGCGCGGTCACCATGATCGGCTACGTGGACCGCCTTGCCCTGTCGGTGGCGGCGCCGCTGGTCCGCCGGGAGTTCGGCTTCACCAACGAGCAGTACGGGCTCATCACCTTCGCCTTCCTCGCCACCTACGCCGCCGGGCAACTCCTGCTCGGGCCGGTGATCGACCGGCTCGGCAGCCGGCGGTCCCTCTCGCTGGCCGTGACCTGGTGGAGCGTGGCCTCGGGCCTGCACGCCTTCGCCGGCAGCGTGGGCGGCTTCTTCGCCGCGCGCGCCGCGCTGGGCCTCACCGAGGCCGTGAACTTCCCGGCGGCCTACAAGGTGGTCGCCGAGTGGTTTCCCCGGGCCGAGCGCAGCATGGCCAGCGGGTTCATCACCGCGGGCACCGGCCTCGGCGCGATCGTCGCCCCGCCCCTGATCGCGGCACTGATCGGGACCTTCGACCTGCTGCACGCCCGGGGCCTCTCGCCAGCCAGGGGCTGGCAGGCCGCCTTCATCGTGCCCGCCCTCCTGGGATTCGCCTGGGTGTGGCTCTGGAAGCGGATGATGGCCGTGCCCGGCGGTGAGCCGGCGGCCGCCGGCCCGGGCGCCAGCCTGCGCGACTACTTCCGGCAGCTGGCCCACTGGTTCGGCTACCGGCAGACCTGGGGCGTCGCGCTGGCCCGGTTCTGCGGGGACGGCGCCTTCTACTTCCTGGCCTTCTGGATCCCCAACTACCTGGCCGACGTGCGCGGCTTCGGGCTGGCGCAGATTGCCTGGGCGGCGGCCATCCCCTTCGTGTTCGCCGACCTGGGCTCGCTCGCCGGCGGCTATGCGGGCCAGCGGCTGATCCGCGCCGGCTGGAGCGTCGACGCCTCGCGCAAGACGATGATCTGGACCGGCGCGCTGCTGGTGCCCCTCGCGCTGCCGGCGGTGTACGTGGACTCGCCGGTGCTCGCGGTGCTGTGCATGGGGCTCGGCATCTTCGGCATCCAGGTCAAGAGCGCCTCGCTCTTCGCCGTGCCGACCGACCTGTTTCCGCCGGCGGCGGTCGGCACCGTGTGGGGCGCGAGCGGCGCCGCCGGGAGCCTGGCGGCCGCACTCTCCCAGCCGGTGATCGGCTGGACCATCGACCACTACTCCTACGAACCGGTCTTCGTGGCCGTGGCGCTGATGCACATCGTCTCGGCCCTCTGCGTGATGGTGTTCGTCCGGCGCATCGAGCCGGTGGTGTAGGCGGGAAATTGGGGACATGCCTAATTTCCCGAGACCAAACGCAGCGCCACGCTCATCGCGGGAAATTAGGCATGTCCCCAATTTCCCGCCTACACCACTGGCACTGGAACGAGCGGAACGGCCGGCAAACCGGGAAGCCGCGGCATGGGCCAGAAGCCGGGGATCGCCTCGACGCCGTCGACCCAGCGGCGCACGTGGCTGAAGGACGACGTGTCCACCCCGCCCTCCGCGGCCAGCGCGACGTAGGGGTAGCAGGCCAGGTCGGCGATGGTGGCGTGCTTCAGGGCCAGCCACTCCCGGTCGGCCAGGTGGTCGTCCATGATCTTCAGGATCCGGTAGCCGGCCCGCACGGCCTGGGTGTAGTCCAGCGGCCAGCCCAGCAGCTTGATGGCCCGGGGCATGGCGAGGCCGTTCTGGATCTCGTTGGCCGACACCGACAGCCAGCGCGCGACCCGGGCGAGGCACAGCGGGTCCAGCGGCGCCCAGGCGTGGGCGGTGTACTCGGCGTAGCGGCCCGCGAGGTAGAGCAGGATCGCGTGGGAGTCGGTCAGCACCTCGTCGCCGTCCACCAGCACCGGAATCTGGCCGAAGCGGTTCCGCGCCAGGAAGGCGGTGCTCAGGTGTTCGTTGGTCCGCAGGTTCACGGCCCGGGTTTCATAGGGCAGGCGCAACAGGCGCAGGAAGAGCTCCACCTTGTAGGCGTTGCCGGAACCAAGGCTGGTGTAGAGCGTCAGGTTCATTCATCGGGTCTCCGTAAAGCGCAGTCGCGCATCGTCGGCTAAACTCGGTTCATGGTCCACCGCTATTACCATCAGCTGAGTCCCTGGCAGCAACGCGTGTATCGGCAGAGCGACCAGATCACGGCGGTCCCCGTACCGGGTGCCACGGCACTGGTGGAGGTCGCGCTCGCCGTCGGTCAGGCCCTGGCGCGGGGCGAGCCCCGGGCCATTGCCCTGGCCTGCGACCAGCTGCTGCGCCGGGTCTGCGGCCGGCTGGGTGTCACGCCACCCACCGTGACGGTGCTGGCGGAACGGCCCGCCGGGTACTGGGGCGAGTTGCACGGCCTCTACAACCCCGGCCAGGGCCCCCACGGGACGATCACGGTATGGATGCGAACGGCGAAGCGCAGCCGGGTCGTGGCCTTCCGCACCTTCCTGCGCACCCTGCTCCACGAGTTCTGCCACCACCTGGACTTCGCTTTGCTCCGGCTGAGCTACTCGTTCCATACGACTGGCTTCTACAAGCGCGAGTCGAGCCTGTACCAGCAGCTTCTTCCAGCCGCAGGAGCGCCTTCAGGCGCGACCGCCCGGCGGGGACATGCCTCAATTCCCGAGACTACGGTGAATGTCACGGTAGCCTGCGGGAATTGAGGCATGTCCCCCACGCCCTTCGTTACGTCGATCCTGCTGCTCGTCTGCAGCAACGTCTTCATGACCTTCGCCTGGTACGCGCACCTCAAGAACCTGTCGGACCGGCCCTGGCTCATCGCAGCCTTCGCCAGCTGGGGCATTGCCCTGTTCGAGTACCTGCTGCAGGTGCCGGCGAACCGGGTCGGCTACCAGGTGATGAGCCTGGGCCAGCTGAAGATCCTGCAGGAGATCATCACCCTCTCCGTCTTCGTGCCCTTCGCGCTGTTCTACATGCGGGAGAAGCTGACGCTGAACTACCTGTGGGCGGCGATCTGCCTGGCCGGGGCCGCCTTCTTCATCTTCCGCGACAGGGCGTAGGAGGGGGAATTGGGGACATGCCTCATTTTTGCAGCGCCCGAGCCAAGCTCCTCGGCAAATAGCGCTGCAAAAATGAGGCATGTCCCCAATTCCCCCTCCTACGCCTTGAGTGCGGGGATGACGTGCTGCCCGATCAGGCGGATGCCCTCCGCCGGGTCGTCGTGCAGCTCGAGCACGATGTCCGTGCAGCCTGCGTCCCGCATCTGCCGCAGGTGGGCGATGAAGCGGGGAATGTCGGCCGGCGTGCCGGCGAGGGTGAGGTTCTCGACGCAGGAATCCAGCAGCGCGTCGGGCACGCCGGGCACGGACCAGGCCTCCCTCGGCACCATGCCGTAGATTTCGGCCTTGTGGGCCTCGATCACGTCGTACTCGGCGTCGGTCATGAAGGTATTTAGGACCCAGCGGCGGAAGAGTCCCCGGTAACCCAGCCACATCTTCGCCTCGCGCACCGCCCGCTGCCGGTCCGCGTAGACGTGCCAGGCGACGAAGTTGTAGTAGCGAAACGGGTCGGCGGCGCGGCCGAATTCCCGGAGGTGGTCCCGGACCCAGCCGATGCGCTCGGCGCAGATGGGCGGCGTGAGGTCCGACAGCATGATCCCGTCGCCGAGGCGGGCCGCCATGCGCAGCATCTGGGGCTTGTTCACCGCCACGTAGACCGGCGGCTTCGGGGCCTTCGCCCAGGACGGGTTGTAGCCCTGCACGCGGTACGCCTGGCCCGCGAAGGAGAACGGCGTGCCCGGCGTGACGCCCTTCAGGATCTGCACGCACTCGCCCACCGCCCGGACGCGCCGCTCCGGCTTTATCCCGAGCGCCTGCAGGGCCTCGCCGCCCCCGCCCACGACGATGCGGGCGCGGCCGCCCGCGTACTCGTTCAGCGTGAGCAGGCCCGTCGCAATGCGAACCGGGTGGGTGTCGTAGGGATTCACTGCGATGGCGCCGAGCCCGATGCGGCTCGTGGCCTGTGCCGCGGCCACCAGGTTCGACCAGGGATCCCGGGAGGCCAGGTAACTGGCCGTCCAGACCGCACCCACCCCGGCAGCCTCGGCCTGCACCGCCAGCCGGGCCAGCTCGCCGGGAGTGGACAGCGCGTTCAAAACCACGTCGATGTTCATGCGAAAAGGTACCGGACACCGGTTACTTAGTTATTCTGACGCGGCACAATAACTAAGTAACCGGTGTCCGGTACCTTTTCCATGCAAATCGACATTATTCTCGAGCCCGATCTGACCCCGGCGCAGGTGGCGGAGATCGCGGTAGCCGCGGAGAACCACGGCTTCCGCACCCTGTGGCACTCCAACTACCACCAGAACCCCGATGCCTTCGTGGCCCTCGTGCCGGCAGCCCTCGCCACCCGGAAGATCAAGCTGGGCGTCCTGGCCGTCAGTCCCTACGAGATGCACCCGCTCAAGATCGCCAATGCGCTACTCACCCTCAATGAGATCAGCAACGGCCGCACCGTCGTGGCCATCGGCGGCGGCGGCTCCGTGATGGGCGCAACGGGCATCAAGATGGACCCCAAGGCCCAGCGCATGCTCCGGGGCGTCCGCGAGTGCGTCGAGATCGTGAAGCAGGTGACCTCCGGCAAGTTCGTCCAGGGCTACCAGGGCGAGCTCTTCAAGCTCTCCCGTCCGCTGAAGAGCGGCTGGGCGAAAGCGGCGAAGCCCGGCGTCTTCACCTGCTCCACCGGCCCGAAGATGCTGGAACTGGCCGGCAGGATCGCCGACGGCACCCAGATGAGCGACGTGACGCCCGAGAAGATCGCCCACCACATGGAACACCTGCGCGCCGGCCTCGCGGCCCGCGCCACCCCGGCCGAGGACTTCCGCGTCGGCAACTTCTGGGCCTGGCACATCAAGGCGGACCGGGAGAAGTCCATGTACGAGGCCCGCCGCGAGCTCGTCTTCCGCGGCGAGCTGCTGCCGCCCAAGTACGACATGGAGCCCTACGTCACCGCCGAGGAGCGCCAGCTGGTCATCGACAAGTGGCAGAACTTCGCCAAGGCCTTCTGGACCCGCTCCGGCAAGATCGAGGACGTGCCGGAATCCATCGTCAACCGCCTGATCGCCGCGTGCTCCTCCGCCGGCGACATGGGCGACATCGACCACCAGATCGAGCGTTTCCGGGTCTTCGAGAAGGCCGGCCTGACGGAACTGTCGATCCGCCTCTTCGACGAGCCCATGGCGGGGCTGAAGATCCTCGCGGAGAATGTGTTGCCGCACTTCGAGCGTTACTAGGCAGTCGGCATGACTCGTCGTGGGATGGCGCTGCGCAACGGGGTGCTCGTCCTCGCCATCCAGTTTCTCCTTGCCGACGCTCTCGCCGATGACGCCCGCTACGTCGCTCCCTCGGCTGTCGACCTGAGGGAACTGCTGTCACCCCCGCCCGCGGAGGGCTCGGCCCGGGCGCAGCAGGACCTGGACGCGGTCCTCCGCGCCCAGGAGGCCCGGACGCCGGAAACCGTGAAGGCCGCGCAGGACGACGCAGTCGTCTCCGTATTCCGCTTCTCGGACGTGCTAGGGCCCGCATTCAACGGGGACCGGCTGCCGAAGACGATGGCGCTGTTCAAGTCGGTTGGCCAGGACTCCACCCGTATCGGCCTGCGGGCGAAGCAGTACTGGCAGCGACCTCGCCCCTACCGCGCGAGCGAGCGGGTGAAGCCCGTCCTCGATGTGTCCACCGACGGCTCCTACCCCAGTGGCCACGCGATGTATGGGTGTCTCACCGCCGTCCTCCTGGGCGTGATGGTGCCGGAGCAGCGCCCCGCCCTGCTCGAACGCGGGCAGGCCTATGCGCAGCGTCGCGTCGTCGGCGGCGTGCACTACCCCACGGATATCGAGGCGGGCTGCACCGCTGGAAAGATCGTCGCCGCCGTGGCGCTGCAGTCGCCGGCATTCCAGAGTGATCTGGCCGCCGCGAGGGACGAGACGCGCCGTGCACTGGGCTTGCCCCCCTGATGCGCATCCACTTCATCCTCGAGCCCGACTCCCCCGAGCGGTTCCGGGACCTGGGCCGCCTCGCCGAGCAGCTGGGCTTCGACGCCGTGTGGGCGCCCAACATCCTGTCGGCGCGGGATCCGTTCCTGGCCTTCTCGCTGCTGGCGCGTGAGTCACGCACCATCCGCATGGGCCCGGTCGCCATCAGCCCCTTCGAGCTGCACCCGCTGAAGATCGCCAACGCGCTGCTGACCCTCAACGAACTCTCGGGCGGCCGCGCGAACCTGGTGATCGGCGGCGGCGGCGGGACCATGATCGGCATGGGGCTGAAGCCCGACCGGCGCGCCACCCACCCGCGCATGGTGCAGGGCGTGCGGGAGTGCGTCGAATTCCTTCGGGCGGTGTCGCCCACGGCGCCGCTCAACTACAACGGCGAGCTCTTCCAGGTGCAGCACTACCTGCCCGACTGGGCCACCGCGCCGGCGCCCCGGCTGTACGTGGCCGCCAACCGCCCCCGGATGCTACGGCTCGCCGCGGAGCTGGCCGACGGCGTGATGCTCTCCGACATCTCGCTGCACTACATCGCGCAAACAGTGGCGACCCTGCGAGAAGCGACTCCAACCCGCAGGAGCGGCTTCAGCCGCGACCTCTCGATCAACAACCTCCTCGCCTGGCACGTCAAACCCGACCGCGCCGCCGCCTACGCCGAGGCCCGCCGCAAGCTCTGGGTGCGCGGCATCTGGGAGCGGGCCCGCATCGCGCCCTTCGTGGACGCCGCCGCCTGCGACCTCATCGGGAAGAACCTGCCGGGGCTCGCCCTGGCCTACCAGCGGGGCGAGGACCCGGCGGGCGTCGTGCCCCGGAAGATCCTGGACGCGCTGGTGGACGGGCTGACGCTCACGGGTGCGAGCAGCGACCTCACGCCGGTGGTCGACGAGATCCTCGCCTTCCGCCGCGCCGGCGTGACCGAGATCGGCCTGCGGCTTTACGGGGACCCGGACGCGGCGATCCGGCTCGTGAGCGACGCAGTGCTGCCGGCCCTGAAGTCGGCCGCCTGAAGCGGCAGCAGCCGGTAACCCTCCGCGCGGGTCAGCCAGGAGACGAAGGCGCGGCGGCCGTCGCTGACGAGCACCGGGTGATCCGCCGTGCTGGCGGACCGCCCCACCGCACGCGGCTCCGACCATTCCCTGCCGCCGCTGGCGGAGTGCATGGCCACGATCTCCGTGGCCTTGCCGTCGTACTCCCGCCAGGCGAGCCACAGGTCAGTGCCGAGGGCCAGCAGCTGGGGGCGCGCGGGCTGCCGGGCGGGATCACCGATCGGCAGCGGCGCGGAGAACGTCGTGCCGGCGTCACCGGAACGGGCGTAGAACAGCCCCTTCCGCCGGTCGCTGGCCGTGAACCAGGCCACGTGGTACGTGCCGTCGTCCGCCACCGCCAGGCCCGGGCCGTGGTGGGGGCAGGCGTCGATCTGCCAGTCATCATCGCTGACCCGGCGGACCGGGCCGACGACCCCTGGCGCGCTGAAGCTCGCGACGGCGTGATCCCGGGCCTTGCCGAACAGGCTGCGCCACAGGACCACCGGACGCCCGGCGCCGGCAAAGTCCACGGCCACCCGGCAGCACTCGCAGGTGTGCTCGCGCACCGTGACCGGCGCGCCGAAGGTCGCGCCGCCGTCCGCGGACCAGGCGCCATACACCGCGGCTCCCGCGTATTTCCGCCCGGCGGCCTTCGCGGCGGCCAGGTCCCGCTTGTCCACCCAGGCGGCGAAGACCGCCCCTTCCGGGTCGACGCCCAGCGACAGGAACCGCTTCCCCGCCGGATTGGCATCGAGCTTTCGGGGAGCGGAGAACGTCCGGCCGCCGTCGCCGGACCAGGCGTGAAACAGTTCGCCCTGGAACTGCACGTCCGTCATCACCGCGTAACCCACCGTCACGCGGCCCGCCCGGTCCACGACGACCTGCGGGCGGGTGTCGGCGGAGTGATCGAGCTTCGCCGTGCCCCGCGTGATCTCCACGGGCGCGGCGAAGCTCCGGCCCTGGTCCGTGGAGCGGGCCGCGTACACGCGGCTGGCCGAGCTCCAGGTGAGCCACAGGGCGCCGTCGCCGGCGAAGGCCGGCGTGGCCTCCATGGCGCAGGCGAATTCCGGGCCGTCGCAGCGCCCGCCGGAACCGGCGTTGTGCTGCTGGTGGTCCTGGGCCGACCCGGCGCCGCTCCAGGCGACGACGGCTGCCAGCAGGATGATGCGGGTCCGGACCTTCACCGTCAGAACTTCCGGCTCACGCCGCCGTAGAAGCTGAGCGGCATGCCCGGCGCGTACTGGGGCAGGCCGTTCGACACCTGCGCCGAGTTCGCCCAGCGCGTGTCGAAGACGTTGGTGGCCCGCACGAAGAACTGCCAGTCGCCGCTGGTCTCGTAGTTGAGGCGCACGTTCACCAGGTTGTGGCCGTCGTACTTCTCGGTGTTGGCGTCATTCAGCCAGTAGGACCCCAGGTACACCAGCTCGGCCTCCACGGAGAGGCCGTCGAGCCGGCCCGGCGTGAAGCCCAGCACGACGTTGCCGACGTGCTCCGGCGCCGACGGCATGGTGTTGCCGCTGAAGTCCACGTTGACGCCGTTGACGAAGGCCACCCATTCCTCGTACTTGCTGTCGGACTTGCTGGCGGCGACGTCGAGGCGCCACTCGGGCAGGAACTGCCAGCCAATGGCGGCCTCGATGCCGTCGTGGCTGGTCTCGCCGTTGTTGGTCTGGGTCGGGCCGGAGCCGTCGTTGTAGGTGAGGATGTCGTCGCGCTTAGTCATGGTGTAGGCCGACAACTCCCAGGAAAGGGTGGGTACCGGCGTGCCCCGCAGGCCGATCTCGTAGCTGTCAGCCTTGACGGGCTTGAGGTTCGTCGAGTCCAGGTTGGCGCCCTGGCGGAAGAGCTGGCCCTCCTGGGGCACGCGGAAGGACTGCTTGTAGCTCAGGAAGCCGTTGAACGTGGGCGTGAAGGCCCAGGTCGCCCCGATGCTCGGATTGAGGCGCTCGTAGTCCACGGTCTGGTCTTCGGGCCGGTAGAAGACCCGCACCGGGCTGGTAGGACCGTTCTGGGTCTCGAACGCGCCATCCGCCAGGTTGTTCTCGTAGTCGAAGCCGAGCACGTCGAAGCGCAGGCCGGCGGTCAGGCGCAGGTTCTCGACCGGGCTGGTTTCCACCTGCACGTAGGGCGAGACCTGGGAGAACGTGACGTCGTAGTCGTAGATCCGGCCCTGGTTGGTGTAGCTCTCGTACACCGGCCCGTTGCGCGTGGCCCAGATCCGGTCTTCCTCCCGGGATCCCGGGCTGTAGTCCAGGTCCATGCCCGCGATCAGGCGCGTGTTCCAGGGCGCGAAGTCCTGCCGGTACTTCACCAGCGCGCCCAGGGAGTAGTACGAGGTGGTGTAGACCACCGGGTCGAAGGCCAGGGTGAAGGTCGGCAGCAGGTCCATCTCGCTCCAGCGCAGGTACGGGGTCACCGTCATCACGCCGTCACCCGCGGCCTGCTCCCAGTCCATGGAGGCCCGGGCGCTCTTCACCTTGCGGTAGGCGAAGGGCGTGTAGTTCCGCTCGGGGTTGTTCCTGTAGTCGTCCTCGGACAGGTAGCTCAGCGCGCCGGTGTCCTGGTCGATGTTGGTGGCGGAGACGATGCCCTTCAGGCGGCCGTCCCCGGCGAGGGCCTGGTCGCCCCGCAGGGTGATGGTCTGCCGGTCGTAGCCGCTCTGGTCCCGCCAACCGTCGCTGTGGGTGACGTTCAGGTCGGCGCGGCCGCCGAAGTCGCCCCAGGTGTTGCTGGCCGACACGAGGCCCCGCAGCCAGGTGTAGTCGCCGGCCTCGAACAGGGTCTGCAGTTCGGGCCCCTCCGACGGCGCCCGGGTGAGGATGTTGACCACGCCGCCGATGGCGTCGCTGCCCTGGAGCGCGGTGCCCGGGCCCCGGATGACCTCGATGCCGCCCGCCTGGGGCAGGTTCACCTCGTACATCGCGTTGTGGTTGAAGAAGCCGGAGGCGCGCACGGGCACGCCGTCCTCCAGGTACAGGTAGACGGGCGCGGTGCCGATGGGCTGGCGGATGCCCACGATGCTGCCCTCGCCGTTGGTCTGCTGCACGGAGACGCCCGGCACGCGGTTCAGGATTTCCGACGGATGACCCGGGCGGACCAGGTCGATTTCGTCGCTGCCCACCACCGAAATCGAGATGGGCGTTTCGGCCCGGAGCGCCTCCTCCCGGGTCGTGGTGACGATGATCTCGTTGCTGCCGCGCGGGGATTCAGCCGCGATTGCCGGCAGGGAAGCCAGGGCGAGAACGAGGGCCAGGCCTGGCGCTGCAGTGGGTCGTGTCATGCGAAAGTCCTTGTCGTGACGAGTCGCGGGATGCCGGCGATTAACCTACGTCCTTTCCGCGCCCGGTTCGTGCGGCGCTTTGTCGCGCCAAAACAGGGTCCGGCGTCCGCTGCAAACCGGGTTGCGGGTAGTAGGATTCCGCGCAACGCCCAGTCGGAGACCTGCCCACCGTGATCACGCGACGCCTTGCGATCGGCGGACTACTCGCGGCCCTGGCCGGCAATGCCCGCGCCGCAGCGCCGGCCTTTCGCCCCCTGCAGAGCGGCTCCTTCGACGGGCTGGTCGCCGCCCGCCGCAACCAACCCTTCCTGCTGGTCCTCTGGTCCATCACCTGCGGGCCCTGCCGGGACGAGTTCGCCCTGCTGCGGGAGATGCGCAAGCGCTACCCGCAACTGCCCCTGGTGCTGATCTCCACCGACGACCTGAGCGACGAGGCCATGGCGGCGAAGGCCCTGCAGGACTTCGCCATGGCGGGCGAGGAAAACTGGCTCTTCGCGGATGATGCCCAGAAGCTGCGCTACGAAATCGACCCCGGCTGGTACGGGGAACTGCCCCGCGCCTACTTCTACGCTGCCAGCCACAGCCGCGAGGGCATCAGCGGCGCGCTGGCCCGGGAGCGCATCGAGGCCTGGATCAGGGCTGAAAAGATCGGTTGACAGTCTGGACTGACCGGCCGGCCCTAGTCCGGCCCAGCGCCGGACTAGGGCGCAGCCCGGTTCAGGCCCGTGACCACCGGCGTTCCGCCGGCCTTGACCACCACGAGCCGCGTGGGCTGGCCCCCAACCTTGATCTTCCGGAGCACCTTGCCGGCCAGGATGTCCACCTCGACGATCACGCCCTTCGGCGGGATCGTGATGTAGGCGGTGTTGCCGAGGGTGACGATCTCCGGGAGCAACGCCTTGTCCACGTGCTCGTGGTACTCGCTGTCGAACTTCCGGGAAACCCTCACCTTGCGCAGTGACTCGCCCGTGCCGCCGTCACGGATGTCGAGAGTCCCGTCGCGGGAGTACAGGAGGATGAAGCTGCCGTCCTCGGTGACGCCGCGCTGGATCGCCGCGTTCACGGGAATCGACTCGAAGGCGTAGGGCTGCTTCCGGCCGTCGAGCCGCAGTATGGCGGGGTTGGCGCCCTCCGACGTGCCCCACATCACGCCGTCCTTGCCGTGCATGAAGATCGCGGCGCGCTGCTTCGACGGGTAGGGAATGCGGGCCACTTCCCGGTTGGCTTCCTCCCCGCGGGTGCCGACGACCACGACGTTGCCCATGCAGGCGAAGAACAGGCGCCCGGTCTCCTGGTCGTCGCACATGCCGTGGAGGACCGGGCAGCCCGCCACCCGCGCGACTTCCCTGCCCGATTGCCGGTCGAGGATCTGCACGAGGCCCTTGGCCAGGTGGCCCACGTAGAGATTGTCGCCGGCCTCCTGGTAATGGTAGTGGTCCGGCGCGGCGAGCTTCAGCCTGCGCACCGGCACGGCGCCGAGGGAACCGAAGTCGCTGGCTTCGTAGATCTCCACCTCGCCGGTGCCTTCGTTGAACACGGCATCCTGCCCGCCGATGGTAGAGAGGTGCCCGTCATGCACGCCACCCGGCGCGCTGCCCACCCAGCTGCGCACCACGGACGGGAACAGGAACTTGCCCGCGCCGGCCTCCACGCCCGTATCGATCACGGTGATGGTGTCCCGCTTCGTGTCCCGGCCCCGCATGGCAAACAGGTAACGGCTGTCCTGGGTGAGGCCCAGCGTGAGTATGTAGGGCGGCGTCGCAAGACGCGTGACCACCTTGCCCTCGGGGAGATCGATGGCGACCACCTCGCCGGTCGCGGAGTCCGAGGCGAACAGGCGGGCCGCTGCCACCTGTCCTTCCGCATTGCGGGCCACCGGCCCGTGGGCCAGCGCGGCCGGCGCGGCCGCCAGCACTGCCAGCAGCCCTGCTGCGATCAAGCCCCGGTCTGCGTGGTGCATCTGCTTACCCCTCTCCGTGTCACTCGTCTTCGTGGACGCCCAGCCAGGCCTCGTAGATGGCCGGCGGCCACAGGCTCTGGACCCAGGCGATGACCGCCCGCTTGTCACCGTCGGCAAGGACGTCCGAGAAGGACGGCATGGTGCCGCCCATGGACCCACCTCCGGTGTCGAGGGTTCGCAGCATCTGGGTGATCGGATGATTGGCCGAGTGGCCCGTGCCGTCCAGGGGCGGCGCCGGGTAGTAGCCGGACTCGTCCCGCTCCTCCCAGTTGGGCTGGCCCTGGCCCCGGTCCCCGTGGCAGGCCGCGCAGTTGGCCGCGTACAGGGCCTGGCCCCGCTCGACCTCGGCGGGGTCGTACCAGCGCCGGGTGGCCGGGTTCACGGGCAGCTCATGCCCGGCGAAGGCTCCCGTGACCGGGATCAGCAGGAGCAGGGCGAGGAGACGGATGGAGTGAACCGGGAACTGCACGCCGTCATTTGAACATTGGACCTAGGTCGAAGGTCAATGCCGCAACCGCGGCATGAGCTCCCGGCCGATGATGTGGATGGCCCGGGCCGGGTCGTCGTGCAGCCGCAGGGCATTCTCGGTCATGCCGGCCGCGGCGAACGTCCGGAGCCGCTCGGCATGGCGGTCGAGATCACTGAGGTCGCCGGCCAGGCTGAGTCCCTCCACCAGCTTGGCGCAGATTTCCGGCGGCACGCCCTGGATGTCCCCGCTCTTGGTGCGGAAGGCGGTGAGGAACGCCTTCTTGTTCGCGCCCACGATGGCGGCCTCCTCGGTGGTGAGGAACGGCTCGTACCAGGCCTCGTCGAGCCAGCCCCGGAGCATCAGCTCCCGGCGTGCCTCGGCATAGGACGCCTCCCGGTCGTCCTTGATGTGGAAGGCGCAGAAGTTGTTCACGCGGAAGCTGTCCGGAGCCCGGCCATGCCTCGCCAGCCCTTCCCGCACGTAGCCCATGGTCCGGGGGAGCATCGGCAGGATCATGTCGCTCAGCATGGTGCCGTCGGCGAAGCGGGTGGCCATGTCCATCATCTTCGGGCCGGTGGCACCGGCGTAGATGATGGGCGGCGTGCCCTTCACCCAGGCGGAGCGGAAGTAGCGGGCCTTGTAGACCTGGCCGTCCCACTGCACCACCTGGCCCGCCACGGCGCGCTTCACCATCGCCACCGCCTCGCCGCAGCCGGTGACGCGCTTGCCGTACTTCACGCGGAGGACGCCGGGCCACTCGCCCCCGCCGCCGATGACCACCATGCCCCGCCCGCTCGCGTACTCGTTCAGGGTGGACACCGCGGTGGCGATCTTCAGCGGGTGCATCTCGTAGGGGCTGATGACGACGGCGCCGAGCATGATCTTCGTCGTGGCGGCCGCCGCCGGCATCAGGCAGAGAAAGGGGTCCCGGCCGCTGGCGTAGTTCTGGGTCCAGACGCCGCGGATGCCATACCCCTCCGCAAGCTGCGCGAGCTCGGCCACCTGGGACGGGGTGAGGTCGGCTTCGAGGATGATGTCGGTGTGCATGGCGGGCCAGTGCTGCGGAAACCGGTCCGATTCTGGCACGCGTTGCGCCGACGGAGGCCGGTGCGCGGTTGTGGAATGTACTTATCGGGGGATGATCACGGAGAATGGAGCCGTTCTCCTGGTACCTGGATTGGAGGCGCCGCATGCTGCCCGCCGCACTCTGCGTCCTGGCCCTGATCGCCGGTGTCCTGCCGTCCGTCGTGGCCGCGGCGACCACCGACCTGTCGGGGGAATGGTACTTCGACGTGGATTCCCAGAATGGCCCTGGCCGGCGCGACGTGCTGTTCAGGCAGGAGGGCCAGCGGGTCATCGGCTTCATCGAGAGCGACTCCGCCAGCGGCCGCTTCGTGGGCAGCGTGACCGGGGCGACTCTCGAGTTCACCGCGGTGCTGGAATTCGGCGGCGAGCCCATGGCCGCCGTCTACCGGGCGACCGTGCGGGGCGACGAGATGACCGGCACGATCGACTTCGGCCTGTACGGCCGCGGCACCTTCACCGGCAGGCGCGGTCGCCGGCCGGCGCCGGCACAGCCGGCGGGGACGGTGGCTATCGAGGGATCGGCGCAACAGGCAGGGATAGCCGCCGCCACCGCCGGCGACCTGTTCGGCGTCCTGCATGGCGGGGCAATCCATCCCGAGATGGTGGCCTTGCCCGGCGGACGCTTCCGCATGGGCTACGCGGGCCCGGAGGTCCAGCCTGGGTTCGGGGATGACTACGCCCGGGTGCACGACGTGGAGCTGTCGCCGTTCCGGATCAGCCGGTTCCTCGTAACCAATGCCCAGTACGCGGCATTCGCCGCCGCCACGAAGCGGGAGCCGCCACTGCCGCCCAGGGGGTGGGGCGACTACGGCGCCCGCTTCCCCAATCACCCGGTCGTGAATGTGAACTTCGAGGACTCGGCCGCCTATGCGCAGTGGCTGGCGGCCGGGACCGGCACCGCCTATCGCCTGCCCACCGAGGCGGAGTGGGAATACGCGGCGCGCGGCGGCAGCGAGGGCCGGCCCTTCGTCTTCGGCGACCGCTGGCAGGTCGACGCGGCGAACACGGCGATCTGGCGCATCGGCAGGCTGGTCGACCGGGACGGCTGGAAGGCCTGGTGGGATCGGGAAGGCGACCGCCTCTCGAAGTCGCAACCGATGACGACGCGGGTGGGCAGCTTTCCACCCAATGCCTTCGCGCTCTACGACATGGTGGGCAACGTGTGGCAGTGGACCCGGGACTGGTACCAGGCCGACTATTACCGGGTCTCCCCGCTGAAGGACCCGGCCGGTCCCGCCACCGGCGACGAGAAAGTGCTGCGGGGCTGCTCCTGGTACAACCAGCCCGACGTCTGCCTGGTCGCCACCCGGGACCGCTACGCGCCGGAGCGGCGGCTCTATTACAACGGCTTTCGCGTCGTGGCCGACTGGGGCGGTGGCGCCGGTACTGGCACGACAGTCGCGCCTCAAGGCGCTCCTACCAAGGTAGAGTAGCGCCCCATCCTTCCTCGTTCGGGAATTGCACCCATGTCCGCTGACAAGCCCACGACCATCGTCGCCGCCGTCCTGCTGAGCTGCGTGGGCGTCCTCGCCATCATGGCGGGGCCGATCATGACGGAGGTGCTCGTCGCCGCCCTTGGCCTGCCGGCCGACGCGGCCGGACAGATCTTCGCGGTCGAGGCGCTCGGCACCGCGCTGGCGCCGCTCGCCGCGACGCTGTGGATGGGACGGGTCCGCTGGCGGACGGCGGCGATCATCGCCCTGCTGGTGGTGGTGGGCGGCAACGTCGTGTCGAGCTACCAGACGACCGCGGGCGCCCTCATCGCACTGCGTTTCGCGGTCGGCTTCTTCGGCGAGGGCACCGCCTTCGCCCTTGCCATCGGCATCATCAGCGGCACGGCGCAGAAGGACCGGAACTTCGCGTTCCTCATCGCCGCCCAGGTCGCCCTGGGCGTGCTGTGTTTCCTGCTCCTGCCGTTGCCGAGGGACGCAGGTATCGGCGGGGTGCTGCTGCCCCTGGCTGGACTGGCCGCCCTGACCCTCCTCACCACCGTCTGGATCCCCCAGCCTTCGGCTCCCGCGGGCCACCACGCCGCGGCGACAGGCACCGGCGGGTCGGCCGGGCCGGCGTTCGTTGCCCTGGCGGTGATGCTGATCTGGTGCACGGGCCTCGGCGCGATCTGGGCCTTCGTCAAGCTGATCGGTAGCTCCGCCGGCATCGATCCGGCCCAGGTGGGCGTGGCACTCGGCATCTCCACCGGCATCGCCACGTCGGGGGCCCTGGCGGCCTCCTGGCTGGCAGACCGGATCGGCCGGATCATCCCGGTCACCGTGGCCCTCCTGGTGCAGGTGGCCATGATCGCCCTGCTGCAGGGGCAGATGAGCTTCCTGCAGTTCGCCGTCACCGCCGCCGTGTTCCAGATCTTCTGGAACCTGACAGGTCCCTACATGATGGGAACCATCGCGCTCAGCGACACCACCGGCAAGGTGAGCCTGCTGATTCCCACCGCCCAGATCGGTGGCTTCTTCCTGGGGCCGGTGATCGCCGGCCGGTTCCTGACGGGCCAGGGCTTCGGTCCGGCGAACACCGTCGCGATCGTCTGCTGCCTGCTGGCGCTGGCGCTCTTCATTCCGACGGCGCTACGCCTGAACAAGCGCCTGGCCAGCCAGGCTGCCGGCTGAAACCGGCGCGGCGCCTGGCCACCCCGGTACAGCACAGCGCCGGGGTGGTCCGGCTCTAGCGCTTCTTGCCGGCCTTGCGCCGGGGGGCAGCCTTGCCCTTCCCGGCCAACCTGGCCTTGCCGCGGGTGGCCTTGCGCCGCTGGCCAGCCTTCTCCGCCAGGTACTCGTCCCGGACCATCTCGATGTCGATCATCAGGGAGGCCGTCATGCGGGCCGCCTGGATGTACTCGTCCAGGACCGGATCGGTGAGCGGGAGAATGCCGCCCTTGCCGCGCCTGGCCGTCACGGCCTTCCACAACTTCTGCTGGCGCTTCTCGGCGGTGACCGTGGCGTTGTCGACGTAGGCAAGGTGCTTTTCGATCAGCGTGGGCATGCGGGCTCCTCGACGGGTGTACTGGAAGAATCTGCGGGGACGATAGGGATCAGGACCGGGGAATTCAACCGGGGCCGGCTCACCCGTCCCGGCGCCAGATCTGCCGTGGCGCGTACCCGTGCCTGCGGAGAAAGTGCTCCGTGTAGACCACGCGATCGGGATCCAGCCGCATCAGAAGGCCCTGGGGCGGTCCGTTAGCCAGTGACCGACCAACCTCGAAGGACGACGCCGGCCACTTGAAGACCTCCATGCCCCGCTGCCACTCAGGCGTACCCACCTCGAGCAGCTTCGCCTGGCCGAACAGCTGCGCGCCCATCGTGCAGGCCCAGCCGGCCATGGGGTTCATGACGGCAAAGGACACCCGCGGGTCACGCTGCATCGCCTTCAGCTTGGGGCTGTTGGGCTGCGGAAAGATGTAGACCGAGAGCACGTCGGCGTAGAACTCCACGGGACTGCCGATCGGCCCGTCCTTGCCAATGGTCGACAGGACCCCGATGTTGGTCATCGTCAGCACCCGTTCAATGCGCTCCTCGAGCAGCTCCCGGGGATAGGGCGTCTTGGGCCAGTTGGCCGGTTCGAGCCAGGGATGTGCAGCACTCATGACGGGTTCCCCCTTGTTTCCAGACCCGATTATGCCCACCGCCGCCCGCCCGGGGGCGGCCACCGGCGGGCCTGACCACCTGCCGCTTGACTTGCGCCCCAGTTGAAATATCTTTCGCCCGAAACCGGCTGGCCACAGGATCATCCGCGATGGCGAAGCGCGAAGCAGACTCTGGCGACTACCAGTGGGAAAACCCGGAAGAGGCAGCGGAGGCCGAGGAATCGGCGGCTGAATTCCAGCAGTCCTCCGCGGCACCCACCCCCAGGCCGGGATTCCACCTGATCGCCGCCCGCAAGATCGAGGAGGCCCGGGAGCGCCGGGCACTGCGCAAGGCGCTCGAGGACTTCGACGACTACGACGTGTAGGGGCGCCGCCCGGCGCGACCGACCTCCCGCGAGAATCGAGTCCGCGAGTCTCGAGCGGGAGGGCGGT